>CAWDBZ010000021.1:0-39592 GCA_963800715.1 uncultured Actinomycetota bacterium | reverse complement strand
GGTTCCGGACGAGCACGACGTTGCCGTGGGGCCCTCGGAAGGCGCCCATGCCGTCGTGGCGTCCGGGCAGCAGGGTGCCGTCGTCGAGGGTCACGGGGGTCTCCGTGTCATGGAAGGACCGGTACGAGAAGCCCTTCGGAAGATGCAGCCGCACCTTCCCGTCGCGTTGGTCAGGGATCGGACCCAGGACGCGGAATGGTGCGCCGCGTTCAGCAGCAGAAGCCGGCGATCCCAAGAGGCCCTGGAAGGGACCTCCGGCGACCGCCGCGAGCGTGGTGGCGGCACCGCCCTTGAGAACCGTGCGACGTTCGATCGACATCTGAAATCCCCCTCCACATGGCCGAGTTCCCCCGTGGATCGCCCCACGCTAACTCGCCGGCGGAGGGACCTCCAGTGCCCTATGCACCACGGCGTCAGTCATCCACAGCTGGAGACCCCGAACGGCTTCCGTGTCGAGGCCGGCGATGTCGGTCAGCCACACCCGGGTCTCGATGCCGCAGACGCTGCGCAGCGCGACCGCCAGCCGATGGACGGTGTCGCCGCCGAGCTGCTCGCGGAGGGGTTCGAGTGCCTCCTCGAACCACGGGATCACCCGCCCCTGACGGAGGGGGAGGTCATGCGGTGCGTCGCCGAGCGAGAGTCGGAGCATCGTCCGTTGGAGGTGCTCGGTCTCCGCTATGCGGTCGACCACGACTGCGGCGACGGCAGCGACTCGATCGAGGGGCTCCGCGGGCGCCGGGTCCGGGAGCATCGACGCGCGGGCCGTCTCCGGGAACGCCGCGGCCAGCAGCTCCGCCTGCGACGCGAAGTAGCGGTAGGCGGTGGTGCGGGAGATGCCGGCCGCTTCGGCCGCCTCCTCGACGCGCGGGGTGTCTCCGCCCTCCATCAGCTGCCACGCGGCCGCCACCAGCTGGTCGCGGGTGCGCTGCTTCTGCTTGGTGCGCCCCGCCTCGACGTAGTCCCTTGACATGGCGCTCATGGTATGACAGTTTCATGATGGGACGCCAGTCCCATGAATGAGAGAGAGCGGGTGGCAGGCATGAGCAGTGTCGATACGACCAGGGCGGCAGTGGTCCGGCACGCCGGCGAAGGAGAGCAGTGCTGGTTCTTCGGTGGCGGCGTCTGGACGTGGAAAGTGAGCGAAGCGGACAGTGGCGGGGGACTGAGCGTCGTCGAGGTCACCATGGATGCGGGCAAGGTGACTCCGTTGCACACGCACCCGATCCCGGAGTCACTCTGGGTGCTCGCGGGGGAGCTGATCTACCACATCGACGGCGAGGACATCGCCCTCGGACAGGATGACTTCGTCCTGGTGCCTGCGGGCATGGCCCACGCGTTCAAGGTCGTCAGCGACGGGGCCCGGGTCCTGGCGATCCAGCCGTCGACCGCCTGCGAGCCGTTCTACCGCGGCGCCAGCGAGCCGCTCGAGGGCTCGGTCCGCGAGACCGACTTCGGTCGCATCGCGGAGAGCGGCCGGCTCAACGGCGGCATCGAGATCCTGGGTCCGCCGCCGTTCTAAGCGATCCTCCGTCAGACGGGCGGCTCCCACCACTCGCCGATCGCGCCGGACGGGCGGCCCAGCTCGACGGCCCGGTGTACGACGTCAGGGCTGGCCTTGGCGAGAGCACCCATGTCGTGCGGAGGTTGCGGGTCGTACTCGATCACCAGCTGGATCGCCTGCGCGGTGGTCTTGTCCGAGAGCCGCTCTGCGAGCACGAGCGCCATGTCGATGCCGGACGAGACGCCCGCCGCGGTCATTACGTGGTGCTCCTCGTTGATGACCACTCGCTCGTCGGAGGGTGTCGCGCCGAGCTGGGGGAGCAGGTCGAGCACCCCGAAGTGCGAGGCGGCGGGGGCTCCGTGCAGCAGTCCCGCATGCGCAAGCAGCATCGAGCCAGAGCAGACCGACGTCGTCCACGTCGTGCCGGGGTGCACCCGCTGCAGCCAGGGGATTAGAGGACTGCCAAGGGCCTCCGCTGTCCCGGGACCGCCGGGCACGACGACCACGTCGGGCGGGGCGCTGTCGTCGTAGCTGGTCGTCGCGACCAGCTCCAGCACCCCGCTGTCGGTGCGAACCGGACCGGGGCGCTCCGACACCAGCTCGACCCGGGCGCCGGGGAGGAACCTCAGCACGTCCATCGGACCGACCACGTCGAGGGCCGTCATGCGTTCGTAGAGGACGATGGTGACCTGCAGCTCGCTCATCGCTCCAGCCTCGCACGGTCGGCGATCTCGGGACACTGGGTACGGTCGGGTCGTGAGTGACGAGCAACGAGTTGTCAGCGCCAGCCGCCTGATCGAGGCCCCCGCCGAAGCGGTCTTCGAGCTGATCGCCGACCCATCGAGGCAGCCGTCCTGGGACGGCAACGACAACCTGGGCTCGGCCGAGCCGGGCCAGCGGGTGCTGGCGGTCGGAGACGTGTTCACGATGACGCTGACCAAGGGCATGGTGCGGGAGAACCACGTCGTCGAGTTCGAGGAGGGCCGCCGGATCGCGTGGCGTCCAGCCGAGCCCGGTGCTGCGCCGTTCGGGCACCTGTGGCGGTGGGAGCTCGAGCCGCGCGACGACGGCGGCACGAAGGTGACCCACACCTACGACTGGACGCAGCTCACCGACGAGAGCCGGTTCGCGCGCGCCCGCTCCTGGCAGCCCGACAACCTGATGGCTTCCCTGGACCGGCTGGCTGACGTCGTACAGGAGGAGACGATGGATCTCCCGGCCCTGTTCGCCGGGATCTCGGTGGCCGACTACCCGGCGGCCCAGGACTGGTACGCGCGCCTGTTCGGACAGCCGCCGTCGTTCCACCCGAACGACGAGGAGGCGGTCTGGGAGGTCGCGCCCGGGCGGTCCGTCTACATCCAGGACCGCCCCGAGCACGCCGGCCACGCGCTGGTGACGCTGTTCGTCGACGACCTCGCCGAACGCGTCGCGGCGATCACCGAGCGCGGCCTCGAGCCGCATCTCGACGAGACCTACGACAACGGCGTGCGGAAAGTGACCTACCGCGATCCCGAGGGCAACGAGATCGGCTTCGGCGGCTAGGGCCTAGGCGATGCCGAGGAAGGGCCGCACCTCGACCCTCCGATTGCAGGCCTTCGACCCCTCGGCGGCGAGCTTGAGGGCCACGTCGAGGTCGTCGGCCTCGATGACCCAGAAGCCGGCAAGCCATTCCTTCGTCTCCACGAAGGGCCCGTCGGTGAACATCGCCTCCGCACCCCGATTGTCGATGACGGTGGCCGTGGTGGGCGACCCGAGGCCGCCGGCGAAGACCCAGTGGCCCGCGGCCACGAGCCCTTCGTTGAACGCGTCGATCGCAGCATCCTCGTTGGGGGTGCTCGAGCCGGTCTTGTCGTCGATGACGGAAAGCAAGTAGTGCATTCTGGGATCATCTCCTCTGGTGTCAGGGCGCCCTCGTGGGCTGCCCCTCACCCGTGCCACGAACAGATCCGCCCCAATACGACACCGCGTCAGCGGCGGGGGACCACGATCGCCCAGGGCTTGTCCCAGCCACCGAGCTGGCTGCGGTCGTTCAGCCACTGCTCGCGGGTGACGGTCACGGTCCGGCCCTCGCCCGGCTCGTAGAAGGTCAGCGCGCCGGACTCGGCGCCGGTCACCAGCACGACATGCCGTGGCATTCCGGGGCTCCCCACGAAGACCGGGACAGTGTGTCCCTCCTGCGCGGCCGACGACATCGTGTCGAAGCTGGCGCCGCGGTCGTCGAGCCGCACGAAGTCGACCTCGTACGTCGTGCCCGGCACCCCGGAACCACCGTCGGCCGACATCTCGCGCGCGACGTCGTCGGGGTGGGTGCCGAGCCCCATCGGCCAGGCCGGGTTGAAGTTGCCGTCGCGGTCGTGCCACGCGTTGGTCCGCTCGTGCATGGCCAGCGACTCGGCGGCGAACCGGTCGCGCGGCGTGCCGCCCGTGGTCTGTCCGGTGACCGGGTCGTAGCCGGTGAGGACGGACATCGCGTACGCCGGGTTGTTGACCATCCGCGACATCACCAGGCTGGACGACCCGCAGGTCGTCCCATCCGGCTGGACCGCGTCGGCGCCACGGAAGCTCGCCGGGTCGAGCGCGGCGAGCTGCTCGGGCGACAGCTGGCCGAGCCGGTCGGCGTACCGCTGGAGCGCCTCGCCCCGCAGTCCAAACGCCTCCGCCCGTCGCACCAGCGCGTCGATCCGCGCGGCCCGCGGATCGGCGGCGGCAACCGTGAGCGCCGCCGGCGCGGCGGCGGCGCCACTCGTCTCGTCGGACGCCGCGTCCTGCGCCTGCGCCTCCTGCCGGATCAGGGCCGCCAGCGCCGCCACGAACTGGCTGGCGCGGTCCAGCATCGGCCGCTCGGTCGTGCTCCACGAGTCCCGCACCCGCTCCGCGTCGGGGCCGGTCCAGTCGAACGCGTGCAGCAACCCCTCGAGCCGCGACGCCAGCGCGGTGATCTCGCGCGAGCCGTTCTCGAGCTGGTCACCGGTGGCCAGTCCCGCCACCGTGTCCATCCCGAGCACCGTCATGGCCAGAAGATAGGCGTCCCGTCCGCGCAGCGGCAGATGGAACATTCCGCCAGCCATCACGTCGGGATCGCCGAAGACTCAGTGCCGGATGACGATCCCGCGTGGGTCGACGGTGTAGCGGTGGCCGTGCGGGCTGGTCCAGGTGTAGGTGCCGTCCGGGTTTCGCTGGTAGGTCCAGCCGTGGTGGGTCTTGGCCCGGTGATGTCGCCGGCAGAGTGGGGCGAGGTTGTCGGGCCGGGTCTGGCCGGGTGGGCCGCCGTCGTCCATCTCCACGAATGCCTCGATGTGGTCGAGGTCGCAGTCGCGTGAGTCCTTGTTGCAGTTGGGGTGGACGCAGGTGCGGTCGCGCAGGATCACGAGCTCGCGCATCCACGCGGGCGGGTCGTGCTGGTCGACGGCGTCGGTCCGGGCGAGGTCGAGCACCGGCTGCAGACTGAACCTGCTGGTCCCGAGCCAGTCCCGGATCGTGGCGGTGGTGAGCGGTCCGAGTTTCTCGACCTGGCCGAGCCGCAGCGGCTCGGGCAGGTCGGCGAGGTCGGCTGCGTCGAGGTGCAGGTAGAGCTTGGTCCGGGTGGTGGCGCCGGCGCCGTCGGCGATGATCCCGAGCGCGGCCACCTTGCGATGCTCGAGTGACGGCTGGACGTCCGCTGGTTTGTCCGGGTCGAGCTGGTCGTGCGCTTTGGCACAAGCCAGGTCGTAGAAGCGGGTCAGGGTCGGGGTGTCGCCGATGATCTCCAGCTTGGAGGTGCCGGCCCAGGTCTGGCCAGAGAAGTGGTCCAGCCGCAAACCCCAGGCCGCCTTCGCCTCGTCCTCCGCTTGCGCCCGCTCGGCGGGGTTGAACATCGCGGTTGCCTCGGTGACCAGTCGCTCGATCCGGACCACGCCGCACGAGTCCGCGACCGGCGCGAGCTGCGCATCGACGTAGGCCGCTGCCTCCTGGGACAAGCCATGGGTGAGCTTGGCGATCCGCCGCGCTCGCCAGGGCGCGATCCGGAGCCCCTCCACGCCGGCATCGACCTGGGGGAGTCGGTATCGGAGGTCGAGGCCGTCCGACATGAGCTGGATGGCGGTCCGCGAGGAGACGCCGAGGCTTGCCGCCAACGGCTCCACGCAGCCGGCAGCGATCAGCGGGGTGCCCGCCCCACCGATGGTCTCCTCGAAATCGCTCGGGGCATCCTCGGACCAGTACGCCGCGTCCAGGGCGTCGGACACGACGTGCCGCTCGGCCCAGTGCACCGCGAGCCGCAGCTTGCGTCTGTCGGCCTCGCGAGCCTGCTGATCGGACTCACTGATCAGCTCCAGCACGAAGCTGTCGTCCAGACCGTCCACGACGACCGGCGACCCCGAGAGCTGCACGTCCACCAACATGATGCGACCAACGCTAGACATGACCACCGACAGTCATGGCTGAGCCGGAACGCCACCTGTGGACGACGCGGGGAGTGGATCCGAGCCTGCGGGTTGAGTGCCCGAATCGGTAATCATTGACATAATGTCGCTTATCGGCGATTTCGCAGGCGGGGCAGACAAAGCCAGGAAGGGGCCCGCAAGTCATGCAACGCTGAGACTGTGTGGTGGGGGTTGCTCGCAGGCGTGCTGAGCGGCCTGTTGCTGCTCTGGCTGGCGCTGATCGGGGCGCTGTACTGGCTGGGCAGGAAGCAGGACGATCCGACTCGACTCAAGGACATCCTGCGGCTGGTTCCAGATGTCGTTCGACTGTTCCGCCGCCTCGCGTCCGACTCGACCCTGCCGCGGGGTGTTCGGGTGCGGATGGCGCTGTTCACCGGCTACTTGGTCATGCCGATCGACCTCGTGCCCGACTTCATCCCTGTGGTGGGCTACGCAGACGATGCAGTGATCGTCATCTGGGCGCTGAGGTCAATCACCAAGACGGCCGGGGCCGATGCGCTCGACCGGCACTGGCCTGGCAGTCCTGAGGGGCTAAGAGCACTGAGGCTGATCGCCGGGATAGCAGACTGACGCCCGCTCACAGCGCCGGCCACCGGCGTTCAGCAGGCGCCGGGTCCGCCGTACGCGACGGCGTTCGGGGCGGTCAGCGCGATGTCGTAGAAGCTCGGGTACGGCGACGGCGTCGTGACGAGCGTGAGCGAGGGCGGCCCGCCGAGCCAGGTGGCGTCGTAGATCCGGGCGCCCGCGCCGGTCTGCGGGAGCTGGCCCGTGCCCATGTCGGTGCAGGGCTGGGTGCCGCGGTCGACCACGACCTCGCCGAAGACCTGGGCGAGGTCGGTGCTGGTGAACCGGCCCTTCCAGAGCCGGTCCGGGTAGTAGCCCGACTTCTTGCCGTTGACCAGGAACCACCACTTCTTGCCCACGTGCTCGAACCCCACGGTGAGGGTGCTTCCGGGCTTGACCTTGCTGCCTGGGCGCTTGCCCGGGCCCTTGAGCCGGAAGCCGCAGCCGAGGTTGTAGCAGGTCTTCTTGCGGTTCGCCGGCCGCCAGAAGACAAACAGCCGCGGCTTGCCGCGCTCCTGGGTCCAGCCGGCCTCGAGGTAGGAGCTGTCGGACGTCTGGGTGACCGCGATCTGGCCCAGGGAGTGGTTGAGCCGCTCGCGCCGGATCTGCCTGGGCTTGTGCACCGTGAGCGTGGCCTGGAAACCGGCCGCGCGGTACTCGGCGTACGCCGTTGCGGAGGCGTAGTAGTAGTCGCGGCCGATCGGGGCGGGCGCGGCGGCGCTGGCGGCCGGGGCGAGGACCGCCGCGAGCGCGACGGCCACGGCGGCGGCGAGGATGCGGCGGGTCACGAGACCGTCCCCTGGCTCAGCGCACCACGTCGTCGGCGACCGACCGGTCTGACAGCGACTCGAGTTCGTCGAGACTGGGAAGTCCCTGCCAGTCCCCCGCGGTGGTCACGGCCCAGGCGCCCATCAGTGCCGCCCATCGAAGACTCTCTGTTGGCTCATGTCCCTGGATCAAGGCGGCCAGGAATCCTGCTGCGAACGCATCGCCGGCGCCCACGGAGTCGACGGCCACCACCGGGACAGGGTCCACGGCATGTTCCTGGCCATGGATTGACGCGACGGCTCCACGGTCTCCTTGCTTCACGACTGCCATGCCGCCGCCCAGGGAGGCCAGCTCCTGAGCCAACGTGCCGGCGTCGGTTCCTGAACAGGCGATGCGCGCCTCCGCTGCCGTGGCGAAGACCACGTCGGCCTTGGATGCCAGCCATCGGAACTCCTCGCGCGCCTCGTGCTCCGACCACAGCGCCCGCCGGAAGTTGAGATCGATCGAGACCAGCGTTTCAGAGTCACGGCAGATCTCGACGGACTTGCGAACCGCGTCGCTGGCCGTGGGACTCAGAGCAGGCGTGATCGCGCTGGTGTGGAAGACCTTGGCGTTCCTCAGCAGTTCGACGTTGACGTCGTCCGGACCGAGCGCCGAGCCGGCGCTGCCCGTGCGGTAGTAGGTCACGTGCGTCGAGTGACTCGTGCGGGACGCCTTCAGCATGATGGCCGTCGGCTTGGATGCGTCCCGCGACGCGAATGTGCGGACGCCTTCGGCCTGGAGCTCTCTGAGCACCAGTCGACCGAGCTCGTCGTCGCCGACGCGACCCGTCCATGAGCTCGCGATCCCCAGTCGCGCGGCGCCGATCGCCACGTTGGACTCCGAACCGCCGACCCCGAGCTTCAACGCGCGGGCGTGCCGGAGCGGAGTCGTCTCATCGTGGGACAGCAGCGCCAGGGTCTCCCCCATCGTGGCGAGGTCAATGTGGTCGTCGCCGTTCATTGCTGCCGCTCGAGCTGACGCACCGCGCCGACGAATCGCTCGACGCGATTCCGGAACTCCTGGTCGGGGCCGTCGGTCAACGCGTCGCCCATCAACGGAGTCCCGATACCGACAGCAACGGCGCCCGCACGCAGGTAGTCCGCGACCTGCGCCTCGGCGACCCCGCCGGTGGGAATGAGGGTGATCTCGGGGAAGGGGTCGCGCAGTGCCCGGACGAAGGGCGGACCGCCGAGCTGGGATGCGGGGAAGACCTTCACCGCGGCCGCGCCTCCTTTCCACGCCGTGGCCACCTCGGTCGGCGTGGCTGCACCGGGGATGTGAGGCGTGCCGAGCTCGTGGGCGCGGTCGAGAACCTCACGATCCACGCATGGCGAGAGCGTGTAGGTGGCACCGGCCGCGCAGGCGCCCTCAAGGTCGGCGACAGTCATGACGGTGCCTGCCCCGAGCTCGGCGGAGTCGCCGAGAGTGCTGCGCAGCTCCTCGATCACGGAGAGGGCCCGCGGCGTCGTCAACGTGACCTCGATACAGGTGATCCCCCCTTCGCGCAGCGCAGCCGCTACGGAGACGAGGTGGGTGCTGGCAGTCGCGCGCAGGACCGCGATGAGGCGGGTTCGTGCAATGGCACTAGGGAGCGCCTGTCGTGGTCGGGCGATCGTCGCCATGAGCCGGGGATTCTCCAGTCTGGTGAGGGTCAGGAGTATGTCGTCACTGGGCCGGTGACTACGCGTCCACGAGCCCGACCGTACGCCGATTCGCACATTCCTTGACGCGAATATGCGTGACGACGAATACTATTCGCATGGACGCTTTGCTCACCGCGCTCGCCGATCCGGTGCGTTGGCGGCTCGTGGGTCTGCTCGCCGAGCGGCCCCGGCCGGTCGGCGTGCTCGCCCAGCTGGCCGGCGCGCGGCAACCCCAGACGACCAAACACCTCCAGACCCTGGAGCGCGCCGGAGTCGTCTCCTCACAACGATCCGGCCAGCGTCGGATCTACTCGCTGCAGTCCGCTCCCCTGCGGGAGCTGGCCGCAGCACTGACCGGGTTTGCCGACACGGCCGGCCGGCCAGGTGGCGCGCAGGAGACCTTCGAACGCCACGGGCTGAGCGTCCAGGCGGAGCGGCTGGCCGCAGAGGACGCCGGCTGGGCCGACGGCCGCACGTTCGACTTCCACCGATCGCTTGCCGGCCCACCCGAGATGGTCTGGCGCCACCTCACTGACCCGTCCCTGCTCGCCGACTGGTGGACGCCCGACGACCTCCGCATCTCTGAGCTCGTCTTCGAGGCAAGACCGGGTGGGCGGATCGTCCTGGAATACCGCGACGTCGAGGACGCCGACGGCTCCGATGTGGTGGTCGGGCGCGCCACGGGAGTCGTCGATGTCGTGTTGCCGGGCGAGCGCCTCGCCTATCGGTCCTCCCCCATGCTGCCCGACGGCGGCGTCGCCTTCACGTCGCATATCGACCTCGCCCTCCGGCCGACCGCCAGCGGCACCGACCTCGACGTCCGCTTCCGCATCACCGACAGCAGCGTCGACTCCGCCGACTTCATCGCCGGAATCGAGCTCGGCTTCGGCCAGAGCCTCGACAAGCTCGCGGCGGCCCTCGCCGCCCAGCCCATGAGCACCGACGACCCCAACACGGAAAACAGGAGCATGACGTGACCGAGCAGAATGGCGGCCGCAGGGTCGTCGCCAACCTCGCCCTCTCCCTCGACGGACGCTATGCCGCGCCGGACAACCCGGTCGACATGAGCTGGGTGGTTCCGTACGCCACCACTGACGTAGCGCGTGACCACCTGACCAGCCTCTGGCAGCCGGCCACCACTGGCGTGATGGGCCGGGTCAACGCCGAGGGGTTCCTCGGCTTCTGGCCCACCGTGATCGACATGGAAGGCGCCGACCCGCGCGACGTGGGCTTCGCGAAGTGGCTCGTCGACACCGAAAAGGTCGTCTTCTCCTCGAGCCTCAGGGAGGCGCCGTGGGAGCGCACCACGATCGTCGACGAGCCCGCCGCCGACGCGGTCGCGGAGCTCAAGAGGTCCGACGGCGGTGACGTCTGGGTGCTCTCCAGCGCGAGCGTGATCAAGCCGCTGCTCGCGGCCGACCTGGTCGATCGGCTGGCGCTGGTGGTCGCACCTGTCTTCCTCGGTGGCGGGCCGCGACTCTTCGACGACGGCCTGCCCGCGGGGCAGTGGACGCTCGCCCGTCAGGCGGCGGGCGAGCACGGAACATTGACGCTGGTCTACGACCGGGTCCGGTGAGCCGGGTTCAGCCGGCGTCCAGAAGGTCGGCGACACAGGCCAGGTAGAGAGCGAGCCAGCCGCGTCGGTCGTCCTGCGCGACTCCTGAGCGCTCGGAGATCCGCCCGAGCCGGTAGACGAGCGTGTTGCGGTGGATCTGGAGCGCGCGCGCCGCAGCGACCAGCGCGAACCCGTGCTCCACGAACTCGATGACCGTCGTCCGGACGGTCTCCCAGTCCCGGTCGGTGCGCAGCGCCCCCAGAGTGCTCGCCGCGATCCGCTGGCGCGCGCGAGGTGGGACGGCCAACAGCATTTCGTGTCCGCGCAGCGCCTCGATGTTGTACGGCGACACCAGGCCGGCGACCGGACCGAGCCGCAGCGCGGTCAGTGCGTCGGCGTACGAGCGGCTGATCCCGGCCTCGTCGTCCGCCGGCCCCCCGATGCCGACGACGCACCCCCCGCCGGCGCCACGCACCAGGTCATCGCACAGCGCGGACAGGGGCTCGACGTCGACCCCGCCTCCCGGGGAGCTGGTGTGCTCCAGGACGACGAAGCGCGACGGAGACAGCGACCCGGACACGTCCTGCGGGTGCCGGAACGCCTCCCTGAGTACGCGTAGCGGCGAGGTGAGCGTCGAGGCCGACCCCGCGTCCAGGTCGAAGACCAGAGTCCTGCGGGGCACCCGCAGGTCGAGGCCGAAGTCGCGTGCCCGGGTCGCGACGTCCGCGGGCTGGTCCGGGTCGTAGGTGAGGAGATCGCGCAGCAGTGACTCCAGCACCCGCTCCCTCGTCATCCGGGTGCGGACCAGCACCGCCTCCCCGAGCAGGATCTCGGTCTGCCGCTTCACCACCTGCCCGAAGCGCAGCACCTGGTCCGGCGAGCCGGTGATGCCCACCGTCCCGACGACCACGTCCTGGTGGACGATCGGCAGCGTCATGCCCGGCCGCACGCCCTGCAACCGGGCCGCCTCCTGCGCGTCGTGCGACTCCTCGCGGCGGTGCTCGACGACGGACAGCGAGGCCTCATGGAAGCTGCCGACCCGGGTCCGGTCCCCGCTGCCGAGCACGATCCCGCCGGCGTCGGTGATGATGATGTTCAGCCCGATGATCGTGCTGGTGTCGCCCGCGATCTCCTGGGCCAGGGCCGGGGTGAGGATCGCTCCCTCGACCATCTCGGGCAGCTGGGTCATGTACGAAGCGTATGAATATTGCTCCGAAACAGCCAGTGTTTTGGTACGTCAGCACCGATGCTGTCCCGCGGTGCCGTTCCTAGACTCACGGCCACGTCCCCAACCCGGAGGTGCCCGATGATCCGATCCCACGCCAGAGGCTGGGTCTCCGTCGCCCTGCTCGCCGCCACGTCTGGGCTGGCCCTCAGCGCCTGCGGCGAGGACAGCGCCGCGGGTGATGCCAAGGGGCTCGACACCCTCGATGCGGGCGTGATCAAGGTGGCCGTCCAGCCGTACGCGCCGTACACGTCGCTCGAGGACGGCAAGCTGACCGGCCTCGACAGCGACATCCTCCAGAAGGCCGCGGACAACCTCGGGCTCGAGGTCGAGCCGCAGCTCACCGACTTCAACGGCATGCTCGGCGGCGTCCAGTCGCACCGGGTCGACATCTCCATCGGTGGCATCGCCTGGTCTGAGGAGCGGCAGGAGGAAGGGCTGTTCACCGACCCGGCGTACTACTCGCCGCCCGCCATGGCGGTGCACGGCGGCGAGACCTACGAGACCGTGCAGGACCTCGAGGGCAAGGATCTCGGCACCGTCACCGGCTACGTGTGGGTGAAGTCGATCAAGGCGATCCCTGGCGCGGAGCTGCACGCCTATCCCGACGCGAACGGCGTGTTCAACGACCTCAACTCGGGACGGATCGACGTTGGGTTCCTCGACCCGCTGATCATCATCGACGCCCTCGACAAGCGGCCCGACTTCGACTTCGAGACCCAGTACCTCACTCCCCCGAGCGCCGACGAGATCGCGGCCAGCCCCGACCTGGCCTACCTCGCGCCGTACCAGGTGGCGTTCTACGTCGCCAAGGAGGCGCCGAAGCTCGAGGCGGCGATCTCGGCGGAGATCGACAAGATGTACGCCAACGGTGAGCTGCAGGCCCTGATCGAGAAGTACGGCGGCGAGCCGGACCAGTTCCTGGTGCCGACGCCGGAGATGTCCACCTCGCGGCAGGGCGTGGACCGGCCCAAGGACTGGGCGGCACCCGGGTCGACGTCGTGAAGGTCCAGTGGAGCGACTACACCTCGGACCTGGCCGATGCGCTGCTGCGCACCCTCGCGTACACCGTGCTCGGCTTTGTCGGTGCCGTGCTGCTCGGGCTCGCGCTGGCGCTGCTCCGGGTGCATCCTTCGCGGCTGGTCCGGCTGCCCGCGGCCGTCTACACCGAGCTGTTCAAGAACATCCCGCTGCTGGCGATCATCTTCCTCACCTACTTCGGCCTCGCCTCGGTGGGCGTCCGGATGGACGCGTTGATGGCGGGTGCGCTGAGCCTGGTGATCTTCTACGCCGCCTACCTGTCCGAGATCTTCCGATCCGCCCTCGGCGGCGTACATCCCGGACAGCGGGAGGGCGCCCAGGCACTCGGCATGAGCCGGATGCGGACCTTCCGCACGGTGGTGCTGCCCCAAGCGGTGCGGCTGGCGCTGCCGGGGACCTCGACGATGCTGGTCGACCTGCTGAAGTCGACCTCGCTACTGGTGACCATCGCCGCCGGAGAGCTGATGAGCCAGGCCCAGCTGATTGCCTCGGAGACGTTCCGCGCGATGGAGGTCTACCTCGTCATCGCGGCGCTGTACTTCGTCGTTTGCTACCCGCTGTCGCAGCTCCTGCTGCTCCTCGAGCGGAAGGTGGCGGCGGGTGTCGCCCTGACCCCGGGCCGTCGGCGACGTCTGGCCCGCGCGAAGGTGCTGCTCGACGCGCCCGGGGGTGCGGCATGAGCTCGTCGATCACGGTGAAGGACCTGAGCAAGTCCTTCGGTGCCCACGTCGTGCTCCATGAGGTGGACCTCAACGTCGCAGCCGGCGAGATCGTGACGATTCTCGGCCAGAGCGGTGGCGGCAAGAGCACGCTGCTGCGCTGCATCAACCTGCTCGAGGTGCCCGACTCCGGCGAGGTGCAGGTCGGGGACGAGACGGTGTTCTCGGGGACCCGCGTGGCCGCCCGCGACCTGGCCCGGCTGCGCCAGAAGGTCGGCATGGTCTTCCAGCGGTTCAACCTGTTCCCGCACCTGACGGCGATCGAGAACGTGATCCTGGCGCAGACCAAGGCGGCGGGGATCTCCGAGGACCAGGCGGTCGAGACCGCGGTCCGGCTGATCCGCCGGGTCGGGCTGGCGCACCGCGCGCTGGCGTTCCCGGAGCAGATGTCGGGCGGTGAGCAGCAACGCGTCGCCATCGCGAGGGCGCTCGCCCTCAACCCGACCGCACTGCTGTTCGACGAGCCGACATCCGCGCTCGACCCGGAGTCCACGCGCGAGGTGCTGACCGTGATGCGCGAGCTCGCCGAAGGAGGCATGACGATGGTCATCGTCACGCACGAGGTGCCGTTCGCCCGGCGCGTCTCCGACCGGGTCTCGTTCGTCGATGCCGGCCGGATCGTCGAGGAGGGCCCGCCCGAGCAGGTGATCGACAACCCCCAGCAGGAGCGCACCAGGGCGTTCCTGGACGCGACCCGGGTCGCTTGACGAGCGACCGTGGCTGAGGACACCACCGTCGTCATCGGCGGCGGCATCATCGGGCTCGCCTGTGCCTACGAGCTGGCACTGCTGGGTCGCCGGGTGCACGTCGTCGACCGCGCGCCGATCGGCTCCGGTGCCTCCGCCGGGAACGCCGGCTGGGTGACGTTGAGCCAGGCGGTGCCGGTGCCCTCGCCCGGTTCGGTCCGCGACGCGCTGCGCTCTGCCGGGCGTCCGGACTCACCGCTGTACGTCCGTCCGGTGTGGTCGGGCTCCCTGGTCCGCTGGTTGTGGCGGTTCCGGCGCTACTGCACCCGGCCCGCCTTCGTCCGCGGTGCGGCCGCACTCGGGACGCTCGCGGATCGTTCCTTCGAGGTCTACGACGAGTGGGAGAAGAACGGCGTCGAGACGTCCCGCTCCTCCCCCGGTCTGCTGCACGCCTTCCTCGACGAGCGCGAGGCGCTGCGCACGCTCCGCATGGCGGCCGACCTCGCCCAGGGGCGGTACGCCGTGCCGGACGCGCCGCTCGGATCGATCGAGGCCCGGCGGCTCGAGCCCGCCCTGGTCGAAGGCGTGCGCGCGGCGTACCTCATCGAGGACGAGGGGCTGGTCGACCCGAGCGCACTGGTCGCGTCGCTGCGTCAGCAGGTGGAGTCGCTCGGGGGCACGATCCAGGACCGCACGGACGTGACCCGCCTGCCGGTCGAGGGCGGGCGGGTCCGGGCCGTCGTCGCGGGTCGCGACGAGGTGCCCTGCGCGGACGTGGTGATCGCCGCCGGCGCGTGGTCGGGTCGGCTGCTGGGCCTGCTGGGCTCGCGGGTCCTGCTGGAGGCGGGCAAGGGCTACAGCTTCTCGGTCCAGCTGGCCACACCCCCGCGGCACCCGATCCTGCTGGCTGACAAGCACGTCGCAGTCTCGCCGCTGGCGGAAGCGACCCGGATCGCCGGGACCATGGAGTTCTCCGGCAACAACCTGCGGTTGAACTGGCGCCGGATCGAGGCCATCGCCCTGGCCAGCCGGCACTACCTCGGCGACTGGTTCGGGTCACCGGACCAGCTGATGGGGCTGATCCGGGACCCGTGGGTGGGCGGCCGGCCGATGCTGCCGGACGGGTTGCCGCTCGTCGACCAGGTGTCCGGCCTCGGCAACGCCTACGTCGCCACCGGCCACGGGATGCTCGGGGTGACCCTCGCACCCGGGACGGCTGCGGCCCTCACCGAGCTGATGACGACAGGGACCCGGCCGCCGGTGCTGGCGCCGTTCGGCCACCGCCGGCCCTGACCTCGCCCCGGCGCAGCCTGCGCGTCTTGGGCCGACGACGGCGGCTCCGACTCTCGATGACGGGTGCGTCGGGTGTGGCACTGAGGACATGCTGCCGGGTGAGGCGCAGCGCCAGGTCGGCCATGACGGGTTCGTGGAACATGGTGACTCCTTCGGTTGGTGTTGGTTTCACATTCCCGTCGCACTAGGCGGCGGGGACGTCGACGAGCTCGCGTTCGCACGGCGGGTGGCACGTGTTCGCCGCGTGCGGCTCGCGTGCAAACCCGGCAGCGGCCACCAGCACGCCCAGGCCGGCCAGCACGCCGATGAACGCGAAGGCGGTGTGGAAACCGCCGAGGCCGGACCCGGAGACGAGCACGGTGGACACAACGGCAACGCCTGCGGCGCCTCCGACCTCTCGCATGGTCTCCACGAGGCCGGACGCCAGACCTGTCTCGGTCCGAGCGACGCCGGACAGCGCGCCGATCTGCAGCGCGGGGCCGCACAGCCCGAAGCCGACCCCGACGAGCAGGAACGCCGGCAGGAGGTCGACGAGGTAGCTCCCCTCAGCGGGCACCCTGGTCAGCCACAGCGTCCCGACCGTGACGGCCGACAGGCCGGTGATCAGCAACCACCGCACCTGCACCCGGGCAGCAAGCCGGGCACCGACGATGGCGGCCGGGAACACGGTCGCGGTGGTGGTCAGCCAGGCCAGGCCGGTCTTCGTCGGCGAGTAGCCGAGAGCATCCTGCATCAGCAGCGAGCCGATGAATATGAACGAGAACAGGGCGGCGTAGGCCAGGAACGCAGCGAGGTTCGCGGCAACCAGCGTGCGGTTCCTCAGGATGGCCGCCGGCACGAGCGGCGCGGCAGACCGGGCCTCGATCCGCACGAAGACCGCGAGGAGGAACGCCGCTGCTGCGAACAGCGCCAGAGTCGCGCCCGAAGCCAGACCGTGCGCGGCGGCGTGATGCAGCGCGTAGACGAGCAGCAGCAGGCCACCGGTCACGGTCGTGGCACCGCTGAGGTCGAGCCGCGTGCCGCGGTCACTGGGCCGATCGGCGGAGAGGAACGCGAGGGCGACGACGATGGCCAGGGTCCCCACGGGGACGTTGATGAAGAACGCCCAGCGCCAGCCGGGACCGGCGGTCAACAGGCCGCTGGCGACGACTCCCACGGAGCCGGCCACTCCGCCCACGGCACCGAAGATGCCGAGCGCCCGGTCACGCTCTCGTCCTTCCTCGAAGGTGACGGCGAGCAGCGACAGCGCCGCCGGGGCGACGAGCGCGGCACCGAATCCCTGCACTGCCCGGGCCGCGATCAGCAGGCCGGCGCCCTGGGCGGCACCGGCCACGAACGACGCGGCCGTGAACACGGCAAGACCGGAGACGAAGATGCGCCGGCGTCCGAGGTGGTCGGTCATCCTCCCGCCGAACAGGAGGAACCCGCCCAGGACCAGTCCGTAGGCGACCACCACCCACTGCGACGCGCTGGGACTGACGCCGAGGTCGCGCTGGATCGACGGAACGGCGACGTTCACGATGGCCGTGTCGATTCCCACCATCGCCATGGCGGCACACGCCAGGGTCAGCACGAGGCGTCGCTTCGTTCGCGCGGCGGACGCCGTTCCGTTGCTGGTGATGCTCCTGGGGTTGCTGATGCGTGCCATGAGTCAGTCCTCCAATAGGTCGGTGTGTCCCACCGACGAAGGAGGGCGCTCGAGATCGACATCCCGAGCAAGAAACTTCTGGCCGAACTGCCGGGACCGCCTAGGAAGGCGAGTTCTCGCAGGTCAGAGCTGGTGCAGCCGGTCCCTGAGATAGCGTCGGTCGGCGTCGGTGCGCGCGAGTTCCAGGGCCTGCTGGTACGCCGTTCTGGCCTCTTCCAGGCGCCCTGCCCGGCGGAGCAGGTCGGCCCTGGTCGCGGGCAGCAGGTGATACCCGTCCAACCTCCCGGACGCCGCCAGCTCGTCGACCAGCGCGAGGCCTGCCGGGATGCCGTCCGCCATCGCGACGGCCACCGCCCGGTTGAGCTCCACCACCGGCGAGGGCGCGACGCGTGCCAGCTCCGCGTAGAGGACCGCGATCTGCGGCCAGTCCGTGCTCGCCGCGTCGGCCGCCGTCGCGTGACAGGCCGCGATCGCCGCCTGGACCTGATAGGGACCACTGCGCCGCATGCCCAGCGCCTGATCGAGCACGGCCACCCCGTCCGCTATCAGCTCGTGGTCCCACCTGGACCGGTCCTGGTGCTCCAGCGTGACGAGCACGCCGTCGTCGGTGCGCGTGGGGCGCCGGGCTTCGTGCAGCAGCATCAGCGCCCACAGGCCACGGGGCTCGGGTTCGTGCGGCATCAGCCGTGCGAGCACGCGCGTGAGGTGGATGGCCTCGGCGGTCAGCGCCCGGCGTTCGTCGTGCTCGTCGTAGCCCTCGTTGAAGATCAGGTAGAGCACCGCCAGGACGGCGGCCAGTCGCTGCGGCATCACCTCGACAGGCGGGACGCGGTACGGGATCCCCGCCTCGGTGATCTTGCGCTTGGCGCGCACCAGCCGCTGCGCCATCGTGGGCTCGGGCACGAGGAAGGCCCGCGCGATCTCGGCAGTGGTCAGGCCAGTGAGAGTTCGCAGCGTGAGCGCGACCCTGGCCTCGAACGGCAGCGCCGGGTGACAGCACGTGAAGATCAGGCGCAGCCGCTCGTCGGGGATCTCCCCGACAGGAGGTTCGTCCGGCTCCCGTCCCAGCACGGCGAGCTGTCGCAGCTTCGCGCGACCGGCCGCGTCACGCCGCAGCCGGTCGGTGGCACGGTTGCGTGCTGTGGTGGTGAGCCAGGCTCCAGGACGGTTCGGTACGCCGTCGCGAGGCCACGTCGCCAGGGCGGCGGCGAACGCCTCCTGGGTGCACTCCTCCGCCAGGTCCCAGTCCCCCGTCAGGCCGATCAGGGTCCCGACCAGCTGCCCCCACTCGTCCCGGTAGGCCGCCTCGACGGCGGCTCGCACTTCGTTCTCGGGCGTCGTCACTCCCAGACCGGGCGGATCTCGACGACTCCCCGGCGCGCGTAGGGATGCTTCGACGCGATCTCGATCGCGTCGTCGAGGTCGGCGCACTCCAGGATCGTGATGCCGCCGACGAAGTCCTTGGTCTCGGCGAACGGCCCGTCGGTGACCAGGACCTCGCCGTCTCTGACCCGGACACTGGTCGCATGTGAGGACGGCCGGAGCCGGGCGCCGCCCAGGGAGGTGCCTCGCCGGTCCAGGGCCTTCTGGAACTCATCATGGACGGGGTCGACGGCCAGCTCCTCGTGGCTGGGTGGATCCACCTCGTTGTCGCAGATGAGCAGCACGTACTTCATGGTCCGAAGTCTGTCAGCCGGCGGACGGCGTGTCGTCAGGCCGCCACCTTGCGCGGTCGACCTGGCCCGCGCTTGGTCGCGACGATCGCTCCGTCGATCAGGATCTGCCCGCCCCACACCCCGTGCGGCTCGCCGCGCTGGAGCGCCTCGGACAGGCACGCTTCCCGGATCGGGCAGGCGGCGCACAGCTCTTTGGCCAGGTCGAGCGCCCGACCATGGATGGCGAAGAACAGCTCCGGTTGTTGCTGGCACGGGTACTGCGACACGGCTAAGGACTCCCTCGTTCTGCTTGCTTGGCTACCTCAGACTCGGTTTCTGGCGCCTACCTCAGACTGGGCGTCTGAGGTAGCCCGAGACATCGGGAGAAGTCCTTAGATTTGGGTCCGGGCGACGGTCCGGCACCGCGCTCACGGGCTGCGCGCCACTTGGAGGTCGCGGCCGGTCGCGTCAGCGTCTCTGCACCGCAGCGCTGCTACCCGCGGCTCGGTGATCCCGGTCCGCCCGACACGGGCCGGTTCTCCGCCGGGAGCCGAATCGGCCTGGGCCTCAGCCCGAGACGTACGCCGCGAGGTGCTTGCCGGTGAGCGTCTTCTTCTTCGCCACCAGCTCGGCCGGCGTCCCCTCGAAGACGACCTTGCCACCGTCATGCCCGGCGCCGGGCCCGAGGTCGATGATCCAGTCGGCGTGCGCCATCACGGCCTGGTGGTGCTCGATGACGATCACCGACTTCCCGGAGTCGACCAACCGGTCCAGCAGGCCGAGCAGCTGCTCGACGTCCGCGAGGTGCAACCCCGTCGTCGGCTCGTCCAGGACGTAGACGTCACCCTTCTCGGCCATCTGGGCCGCCAGCTTGAGCCGCTGCCGCTCGCCACCCGACAGGGTGGTCAGCGGCTGGCCGAGACTGACATAACCGAGCCCCACGTCCGCCAGCCGGGCCAGGACCTTGTGCGCGGCTGGGATCGACGCCTCGCCCTCGTCGAAGAACTCGAGCGCCTCGGCGACCGGCATCGCCAGCACCTCGGTGATGTCCTTGCCGCCGAAGGTGTACTTCAGCACCGCGGCCTGGAACCGCCGGCCCTCGCACTCCTCGCACGTGGACTCCACGGTGGCCATCACGCCCAGCTCGGTGAAGATGACCCCAGCGCCGTTGCAGGCGGGGCACGCACCCTCGGAGTTGGCGCTGAACAGCGCCGGCTTCACGCCGTTCTCCTTGGCGAACGCCTTGCGGATCGGCTCCAGCAGCCCGGTGTACGTCGCCGGGTTGCTGCGGCGGGAGCCCTTGATCGCGCCCTGGTCGATGACCAACACGCCCTCGCGTCCGGCGACCGACCCCTGGATCAGCGAGCTCTTGCCCGAGCCGGCGACGCCGGTGAGCACGCACAGCACGCCGAGCGGGAGGTCGACGTCGACCTTCTGCAGGTTGTGCGTCGACGCCTTCCGGACCTCGAGCGCGCCTTCCGGCGCCCGGGTCGACTCCTTGAGCGAGACCCGGTCGTCGAGGTGCTGACCGGTGATGGTCTTGCTCTTCCTGAGCCCCGCGAAGGTGCCCTCGAAGACCACCTCGCCGCCCGCCGTACCGGCGCCGGGCCCCAGGTCGACGCAGTGGTCGGCGATTGCGATCGTCTCCGGCTTGTGCTCGACGACGAGCACGGTGTTGCCCTTGTCGCGCAGCTGCAGCAGCAGCTGGTTCATCCGCTCGATGTCGTGAGGGTGCAGGCCGATCGTCGGCTCGTCGAAGACGTAGGTGACGTCGGTGAGCGACGAGCCGAGGTGGCGGATCATCTTGGTCCGTTGCGCCTCACCTCCGGACAGCGTGCCGGCCGGGCGGTCGAGCGACAGGTAGCCGAGGCCGATCTCCTCGAACGAGTCGACGAGGTGCTGGAGCCCTGCGAGCAGCGGCGCCACGCCCGGCTCCTTCACCGAGCGCAGCCACCCGGCCAGGTCGCTGATCTGCATGGCGGACACGTCAGCGATGTTCTCGCCGTTGATCTTCGAGGACCGGGCCTCCTTGCTGAGCCGGGTGCCGTCGCAGTCTGGGCAGGTCGTGAAGGTCACCGCGCGTTCGACGAAGCGGCGGACGTGGGGCTGCATGGACTCCACGTCCTTGGACAGCATCGTCTTCTGGAGCTTGGTCAACACGCCCTCGTAGGTGAGGTTGACGCCCTCGACCTTGATCTTCTCGGGCTCGCCGTACAGGAGCTTCTGCTGCTCCTTCTTGGTGTACTTGGCGACCGGCTTGTCCATGTCGAGGCCGGCGCCGCTGAAGATCCGGCCGTACCAGCCGTCCATGCTGTAGCCCGGGACCAGCAGTGCGCCGTCGGCGAGTGACTTGGACTCGTCGTAGATGGCGGTGAGGTCGAAGTCGCTGATCGAGCCCATGCCCTCGCACGTTGGGCACATGCCGCCCAGGTAGACGGCCTTGCGGACCACGTTCCGCTCGACCCGGCCATCCCTCTTCTCGGTGGACATGACGCCGCTCGCGACGCGGGTCGGGACGTTGAAGGAGAACGCCGTGGGCCCACCGACGTGCGGTGTGCCGATCCGGCTGAACAGGATCCGGAGCATCGCGTAGGCGTCGGTGGCGGTGCCGACCGTGGAGCGCGGGTTGGCGCCCATCCGCTCCTGGTCGACGATGATCGCGGTCGTCAGTCCCTCGAGCAGGTCGACCTCGGGCCGGCTGAGGTTCGGCATGAACCCCTGGACGAACGCGCTGTAGGTCTCGTTGATCATCCGCTGCGACTCGGCAGCGATGGTGCTGAAGACCAGCGAGCTCTTGCCCGAGCCCGAGACGCCCGTGAACGCCGTCAGCCGGCGCTTCGGCAGCTCGACGCTCACGTCCTTGAGGTTGTTCACGCGGGCGCCCTGGACCCGGATCAGGTCGTGGCTGTCGGCGGCATTCCCTTTGGCTGGCACGGTCAGCGAGCCTCCCACAGGAAGCCGTCCGGGTCCGTGAACGCCCCAGCGTCGCCGGCGATGACGATCCGGTGCGAGCCGCTGCCCTCCGGATCGACTCCGGCGTTCTTGGCGGCGGCCTTGCGCGAGTAGAGCGCCAGGTTCACCGCCGCGCCGGGGGTGTCGAACTCGACGTACTTGCTCCCGTAGCTCTTCCCCACGGCCAGGCCGTGCTCGACGTAGAACGCCTTGGTGGCCTTCACGTCCTCCACACCCAGCAGCAGCACGACGTCGTCGACGTCGCGAGTGGCGGGGCCGGTGTCCTTCTTGGACGACGAGGCGATGGTCCAGAGCGTCCCGTCCGGAGCCTGGACGGCGCCGCCGTAGCCCCAGAAGCTCTTGGAGACCGGCTTCAGCTCGGCCGCGCCGGCGTCGAGCGCGCTGCGGACCAGGGCGTCGACGGTGCTCGGCTGGGAGACCACCAGTGACAGCGTGAAGCCGCGGAAGCCGGACGTCGGTTCCTGCGACTGGCGGACCCGGAGCACGTCGCCCAGATCGAAGGCCTCCTTGTAGAACGCCTCGGCGGCGGTGGAGTCGTCCGCCTCGATGATGATTGCTGCGATGCCAGTCATGTCACTTCACCTCGTCAATGCGGATCGTGTTGCCGGACGGGTCGCGGAACGCGCAGTCGCGGCCGCCCCAGTGCTGGTCGGTCGGCTCCTGCATGACCTCGGCGTCGGTCGCCTGGAGTCGCTCGAAGAGGGAGTCCAGGTCCTTGGTGGCGAGCGTGAGCGCTGCGTAGGTGCCCTTGGCCATCATCTCGGTGATGGTGCGGCGCTCGTCGTCGGTGATGCCCGGGTCGGCACCCGGCGGAAAGAGCACCAGGTTGACGTCGGGCTGGTCGGGCGGGCCGACGGTCAGCCAGTGCATGCCGTTGTAGCCGACGTCGTTGCGCAGCTCGAAGCCGAGCGTGTCGCAGTAGAAGGCGACCGCGGCATCGCGGTCGTCGTGTGGGAGGAACGCGTTGTAGATCTTCAGGTCCATGGCGAGAACGCTAGGAGGCGCTCGCCGATCGTGCTTCTTGATTCCTGACCGGTCTCGTCACCTGCTTGACCACGCACGACGGCAGACCGGTCATCGCCTCGGCGGCTTGCTGTTTGTAGACGCTCGGCGGCACGCCCACCAGCTCGGTGAACCGGGTGCTGAAGGTCCCCAGCGACTGGCAGCCGACTTCGAAGCAGACGTCGGTCACGCTCAGCTCCCCCACGCGCAGCAGCCGCATGGCGCGCTCGATCCGCCGCGTCATCAGGTAGGAGTACGGCGACTCGCCGTACGCCTTCTTGAACTCGCGGCTCAGGTGTCCGGCCGACAGGTGCACACCGCGCGCGAGTGCCTCGACATCCAGCGGCTGCGCGTAGTCGCGATCGATCCGATCCTTGACCCGGCGCAGCAGCTTGAGGTCCCCCAGGCGCTGCTCCTCCGCCGAGCTGGTGCTCACGTCCCTGATCGTGCCATGCGCGGGAAAGTCGTCGAAGAAATCCGCTCGGCACCGCTGATTCGTATCTGGAGCGGGAGTCATAGCTCCTAGGAAGTCAGCAACCAGGAATGGAGGCAGGGCCATGTGGGACACCGTCCAGATCAACGACTCGCACCTGTCGCACGACCTGCCGTGCCCGCGGTGCGGACACGCCCTGCACACCTTCCTGGCCTGCGGCGACGACTGCCCCTGCGAGCCGGTCGTGATGCCGGGCTCGGTGTCGCTCGCGGCCTGATCACTCCTCGAACCTGTGCTGGTTCGCTGGTGTTGCTACCTTCCCCGAGCCAGGATCTGACCGTGCTCGCCGGAGCGCGCTCCTGACACCTGCTGGAGAAGGAGCCCGATGACCACCACCGCGGAGCTCCAGCGGCGGACGCTCCGGGTCCTGGTTCTGGCCCAGGTCCTCAGCGGCGCCGGCCTCGCCGCCGGCATCACGGTCGGCGCGCTGCTCGCGCAGGACATGCTCGGCAGCACCGGGCTGGCGGGTCTCCCCAGCGCACTGTTCACCGCTGGCAGCGCACTCACCGCGGTGTTGGTCGGCCGGATCTCGCAGTCGCACGGCCGGAGGCCCGGGCTTGCCCTCGGCTACGCGGTGGGCGCAGTCGGCAGTCTCGGAGTGGTGGTCGCGGCGGTGCTCGACAGTCCGGTGCTGCTGTTCGTCGCCCTGTTCGTCTACGGCGCGGGCAGCGCCACCAACCTCCAGGCGCGCTACGCCGGTGCCGACCTCGCCGACCCGGACCACCGCGCCCGCGCGATCTCCACCGTGCTGGTGGCGACGACGCTGGGCGGGGTCGTCGGCCCGCTGCTGGCGGCCCCGACCGGCCACCTGGCTCACATGGTCGGCATACCTCACCTCGCCGGGCCGTTCCTGCTCGCCGGTGCGGCGTACGGCGCGGCCGCGGCGTTCCTGGCCACGAAGCTGCGCCCGGACCCGCTGATGCACGCGCGCGAGCTGGCAGCCAGCGAAGCCGCGGCGACCGCGGCGGCGCCCGGTCCGGTGCCGGCGGCCGGGCCCGCCGTGGTCAGTCACGGGCTCGTGATCGGCGTCCTGGTCATGGTCCTCACCCAGATCGTGATGGTCGCGATCATGACGATGACGCCGGTGCACATGCGCGACCACGGGCACGGCACCGGGGCCGCCGGCGCGGTGATCGCCCTGCACGTCGCCGCGATGTTCCTGCCCTCGCCGCTCACCGGTCGCCTGGTCGACAAGATCGGCCGGACCAGGATGGCCGCCGCGTCCGGAGTGACCCTGCTGCTCAGCGGACTGCTGGCCGCCTCGGCGCCCGCTGACTCCGTGGTCCTGCTGGCCCTCGCGCTGGCGCTGCTCGGCCTCGGCTGGAACTTCGGCCTGATCTCGGGCACCGCGATCGTCACCGACGCCGTACCGCTCGAGACCCGGGCCCGCACCCAGGGCCTCGTCGACGTGTCCATCGCGATCGCCGGCACCGGGGCCGGGCTGGCGTCGGGCATCGTCGTCGACGTCTCCAGCTACTCGGCGCTCTCGTTCGCGGGCGGCCTGCTCGCCCTGGCGATCGTGCCGGCCATCGCGGCGGCCGCTCGGCCGCGAACCCCGGCCCCGGCCTGACCGCAAACTGCGGACAGGGGTACCCCAGCCGGTGGACATGGCCCGTTCGGACTACTAGGCCACCGAACGATCAGCCCGAATGTGCCCCATTCGTGGAGCTGCGCGGCGATTCTGCGCACGAGAGGGGGTCGGAACTGTCACGGTCAATGAGACGTCGCACCTGACGAGAAGCACTTCGGGAAGGAGGAGCAACCATGTGGGACACCGTGCAGACAAACCACACGCACATCTCTCATGACATGCCGTGCCAGCGCTGCGGCCACGCCCTCCACACCTTCCTCGGGTGTGACGACGGTTGCGAGTGCCAGCCCGCGCTGATGCCGGGCGAGTCCTACCTCGTCAACGCCTGACCGAGTCGAGCCCGCGGATCACGGGTTGATCTGCACCTTGATCGACCGCCGCTCGTCCATGGCCCGGTAACCCTCGGCGACCTCGTCGAGCGGGAGCACGGAGTCGAAGACCCGCCCCGGGTTGATCCGGCCGCTGGTGACGAGCTCGAGCAGGTCAGGAAGGTAGCGACGGACCGGGGCCATCCCGCCGGCCAGGCCGATGTTCTTCTGGAACATCCGGCCGACCGGCAGCTCGACGCCGTGGGGTACGCCGACGAAGCCGACCGTTGAGCCCGGCCGCGCCACCGCGAACGCCGTACCCATCGCGGAGTCGGTGCCCACGCACTCGAGGACGGCGTCCGCGCCGATCCCGTCGGTGATCTCGAGCACCGCGGCCTCGCCCTCGTCGCCGCGCTCGGCGACCACGTGGGTGGCGCCGAACTCGGTGGCGATCCGCTGCCGCGGCGCGTGCCGGGACATCGCGATGATCTTCTCGGCGCCCATCACCGAGGCGGCGAGCACGCCACAGAGTCCGACTGCGCCGTCGCCGACCACGACCACGGAGCCACCTTCGCGGACGCCGGCGGCGACCGCCGCGTGCCAGCCGGTGGCCATCACGTCGGTGAGCGCGAGCAGGGAGGGGTACGCCGAGGGATCGGGCACACCGTCGGTCCCGACCAGGCTCCCGTCGGCCTGGGTGACCCGCGCGTACTCGGCCTGACCGCTCTGGGTGACGCCGAGGTTCACGCACGCCGACTGCATCCCGGCCAGGCAGTGCGGGCAGGTGCTGTCGCAGTGGTCGAACGGCACCACCACGAAGTCGCCGGCCCGGAACGCCGTGACGTCGGCGCCGACCTCGACCACCTCGCCGATGCACTCGTGGCCGATCGTCTGGCCGGGCCGGATCCGGCTCTCGGCCCGGTAGCCCCACAGATCCGAGCCGCAGATGCAGCCGGCTGCCACCTTCACCACGGCGTCCGTCGGCTGCTGGATGACCGGGTCCGGGACCTCCTCCACGCGGATGTCGCCGGGGCCGTGGATGGTCGTTGCGCGCATGGAGTCATCCTTGCAGCGAGGCCTGGCGGGCCCTCTCCCCTCCCCCGCGACACGGCCGGACGCTGGTTTGCGGTATCTCACATATGAGTTACCGTGGATGACATGACTGAGGGCTACAAGGGTCGGATCGGGAGCATCATCCGCGACGCGCGCAAGCACCGCGGGCTGACCCAGCAGCAGCTCGCCGAACGGCTGAGCACCAGCCAGAGCGCGATCAACCGGATCGAGAAGGGGCACCAGAACCTTTCCCTCGACATGCTGGCGCGCATCGGCTCGGCGCTGGACTCCGAGATCGTCGCGCTGGGCGCCGGCCCCACGCACCTCCGGGTGACCGGTCCGACGCACCTGTCCGGGTCGATCGACGTGAAGACGTCGAAGAACGCCGGCGTCGCGCTGCTGTGCGCCACGCTGCTCAACCGCGGCCGCACCACGCTCCGCAAGGTCGCGCGCATCGAAGAGGTCAACCGGCTGCTCGAGGTGCTCAGCAGCATCGGCGTGCAGACCCGGTGGCTCAACGACGACAACGACCTCGAGATCGTGCCGCCCAAGGAGCTGAAGCTCGACGCGATCGACCAGACCGCCGCGCGGCGTACTCGCTCGATCATCATGTTCCTCGGCCCGCTGCTGCACCGTGAGGACGTCTTCGAGCTGCCGTACGCCGGCGGCTGCAACCTCGGCACCCGCACCATCGAGCCGCACATGTACGCCCTGCGCCCCTTCGGACTGGAGGTCAAGGCGACCGACGGCGAGTACCACGCCCAGGTCAACCGGGCGATCGAGCCGCAGGCGCCGATCGTGCTGACCGAGCGTGGTGACACCGTCACCGAGAACGCGCTGATGGCGGCCGCCCTGCACCCGGGCGTCACCGTCATCCGCAACGCGTCGTCCAACTACATGGTCCAGGACCTCTGCTTCTACCTGCAGAAGCTGGGCGTCACCGTCGACGGCGTCGGCACCACGACGCTGACCGTGACCGGCCTCGACGACATCGACGTGGACGTCGACTACGCCCCCAGCGAGGACCCGATCGAGGCGATGTCGCTGCTCGCGGCCGCGATCGTGACCCAGTCCTCGATCACGATCCGCCGGGTGCCGATCGAGTTCCTCGAGATCGAGCTGGCCACCCTCGGTGAGATGGGCTTCAAGCACTCCCGCTCGGAGGAGTACGTCGCCCGCAACGGCCACACCCGCCTGGTCGACATCACCACGCAGGCGTCCGACCTACATGCGCCGCTGGACAAGATCCACCCGATGCCGTTCCCAGGTCTCAACATCGACAACCTGCCGTTCTTCGCGGTGATCGCCGCGGTGGCCGACGGCCAGACCCTGCTCCACGACTGGGTCTACGAGAACCGCGCCATCTACCTCACCGAGCTCAACAAGCTCGGTGGCCAGGTCAAGCTGCTCGACCCGCACCGGGTGATGATCGAGGGCCCCACGCACTTCTCCGGCGCCGAGATCGTCTGCCCGCCGGCCCTGCGTCCCGCGGTGGTCATCCTGCTGGCGATGCTGGCGTCGAAGGGCACCTCGGTGCTGCGGTCGACGTACGTCATCCACCGCGGCTACGAGGACCTCGCCGAGCGGCTCAACGAGCTCGGCGCCAACATCGAGCCGTTCCGGGATATCTAGCCGAACAAGGTTTCCACCCAGGCCTTTGCCGGCGGCTTGGGGGTCGGTGGTGCGGTCATGTCCGCGGTGATGCGCGGCATCGGCATCGTGTGCTGGCCCGCGTGGCGGTGCCAGTCCTGCTCGGCCTCGACCAGACTGCCCAGGTCGGCGCGGCGCAGGAAGACGCCGTGGCCGTCGGGACAGGCGTTCACTTCGCCGTCGCCGAGCGGGCGAGACTCCATCGTCGTTCCGCACACCGGGCAGTCGAGGGCAGCGTCTCCGTCCATGCCTCGACCGTAGCGCGCTCGCGCGCCGCAGCCCCGAACGCACGCCGCCAGAGGTGGTCCGGGTACATACTGCTCGCTGTGACGGCGCCGATGACCGGTTTCGCCTACCTCGACGAGGTGGCCGGCGACCCGGGCGGTGTGCTGGCGTTCGCCCACCGCGGTGGCGCCTACCACCCGGAGATCGAGGGGCTCGAGAACACCATGGCGGCGTTCAAGCACGCGATCGCGCTGGGCTACGACTACCTCGAGACCGATGTGCACGTGACCAAGGACGGCGTGCTGCTGGCCTTCCACGACGCCGTGCTCGACCGGGTGACCGACGTCGAGGGCGCGATCGCCGACCTCTCGTTCGACGAGGTGCGCCAGGCACTGGTCGGCGGCCGCGAGCAGGTGCCGACGCTGGCCCAGCTCTTCGACGAGTTCCCGCGGGCCCGCTTCAACATCGACCTCAAGTCCGAGGGCGCGGTGTCGGTGCTGGCCGAGTTCATCGAGGAGCGCCAGGCCTGGGACCGGGTGCTGGTCGGCTCGTTCAGCCCGCAGCGGATGATCGAGTTCCGCCGGCTCACCGAGCACCGAGTCGCCACCTCCGCCACTCCGGTCGAGGTCGCCATCTTCCGCTTCGTGCCCAGCGCACGAGTCGCGGACTGGCTCACCCGCAGGCGGGTGGCCGCCCTCCAGATCCCGCACAAGCGCGGGCGCTGGACCATCGCCAGTCCCGGGCTGGTACGCCGCGCGCATGCGACGGGCAAGCATGTGCACGTCTGGACCGTCGACGACCCCGAGGAGATGAGGGAACTCCTCGACCGTGGCGTCGACGGCCTGTTCACCGACCGGACAGATTTGCTCAAGGACGTGCTCACCGAGCGCGGCCAATGGAGGGAATGAGCATGACGACGAAGACTGGCGAGTTCGCGGACCTCGGACCGCTCAACCGGGCCAAGGAGCAAAAGGCCTGGTACTGGTACGACTGGGCCAACTCCGCCTTCTACACGACCGTCCTGACCGTGCTCTTCAGCCCGTACCTGATCACGGTCGCCGGCAAGGCCGCGGGCTGTCCCGCTGACGACCGCACCGAGGACGCCTGCCGCAAGACGGTCAGCCTCCTTGGCTTCATCCCCGTTGCTGCTGGAGCACTGCCGTTCTTCCTGGTCAGCTTCGCGACGATCTTCAGCGCGTTCCTGCTGCCCATCGTGGGCGCCATGGTCGACCGCTCGCCGCGCAAGAAGGTGCACATGGCCGCCTTTGCGTGGGCCGGCTCCTTCTTCTGCGCGCTGCTCTTCTTCGTCAAGGACGAGAACTGGCAGCTCGGCGCGGTCTGCATCGTGCTGGCCAGCATCCTGGCCGGCTGCTCCCTCATCAGCTACTCGGCCATCCTCTGCGACATCTCGAGCGAGGAGGAGCGCGACCGGGTCTCGTCGATGGGGTGGGCCTTCGGCTACCTCGGCGGTGGGCTGCTGCTGGTCGTCAACCTCGGCATGTACCTCGGCCACGACGCCCTGGGGATCGGCGAGGGCATGGCGGTCCGGTTGTCGATGCTCTCGGCCGCGGTGTGGTGGGCCGGCTTCACGATCATCCCTTTCCTCCGGCTCAGGAACCGGCCCCCCGTCAACGTGGTGCCGGAGTCGGGCGGGCTGATGCACCGGTCGTTCGGGCAGCTCTTCGCCACGTTGAAGGACCTGCGCAACTACCCGATGACGCTGACCTTCCTGCTGGCCTACGTCTTCTACAACGACGGCATCCAGACGGTGATCTACGCCGCCTCGACGTACGGCACCAAGACGCTCAAGTTCGGGGACACGGTCCTGATCGCAACGATCCTGCTGATCCAGTTCGTCGCGTTCGGTGGCGCCTTGTTCTTCGGCCGACTCGCCGCGAAGCACGGCGCGTACAAGTCGATCCTGTGGGGGCTCTTCGTCTGGATGGCCATCGTCGTGGTGGCGATGTTCCTGCCGGCGAAGAATGCACCGCTGTTCCTGGCGGTCGGCATCGCGATCGGCGTCGTGCTCGGTGGCACCCAGGCACTGTCCCGGTCGTTCTTCAGCCTGCTCATCCCCCGCGGCCGCGAGGGCGAGTACTTCGCCCTCTACAACGCCTTCGAGCGCGGTACTTCGTGGTTCGGCGTGCTGCTCTTCGGCGTGGTCTTCCAGGTCACCGGCTCCTACCGGCCCGCCATCGTGTCGCTGATCATCTTCTTCATCCTGGGGACCGTCTTCCTGCTGCGGCTCGACCCGGAGCGCGGGATCGCCGAGGCCGGGAACTCGGTGCCGGCCACCCTCTAGACGCGCCCGGACGCCGCACGTCCCTGGTCCGTCACCAGTGCCAAGCTACGCTTGGCGAAACGCGAGGAATACGGGAATCTTCGCGGGCTAGGTACCGTTAACTCTTCAGACGGCGATTTGTCAACGGGCCCACATCGAACCTTTGACCGGTTCAGACCGTCTTTGTCGGTATACGGGGAACACACCATAAGTTTGGAGGTGCCTTCATGGCGGAGCGCACGCTACGCGGGGCGCGGCTGGGAGGCCAGAGTTTCGAGGACGAGCGCGGCATCGAGTTCGCCGCGCGTCAGCAGGTCGGATATCGCTGCCCGCAGGGCCACGTTTTTGAGATCACGATGTCCATCGAGGCCGACATCCCGGCTGTCTGGGAGTGCCCTCGGTGCGGCGAGGAGGGCGAGAGCACGGCCGGCATCGAGCGTGAGGTGAAGGCCGAGAAGCCGGTCCGCACCCACTGGGACATGCTGCTCGAGCGTCGTTCGGAGAAGGAGCTCGAGGACATCCTCAAGGAGCGCCTGGAGCTGCTGCGCGGCGGCGAGATCGGCCCGGCACACCTGCACCGCGCCAACCAGAAGAAGCGCAAGGCCTCGGCTTAGCCTGGTCTCGACGAGCTACTCGTCCACCACCTCGCCCCGGATCACTGGCCCGTCAGGGTCAGGGCCGGGGCGTCGTGCATCCCGGGCCGGCGCGGTGGGTCCGAGCACGACCAGCCGCTTGGCCACCACCCCGGTGAGCAGCCGCCGAAACAGCGGCCGGGTCACCGGCAGGATCATCAACATCCCGAAGGCGTCGGTGACGAAGCCGGGCGCCAGCATCAGCGTGCCGCCGATCAGGATGAGCGCGCCGTCGGCAAGCTCCCTGGCCGGCATCCGGCCGCTGTCGAGCGCCTCGCGCAGCGCCTGCCATGCCCGCCCGCCTTGGTGCCTGATCAGCCACGAGCCGAAGATGCTGTCGGCGACGAGCAGCAGGATCGTCCACCACGCTCCGATAGCCTGGCCGACCTGGATGATCACGTAGATCTCGATCAGGGGTACGCCGATGAACAGGATCAGCAACAGCCATCCCATCCCCGAACGACGACGAGCGGGCATCTCTAGCGCCTCCGCAACGCGCGACGCAGCTGGTCGCGGCGCTCGCGCAGTCCCCAGGTCGTGATCCGGCGCAGCGACTCGGTGGCCACCGCACCGCTCATCTTGGAGTCTCCCCGCACCCGCTCGACGAACTCGATGGGCACCTCGCGCACGGCGAGCCCGGCGCGCAGGCAACGGGTCACGAGGTCGGTCTGGAAGACGTAGCCGGTGGACTGGACCGAGGCCAGGTCGATCTTCTCCAGCGCGCTGCTCCGGAAGACCCGGAAGCCGGCCGTGGCATCCCTGATCGGGATGCCGAGCAGCATCCGCACATAGAGGTTGCCGCCCCGGGAGAGCGCCTCGCGGCGACGTGGCCAGTTGACTACCGACCCGCCAGGGATCCACCGCGAGCCGATCACCAGGTCGACGTCGAGCAGGGCGTCCAGCAGGCGGTGCAGCTGCTCGGGCTGGTGTGAGCCGTCGGCGTCCATCTCACCCACGACGTCGTACCCAGCGTCGAGCGCCCATGCGAACCCCGCGAGGTATGCCGCCCCGAGGCCGCCCTTGCCCGGCCGGTGCAGGACGTGAACGGCGGGGTCGGCGGCGGCCAGCTCGTCGGCGATGTCGCCGGTGCCGTCCGGTGAGTTGTCGTCGACGACGAGGACGTCGACCGAGGGCTGCGCGACGCGGAGCCGGCCGACCAGCCAGGCGAGGTTGTCGGCCTCGTTGTAGGTCGGGATGACCATGACGGTGCGACCCAATGATCGGTGGAGCGGCGACTCGGTCATGACCCTCCCGTGGTCGACACTTCCAACTCGCGGTCCGGCGTGCCTCCCGCCGCGTCGTCCTCCTGTCGGCTCCGACGATACGGGAGCAGGACGAGCATGACGCCGAGCACCGTCAGCCCGATCGCGATGCGGCCGCTCCAGGGTCCGATGCGCGTTGCGGGGGTCAGCTGGCTGGTGAGGCCGAGCCGTTCGACAAGCACCGCCTGGGTGCGCTTGTCGGCGGTGGCGATGACGTGTCCGTCAGGGGCGATGAGCCCCGAGACGCCGTTCGTGGTGGCGACCGCGACCCAGCGACCGGTCTCCATCGCGCGCAGCCGGGTGATCGCGAACTGTTGGTCGGTCTGGTCGGAGTGGATGAAGGTGGCCTGGCTGCTCTGCACCACCAGCAGCTCGGCACCGTTGCGGAGCTGGGTGGTGAGACCGTCGTCGTAGGCGATGTCGAAGCAGATCGCGTCGGCGACCTTCACCCCGCCGATGTCGAGCGGCTCGCGACGGGTGCCGCTCATCATGTCGCGGCCCACCTCGCGGAGCCGGTCGAAGAAGTTGTACTTGGTGAAGACGGAGCGGAGCGGGATGTACTCGCCGAACGGCACCGGGTGCCACTTGGTGTACCTGTCTCCGGCGCCGGTCTGGGGGTCCCACACGATGCCCTGGTTGAGCACCTGGCCCTCGCTGTCGCCGTCGACGATCGCGCCCACCAGGATCGGCACGCCGATCGCCGAGCTCGCCGCCCGGATCCCGGCGTTGGTGTCGGAGTCGTCGAATGGGTCGATCGCCGTGGAGTTCTCCGGCCAGACGACCAGGTCCGGCTGCGGGACGTCCCCCGCCTCCACCTGCCGGGCGAGGTCCACGGTGGCGTCCACGTGGTTCTGGGTGACCTGGCGATGGTCGTAGAGGATGTCGTCCCCGTTGCCGGGCACATCGCCCTGCACCGCGGCCACCGTGAGCTCGCGGTCGGCCTTTGCCGTCCAGGGCGCCAGGGCCGGTACGGCGAGCAGGGCCACCAGTCCGACCAGGGCGAGCGCCGCCACCCTGCGGCTCCCCTCCCCCGCGACCGGCCCGCTGACCAGCCACGCCAGAAGCGCGCCGAACAGGGCGAGGAGGAAGCTGACGCCGACCGCACCGGCGTACGGCAGCGCCTCGGCGACGGGAGTGTCCACGACTCCGAATGAGAGCCGGCCCCAGGGCATGCCGCCCAGCGGCCAGCCGCTGCGCCACACCTCCATGGCGGTCCACGCCGCGGCGAACCACAGCGGCCAGACCCGGTGCCGCTGGACGACCGCGGAGAGTGCACCCGTCAGGCCGTAGAAGAGAGTCTCCAGCGTTGCCAGGGTGATCCAGGCCGGGATCCCGACCGCGCGCATCCAGTAGATGTGGACGAAGTAGAAGGCCGCGCCGAAGCAGAGACCGACGACGAGCCCGCCCCGCACCGAAAGCCCGCGGGTCGTGAGGACGAAGCCGGCCACGGCCACCGGGATGACCCAGGCAACCGCGACGGGCTCGAACGCCAGCGAGAGCAGCAGCCCCGCGCACGCGGCGAGGAGAGCCCGCAACCTCAACACACACCAAGTGAAGCAGAAGGGTCGGAGGGGTCCCGCAACGCTTCGGTCCAGCCCGGTCCGTGACCGGCTGCCCCGGTCGGGCTGTTGTCTAGGGGTTGCGGGCCCCTCCGTGCCCGGCTCTCACGGAGAGCTCCAGCAAAAGCGTCGGGTCGTCGGGAAATGGCAGGTCGCCCTCGAACCCGGCCACCCGAAAACCGGAGCCCATGCCGTGATCTGCATGAGCGGACTGCCGCATACCCAACTCCCCCGCTGCCTTCTCGTCAACACCCTGCTGACCTGCGACGACTCGCGAAGGTGCAGGTCAGCGGCCATGCCGCGTTCACACGGAGTTCACAAAATACTGGGGTGGTTTCTCAGCCAGCGGACGGCGGGACCACCACGGTCGCCGTCGCGGTGGTGGCGAGCAGCGGCTCGTCGAGCGGCGCCGCGGCACCCGGCCGCTCCGGTGTCGGCTTACCGCGGGCGACGACGTGGACGCTGAGGTCGAGGGTGCGCGACCGCGTCCCGACCCGGGTGAGCCTGCAGGAGATCTCGAGGACGTCTCCCGCGCGGACCGGTGCCAGGAACTGCACGTCGGCGTACGACGCGAGCAGTCCCTCGTCGCCGTCGGTGCGGATGCACAGCTCGGTGGCCACGTCGCCGAACAGCTTCATCGAGTAGGCGCCGTCGACCAGGTTGCCGGCGTAGTGGGCGTCGGAGAACGGCACGTAGCGGCGGTGCACCACGGTGGTGCCGACCTCTGCGGTCATGCGGCTGCTCCCGACTTGGTCGGCGCGAGCCGGTGCACGATGAACGACGCGACCTCGCCCGGCGTCGTGCCCCGGCTGAAGACCCGGTCGACGCCGAGCTCGCCGGCCATCTTCTCGTCGAAGCGCGGCCCGCCGACGACGAGCAGCGGGCGCCGTTCGGCCGGGTACGCCTCCCGGAACGCCGCCGACATCTCACGGGTGTTGAGGAGGTGGGCGTCGCGCTGGGTGACCACCTGGGAAACCAGCACGGCGTCGGCCTTCTCGGCCCGGGCCCGCTCGACCAGCTGCGGCACCGACACCTGGGCACCGAGGTTCACGACCTTGAGCTCGCGGTAGTACTCGAGCCCCTTCTCGCCTGCGAACCCCTTGATGTTCATGATCGCGTCGATCCCGACCGTGTGCGCATCGGTGCCGATGCAGCCGCCGACAACGACCAGACGCCTGCGCAGGGTGCGCTTCACGGCCGCGTTGACCTCCTTGGGCGTGAGCAGCGGGTAGTCGCGCTCGACCACCTCGACCTTGCTCGTGTCGACGAGGTGGTTCACCCGGCCGTAGACCACGAAGAAGGTGAAGTCGGAACCCATCGGCTTGCTGTGCACGACCAGCGCCGGGTCCATGCCCATCTTGTTGGCGAGCTGGGCCGCGGCACCCTCGGCGACCTTGGAGAGGTCACCCTGGCCATCGATGGGCAGCGTGAAGCTGAGCTGCACCATGCCGTCGCCGGTGGCGTCGCCGTACGGGCGGACGATCGTCATCGTCGTGTCCTCTCTACATCGCTGGTTGAGGAAGGCGCGCTAGCGCCTGTCTCGAAACCTCTGAAGGTCCGCTGGGAGGTGCCCCTGGCCGTTGCGTCCCAGCATCGGGCTGCGGGGTTTCGAGACGGGCGCAGAGCGCCCTCCTCAACCACCGTTCTTCTCCTCGAGCAGCTCGGATGCGGGGTTGTAGTAGACGCTCGACTTCTTCGCGACGCCGTCGAGGCCTCGGCCGGCGTCGGCGGGGCGCCGCATCAGCCCGAAGGTGCCGTCCGCGATCGCGTCGAGGAGGCCACCCGGATGCAGCTCAGTGTCGACGATCGCCTCGAGCAACTCGATCGCCTCACCCAGGACCTGCCGGGCGCGGTTCGCGATGAAGCCGTCGGGCGCCGGGCGGAAGTCCTCGTGGAGGTCGCCGGTCGCCTCGAGCACGTAGCGGACGTTCTGCAGCGCGATGTCGCGGTCGGAGATCCAGGGCGTCACCACGGCCTCGGTCATCATGCCGACGAGGAGGATCCCCTGCCCGGTCAGCGAGCCGATCAGGTTGAAGAAGCCGTCGAGCAGGTTGCCCCGGAAGACGTCGCCGGTCATGTGCCGGGTGGGCGGCATCCACTTGAGCGGCGCGTCCGGGAACAGCTCGCGGGCCAGCAGCGCGTGCGCGAGCTCCATCCGGAACGAGTTCGGCAGGTCGGGGTCGATCTCGAAGGCGTGGCCCAGCCCGAGCTGCCAGTTCTCGAGCCCGGCCTCCTTGGCGAAGTACTCGTTGAGCAGCTGGCTCGTCGTCACCGTGTGCGCGGCCTCGACCGCGTCGGCGGTGGTGAGGTAGTTGTCCTCGCCGGTGTTGATGATGATCCCGGCGCGGGCGTGCACCTGGCGGCTGAACCGCTGGTCCACGAAGGTGCGGACCGGGTTGATGTCGCGGAACAGGATTCCGTACATCGAGTCGTTGAGCATCATGTCGAGCCGCTCGAGCCCCGCAAGGGTCGCGATCTCGGGCATGCACAGCCCGGAGGCGTAGTTGGTGAGCCGGACGTAGCGGCCGAGCTCGGCGCTGGACTCGTCGAGCGCGGCCCGCATGAGCCGGAAGTTCTCCTGGGTGGCGTAGGTGCCCGCGAAGCCTTCCCGGGTCGCACCCTCCGGCACGTAGTCGAGCAGGCTCTGGCCGGTCGACCGGATCACCGCGATCACGTCGGCGCCCTCGCGAGCGGCCTGCTGGGCCTGCGGGATGTCCTCCATGATGTCGCCGGTGGCGACGATCAGGTAGATCCACGGCGTGCGCGGGGCGTCGCCGTGCTTCTTGATCATCCGCTCGCGCTCGCGGCGGCGGGCGTCGATCCGCTTGAGGCCGCCCCCGACCTGGCGACGCGCCGCGGCCGCCGCCCGGGTGGCGTCGCGGCCCTCGGGAACGTGGAAGGTGACCGACCCGGCGCCGGCCTTCTGCGCCAGGGTGGCGAGGTCCTCGGCCTCGCCACGGACCAGCGCGTCCCAGACCGGGAGGGCCACACCGTGCTCGAGCCCGACGTCCGCGCGTACGACGTCGAGGAGCCGGTTGGCCCACGGGATGCCGTCGCCGTCCGCGCCCTCCAGCCCGGCCATCCGCAGCGTCGCTCTCTCCACGCTCACCGTGGTGTGCCGCTTGGCCAGGTTCACGATCGGCCGGCCGGCCTTCCGAGCCAGTGAACGCGCCTTGCGGACGGTGACCGGGTCGAGGTCCAGCTTGCCCCTGCTCACGGCGCCACTTCCAGCCGGCGCTCGAACAGGGCCCGGACCCCAGGCTGCTCACGGAGCAGCTGCATCGCGTAGTCGGCGTGGCCGGGCACGAAGCCGTTGCCGACCAGCATGGTCACGTCGGCGGCGAGCCCCTCGGCACCGAGCGCGGCCGCCGAGAACGAGGTGGCCATGGAGAAGAAGATGACCGTCCCGCGAGGAGACGTGGCCAGGATGGCCCCGCCCTCGCAACCGGGTACGTCGACACAGACCACGGTCACGTCCGCCGTGGTCCCGACGGCCGACACCACGGCATCGCGCAGGGCGATCGGATCGCGAGCATCGGCGACCACCACGTCGTCGGCCAGGCCGGACTCCCGGAGGAGGGCGGCCTCGTTGTCATTGGGCACCACCCCCACGGTGCGTCGGGCACCAGCGTTGCGGGCGGCAGCCAGGCTCAGGGAGCCGGACTTGCCGGCCCCACCGATGACGGCCACGACGCCCTGCTCGTACTGCGCGACCACCCGGTGCGTCAGGGCTGGGGCGCCGCACACGTCCATCACCGCGAGGCTGAGGTCGGCGGGCAGGTCGTCGGGGATGCGGGCGGCGATCGAGCGGCCGAAGAGCACGGCGTAGCCGTCGCACGGCACCTGCTCGGAGCGCCCGTCCCAGCGGGACAGGCCGTCCTCGATGACGAGCGGGGTGAGGGTGAGGGAGACGAGTGTCGCGACCCGGTCGCCGACCGCCAGTCCCAGGGGCGACTCGGGGCCGACCTCCTCGACGGTGCCGACGAGCATCCCGCCCGAGCCGGTCTCGGGGTTCTGCATCTTGCCGCGGGCCGCGACGATGTCGAGCACCGCGCGGCGTACGCCGTCAACGTCGGCGGAGTGGGTCCGCTCGAGCTGCCGGAACGAAGCGGCGTCGAGGTTCAGCCGCTCCACCCGGATCCGCACCTCGTCGGGCCAGAGCTCCTTGCGGGTGTCGAGACGGTCGGCTGCCTGGGGCAGCACCACCCGGTCGTCCAGGACCCGGTGCAACCCGGTCGGATCGCTGGCGCGCACGAAGAACTCCTCAGTAACGTCAATGCTGCTTGATCAGTTTGGCGGGACAATTTGCGGCTGGTCTTTGGACAGGCCGCAGATTCTCCACCTACAGTGGCACAGTGACCATTGAAACGTCCATCGGGCTCGGTACCGGTCAGCCCTATCCCTACCAGCGTGTCGATTTGGTGGAGCCGGACTGGACCCGGTTCCCCGGCTGGAAGGACGTCACCGCAGCCGAGTGGGAGTCAGTCCAGTGGCAGCGAGCGCACTGCGTCAAGAACCTCAAGCAGCTGCGGGAGCTGCTCGGCGACCTCGTCGACGAGCGGTTCTACGCCGACCTCGAGCGCGACCAGGCCGAGCGCGCGACCATGTCGATGCTGGTCCCGCCGCAGATGATGAACACGATGGCCCCGCGTGACGAGCCCAACGGCCCGGGTTCTCTGACCGACGCCTTCTACGCCGACCCGGTGCGCCACTACATGCTGCCGGTCTTCAGCGACCGCCGCACCGACTGGCCCTCGCACCCGCACGCCACGCGGGACTCGCTGCACGAGCACGACATGTGGGCCACCGAAGGGCTCACCCACCGCTACCCGACCAAGGTGCTGGCCGAGCTGCTGCCCACCTGCCCGCAGTACTGCGGCCACTGCACCCGGATGGACCTGGTCGGCAACTCCACCGCGGTCATCGACAAGCTGAAGTTCGTCGGCAAGCCCAACGACCGGATCGGCGACATGCTCGACTACCTGCGCCGTACGCCCGGCGTGCGCGACGTGGTGGTCTCCGGCGGCGACGTCGCCAACATGCCCTGGCCGCGGCTGGAGTCCTTCCTCACCGACCTGCTCGAGATCGAGAACATCCGCGACGTCCGGCTCGCCACCAAGGCGCTGATGGGCCTGCCGCAGCATTGGTTGCAGCCCGAGGTCGTCGAGGGGATGACCCGGATCGGCACCCTGGCCCGGCAGCGCGGCGTGTCCATCGCGATCCACACCCACGTCAACCACGCCAACTCGGTCACGCCGTTGGTGGCGAAGGCGACCAGGGCGATGCTCGACACCGGGATCCGCGACGTCCGCAACCAGGGCGTCATCCTCAACGGCGTCAACGCGGACCCGCACGCGCTGCTCGACCTGTGCTTCGCGCTGCTCGATGGCGCGCAGATCATGCCGTACTACTTCTACATGTGCGACATGATCCCGTTCTCGGAGCACTGGCGGGTCTCGGTCGCCGACGCCCAGCGCCTCCAGCACTCGATCATGGGCTATTTGCCCGGCTTCGCGACGCCGCGGATCGTCTGTGACGTCCCGTTCGTCGGCAAGCGCTGGGTGCATCAGCTCGCGTCGTACGACACCGAGCGCGGCATCTCGCACTGGACCAAGAACTACCGCACGTCCATCGAGGCCGCGGACCCCGAGGCGCTGACCCGCACCTACGAGTACTACGACCCGATCCACACGCTGCCCGCCGAGGGCCAGGCGTGGTGGGCCGAGCACGGCAAGCTCGACGAGTCCGCGCTGCGGGCCGCGGAGGTGGCGGAGGCGTCGCGCCGTACGGCGGCGCTGCAGG
>CAWDBZ010000020.1:0-221214 GCA_963800715.1 uncultured Actinomycetota bacterium | reverse complement strand
AATGGCAGGTCGCCCTCGAACCCGGCCACCCGAAAACCGGAGCCCATGCCGTGATCTGCATGAGCGGACTGCCGCATACCCAACTCCCCCGCTGCCTTCTCGTCAACACCCTGCTGACCTGCGACGACTCGCGAAGGTGCAGGTCAGCGGCCATGCCGCGTTCACACGGAGTTCACAAAATACTGGGGTGGTTTCTCAGCCAGCGGACGGCGGGACCACCACGGTCGCCGTCGCGGTGGTGGCGAGCAGCGGCTCGTCGAGCGGCGCCGCGGCACCCGGCCGCTCCGGTGTCGGCTTACCGCGGGCGACGACGTGGACGCTGAGGTCGAGGGTGCGCGACCGCGTCCCGACCCGGGTGAGCCTGCAGGAGATCTCGAGGACGTCTCCCGCGCGGACCGGTGCCAGGAACTGCACGTCGGCGTACGACGCGAGCAGTCCCTCGTCGCCGTCGGTGCGGATGCACAGCTCGGTGGCCACGTCGCCGAACAGCTTCATCGAGTAGGCGCCGTCGACCAGGTTGCCGGCGTAGTGGGCGTCGGAGAACGGCACGTAGCGGCGGTGCACCACGGTGGTGCCGACCTCTGCGGTCATGCGGCTGCTCCCGACTTGGTCGGCGCGAGCCGGTGCACGATGAACGACGCGACCTCGCCCGGCGTCGTGCCCCGGCTGAAGACCCGGTCGACGCCGAGCTCGCCGGCCATCTTCTCGTCGAAGCGCGGCCCGCCGACGACGAGCAGCGGGCGCCGTTCGGCCGGGTACGCCTCCCGGAACGCCGCCGACATCTCACGGGTGTTGAGGAGGTGGGCGTCGCGCTGGGTGACCACCTGGGAAACCAGCACGGCGTCGGCCTTCTCGGCCCGGGCCCGCTCGACCAGCTGCGGCACCGACACCTGGGCACCGAGGTTCACGACCTTGAGCTCGCGGTAGTACTCGAGCCCCTTCTCGCCTGCGAACCCCTTGATGTTCATGATCGCGTCGATCCCGACCGTGTGCGCATCGGTGCCGATGCAGCCGCCGACAACGACCAGACGCCTGCGCAGGGTGCGCTTCACGGCCGCGTTGACCTCCTTGGGCGTGAGCAGCGGGTAGTCGCGCTCGACCACCTCGACCTTGCTCGTGTCGACGAGGTGGTTCACCCGGCCGTAGACCACGAAGAAGGTGAAGTCGGAACCCATCGGCTTGCTGTGCACGACCAGCGCCGGGTCCATGCCCATCTTGTTGGCGAGCTGGGCCGCGGCACCCTCGGCGACCTTGGAGAGGTCACCCTGGCCATCGATGGGCAGCGTGAAGCTGAGCTGCACCATGCCGTCGCCGGTGGCGTCGCCGTACGGGCGGACGATCGTCATCGTCGTGTCCTCTCTACATCGCTGGTTGAGGAAGGCGCGCTAGCGCCTGTCTCGAAACCTCTGAAGGTCCGCTGGGAGGTGCCCCTGGCCGTTGCGTCCCAGCATCGGGCTGCGGGGTTTCGAGACGGGCGCAGAGCGCCCTCCTCAACCACCGTTCTTCTCCTCGAGCAGCTCGGATGCGGGGTTGTAGTAGACGCTCGACTTCTTCGCGACGCCGTCGAGGCCTCGGCCGGCGTCGGCGGGGCGCCGCATCAGCCCGAAGGTGCCGTCCGCGATCGCGTCGAGGAGGCCACCCGGATGCAGCTCAGTGTCGACGATCGCCTCGAGCAACTCGATCGCCTCACCCAGGACCTGCCGGGCGCGGTTCGCGATGAAGCCGTCGGGCGCCGGGCGGAAGTCCTCGTGGAGGTCGCCGGTCGCCTCGAGCACGTAGCGGACGTTCTGCAGCGCGATGTCGCGGTCGGAGATCCAGGGCGTCACCACGGCCTCGGTCATCATGCCGACGAGGAGGATCCCCTGCCCGGTCAGCGAGCCGATCAGGTTGAAGAAGCCGTCGAGCAGGTTGCCCCGGAAGACGTCGCCGGTCATGTGCCGGGTGGGCGGCATCCACTTGAGCGGCGCGTCCGGGAACAGCTCGCGGGCCAGCAGCGCGTGCGCGAGCTCCATCCGGAACGAGTTCGGCAGGTCGGGGTCGATCTCGAAGGCGTGGCCCAGCCCGAGCTGCCAGTTCTCGAGCCCGGCCTCCTTGGCGAAGTACTCGTTGAGCAGCTGGCTCGTCGTCACCGTGTGCGCGGCCTCGACCGCGTCGGCGGTGGTGAGGTAGTTGTCCTCGCCGGTGTTGATGATGATCCCGGCGCGGGCGTGCACCTGGCGGCTGAACCGCTGGTCCACGAAGGTGCGGACCGGGTTGATGTCGCGGAACAGGATTCCGTACATCGAGTCGTTGAGCATCATGTCGAGCCGCTCGAGCCCCGCAAGGGTCGCGATCTCGGGCATGCACAGCCCGGAGGCGTAGTTGGTGAGCCGGACGTAGCGGCCGAGCTCGGCGCTGGACTCGTCGAGCGCGGCCCGCATGAGCCGGAAGTTCTCCTGGGTGGCGTAGGTGCCCGCGAAGCCTTCCCGGGTCGCACCCTCCGGCACGTAGTCGAGCAGGCTCTGGCCGGTCGACCGGATCACCGCGATCACGTCGGCGCCCTCGCGAGCGGCCTGCTGGGCCTGCGGGATGTCCTCCATGATGTCGCCGGTGGCGACGATCAGGTAGATCCACGGCGTGCGCGGGGCGTCGCCGTGCTTCTTGATCATCCGCTCGCGCTCGCGGCGGCGGGCGTCGATCCGCTTGAGGCCGCCCCCGACCTGGCGACGCGCCGCGGCCGCCGCCCGGGTGGCGTCGCGGCCCTCGGGAACGTGGAAGGTGACCGACCCGGCGCCGGCCTTCTGCGCCAGGGTGGCGAGGTCCTCGGCCTCGCCACGGACCAGCGCGTCCCAGACCGGGAGGGCCACACCGTGCTCGAGCCCGACGTCCGCGCGTACGACGTCGAGGAGCCGGTTGGCCCACGGGATGCCGTCGCCGTCCGCGCCCTCCAGCCCGGCCATCCGCAGCGTCGCTCTCTCCACGCTCACCGTGGTGTGCCGCTTGGCCAGGTTCACGATCGGCCGGCCGGCCTTCCGAGCCAGTGAACGCGCCTTGCGGACGGTGACCGGGTCGAGGTCCAGCTTGCCCCTGCTCACGGCGCCACTTCCAGCCGGCGCTCGAACAGGGCCCGGACCCCAGGCTGCTCACGGAGCAGCTGCATCGCGTAGTCGGCGTGGCCGGGCACGAAGCCGTTGCCGACCAGCATGGTCACGTCGGCGGCGAGCCCCTCGGCACCGAGCGCGGCCGCCGAGAACGAGGTGGCCATGGAGAAGAAGATGACCGTCCCGCGAGGAGACGTGGCCAGGATGGCCCCGCCCTCGCAACCGGGTACGTCGACACAGACCACGGTCACGTCCGCCGTGGTCCCGACGGCCGACACCACGGCATCGCGCAGGGCGATCGGATCGCGAGCATCGGCGACCACCACGTCGTCGGCCAGGCCGGACTCCCGGAGGAGGGCGGCCTCGTTGTCATTGGGCACCACCCCCACGGTGCGTCGGGCACCAGCGTTGCGGGCGGCAGCCAGGCTCAGGGAGCCGGACTTGCCGGCCCCACCGATGACGGCCACGACGCCCTGCTCGTACTGCGCGACCACCCGGTGCGTCAGGGCTGGGGCGCCGCACACGTCCATCACCGCGAGGCTGAGGTCGGCGGGCAGGTCGTCGGGGATGCGGGCGGCGATCGAGCGGCCGAAGAGCACGGCGTAGCCGTCGCACGGCACCTGCTCGGAGCGCCCGTCCCAGCGGGACAGGCCGTCCTCGATGACGAGCGGGGTGAGGGTGAGGGAGACGAGTGTCGCGACCCGGTCGCCGACCGCCAGTCCCAGGGGCGACTCGGGGCCGACCTCCTCGACGGTGCCGACGAGCATCCCGCCCGAGCCGGTCTCGGGGTTCTGCATCTTGCCGCGGGCCGCGACGATGTCGAGCACCGCGCGGCGTACGCCGTCAACGTCGGCGGAGTGGGTCCGCTCGAGCTGCCGGAACGAAGCGGCGTCGAGGTTCAGCCGCTCCACCCGGATCCGCACCTCGTCGGGCCAGAGCTCCTTGCGGGTGTCGAGACGGTCGGCTGCCTGGGGCAGCACCACCCGGTCGTCCAGGACCCGGTGCAACCCGGTCGGATCGCTGGCGCGCACGAAGAACTCCTCAGTAACGTCAATGCTGCTTGATCAGTTTGGCGGGACAATTTGCGGCTGGTCTTTGGACAGGCCGCAGATTCTCCACCTACAGTGGCACAGTGACCATTGAAACGTCCATCGGGCTCGGTACCGGTCAGCCCTATCCCTACCAGCGTGTCGATCTGGTGGAGCCGGACTGGACCCGGTTCCCCGGCTGGAAGGACGTCACCGCAGCCGAGTGGGAGTCAGTCCAGTGGCAGCGAGCGCACTGCGTCAAGAACCTCAAGCAGCTGCGGGAGCTGCTCGGCGACCTCGTCGACGAGCGGTTCTACGCCGACCTCGAGCGCGACCAGGCCGAGCGCGCGACCATGTCGATGCTGGTCCCGCCGCAGATGATGAACACGATGGCCCCGCGTGACGAGCCCAACGGCCCGGGTTCTCTGACCGACGCCTTCTACGCCGACCCGGTGCGCCACTACATGCTGCCGGTCTTCAGCGACCGCCGCACCGACTGGCCCTCGCACCCGCACGCCACGCGGGACTCGCTGCACGAGCACGACATGTGGGCCACCGAAGGGCTCACCCACCGCTACCCGACCAAGGTGCTGGCCGAGCTGCTGCCCACCTGCCCGCAGTACTGCGGCCACTGCACCCGGATGGACCTGGTCGGCAACTCCACCGCGGTCATCGACAAGCTGAAGTTCGTCGGCAAGCCCAACGACCGGATCGGCGACATGCTCGACTACCTGCGCCGTACGCCCGGCGTGCGCGACGTGGTGGTCTCCGGCGGCGACGTCGCCAACATGCCCTGGCCGCGGCTGGAGTCCTTCCTCACCGACCTGCTCGAGATCGAGAACATCCGCGACGTCCGGCTCGCCACCAAGGCGCTGATGGGCCTGCCGCAGCATTGGTTGCAGCCCGAGGTCGTCGAGGGGATGACCCGGATCGGCACCCTGGCCCGGCAGCGCGGCGTGTCCATCGCGATCCACACCCACGTCAACCACGCCAACTCGGTCACGCCGTTGGTGGCGAAGGCGACCAGGGCGATGCTCGACACCGGGATCCGCGACGTCCGCAACCAGGGCGTCATCCTCAACGGCGTCAACGCGGACCCGCACGCGCTGCTCGACCTGTGCTTCGCGCTGCTCGATGGCGCGCAGATCATGCCGTACTACTTCTACATGTGCGACATGATCCCGTTCTCGGAGCACTGGCGGGTCTCGGTCGCCGACGCCCAGCGCCTCCAGCACTCGATCATGGGCTATTTGCCCGGCTTCGCGACGCCGCGGATCGTCTGTGACGTCCCGTTCGTCGGCAAGCGCTGGGTGCATCAGCTCGCGTCGTACGACACCGAGCGCGGCATCTCGCACTGGACCAAGAACTACCGCACGTCCATCGAGGCCGCGGACCCCGAGGCGCTGACCCGCACCTACGAGTACTACGACCCGATCCACACGCTGCCCGCCGAGGGCCAGGCGTGGTGGGCCGAGCACGGCAAGCTCGACGAGTCCGCGCTGCGGGCCGCGGAGGTGGCGGAGGCGTCGCGCCGTACGGCGGCGCTGCAGGCCTACTGACCCTTCCGACAGCATCTTTCCGTTCCCCCACCGTCGGCCCCAGACTGACGTCCGAGCCGGCCAGCCGCGCCGGTCGCTCGACTCGTGGGAGTGGAAGCCATGCACAGCAAACTGTTCACCGCCTGCACCGTTGTCGTCCTCGGGTTCCTCATCGTCACGAACCCGGTGGTCGCCGATGCCGCGAAGCTGGTCACCAGCAAGCAGATCAAGAACAACACCATCAAGAGCAAGGACATCAAGGACAAGACGATTGAGGGTGTCGACGTCCGGGACGACGGCCTGACCGGCGCGGACATCGCCGAGGCGACGCTCGTGCTGCCCGCCGGGCCCACAGTCGTGAAGGGGTCCACCGACAGCGCGAACCACTCCCTGACGGGAGGCCTGGACACGATCGCCAGCGTGACGTTCGTGGCTCCGTCGGCAGGTGTCGTCAGGGTGACCGGAAGCGCGTCCTTCGACTCGTCGGCTGCTGCCAACGAGTACCTCCAGAGCTACCTCTACCAGGACGGCACGGAGATCCAGTTCAACTGGTGGGACGGCGGGGACAACGACGGCACCTACGACCAGCGCCAGGTCATCGACGGTGTCGCGCCAGTGGCCGCCGGCGGACACACCTGGACGCTCAGGGTCGATGACAGCCAGGCGCCCGGCACCGGCTACACGACCGCCCAGGTGATCGTGGAGTTCTTCCCGACCTCGTAGCCGTCAGCCCCCGGTGACGGGCCGGTTCTCGTAGTACGTCGAAAGCACGATGGTGGTGCGGGTCGAGACGTTGGCGGCGGCCCGGATCCGCGCCAGCAGGTCCTCGAGGTCGCTGGGCTTGGCCAGGCGGACCTTGAGGATGTAGGACTCGTCCCCGGCGACCGACCAGCACGACTCGATCTCCGGGACCTCCTCGAGCCGGGCCGGTGAGTCGTCCGGCTCGGACGGGTCGATCGGACGGATGGAGATGAACGCGGTCAGCGGCAGGCCGATCTCGTCGTGGTTGACCGTGGCGCCGTACCCCAGGATCAGGCCGCGCTGCTCGAGGCGCTTCACCCGCTGGTGGACAGCAGAGGTGGACAGGCCGGTGGCCTTCCCGAGGTCGGTGAAGGACATCCGGCCGTCGGCCGCCAGCAGCTGAAGAATCTGCCGGTCCGTGGCCTCGAGCGTGGAGGACGTCACGCGCGCAGCCTAGTGCGCCGCTCTGACAGGATGCGGCGGTGACCACTTCCGCCAAGAAGTCGCCGCCCCGCCTGATGCTGCTCGACTCGGCCTCGATGTATTTCCGGGCCTTCTTCGGCGTGCCGGAGATCAAGGCAGACGACGGGACACCGGTGAACGCCGTCCGTGGCTTCATGGACTTCATCTCGCGGCTGGTGAGCCAGTACGACCCCGACCAGCTCGTCTGCTGCTGGGACAACGACTGGCGGCCGGCCTGGCGGGTCGAGCTGCTGCCGACGTACAAGACCCACCGCGTCGTGGCCGAACGCGCCTCCGGGCCGGACATCGAGGAGGTGCCGGACCCCCTCGAGGTCCAGGTCCCGATCATCCTCGAGGTGCTCGACGCCTTCGGGATCACCGTGCGCGGTGCCGACGGCTATGAGGCGGACGACGTGATCGGGACGCTCGCGACCGGTGCCAAGGGCCCCGTCGACGTGGTCACCGGCGACCGGGACCTGTTCCAGGTCGTCGACGACGACGCCGGCGTCCGGGTCCTCTACATCGCCCGGGGGGTCGGCAACCACGAGCGCGTCGACAACGCGTGGATGCGGGCGAAGTACGGCGTCGACGCAGCGCAGTACGCCGACTTCGCCACGCTGCGCGGCGACGCGTCGGACGGACTCCCGGGCGTGGCCGGCATCGGAGAGAAGACCGCCGCCACCCTCCTCAACCGGTTCGGCGACATGCCCGGGATCATCGCGGCGGCCGGCGATCCCGACTCCGACCTCGGTCCGGGGCCGCGCGGCAAGATCAAGGCCGCCGCCGACTACCTCACGGTCGCGCCCAAGGTCGTCGCCGTGGCCCGCGACATCGACCTGGACCGGAAGGGACTGGACCGCCCGGTCACGCCCCGCGACCCTGGCGCCGTGACAGAGCTCGCGCAGCGCTACAACCTCGAGAGCCCGGCGGCCCGCCTCGTGGAGGCCCTGATCCGGTGAGCCGCCCGCTCCAGATCGTGCTGTGTCGCGACGAAGGCTGACCAGCGCGCTCGTACGGTGGAACCATGTCTCGAATCGCTGTCGTCGGGGGCCACGGTCAGGTGGCCCGTCACCTCCTCGTCGCGCTGCGGCGCTCGGAGCACGACCCGGTCGCGCTGGTGCGCCGCGAGGAGTACCGCGAGGAGCTCGAGTCCCGTGGCGCCGAGGTGCGACTGCTCGACATCGAGCGGGACGACGCCGCCGCGTTCGCCCGCGCCTTCGAGGGGTGCGACGCGGTCGTCTTCGCCGCCGGGGGCGGACCGGACGGCAACCGGGAGCGCAAGCGGACCGTCGACCTCGAGGGCTCGCTGAAGTCGATCGAGGGGGCGCGGGAGGCCGGGATCGACCGGTTGGTGCAGGTCTCGGCGATCAACGTCGACGAACCGCTCCCGGCGGGCACCGGCGACGTGTGGCGCGCCTACGTCGAGGCCAAGCGCACCGCCGACGCGGCTTTGCGCGCCAGCGACCTGGCCTGGACGATCATCAGGCCGGGCAGCCTCACCGACGACCCTGCGACCGGGCTGGTCTCGCTGGGTCCGGACGTCGCGCGGGGTGACGTCACCCGGGCGGACGTCGCCGCGGTACTGGCTGCGGTTCTGGACGAGCCGAGGACGATCGGCATGCAGTGGAACCTCGTGAACGGCGAGACGCCCGTTGCCGACGCCGTCCGTCAGTCGTCGCCGAGCGCGGAGTAGGCAACCACACCGCGGCGTACGGCGGTCACGACCCCGCGGGCGGTGTCCCGCAGCGGTCCGTCGCCCGCCGCGTCGGCCACCTGGCCGGCCAGGTCGAGGAGCTGCTTCATCCAGCGCACGAAGTCACCTGCCGCCAGGTCCACGACGTTGAGCACGTCGTCGAGCTCGTCGCCCTCGGCCCAGTGGTAGGCCGCCCAGGCAAAGCCGGCGTCAGGCTGGCGCAGGAAGTCGAGATGGTGGTCGCGCTCGAGCGCGTCGAGCTGGCCCCAGAGCTTGACCGTCTCCTTGATCACGTCGCGGACCCGGCCGCCGGGCACCCGCGGCGGTGAGGCGTCGTCGGGACGCCGCGCCTCGAAGACCAGGACCGAAAGTGCCGCGGCCAGCTCGGGCACGGTGAGCTCGTCCCAGAGGCCGGTGCGCAGGCACTCGGCTGCGACCAGGTCCAGCTCGGAGTAGAGGCGCATCAGGTGGCGGCCCTGGTCGGTGACCTTGACCTGCTTGCCCTCGCCGGCCAGGTAGCCCAGCGCAGTGAGCACCTCGCAGACTCGGTCGAACTGCCGGGCGACGGTGTTGGTGCGGGTCTCGACCCGGCGGCGCAGCGTGGTGGCGTCGCGGTCGAGCTTGAACCAACGCTGCGCCCAGCGGTCGTGCTCCTCGCGGTCCGGGCAGGCGTGGCAGGGATGCGCCTTGAGCAGGTCGCGGAGCTCCTGGATCTCGCGGTCGACGGCCCCTCCACCCGAGGCCCCTCCCCCAACGGCAGACCGCGCGGCGCCCTTCTCCGGTCGCCGCTTCCCGGGCGGCGGTGGGGCGAAGTCGTGGGTCCGCGACCGCAGCGCCGAGGCGAGGTCCTTGCGCATCTGCGGGTTCCGACCGTTGAAGGACTTCGGCACCCGGACCGTCGCCACCGACGCCACGGGGACGGGGAAGTCGATGAGCGCCAGCCGCCGGGCCTGCCGGTCGGCGGTCACGACGTACGGCCGCGGGTTGACGGCGTCCCAGCCGTTGTCGATCACCACGGCGTACCCGGCGAACTTGCCGGTCGGGATCTCGATCACGTCGCCCCGCCTGAGGTGGCGCAGCGACTCGATCGACTCCTCGCGGCGGTCGGCCCGCCTGGCCTTGCTCGCGCTCTTCTCGACCTCGGAGATGCGGCGCCGGATCCCGGCGTACTCCATGAAGTCTCCGAGCTCGCACCGCGCGGACTCGGCGTAACCCTCAAGCGCCTCCTCGGCCTTGCGGACCTGCCGGGCCAGGCCCACGACGGCCTTGTCCGCCTGGAACTGGGCGAAGGACTGCTCGAGCAGCTCGCGGGAGACCTCGCGGCCGTACTGGTCGACGAGGTTGACCGCCATGTTGTACGACGGACGGAAGGACGAGCGGAGCGGGTAGGTGCGCGTCGAGGCCAGGCCGGCGACCTCGCTCGGGTTCATCCCCGGCTGGTAGAGCACGACGCCGTGCCCCTCGACGTCCAGCCCGCGGCGGCCGGCCCGACCGGTCAGCTGGGTGTACTCCCCTGGGGTGATGTCGGCGTGGGCCTCGCCGTTCCACTTGGTGAGCTTCTCGATCACGACCGTGCGGGCCGGCATGTTGATGCCCAGTGCCAGGGTCTCGGTCGCGAAGACCACCTTGCACAGCCCGCGGACGAACAGCTCCTCGACGACGTGCTTGAACGCCGGCAGCATCCCGGCGTGGTGGGCGGCGACGCCGCGGGTGAGCCCGTCGAGGAAGTCGTGGTAGCCGAGGACGTGCAGGTCCTCCTCGGGCAGGTCGTGGCAGGCCGCCTCGACGTAGGAGTGGATGGTGTCTCGCTCCTCCGGTGACGTGAGCCGGACACCCGCCTGGAGACACTGCTTGACCGCGGCGTCGCAGCCGACCCGGCTGAAGATGAACACGATCGCCGGGAGCAGTCCGTCGCGGTCCAACCGGTCGACGACGTCGCCGCGGCTCGGGATCCAGACCCGGCGCCCGTTGCCGACGTTGCGCCCGTCCTTGGAGTACTTGACCTTGGAGCTCCCCGGCTTGCCCTTGCGTGGCGACCGGCGGTCCCGCATCAGACGGGTGCTGGCCCAGTCGTCGCGGGCCACCTTCATCAGCTCGCCGTTGACCGGGGCGCCCTCCTTGACGAAGCCCGCGGCCGCGTCGACGTCGGAGGAGGCGAACAGGTCGAGCAGGCGCCTGCCGACCATCACGTGCTGGTAGAGCGGCACCGGGCGTCGCTCCTCGACGATCGTCGTCGTCTCGCCGCGCACCGTGGCCAGCCACTCGCCGAACTCCTCGGCGTTCGACACGGTGGCGGAGAGGCTGACCACCGTCACCGACTCGGGGAGGTGGATCATGACCTCCTCCCACACCGCACCGCGGGAGCGGTCGGCGAGGTAGTGCACCTCGTCCATCACCACGAAGCCCAGGCCCGTGAGGGTCCGGCTGCCGGCGTACAGCATGTTGCGCAGCACCTCGGTGGTCATGACGACCACCGGCGCCTCGCCGTTGACCACGTTGTCGCCGGTCAGCAGACCCACATCGTCGGGGCCGTAGCGGTCCACCAGGTCGTGGTACTTCTGGTTGCTCAGCGCCTTGATCGGCGTGGTGTAGAAGCACTTGCGGCCCGTCGCGAGGGCCAGGTGGATGGCGAACTCCCCCACGACCGTCTTTCCGGACCCCGTGGGCGCAGCGACCAGCACCCCGCGCCCGTCCTCGATCTCTCGGCAGGCGCGGAGCTGGAAGTCGTCGAGCGGGAAGTCGTAGAGGGCGCTGAAGTCGTGGACCACCGGATGGTCCTTGTGCTTCATGTGCGCCGCGTACCGCTCCGACGGGGACAGCTCGTCGGTGCTCACTCCCCCCACACTACGGAACCCGGTCTAGGGCCTCAGGCGTAGACGATCAGCGCCCCGGGGGCGCACTCCACGGTGAGCGGGAGATCACCGAAACGCTCGCCGTCGGCGTACGTCGTGATCCCGGGGGCGGCGATGGTGATGGTGCGCACCAGGTGGTGCTCGTACTGCGGATGGGTGACGTGGGTGCCCTTGAACAGCTTGGGGTAGGTCCGGACCAGGCTGGTGCGACTCATCGGCTTGATGATCACGACGTCGAGCATGCCGTCGTCGAGCAGCGCACCCTCGGCGATCCGGAGACCGCCGCCGAAGGAGGGGCCGTTGCCGACCGAGACCATCATCGCCTCGAGCTTCAGCTGCTTTCCGTCGAGGTCCAACGTGTAGGGCAGCGGCCGGAACACCCTCAGCTCGGACAGGGTGGCCAGGTTGTAGCGCATCTGGCCCTTGGGCCAGGTCATCCGGTTGGCCCGCTCGTTGACCATGGCGTCGAAGCCGGCACACAGGACGGTCGCGAAGTACTTGCTGCCACTCCTCGCGAGGTCGACCTTCCGGGTGGTCCCCCTGATGACCGCGTCCGCCGCGGCCACCGGGTCCTTGCGCGGAAGGTCGAAGTAGCGAGCCACGTCGTTCCCGGTGCCGGCCGGGATGATGCCGAGCGGGGTCCCGGTCTCCGCCACCGCCTGGACGCCGAGGTGGACCATGCCGTCGCCACCGAGCACCACCAGCGCCTCGACGCCGTCGGCCACGGCCGCCCTGGCCAGGTCGAGCGCCTCGTCGGCGTCCTGCCCGCTCAGGTCGCGCACGCTCAGCCCGGCGCCGCGCAGTCGCTCGAGCACCGCGCCGCGCGCCTTGCCGCCGCGCCCCTTGCCCGCGGTCGGGTTGGTCAGCAGAGCGATGTCCCGGGCCACGGGCGCAGACTAGGGCACCGAGCGGTCCCGGACGAGCCCGAAGCAGAGCGTCCCGGACGAGCCCGAAGGCCCCGGTCCGGGGGTGGGTTAGCGCTCACCAACTTGAGCGGTTGGTGAGCGCTAACTCACGGCTTGAGTTGGTGAGCGCTAACCCACGTCGCGACTCGCGGCACCGGGGAGCGCGGAGGTAGGGACGAGGCCTGTGGACAGCCCCGGGGGCCGGCTGCTGAATCGGGAAGGGTGAACATATGTCCCAGAGCCCATTCCTTCTCCCGGACCACCGCGACTACGTAGAGATCCTGACGGACGGCGCTGTGCACGTCCTGGAGACCACCGGCGTCGACCGGTTCAGCGTCGCGGCGATCGCACGCTGGATGAAGGTCAGTCCGGAGGCGATCCACAACCACTACTCCCGGGCCCGGGTCCTCGACATCGTGACGATCCGCTTCTCGCGCCGATGGCTCCAATGGAGCGTCGGAGACCCTCGCTGGCTGAAGGCGCCGCATCCGTGCCCGCTTCGCCTGCCCAGGGCGGCCGATGAGCGGCACGGGGTGGTGGTGCTCCAGGCGATCACCGAGCTGGCCCGGGGTGAACGAGTCCGTGGGAACCCGCTGCCGACGCTTCGGCTCGCCAAGCTGCGGGAGGACGAGAGGGAGCTGCTCGGCTCCAGAGTGACTCAGCTCAGGAGCGCCGACATCTACGGCCCCGTCGAAGACGTCGAGCTGCGCAACCTCAACGCTCTGCTGACCGGCCTGCGGTCGGCTCTCGCCGAGGATCCGCCCGGGTTGACCTGGGAGGCCGCCTGCGAGCAGTTCGCGCGGGCGGCTAGCGCTGTGGCCGGCTCAGCGCGAGATGCGCCGTCCAGGCAGTCGGATCTGAACCCACCGAACGAGCCAGCCGCGTGAGCGCTTCCAGCACCAGGTCTGACGACCACGCCGTCCCCGGGGCGGCCACGGTGGCCCGGTCGTCGCGGGTCAACAGAAGGACCTGCCCGTGCTTCCACGCCTGGTGGACGCGGGTGCGAGTGGCCTCCTCGAGCACGGGAGCGGGGTAGGCCTGGTCGACGGCGAGTAGGTCGCACGGGATGACCTGGTCGGGGGCGCCGGTCAGGTGGCCGGCGACGAGGTGGCCGCTCAGCCCCTGGTCGGAGGCCCAGGCGACCGGTCCGTCGCCCAGCCAGTCGGGGAGGTCGAACGGATCCAGGTCGACGACCAGCGGCGAGGTCACAACTTCGAGACCTCGTCGTCCGCCCATTGCTCGGTCGAGTCGCGACCACGGCCGCGGGCCCGGTCGGCGAGACGGGCGATGACCTCCGCGATCCCGAACAGGACGAGCATCGGGACCGCCAGGAACAGCATCGAGAACGGGTCGGTCGAAGGCGTGGCGACAGCCGCAAAGATGAAGGTGCCGATGACGATCCAGGGGCGGTACCTGCCGAGCTGACGTCCCCCCCCCCGAGACCACGCCGGCCAGGTTGAGCATCACCACGAACAGCGGGATCTCGAACGAGATCCCGAAGACCAGCAGCATCCGGGTGATGAACGAGAAGAACTTCCCGAACTCCACGAGGTTGGTGACGTTTTCAGGCGTGAAGCTGATCAGCACCTGGATCGCCTTGGGCAGCACGTAGTAGCCGGTCGCAATCCCGGCGAAGAACAGCGGCCCGGCGATGGCCGCGAAGATCCGGCTCCACTTCCGTTCGGTGGCGTGGAGACCGGGCAGGATGAACGCCCAGATCTGGTAGAGCCAGTAGGGGCTCGCGGCCACAATCGCCACGACGCCACACAGCTTGAGCTGGAGCAGCAGCGGGCCGGTGACGTCGTTGACCACGGCCTGGGTCTCGACCGTGGCGCCCAGCCGCTCGCGGGCGTCGTTGTAGGGGACGAGGATCAGCTCGAGCAGCTCGTCGTAGAAGAACAGGGCGATTCCGAAGCCCACCACGATGACCAGCACCGAGCGGATCAGCCGGGCGCGCAACTCACGCAGGTGGTCGGACAGCGCCATGCGGCCGTCCGGGCCCACAGGGTGCTGCGGGCTTCCCCTGAGGAATCCCGCGAGGCGTTTGATCAAGAGAGGGTCAGTCAGGCGGTGTCGCCGCGGTGGAGCTTGTCCGCCTCGGCGTCGAGCTCGGCCTGGCGCTGGATGAGGTCACGCTGCCTGGCCTCGATTTCCAGCTGGGCCTGAGTCTTGGCGGGGTCGGCCTTCGTGTCGTCTTCGTCGTCGTCGTCCATCAGGCCCTTGGTCTCGGCCTTGAAGATCCGCAGTGCGCGGCCGCTGCCACGCGCCAGCTCGGGGAGCTTGGCGGCGCCGAAGAGCAGGATGAGGACGGCCAGGATGATGAGGAGCTCGGGAGTGCCGAGCCCTCCAATGAGCAGCGGGGTCATGAGGTCCTCACAAGGTCGGTGCAGTGGTCTCCAGCGTACCCGTCGGTCAGGCGTACAGGCTGAGCGCCCGCTGTGCGGCGGCCATGAACGTTTCGGCGTATGCCGGCGGTGACAGGACCGTCGCGTGCGGTGCCAGCCGCAGCATCAGCCGGGTCAGCCAGCGCTCGTCGGCGACGAGCAGCACGACCTCCATTCGGTCCTGGCCGACCTCGCGGATTTCCTCGACCGGGTAGTACGACGTCATCCAGCGCGCCTCGGGCTCCAGCAGCAGCGTGACCGGGGTGACGTCGGTGGACTGGCTGAAGATGCCGTCGCCCAGGTCGCGAGGCCCCTCCTGCGGCGTCTCGACCGGGTCGTTGAGCACCTCGGCCCGGTCGATCCGGTCCAGCCGGAACAGCCGCGGCGCCTCGGCGCTGTGACACCACGCATCGAGGTACAGGTGTCCCTCGGCCGTCACCACCCCGCGCGGGTCGACCACCCGGTCGGACTGCTCGTCGCGGCTCGGCACGTAGTAGCTCAGCCGCACCTGCCGGCCGCGGTCCGCCGCGGTCTGGAGCTGGCTGGCGAGCAGGGCCAGGTCGGTGTCGGCGGCGCCGTCGCCGGGGTCGATCTGGGCCGCAGAGCTGCCCCGTGCCGATCCTTGGGCGGCCGCTGCCTCCAGCTTGGCCAGCGCCCGGTCGACCACCTCGCGGGTGTCGTCCTTGGCCCCGTTGCGCAGCGCCCGCAGCGCGACGATGACCGCCGACGCCTCGGTCGGGCTGAGCCGAAGGGGCCGCGAAAGGTAGTCGGCGTTCGACACCTTGATCACGCCGTCGGACCGCAGGCCGTCGGGCCCTTCGAGAGCGTCGATGTCGACGTCGATCAGGTCGTCGGGGTAGCCGCCCGGCAGGCCGCACATGAACAGGACCTTGAGGTCGCCGAACAGCTCCTGCGGTTCGACGCCGAGAGCCCGGGCCGCCTCGTCGAGCCGGACCTCGCCGTGCGCGTGCAGGTACGGCACCAGGGTCAGCAGGCGCGCGACCTGGTCCTTCGCGCTGGCCGGGGCGGTCACGCGGCCGCCTCGGGACCGTCCACGGCCGCCCGGAGCCGGCGTACGACGCGGTCACGGAGCTGGGCCGGCTCCTCGACGTAGACGTCGGCGCCGTAGCCCAGCACCTCGTCGGCCAGCCCCACCGATCCCCGCTCGAGCACCAGCCGGTCCCAGGTCCACCCTGCCTCTTGTTGGGCGTCCGGGCCGGCGACGCCCTCCTCCACCTGGTCCGCGCCGCGGCGCAGCGTGTGGCCGGCGCCCTTGCGCACCAGCAGCACGACTCGCTCGGTCGACGGCTCGGGGGCCAGCCGCCGGGCCACCCCGCTCACGTCGGTGCCGGGCGGGATCTCGTAGGAGCCCGGCGGGCCCCCCTTGGTGGCGCGGCCCTGGACCCGAGAGAGGCGGAAGATCCGCTCCGCCTCCCGATCGGTGTCGAACCCCACGACGTACCAGCGGCCGGAGTAGCGGGCCACCCCCCAGGGCTGGAGGTGACGGGTGCGCACCTCGGTGTCGCCGGAGCGGATGTAGTCGAAGACCACGGGCGTGCGCTCCTGGGTGGCCTCCCAGAACACGTCGAACGACGGCTCGTCGGCGGTCAGCCGCGGCTCGACGATGTCGAGGGCGGTCAGATCCACGTCGACGCCCAGCGCGGTCAGCTTGCGGACCGCCTCGGTGGTTGCCTCGGCCAGGCGGGCGTGCTGCCAGACCTTGGTGGCCAGCCCGACCACAGCGGCCTCGTCGGCGGTCAGGCTGATGTCCGGCAGCGCGAACTCGTCGGGCCGGATCCGGTAGCCCGGCTCGTCGTCGAAGAAGGCGTCCATCTGGCCGACCTCGATCGGGACGCCCAGGCTGCGCAGCTCGTCCTTGTCGCGCTCGAACATCTTCTCGAACGCGTCCGATGTGGAGTCCGGGTAGAGGATCTCCCGGATCCGCTCCTTGGCGACGTAGTGCCGCTGCACGAGCAGCATGATCAGCAGGTTGAGCAGTCGCTCACTCTTGCCCGCCGTCATGCCCCCGATCCTGCCATCCTGACGCCGCTGGTTGAGGAGGGCGCTCTGCGCCCGTCTCGCTCAGTGATCGAAGGAGGCCCTAGGCCGCGGCGAGGATGTCGATCATGAACACCAGGGTGGCGTTCGCCGGGATGCCGCTGTCCGGGCTGCCCTCGGCGCCGTAACCGAGCTCCGACGGGATCGAGAGGACCACCCGTGAGCCGACCGGCATGCCGTCCAGCCCCTTGTCCCAGCCCTTGATGACCGCGCCGGTGCCGATGCTGAACGTGGTCGGCTTGCCGTCCCCCGCCTCGCCGAAGTTCTCGTCGAAGGGCTTCTCGCCGTCGAAGGCCTGCCCGAGGTAGCGGACCACGATGGTCTGGCCCTTCTTCACCCGCGGACCGGTGCCCTTGATCAGCTGCACCTTGCGCAGGTCGTCGGTCGGGTCAGGGGCGTCGGTGAAGTCGAAGCCTCTGATGACGCCGTTCCTGAACTTCGGCTTGGGCATCCAGTCCGGGGCCGGCGAGGTCTCGCCCTCCGGCTTGTCCTGCACCTTGGACACCAGGTCGATGAGCACGAGGACCGTGTCCTTGTTGCCGATGCCCAGCTGGTAGTTGCCGGTCTCGCCGAAAGCTTCCTCGGCCGATGCAGTGACGGCGATCCGCGAGCCGACCTTGGCGTCGCGGATGCCGGCGAGGAACTCCGGTAGCTCGTTGTTGACCGTGAGCAGCTCGGCCTTCTTCTCGTCGTAGGTCGAGAACGCCGGCTTCTGTGAGTAGCCGTTGCCGATCCACAGGTGCGCCAGCACGTCGTCCTGGCCCTTCAGCTGCTCGCCGTCGCCCTCCGTGATGGTCTCGTTCTCGACCTTGCCGGCCGTCATCGAGCCCTTCCACTTCACGTCGGGTGCCGAGCCCACGTCGCCGGAGATCGTGACCGCGTCCAGCCGGTCAAAGGACTTGCCGCCGAGCAGCGGGTCCTCCGAGGAGCTGTCGTCGCCGCACGCCGTCAGGAACAGCGCGCCGCAGGCGAGCAGCGCAGGGACCAGGGTCAGGCTCTTGGGGCGACGTCGACGCACGGGAAGCACGGGCGGAACCCTAACCGGCGAGGCTGAGAGTTCTCACATCCCCGGTGGTTGAGGAGGGCGCTCTGCGCCCATCTCGAAACCGGCGGCTACATCCCGTCGATGAGCCGCTGGACCCGCTCGTCGTACGCGCGGAACGGGTCCTTGCACAGGACGGTCCGCTGCGCCTGGTCGTTGAGCTTGAGGTGGACCCAGTCGACGGTGAAGTCGCGGCGGCGCTCCTGGGCGCGACGGATGAACTCGCCGCGCAGCCGGGCCCGGGTGTTCTGCGGGGGCACCGACTTGGCCTCGAAGATCTTCAGGTCGGTGGTGACCCGCGCGACCGCACCCCGGCGCTCGAGCAGGTAGTAGAGGCCCCGGCCGCGGTGGATGTCGTGGTAGGCCAGGTCGAGCTGGGCGATCCGCGCGTGGCCCAGCGGGAGGCCGTGCTTGGCCCGGTAGCGCTCGATCAGCTTCCACTTGATGACCCAGTCGATCTCGCGGTCGACCAGGCCGAGGTCGTCGGACTCGACGGCCTTGAGGCCGCGCTCCCACAGGTCGAGGGCCATCTCGATGGTGGGAGTGCTGATCTGCCGGCGATCCACGAAGTCGCGGGCCTTGCTCAGGTACTCGCCCTGGATCTCCAGTGCCGAGGCCTCGCGGCCGTTGGCGAGCCGGACCTTTCGCCGCCCGGTGACGTCATGGCTGATCTCGCGGATCGCGCGGATGGGGTTCTCCATCGTGAGGTCGCGCATCACTACGCCCTCCTCGATCATCCGGAGGACCAGGTCGCAGGAGGCGACCTTGAGCAGCGTGGTGGTCTCGCTCATGTTGGAGTCGCCGACGATCACGTGGAGGCGCCGGTACTTCTCGGCGTCAGCGTGTGGCTCGTCGCGGGTGTTGATGATCGGCCGCGAGCGGGTGGTGGCGCTGGAGACGCCCTCCCAGATGTGCTCGGCGCGCTGCGAGACGCTGTACGACGCACCGCGCGGTGTCTGGGTGATCTTGCCGGCGCCCACCACGATCTGCCGGGTCACCAGGAACGGGATCAGCACGTCGGCCAGGCGGCTGAACTCGCCGGCCCGGCCCACCAGGTAGTTCTCGTGACAGCCGTAGGAGTTGCCCGCCGAGTCGGTGTTGTTCTTGAACAGGTAGATCTCGCCCGCGATGCCCTCGTCGTGCAGCCGCTGCTCGGCGTCGAGGAGCAGCCCCTCGAGGACCCGCTCCCCCGCCTTGTCGTGGGTCACCAGCTCGACGACGTCGTCGCACTCCGGGGTGGCGTACTCCGGGTGGCTGCCGACGTCGAGGTAGAGCCGGGCGCCGTTGCGCAGGAAGACGTTGCTGCTGCGGCCCCAGCTGACGACCTTGCGGAACAGGTAGCGCGCCACCTCGTCGGGGCTCAGCCGACGCTGGCCCTTGAACGTGCACGTGACGCCGTACTCGTTCTCGATGCCGAAGATGCGTCGGTCCACACCCCAACCCTACGGGTCGCAGGTGGCTGCGGGCGGGCTTCGCCGCGCGTCAGATGGGTCTGTCGTCCGACCCTTCCCCGCCGGGCGGCGGCGGGGCCACCGGCGGGAGGTCGTCCTGGACCGGGTCCTGCAGCGGCGGTGCGTCGCCGCTCACCTGGTCGGTGGGGTCCTTCGGGTCGTCGGGGTCGGCATCGGTGGCGGCGGTGCCGGGCGGGTGCTCGGCACCCTCCTCGACCGGGTTCGAGGTGGTGGGACCGCGGTCGCCGAGCATCGACTCGAGCCGGCTCGGACGTAGCCTGCTGAACTTCCGGGGCTGGGCTCGGGTCCGGTCCAGGACGGCGACCTCGAGGTCCTTGACCGGGATCACCCGGTCATCGGGCTCGCCGCGCTCGTTGGTCGAGCGACCGAGGGCGGCGACCGCGAGGGTCAGCGCCTCGGTGAGCGAGGCACCCTCCTGGTAGTGCTCGGAAAGGTAGCCCGACACGACGTCGGCGGCGCCGCCGACCACGCCGTAGCCGTGCTCGTCGGCGACCTGCCCGTCGTAGGTGAGCCGGTAGATCTGGTCGTCGGCCGCGGTGTCGCCGATCTCGGCGACGAAGATCTCCACCTCGTAGGGCTTCTCGCCGCCGCTGGAGAAGATGGTGCCGAGGGTCTGGGCGTAGGCGTTGGCCAGTCCGCGGGCGGTGACGTCGCGACGGTCGTAGGCGTAGCCGCGCATGTCGGCGAGGCGGACGCCCGCGATGCGGAGGTTCTCGAACTCGTTGTAGCGGCCGACCGCGGCGAACGCGATCCGGTCATAGATCTCGGAGACCTTGTGCAGCGCCTGGGAGACGTTCTCCGAGGCGAGCAGGATGCCGTCGGCGTACTGGACGGCGACCATCGAGCGGCCGCGCCCGATGCCCTTGCGGGCGAAGTCGGCCCGGTCCTTCATCAGCTGCTCGGGCGAGACGTAGAACGGCATGCTCACGAGGCACCACCTCCGGTCAGCGGAGCCCCCGGTCCGTCGGGTCGGCTCATCCGCGCCGCGATCACCCGGTCGGCGACCTCGGCGACCTCGTCGTCGGGGATCCGGCGGCCGCCCTCGTCGGTGATCACCTGGACCACCGGGAAGATCCGGCGGGTCAGGTCAGGACCGCCGGTGGCCGAGTCGTCGTCGGCGGCGTCGTAGAGCGCCTGGACGACCACCTCGAGCGCGCCCGCGAGGTCGAGGTCCTCGCGGTAGAGCTTCTTGAGCGAGCCGCGCGCGAACATCGAGCCCGAGCCGACCGAGTGGAAGGCGGTCTCCTCGTAGCGGCCGCCGGTCACGTCGTAGCTGAAGATCCGGCCGAAGCCGGCGTCGATGTCGTAGCCGGCGAACAGGGGTACGACGGCCAGGCCCTGCATCGCCATCGGCAGGTTGCCGCGGATCAGGGCCGAGAGCCGGTTGGCCTTGCCGTCCATCGAGAGCGTGGTGCCCTCGATCTTCTCGTAGTGCTCGAGCTCGGTCTGGAACAGCCGGACCATCTCGACGGCGACGCCCGCGGTGCCCGCGATGCCGACGGCGGAGAACTCGTCGGCCGGGAAGACCTTCTCGATGTCGCGCTGGGCGATGACGTTGCCCATGGTGGCTCGGCGGTCACCAGCCATCACCACGCCGCCGGGGAACGTCGCCGCGACGATCGTCGTGCCGTGCGGCGCGAGGTCGCCGGCGTGCCCCTGGGGCACGGCGCGGCGGGACGGCAGCAGGTCCGGTGCCTGCTCGGCGAGGAAGTCGGCGAACGACGAGACGCCGGGCTGGAGGAAGGCAGCGGGCAGGCGCGGGTTGTCGCTCACTCCCCGCCCTTTTGAATGAAGGACTTCACGAAGTCCTCGGCGTTGGTCTCCAGCACGTCGTCGATCTCGTCGAGGATGGCGTCGATGTCGTCGTCCAGCGCTTCCTTGCGCTCGGCGACGTCGCTCTCGGTGACCTCTTCGGTGGACTCCTCCACCTCCGACGCCTTGCGCGGCTGCTTCTGCTCCTGGGCCATGACACGACCCTATCGACCCCACGGTGGTTGCGCGTTCAGTCACAGCCCCGCGTCGCCTGGTTTCGAGACGCTCGCAGAGCGACCTCCTCAACCACCGGTGGTTGAGGAAGGCGCGCGAGCGCCTGTCTCGAAACCCCGCAGCCGACGCTGGAAGCCGCCTAGCGCGTGAGTTCGGCCACCAGCGCTTCGGCCGTGTCGGAGCGGTCGAGCAACGCGCCGACGTGCGCCTTGCTCCCGCGGAGCGGGTCGATCGTGGGGACCCGCTGCAGCGACTCCCGCCCGGGCAGGTCGAAGATCACCGAGTCCCACGACGCCGCGGCCACCTCGTTGGAGAACTTCTCGAGGCACCGGCCCCGGAAGTAGGCGCGAGTGTCCTCCGGCGGGTCGTGCATCGCCGCCTCGATGGACGCGTCGTCGAGCAGCCGCTGGATCCGGCCGGCCTGCGCGAGCCGGTGGTAGAGCCCCTTCTCGGGCCGGATGTCGGAGTACTGGTAGTCGATCAGCTGCAGCTTGGCGTCGTCCCACTCAAGGCCGTCGCGGTGGCGGTACTGCTCGAGCAGCTTGAGCTTGGCCACCCAGTCCAGCTCGCTGGCGAGCAGCATCGGGTCGCGCTCCAGCCGGTCGAGCACCGACTCCCAACGAGCCAGGACGTCGACGGTCTGGTCGTCGGCGTCGGCGCCGTACCGGTCCTCGACGTACTTGCGGGCCAGGTCGAGGTACTCCAGCTGGAGCTGTACGCCGGTCAGGGTGCGCCCGTCGGTGAGCGTCACCGTCTGCTTGAGCGTCGGGTCGTGCGAGACCGCACGCAACGCCGAGACCGACCCGTCGATGGTGAGGTCCTGGGTGATGAACCGCTCCTCGATCATCGACAGCACCAGGGCGGTGGTGCCGACCTTGAGGTACGTCGAGATCTCGGCCAGGTTGGCGTCGCCGATGATGACGTGCAGCCGGCGGTACTTCTCCGGGTCGGCGTGCGGCTCGTCGCGGGTGTTGATGATCGGCCGCTTGAGCGTGGTCTCGAGGCCGACCTCGACCTCGAAGAAGTCGGCCCGCTGGCTGAGCTGGAAGCCGTGCTCGCGACCGTCCTGGCCGATCCCGACCCGGCCGGCCCCGGTGAACACCTGGCGGCTCACGAAGAACGGCGTCAGGTGCCGCACGATGTCCGCGAACGGCGTGGCGCGCCGCATCAGGTAGTTCTCGTGCGACCCGTAGGACGCGCCCTTGTTGTCGGTGTTGTTCTTGTAGCAGACGATCGGCGACCCGCCGGGGAGCAGCCCCGCCCTCCGGGAGGCGTCGAGCATGACCAGCTCCCCCGCCTTGTCCCAGCGGACGATGTCGAGCGGCGTGGTCACCTCGGGCGTGGAGTACTCCGGGTGGGCGTGGTCGACGTAGAGCCGGGCGCCGTTGGTCAGGATGACGTTGGCGAGGCCGAGATCCTCGTCGGTGAGCTGGGTGGGGTCGGCGATCTGCCGGGACATGTCGAAGCCACGGGCGTCGCGCAGCGGCGACTCCTCCTCGAAGTCCCAGCGCGCCCGGCGCGCCTTGACCGTCGCGGAGGCGTAGGCGTTGACCACCTGCGAGGACGCGACCATGGGGTTGGCCAGGGGTTGGCCCACCACCGAGATGCCGTACTCCACCTCGGTGCCCATGACTCGTCGCACAGACATGCATCCAGCGTACGGGTACGACAGTCCCCGTATCTTGGGGAAGTGGGCTGGTGGTCGGAACGCGTCGTCCCCCGCATGGCCGACCGCAGCCTCTCGTCGCGGCCGATCATGGACCTGCGCCGTGACGTGTGCGGCGGCCTGTCCGGCCGGGTGCTCGAGATCGGCTTCGGCAGCGGGCTGAACGTCTCGGCCTACCCCGCGCAGGTCATCTCCGTGAGCGCCGTGGAGCCGTCCGACCTGGGGTGGGAGCTGTCCGCCGAGCGCCGCTCCGGGTCAGCGGTGCCGGTCGAGCGGGTCGGACTGGACGGGCAACGGCTGGCGATGGCGGACGCGACGTACGACGCCGTGCTGTCGACGTTCACGCTGTGCACGATCCCGGACGTGGGGACGGCCCTGGCGGAGGTGCGCCGGGTGCTGCGCCCCGGAGGCGCACTGCACGTGCTGGAGCACGGCCTCGCGCCGGACCCGAAGGTGGCCGCGTGGCAGCACCGCCTGAACGGGCTCCAGGGACGGATCGCCGCCGGCTGCCACCTGACCCGCGATGCGCCCCGGCTCGTCGAGCAGGCCGGGTTCACCGTCGAGCGGCTCGACCAGGCCTACCTGCCCGGGCCCGGCGTCGGGAAGCCGTGGACCTTCGTGTCCCTGGCGACCGCGGTCTAAGGGCCGAAGCCGCCGGAGGGCCGGTACTCCTTCGTCCTCTTGGACTCCGCCTCGCCGCGCTCAGCAGCGGCAAGGGGGCTGTTGTCAGCGCTGCGGGAGCGCCCGCTCCACCACCAGGCGAGCAACACGAGCGCGAGGACGGCTGCGCAGATCACCGAGATCACCACGACTTCGAGCATGTCGATTCCTCCCTCATGAGCGGCAGTCAGCCGAGCGGACCGCCGGGGTCGAAGCGCACGATGTTCTCCTGCGAGCGCGCGTAGGCGTCGCTCTGGATGAGCGCCCGGTGCGAGTCGATCGCGTGACGCTTGGACCGGCCGCTGGTCCACCACGCCAGGGCGAACAACACCACGCACACCACACCGGCGACGATCCAGAACGTCATGGTGGCCTCCACTTCCGAGATGGTGCCTAGAAAGACGGACCGGCGCGTCAGGAAGTTCCCGACGTCCGGGTCTACAGGTATTGGCCGGTGTTGGGAACCGTGTCGATGGAGCGGCCGGGCTCGGTGCCCTGCTTGCCGGTGATGAGCGTGCGGATGAAAACGATCCGCTCGCCCTTCTTGCCGGAGATCCGCGCCCAGTCGTCGGGGTTGGTGGTGTTGGGGAGGTCCTCGTTCTCCTTGAACTCGTCGAGGCACGCCTGCAGCATGTGCGAGACGCGGAGACCGTGCTGCTGCTGGTCGAGGAAGTCCTTGATCGCCATCTTCTTCGCGCGGTCGACGATGTTTTGGATCATCGCGCCCGAGTTGAAGTCCTTGAAGTAGAGGACCTCCTTGTCGCCGTTCGCGTAGGTCACCTCGAGGAAGCGGTTCTCCTCGGTCTCGGTGTACATCCGCTCGACCGTCGCCTGGATCATCCCTCCGACGCACGCCTCGCGGTCCCCGCCGAACTCGGCGAGGTCGTCGGGGTGCAAGGGCAGCTCGGCGATGAGGTACTTGCTGAAGATGTCGCGGGCGGACTCCGCGTCCGGGCGCTCGATCTTGATCTTCACGTCCAGGCGGCCGGGCCGCAGGATGGCCGGGTCGATCATGTCCTCGCGGTTGGAGGCACCGATGACCAGCACGTTCTCGAGCAGCTCGACGCCGTCGATCTCGCTCAGCAGCTGCGGCACGATGGTGTTCTCGACGTCGGACGAGACGCCGGAGCCGCGGGTGCGGAACAGCGAGTCCATCTCGTCGAAGAAGACGATCACCGGGGTGCCGGCGCTGGCCTTCTCACGCGCCCGCTGGAAGACCAGGCGGATGTGCCGCTCGGTCTCGCCGACGTACTTGTTGAGCAGCTCGGGGCCCTTGATGTTGAGGAAGTAGGACTTCCCCTCCTGTCCGGTCCGGGCCGCCACCTTCTTGGCCAGGCTGTTGGCCACGGCCTTGGCGATCAGGGTCTTGCCACAGCCGGGCGGGCCGTAGAGCAGGACGCCCTTCGGCGGGCGCAGCTGGTGCTCCTTGAACAGCTCGGGGTGGAGGTAGGGCAGCTCGACGGCGTCCTGGATCGCTTCGATCTGTCCCTTGAGGCCGCCGATCGACGAGTAGTCGATGTCCGGGACCTCTTCGAGAACGAGCTCCTCGACCTCGGACTTCGGCACCTTCTCGTAGACGTAGCCGGCCCGCGTGTCGAGCAGCAGTGAGTCGCCGGCCCGGATCGTCTCGGCGCGTAGCGGCTCCGCAAGGCGGACGACGCGCTCCTCGTCGGCGCTGGCGATGACCAGCGCACGGTCGCCGTCGGCGAGCAGCTCCTTGAACATCACGACCTCGCCGACCTGCTCGTAGTCGAGCGCGGCGACGACGTTGAGCGCCTCGTTGAGCATGACCTCCTGACCACGGAACAGGTGGTCGAGGTCGACGCTCGGGCTGACGTTGACCCGCAGCTTGCGCCCGCCGGTGAACACGTCGATCGAGTCGTCGTCGTTGCGGCAAAGGAAGGTTCCGAAGCCGGCCGGCGGCTGGGCGAGCCGGTCGACCTCCTCCTTGAGCTTCATGATCTGGTCGCGAGCCTCGCGCAGGGTCTGAGCCAGCCGCTCGTTCTGCGAGGTCACGGCGGCGAGCGAGCGCTGCGCGTCGGCCAGTCGCAGCTCGAGGCCGCGGGAGCCGGTCGGTGCGTCGTTGACACGCCGGCGAAGGTCGGTGACCTCGGCCTCGAGGAAGCGCACCTGGCTCATGAGCTCGTCGGGGGTCCGGCCCCCAGCGGCTCCGCTGGACTTTTCCGGGCTGTCCGAAGTCATGGGCGTCACCTCCTGTGAAAAACGACCCTACTCGTGAACACCCGTGACCCAAGCGGTTATCCGCGCGGCGTTGGTCACGAATTAGGCATGAAAGTGCCACCAGTTCAGTCCTCGCCCGTCGTACGCCGCCCGGACGTGCGGGCGACGTACGCCCGGGCCGCCCGGGCCAGCAGCCGGTTGTCGCGGGTGCGCCGGAGCGCCGCCTTCTGCACGCCGAACCCGATCACCCGGCCCGCACTCCCCACGACCTCCGTTGCAGTGGCGGGCCGACCCTCACGCTGGAGGAAGGCGCGACGGTAACGCCGGTAGAGGCGGGCGTGGCCCACCGCCAGGGCCGCCAGTGCGGCCTCGGCGGCCTCGAGCACCTCCGTGCTGGTGACCTCGTCGAACGGACGTCCGGCCGCAGCTCCTTCGTCCGGAAGGAGGTCAGCCAGGTCACCGACCACGTGCAGCCCACGACGTTGCAGCTCGTCGATCAGCCCTTCCGCCTGGCCACGGGCCCAGGGCAGGTGCTCCTCGGGGAGCCGGAGCGGGCGCGGCTCGGCGACCGCCAGCCGGGGCCTGAGGCCGTGCTCGACCACGAACCGGTGCTGCGCCTGGTTGAGCACGGGGACGACGGCCGCGTTGAGCCGCCTGACCACCTCGACCTCGGCGGCCCCTAGGGAGACGTTGTAGGGGTCCACCTCATGTTTGCCCCACACATCGGGTGGGAGCCCCGCGGCCTCCGCGAACCGGTCCAGCAGGCGCCGGGCACCCGCGCCTGGAGGCGGCACGGTCACCACCCGGATCCGCTCGGACGGGATCGCGGTGCTCCAGGTGTCGAGGACCCGCAGCAGGTCGTGCCGGAGCCAGAACGCCGTCGCGTCGGGCTCCGACGCCACCTCCGGGTCGCGAACCGCGGCGATGAAGTCGTGCCACGTCGTGGTGCTTCCGGTCATCACGTTCTGCTGCCACGCGGACACCACGGTCCGGGCCATGTCCCGCGCCGTGACGATGACGTGCACGCGGCGCGGCCCGAAGCTCCGGACCACCCGCCGTACGTGGCGTGGTCGTGCCAGCCCGAGCTCCTCGTCGGAGACGAGCACGTCGGTCCCGGGCTGGCTCGCGGCCTCCTCGACCAGCCGCTGGAAGGCGCCGGCCGAGGCCGCGTCGTCCCCGCGGACCCGCTGGCCGAGCAGGTCGTACGCCGCCAGGCGGTGGGCCCGGTGCCGGCCGCCCGGGTAGAGGATCCCTGCGGCCGCCAGGGCGTCAGCGCGCGCGTCCAGCGCGGCCTGGATGGTCGAGGTGCCGGTCTTGGGCAGACCGATGTGCAGGTGGACGTCCGACATGCCCGTCAGCGTCGAGCCGGCCGGCGCCCACGGACACGGGGCTGCAGCCCCGGTCGACCCGGGAATCTCCGACTGCCCCAGAGCCTCCCCTGCTGGGGCCGGTCAGTCCTCGGCCGGATCGGTGGGTACGCCGGGCGGCCGGGGGCCGGTGTAGTCGGGGCCGTAGGCGCCGGGGGCGGGCCGGCGCTTCTTGAGCGGAGGCTTCTGGCCGGGTGCCATCCGCCGGGCCGTGACCAGGAAGGCGGTGTGCCCGATCATCGCGTGGCCGGGCCGGACGGCGAGGCCCTCCACGTGCCAGTCGCGGACCAGCGACTCCCACGCGGCGGGCTCGGTGAAGCCGCCGTGGGTCCGCACCGTCTCGACGAACCGCGAGAGCTGGGTCGTCGTGGCGACGTACGCGCACAGGATCCCGCCCGGAAGGAGCGCGTCGGCGGCCACGTCGAGGCACTCCCAGGGCGCCAGCATGTCGAGGACGATCCGGTCGCACTGCTCCCCCGACTGCGGCAGCAGCTCGGCCAGGTCGCCGACGTGGAGCGTCCATGCCGGGTGCTGGCCACCGAAGAACTGGGTGACGTTGCTGCGGGCCACGTCGGCGAACTCCTCCCGCCGCTCGTATGACGTGAGCCGCCCACCGGGGCCGACGGCGCGCAGCAGCGAGCAGGTGAGCGCGCCGGACCCGGCGCCCGCCTCGACGACGTGGGCGCCCGGGAAGACGTCGACCAGCGCGACGATCTGCGCCGCGTCCTTCGGGTAGATGACCGCGGCGCCGCGCGGCATCGAGACCACGAACTCCGAGAGCAGCGGCCGGAAGACGAGGTACTCGCCGCCTGCCGACGAGGTGACCGTGAAACCCTCCTCGCGACCGATCAGCTCGTCGTGGTCGAGGTGGCCCTTGTTGGAGAAGAACCGCTTGCCGGGCTCGAGGCAGAAGTTGTGGCGGCGGCCCTTGCCGTCGACAAGCCGCACCCACTCACCCGCACGAAGCGGGCCGCGGTGCACGCCTGACCAGTCCGGAGACTCTTCCATTTCGACCACCGGGGGAACCTACCGAACGAGGTCGGCCCGGCGTCACGACTCCGGTACTGCGCGGAACGCCCGGTCCACGTCGGCAGTCGTGAGCACGCCGTAGACCGAGCCGTCGTCCTCGACGAGGAGGTACTCGGTCGCCGGCGACTGGGTGATCGCCCGGACCAGCTCCTCGCCGGTGATGCTCACCGGCAGCGAGAGGCCGTCGTCCACCCCGCGGGCGACGGTCGAGACCGCCAGCCAGGGTCGGCGCTCCTCCGGGGTGGCCAGCAGGGCCGCCTCGTTGACCACGCCGACCGGGCGGCCGCTGCCGGTCACGGTGACGATCGCCCCGGCATGGGCCTCACGCGCGCGGCGTACGGCCTCGGCCAGCGGCAGGTCCTCGGGCACGGCGAGGGTACGGCGAGCGAGGTCGCGCGCGACGAGGTGCGGCAGCCGGCGCCGGATCCGGGCGGTCTGGAGCGCGCCGGTCGCGCCGTTCCAGAGGAAGAAGCCGATGACGAATGCCAGGAGGAAGTCGAACAGGTCCGGCTCGATGTCGAAGATCGCCTGCTGCGCCAGCGGCCAGAGCAGCGCCGCGACCGCGGTGGCCCGGCCACCCCAGGCGGCGACAACCGTGCCGCGGTGCATGCTGCCGGTCAGCTGCCAGACCGCGGCCTTGAGCACCCGGCCGCCGTCCAGCGGTAGCCCCGGCACCAGGTTGAGCGCCCCCACCAGCAGGTTCCCGAACGCAAGCCCCCCGACGGCCATCCGCAACAACCCTTCCGGCACGACGAACCACAGTCCCAGTGCCGCAACGCCGACGGCCAGCGAGGTCAGCGGGCCGACCACCGCGATCCAGAACTCCTGGCGCGGCTTCTTCGCCTCGGCCTCGATCGCCGTGACGCCTCCGAGGAAGTGCAGCGTGATCGAGGAGACCGGGAAGCCGTAGTGCCGGGCCATGTAGGCGTGCGAGGCCTCGTGCAGCAGCACCGAGAGGTAGAGCACGACCGCGAACGCGAGGCCGGCGACGTACTTCCAGACCCCGAGCCCGGGCTGGACCTCCTCCGCGCGCGGCGCGATCACGACTGCGATCAGGGCCGCCACGAGGAACCAGGACGACGTGACCAGTACGTCGCTGCCTGCGATCGTGCCGATCTTGAACGTGCCCGGCGGGCGCGGCACCTGAGGGCTCGCCTGCGTTCCGGACACGCTGTTCACGCTAGCCGACGCGTCCCCGCCCAAGTGGTGTCGGCGGCCGCGGCTAGCGTGCGTGCCATGGGCTCGATGAGCGCGGCACCGATCGACCGCAAGGTCCGCGGTGTGCTGTCCCCGAGCCGGGCCGGAGACTTCATGTCCTGCCCCCTGCTCTTCCGCTACCGCACCATCGACCGGCTGCCCGAGGCCTCCTCCCCCGACGCGGTCCGCGGCACCCTGGTCCACCAGGTGCTGGAGGAGATCTTCGACCTGCCGGCGGCGGAGCGGACGCCTGATGCGGCCCACCGCCTGCTCGAGCCCGCCTGGCGGCAGCTGCAGCAGATGTCTCGACAGGCCCGCGAGGTCGCCGCCTCCCTCAACGAGCCGACCTGGCTCGACTCGGCGCACACCGTGCTCGACCGCTGGTTCGTCCTGGAGGACCCGACCCGGCTGGAGCCGGCCGACCGCGAGGTCTTCGTCGAGGCGACGCTCGACTCGGGGCTGTCGCTGCGCGGCATCGTCGACCGGCTCGACCAGGCGCCCGACGGCGCCCTGCGCATCGTGGACTACAAGACGTCGTCCGCCGTCACCGAGGCGTTCGAGTTCAAGGCCCTGTTCCAGCTGCGGATCTATGCACTGATCCTGTGGCGCAGCCGCGGGGTGGTGCCGCGGATGCTGCAACTCGTCTACCTCGGCACCACCAGCGAGATCGTCCGCTACGAGCCCGACGAGGCCGACCTGCTCGCCACCGAGCGCAAGGTCGACGCGCTCTGGGAGGCGATCGAGCTGGCCAGGGCGACCGGCGAGTTCCTGCCCAGCCGTGGCAAGCAGTGCGACTGGTGCTCGTTCAAGGCGCACTGCCCGGCCTGGGGCGGCGAGCTGCTGCCGATGCCGGCTCCGCCCTCGCGCTGGGCCCGGCTCAAGCGGGTCGTGCGCCGCCGCTGGCGACGGGTCCGGCGTCGGCTGCGCGGCCGCCGCTGAGCTGTGGATCGCGGGCTCCGCGGGCGGGCGTCCCGGCGTACAGTGAGCACGTCGCCGAGGCGAAGGGAGGCCGGACGTGAACGACGCACAGACGTGGACGCTCATCGCCGGCTTCTTCGCGCTCATGGCGACCATGATCGGCATGACCTTGCGCTTGGTGAAGGCGGAGATCGCTGGGCTGGGTGGGCGCATCGACACGATGGATGTGCGGTTCGACGGGCTGGAGCGAAGGCTGGATCATCTCGATCGCGACGTCCAGATGATCGTCAACCGGCTGATGGAGGGTTGAGCGCCGCCAGCTCCTCGACGGTGAGCCCCACCAGCGAATCCCGGAACACCCGGCGCGGCCCCTCGAGCACCGGCACGTGGTTCTCGACGACGAGCACGAGGCAGCCCGCCGCCTCGGCAGACTTGGCGCCGGTGTTGGAGTCCTCGATGGCCAGGCACTCCTCGGGCGGTACGCCGAGCGCCGCTGCGGCGGTGAGGTACGGCTCGGGGTGCGGCTTGCCGAACTCGACCTGCTCACCGGTCACCACCACCGAGAACGACTCGGGCGGCAGGTGGGCCAGGATCGGCGCCACGAACCGCTGGTAGGACATCGTGACCAGGCCGCAACGCACCCCGGCCGCGCGCAACGTGGCCAGCAGCTCGACCGCGCCCGGCCGCCACGGCACCGCCACCTCGACCTGGTCGACCACCCCGTCGAGCAGCTCCTCGACGATCTCGCCGGGCGAGAGGTCGAGCCCCATCACGTGCTTGATGTAGCGGCCGGACTCGACCAGGTCGTTGCCGACCAGCTTCAGGGCGTCCGCCTGGCTCCACGGGGCGCCGTACTTCTCGGCCATCGCGAACTCGGCCGCGATCCAGTAGGGCTCGGTGTCGACCAGGGTGCCGTCCATGTCCCAGAGGACTGCCTGCATCAGTCGTCGGGGTCGTAGCCGAGGTTCGGCGACAGCCAGCGCTCGGCCTCGGCGAGGGTCCAGCCCTTGCGCTCGGCGTAGTCCTGGACCTGGTCGCGAGCCAGCCGGCCGACGACGAAGTACTGCGACTGCGGGTGGCTGAAGTACCAGCCGGACACCGCCGCGCCCGGCCACATCGCCATGCTCTCGGTGAGCTCGATCCCTGTGTTGGTCTGCACGTCGAGCAGCTCCCACAGGGTCTGCTTCTCGGTGTGCTCCGGGCACGCGGGATAGCCCGGCGCGGGCCGGATGCCCTGGTACTTCTCGGAGATCAGCGACTCGTTGTCGAGGTCCTCGTCGGGGACGTGGCCCCAGAACTCGGTGCGGACCCGCTGGTGGAGCCGCTCCGCGAAGGCCTCGGCGAGTCGGTCGGCAAGGGCCTCGAGCATGATCGCGGAGTAGTCGTCGTTGGCCTTCTTGAACGCGTCGATGCGGTCCTGGGCGCCCAGCCCGGCGGTGACCGCGAAGGCGCCGACATGGTCCGGCAGGCCCGTCTCGCGAGGGGCCACGAAGTCGCCGAGCGAGCGGTTGGGCACGCCCTCGCGGTGTTCGCCCTGCTGACGGAGGTTGCGCAGGGTGGTGAGCACCTCGGAGCGGGACTCGTCGGTGTAGACCTCGATGTCGTCGCCCACCGCGCTCGCGGGGAAGAAGCCGAACACGGCGTTGGCGGTCAGCCACTTCTCCGCGATGACCTTGTCGAGCATGGCCTGCGCGTCGTCGTAGAGGGCGCGGGCAGTCTCACCGGTCGTCGGGTTGTGGAGGATGTCGGGGAACTTGCCCTTCATCTCCCAGGCGTTGAAGAACGGCTGCCAGTCGATGTAGTCGCGCAGCTCGGCCAGGTCGTAGGCCTCGAGCACGTGGATGCCCGGCTCCTTGGGCGCCGGCGGCTCGTAGCCGTCCCACACGATCGGCGTGCGGTTGTCACGCGCCTGCTGCAGCTTGAGCATCGGCCGGTCGTGCTTCGCGGCGTGCCGCTCCCGAAGCGAGTCGTAGTCGGCCTTCACGTCGGCCAGCAGCTTCGGCCGCTGCGCGTCGCTGAGCAGGGCCGCCAGTGTCGGGACCGACCGGGAGGCGTCCTTGACCCAGACGACCGGGCCGTCGTACTTCCCGTCCACCTTGACCGCGGTGTGCGCGCGCGACGTGGTCGCGCCGCCGATCATCAGCGGGATCTCGAAGCCACGCCGCTGCATCTCCGTGGCGACGTTGACCATCTCGTCCAGCGACGGGGTGATCAGCCCGGAGAGGCCCACTGCGTCGGCGCCGATCTCGATCGCCGTGTCGAGGATCTTCTGCATGGGCACCATCACCCCGAGGTCGATCACCTCGAAGTTGTTGCACTGGAGCACGACGCCGACGATGTTCTTGCCGATGTCGTGGACGTCGCCCTTCACGGTCGCCATGACGATCGTGCCGTTGGTGTCCTTGGCGGTGGCGTACTCGGGGTTGTCGAGCTTCTCCTGCTCGATGAACGGGATGAGGTAGGCGACCGCCTTCTTCATCACCCGCGCCGACTTCACCACCTGGGGCAGGAACATCTTGCCGGCGCCGAACAGGTCGCCGACGACGTTCATGCCGTCCATCAGCGGGCCCTCGATCACCTCGATCGGGCGGCCGCCGCGCTCCGCGATCTCTTTGCGCAGCTCCTCGGTGTCGCTCTCGGCGTGGGCGTCGATGCCCTTGACCAGCGCGTGCGTGATCCGCTCGCCGACCGGCAGCGCGCGCCATTCCTCGACCTTCGTTTCGGCGCCCTCGCCCTGCCCGCCCGATTGCAGAGCGTGCGCCTCGGCGATCTCGAGCAAGCGCTCGGCCGCGTCGGGGCGGCGGTTGAGGACGACGTCCTCGATCCGCTCCCGGAGCTCCGGCTCCACCTGGTCGTAGACGACCAGCGCGCCGGCGTTGACGATGCCCATGTCCAGTCCGGCGTTGATCGCGTGGTAGAGGAACACCGCGTGGATGGCCTCGCGGACCGGGTTGTTGCCACGGAACGAGAAGCTGACGTTGGAGATGCCGCCGGACACCTTGGCTCCGGGCAGGTTCTGCTTGATCCACCGGGTGGCCTCGATGAAGTCCTGGCCGTACGTCGCGTGCTCCTCGATGCCCGTCGCGACGGCGAACACGTTGGGGTCGAAGATGATGTCCTCGGGCGGGAAGCCGACCTCGTCGACGAGGATCCGGTAGGCCCGCTCGCAGATCGCCTTGCGGCGCTCGAGGTTGTCGGCCTGGCCGTCCTCGTCGAAGGCCATCACGACCGCGGCGGCGCCGTACTTGAGGCAGAGCCGGGCCTGCTCGCGGAACTTGTCCTCGCCCTCCTTCATGGAGATCGAGTTGACGATCGGCTTGCCCTGGACGTTCTTGAGTCCCGCCTCGATGACCTCCCACTTGGAGGAGTCGACCATGATCGGGACGCGGCTGATGTCGGGCTCGGACGCGATCAGCTTGGTGAAGCGGTCCATCGCGGCGACGCCGTCGATCATCCCCTCGTCCATGTTGATGTCGATGACCTGCGCGCCGTTCTCGACCTGCTGCAGGGCCACCGCCAACGCGGTGTCGTAGTCGCCGGCCTTGATCAGGTTGCGGAACTTCGCGGAGCCGGTGATGTTGGTCCGCTCCCCCACGTTGACGAACAGGCTGTCCTCGGTGAGCGTGAACGGCTCGAGCCCCGACAGCCGCATGGCGGGGGCCAGCTCGTGGGTGTCGCGGCGCTGCTTGCCCTCGACGGCGGCAGCGATGGCGGCGATGTGCGCCGGCGTGGTGCCGCAGCAGCCGCCGACCAGGTTCACGTAGCCGGCCTCGGCGAACTCGCCGATGATCGCGGCGGTCTCCTCGGGCGCCTCGTCGTACTCGCCGAACGCGTTGGGCAGCCCGGCGTTGGGGTAGCAGGAGACGAACGAGTCGGCGATCCGCGACATCTCCGCGATGTAGGGCCGCATCTCCTTGGCGCCGAGCGCGCAGTTGAGGCCCACGGCGATCGGGTTGACGTGCCGGATCGAGTCCCAGAACGCCTCCGTCACCTGGCCGGACAGGGTGCGCCCGGACGCGTCGGTGATGGTGCCGGACACGATGACGGGCCAGCGCCGGCCGTACTCCTCGAAGACCGTCTCGACCGCGAAGATCGCCGCCTTGGCGTTGAGGGTGTCGAAGATCGTCTCGATGAAGATCAGGTCCGAGCCGCCGTCGAGCAGGCCACGGGTGGCCTCGGAGTACGCCGCGACGAGCTGGTCGAAGCTCACGTTGCGGGCGGCCGGGTCGTTGACGTCGGGCGAGATCGACGCCGTCCGTGTGGTCGGGCCGAGCGCGCCCGCGACGTAGCGCGGCCGCTCGGGGGTGCTGATCTCGTCGGCAGCCTTCCGCGCCAGCCGCGCCGCCTCGAGGTTGAGCTCGAAGGCGAGCTCCTCCATCCCGTAGTCCGACAGGGAGATCGCGGTCGCGTTGAAGGTGTTGGTCTCGATGATGTCCGCGCCGGCCTCGAGGTACTCACGGTGGATCCCGGCGATGATCTCGGGCTGGGTGAGGGTGAGCAGGTCGTTGTTGCCCTGCAGGTCCGAGGGCCAGTCCGCGAACCGCTCGCCCCGGTAGCCGGCCTCGGACGGGCGGTCCCGCTGGATCGCCGTGCCCATCGCGCCGTCGATGACCAGGATCCGCTCCCGGAGGGCGGCGGTGAGGGGATCGGTGGCGTCGGGTCGCCAGTCCTGTTCGCTCACGGTGCCTCCTCTCTCGGGTCGGCCTGTGCAACAGCCGTGCTGGGTTGGGTGACCAGCCTAGAAACAGCGTCCAGTTGCTGGACGGCATTCCCGAATGGTGGCACCGGGCGGTCTCACGGGGCGAATTCCGAGGGCCGTCTCCAAACCACGGGGGCACACCTAGACTCATCGCGTGATCGAACTGGAGGAGATCGACGACCTGGTGGACCCGGTCGTCATCGCGGCCTTCGAGGGCTGGAACGACGCCGCCGACGCCGCCTCCTCCGCTGTCGACCACCTGATGCGGGTCTGGAACGCCAGGACCGTGGGGGCGATCGACCCGGACGAGTACTACGACTTCCAGGTCAACCGGCCGATGGTCGGCAGCGATCCGGCCGGGCACCGGCGGATCACGTGGCCCGGCACGACGCTGGCGATCGCGTCGCCGCCCGACCTCGACCGCGACATCATCCTGCTGCGCGGGATCGAGCCGAACATGAAGTGGCGCTTGTTCTGCGCCGAGCTGCTCGCGGCCTGCGACGACCTGGGCGGGCGGCTGGTGGTCACCCTCGGGGCGCTGCTCGCGGACACGCCCCACACCCGGCCGATCCCGGTCTCCGGCACGGCCACCGAGCCGGAGCTGGTCGACCGGCTCAAGCTCGAGCAGTCGACGTACGAGGGGCCGACCGGCATCGTCGGCGTGCTCCAAGACGCGTGCTCCAAGCTCGACATCCCCGCCGTCTCCTACTGGGCCGCGGTGCCGCACTACGTCGCGCAGCCGCCCTGCCCGAAGGCCACCCTCGCCCTGCTCGGCCAGCTCGAGGACCTGCTCGAGGCGAGCATCCCGCTCGGCGACCTGCCCGAGGACGCCCGCGCCTGGGAGCGCGGCGTCGACGAGCTCGCCGAGGAGGACGAGGACGTCGCCGACTACGTCCGGTCACTCGAGGAGACCCGTGACACGACCGAGCTGCCCGAGGCGTCGGGCGAGGCGATCGCGCGGGAGTTCGAGCGCTACCTCAAGCGCCGCAACGGCGGCGAGTAGATCCCGGGTTGCAGGGATACCCGGGTACCCGGGTATCCCTGACGATCTGGGCCGAAATTTCGCCTGAGATCGTCAGGTTTCCCCGGGTACCCGGGGAAACCGACACCCCGGTTAGAGCGCGAGTCCCAACGCGGCGTCGAGCAGCGCGTGCATGGTCAGGGCCGCATCGTCGTCGGAGGTCTCGGCCAGGTGGCCGGTGCTGCCGAGGGTGGCTTCCACCCAGCCCTGCACCGCGGCCACTGCGCGCGGGGCGTCGAGGTCGTCGGCCATGGCCGCCAGCACCTCGGTGACGACCGGCTCGGCCGGGGCCCCGGCGCCGAGGGACAGCGCCCGTCGCCAGTCGGCGAGCGTGTCGACGGCGTCCCAGAGCTCGGAGTCGACCCACTCCCAGTCGGAGCGGAAGTGGTGGCGCAGCAGCACCAGCCGGATCGCCATCGGGTCGACGTCGCTGTTGCGCAGCGCCGACACGAAGACCAGGTTGCCCTTCGACTTCGACATCTTCTCGCCGTCGTAGGCCACCATCCCGGCGTGGCTGTAGAGCTTCGCGAACGGCCCCGACGGGTCGGCCACCTGCGCGTGTCCGGCGCACATCTCGTGGTGCGGGAAGACGAGGTCGCTCCCGCCGGCCTGGACGTCGAACGAGACACCGAGGTGCTCGCGGGCGATCGCCGCGCACTCGATGTGCCAGCCGGGGCGGCCGGGCCCGAGCGGGCTGTCCCAGTGCGGCTCGCCGTCGCGAGGGCCGCGCCAGACGACGCAGTCGAGCGGGTCCTTCTTGCCGGCCCGGTCGGGGTCGCCGCCGCGGTCGGGGTAGATCTCGAGCATGGTGTCGCGGTCGTAGTTGGACTCCTGGCCGAACGCCGGGTCCGCGGTCACCGAGAAGTAGTGGTCGTCCTCGACCCGGTAGACCGAGCCCGCCTCCTGGAGCCGCTCGATCAGGGCCACGGCCAGCGGGATCGACTCGACCGCACCGACGAAGTGGTCGGGCGGTAGCACCCGGAGGGCCTGCATGTCCTGGCGGAACAGCTCGGTCTCGCGTTCGGCGAGCTCGGTCCAGTCGACGTGCACCTTGGCGGCGCGCTCGAGCAGCGGGTCGTCGACGTCGGTGACGTTCTCGACGAACACCACCTCGTGCCCGGCGTTTCGCCAGGCCCGGTTGAGCAGGTCGAAGCCGACGTACGTCGCGGCGTGGCCGATGTGCGTGGCGTCGTAGGGAGTGATGCCGCAGACGTAGAGCCGGGCCGGGCCGTCGGGGCTGGTCGTGACCAGGCTCCCGGACGCAGTGTCGAACAGCGCCACCGCAGGTCCCACGACCGGGAGCTGGGGCACCTCGGGAGCCGACCACGCACGCATGCCGGAAGCCTAAGGGGCATGGTGTCGAGTTCCAGCACCGGCTGCGGAAGGTTTCGACCCGCCCGTCGCGGCTTCGCAGGCTCAGCCGCGGGGCTTGCTCAACCTGACCGCGCCCACGCAGTGCGCTCGTGCCTCGCGCACTGCTGCGCGGTCAGAATGGCGGCCAGGGGATCGCTGGGTAGGACCCGCGCGGGGCCGGCATCACGGCCCGCTCGGACAGTCTGCGGCACCGGGTCGCCACGGAGTCGATCTCCGGGTCGGTGAGGTGGACCGACAGCAGGTCGCCGAGCTGGCCGGACAGCTCCTTGCCGACGCGGAGCACCTCGGCCAGGTCGTCCTCGGGCACGGGATCGCCGACCCAGCCCCAGAGGACGGTGCGGAGCTTGTGCTCGACGTGGAACGTGACTCCGTGGTCGACGCCGTACCGGTGGCCGTCGCCCATCTCCAGCACATGGCCGCCCTTGCGGTCGGCGTTGTTCACGAGCACGTCGAAGATCGCCATCCGGCGCAGCGGCTCGGAGTCCTCGTGCACCAGCGACACCGGCAGGTCACGGCCGTCGATGCCGTCGAAGACGTGCTTCCAGCCGGGCGGCACCGAGCCCTCCTCGACCAGGGTCACCGCCCCCTGCTCGGGGTCCGGCTCCTGCCACACCTGGACCATCCCGAGGCCGTGCGGCCCCTCCCGCAGCCAGGTGGGCGGTACGACGTCCCAGCCGAGCGCCTCGGAGACCAGGCGCGCCGCCACCTCGCGGTCGGCGAGCGTGCCCACCGGGAAGTCCCACAGCGGCCGCTCCCCCGAGATCGGCTTGTAGACGACTCGGACCTCGCCGATCTGGCCCAGGAAGGTGGCGTTGGACGCCGGCATGATCCGGCCGTGCAGGACGAGCTCGCCCTGGTCGAGCTCGGTGGTGGGCGCTGCGCTCATCTCTGGGAGCTCACGGACCTTCGGGGTCCCGACGCCGGAAGCCGTTGGCGCGGACGCAGAGGTGACCTTCGGGGTCGATCGGGTTCCCGCAGAACGGGCAGGCCGGCCGGCCGGCCTCGAGGACCTGCTCGGCCCGCTTCACGAACGCCCGGGCGCTGCCGGCGTCGATGCGGATCAGGAAGACCTCGTCCGGCTCGGGCTCGGTGAGCTCCTCGTCGAGCTGCTCGGGGCTGACCACCGCCGCCTCGGTGTAGGGAAAGACCTCGATGACCACCCGCTCGTCGTCCGGGTCCCACGACAGCGTCATGGTGCCGGCCCGGAACTCCTCCTCGATCGGCTGCTCGAGCGGGTCGGAGTCCTCCAGGCCGAGCGGCGCGACCGCAGGGATCACCGACTGCGCGGTGTCGCTCGTCATCACCTCGTCGAGCAGCTGGTCGATCCGCTCGCTGAGCGCGGCCACCTGCTGCTTCTCGAGCGAGACGCTGGTGATGCGGGCACCGCTGCGCGCCTGCAGGAAGAAGGTCCGCTGCCCGGGCTCGCCGACGGTGCCGGTGACGAAGCGCTCCGGCGGGTCGAAGCCGTGGATCAGGGGCATGCGAACACCTTAGGCAGGAGTCCTAGGGCTTTGCCTCGGGCCCGGCGCCGCCCCCGACCGCGGCGTCCTCGCCCTTCTTCCGACGACGGGTGGTCTTCTTCGGTGTCGGCTTCAGCCAGGACAGGTCGCCGGCGTGGGTGTTCGTCGCGAGCACGTAGGGACGCGTGCCGGTGTAGCGCACGATCGAGACCGACGCCGGGTCGACCTGGAGCCGCTGGAACAGGTCGAGATGCATTCCCAGGGCGTCCGCTAGCACCGACTTGATGATGTCTCCGTGACTGACCGCGACCCACACCGCGCCGGGGCCGTGCTCGGCCTCGTAGAGCGCGTCGAGTCGGCGTACGGCGGAGACCGAGCGGGCCTGCATCGCCGACATCGACTCGCCATCGGGGAACGACGCCGCTGACGGCTGGGTCTGCACCGTCTTCCACAGCGGCTCCTTGGCCAGGTCCCGGAGTGCCTTGCCCTGCCAGGACCCGTAGTCGCACTCGGTGATGCCGCGCTCGGTCGCGGTCACCGGTGCGCCCTGCTGCTCCTTGACGATGGCCCGGGCGGTCTGCCGGCACCTCTCCAGCGGGCTGGTCACGACGGCGACGAGAGGGACGACCGCGAGCCGTTCGGCGGTCCGGGCCGCCTGGGCAACACCGGCATCGTCGAGGCGGACACCGCGCGTGCGACCTGCGAGCACGCCCGAGGTGTTGGCCGTGGTCCGGCCGTGTCGCACGAGGATCACGGTTGCCACGCCAGAGAGGGTACGGGGACTACCGTCGTTCCCGTGATCGTCGACAGCGCGCTCTACCGCAAGGGCCAGCGCGTGGAGATCGACTGCTTCCCGCACGAGTTCGAGAAGCTGCGGGCGGAGGCCACCGACGACGGCGACTTCGTCTGGGTCGGGCTCTACAAGCCGAGCGAGGGAGAGCTCAACGACGTCGCGGAGTCGTTCGGGCTGCACCCGTTGGCGGTGGAGGACGCGCTCAAGGCGCATCAGCGCCCCAAGCTCGAGCGTTACGACGACAGCCTGTTCCTCACCCTCAAGTCGCTCTGGTACGTCGACGCTGAGGACGCCGTCGAGACCGGCGAGATCAACCTGTTCGCCGGCAGCGACTTCGTGATCACGGTCCGGCACGGCCGCGGCTCCGAGCTGCACTCGGCCCGCTCGCGGCTCGAGGGCCAGGAGGCCGTGCTCACGCACGGCCCGTCCGCGGTGATCTACGCGGTGTGCGACACCGTGGTGGACGGGTACACCGCCGTGGTCGCGGAGCTCGAGATCGACGTGGACGAGATCGAGGAATCAGTCTTCTCGCCGGCCCGAACCAACGACTCGACGCGGATCTACGTGCTCAAGCGCGAGATCGCCGAGGTGCGCCGAGCCGTCCTTCCCCTGCGCGATCCGATGCGCAAGTTCTCCGACGGGCTGGTCCCCGGGGTCGAGCGCGAGGCCGGACCGTTCTTCCGGGACGTCCTCGACCACCTCAACCAGGCCGCCGAGGTGGTGGACAACCTCGACTCGCTGCTGTCAACGGCCTTCGACGCCCACCTGGCGCGGATCACGGTCCAGCAGAACAACGACATGCGGAAGATCTCGGCCGGGGTCGCGCTGGTCGTCGTACCGACGCTAATCGCGGGCGTCTACGGCATGAACTTCGACCACATGCCCGAGCTGGGCTGGGAGCTCGGCTACCCGTTCGCGCTGCTGCTGATGTTGGTCGCGACGGGGTCGCTGTGGGCGCTGTTCAAGAAGTCCGGCTGGCTCTAGGCGGCTCAGGTCGGGCTCAGCACGCCGGTGCCCAGCAGCACCAGCAGCAGCACCCCGAGACCCAGGCGGTAGGGCACGAACCACGCGATCGAGTGGTTGGCCACGAACCGCAGCAACCACGCGATCGAGGCGTAGGCGACGACGAACGCCACCACGATGCCCACGATCGCCTGGCCCGCGCCGATGTCGCCCGAGAACGCGTCCTGGAGCTGGTAGAGGCCGGCCGCAACCAGCGCCGGGATCGACATGAAGAAGCTGAGCCGGGTGGCGGTGACCCGGTCGAGACCCCGGAACAGCCCGACCGAGATCGTGGCGCCCGAGCGGGAGATGCCCGGGATCAGGGCGACCGCCTGCGCCAGGCCGATCGCGATCGCGTCGCGCAGGCCCAGGTCGCGCTCCGGGCGGCTCTGCGTGGCCACCCGTTCGGACAGCCACATGACGGCGCTCCAGCCGATCAGCGCCACCGCGACCACCCAGAGCGAGCGCAGGTCGCCGGTGATGAGGTCCTGGGCCAGGAACCCGACCACCCCGACGGGGATGGTGGCCACGATGACGTACCAGCCCATCCGGTGGTCGAGGTGGCCGCGGTACTCCGACTTCACCAGCCCCAGCGTCCAGGCCTTGATGATGTTCCAGATGTCCCGGGCGAAGTAGACGACCACCGCGGCGATGGCGCCCATCTGGATGACCGCCGTGTAGCCCGTCACCGCCGGGTCGTCGACGTCGAGACCGAGCAGCTTCTCGGCGATGGTCAGGTGACCGGTGCTCGAGACGGGCAGGAACTCGGTCAGCCCCTCGACCACACCGAGTACCACGGCGTCCCAGTAGTCCACGTCGGCGCAGCCTACGAGGTTGTCCCAGCCGCGAGCCGTTCCCCCGCCGGGTGCGGGCGGGCGGCTACCGTGTGCCTCGTGCAGCAGAGGTCCCTGGGTCGCTCCGGCCTCACGGTCTCGCGGCTCGGGCTGGGCCTGATGACCTGGGGCAACCAGACCGATGAGCACGAGGCGCGCGAGCAGCTGACCGCGTTCATGGACGCCGGCGGCACGCTGCTCGACACCGCGCACACCTACGCCGGCGGCGCGTCCGAGGAGCTGCTCGGCAAGCTGCTCGCCGAGGGTGTGTCGCGCCGTGACGTGGTCGTCGCGACCAAGGCCGGGGTCGGCCTGCGCCGCGGCGCGCGGGTGATGGACACCTCGCGCGGCTACCTGCTGAGCTGCCTGGACCTGTCGTTGCAACGGCTGGGCGTGGACTCCGTGGACCTCTGGCAGGTGCACGTCTGGTCCGACAAGACACCGATCGAGGAGACCCTCTCGGCGCTGGACACCGCGGTCTCGACCGGCCGGGCGGCGTATGTCGGTGTCTCGAACTGGTCCGGCTGGCGCACCGCGCAGGGCGCCACATGGCAACGGGCGGCGCCGGGCCGGGCGCCGCTGGTCTCGACGCAGGTCGAGTACTCGCTGCTCAACCGCAACATCGAGCACGAGGTGGCCCCGGCCGCCATCGAGCTCGGCCTCGGCATCCTCCCCTGGTCGCCGCTCGGCCGCGGGGTGCTCACAGGCAAGTACCGCACCGGCACCCCGGCGGACTCCCGCGGGGCGTCGGACCAGTCGCAGTTCGTCGACAGCTACCGCGACGAGCCGTCCTCGGCCGTGGTCGAGGCGGTCGTCAAGGCCGCCGAGGGGCTGGGCTGGAAGCCGCTCGAGGTGGCGTTGGCGTGGGTCCGCGACCAGCCGGGCGTGACCGCCCCCATCCTCGGTGCCCGCACCGCCAGCCAGCTGCGGCAGGCGCTCGCGGTCGAGGACAAGACGCTGCCCCCTGAGCTGATGGAGGCACTCGACGACGTCTCGGCAGGCCGCGCGTGACCTACGTCCACTCATCCAGCCGAGCCCAGGGACAGCGCCCGGGCCGCGAGGTCGAGTGGGAGTTCGACAAAGTGACGTTCTCGCGGGAGTTCCCGCGCACGGTGGTCACCAAGTTGCTCGTCGAGCGCGCCGAGCACGGCGGCTGGGAGCTCGACCGGGTCCGGATCGGTGCCGACGGCACCCGCCGGATCGTGCTGCGGCGCAAGATCATCCGGGCGGTGCGCACCGCTTAGTCCCGGAGGGCTCGGCCGTCTTACCTGCATGACGCAGCTACTCGCAGGCATGACCGTGTCCCTCGACGGCTTCGTGGAGGGACCTCCAGGGCAGAACGTCTCGATGTCGGTCAACGAGGACGCAGACCGCGCCTCGGCCCAGCTGGCCGAGGCGATCAAGCACACCGGCGCCGTGCTGATGGGTCGCCGTACCTTCGACATGGCCGAGGACCCGGACCTCTACGCGGACCACTACGAGTTCCAGGTGCCGATCTTCGTCGTCACCCACCGGCCCCCGTCACCGCCGCCGAGGGGGAACGACGCGTTGACGTTCACCTTCGTGACCGAAGGAGTGGAGTCGGCGGCGGCCCAGGCGCTGGCGGCCGCGGGTGACCGCGACGTGACCGTGGTCGGCGGTCCAGACGTGATCCGACAGCTGCTGGTGGCGGGGCTGGTCGACGTGCTCGAGATGGACGTGGTGCCGGTGCTGCTCGGCAGCGGCACGCGGTTCCTCGACTCGCCGTTGCTCGCGGGCATTCCGCTGGACCTCGAGTACGTCCAGGAGATCGGGAGCCGGACCACGCTCGGGTTCCGGGTCGGCTAGATGTCGTCGAGGAACCGGTCCATGACCCGGACGCCGAACTCCAGGGCGTCGGTCGGGACGCGCTCGTCGACGCCGTGGAACAGCGCGGTGAAGTCGAGGTCGGCCGGCAGCCGCAGCGGCGAGAAGCCGTAGGAGCGCATCCCGAGCTTGCGGAAGTGCTTGGCGTCGGTCCCGCCGCTCATGAGGTAGGGCGCGACGATCGCGTCGGGGTCCTCGGCCAGCAGGCTGCGGTGCATCGCGTCGACCAGCCGCCCGTCGTACGGCGTCTCCCAGGGCGGCTGGTTGGAGAGGTACTCGACGTCGATGCCCTCGCCGATGAGCTCGCTCAGGGTGTCGAAGAACTCGTCCTCATGGCCCGGCAACGAGCGCGCGTCCACGTGCGCGATCGCCGTGGTGGGGACGACGTTGACCTTGTAGCCGGCCGACAGCATCGTGGGGTTCGTGGTGTTGCTGATCACCGCCCCGAGCATCCGGGCGGCGCCGCCGAACTCGTCGACCAGCGCCCGGGCGTTGTCGGGGGTCACCTCGGTGCCGGCGAGCTCCGCCACGGTGCCGAGCAGCACCTCCATGGTCGGCGTCAGCCGGATCGGCCACTCGTAGGCGCCCAGTCGTGCGACCGCGGCGCTCAGCCGGGCCACGGCGTTGTCGGGGTTGACCATCGACCCGTGGCCGGCGCGGCCCCGGGCGGTCAGCTTCATCCAGGCCATGCCCTTCTCGGCGGCCTCGATCAGATAGATCCTCCGGCCGCGCACGGTCGTGCTGAAGCCACCGACCTCGCCCACCGCGTCCGTGACGCCCTCGAACTCCTTCTCGTGCTCGTTGATCAGCACCTCGGCGCCCCTGTGCCCGCCCGCCTCCTCGTCGGCGGTGAAGCAGAGCGTGATCGGCCGCTTCGGGATCCGGCCCTCCCGCTGGCGCTGCCTGACAACGGTCAGCAGCATCGCGTCGAAGTCCTTCATGTCCACGGCCCCGCGGCCCCAGAGGTAGCCGTCCTCGATCTCGCCGGAGAACGGGTCCAGCTTCCAGTCGCTCGCCTCGGCGGGCACCACGTCGAGGTGGCCGTGCAGCAGCAGCCCGTCGCCCTCCTCGCCTCCCCAGCGCGCCATGACCGACGTCCGGCCGGGGTCGGACTCATAGAGGCGGGTCTCGATCCCGACCTCCTCGAGCAGCCCCGCGACGTACTCGGCCGCCTTGCGCTCCCCCGGCCCGGAGTCGTCTCCGAAGTTGCTGGTGTCGATCCGGATCAGGTCGCGACACAGGTCCACGACCTCGGTCTGGTTCCCCTCGTCGGACTGAGCCTCGGCCATGCCCCCGAGCATGTCACGGACCCCCGTCGTACCGCCCTCCGCGATGCGGAAGCCGGGGTGCTTCTTTGCTATCGTTCCGGGCGCACTCGTCCGGGTGGCGGAATTGGCAGACGCGCTAGCTTGAGGTGCTAGTGCCCTTTAACGGGCGTGGGGGTTCAAGTCCCCCCTCGGACACCGTGAGATGGCCAGCGCCGGTGATCGTCGCCGATCGCCAGTTGTCAAATCAGCAGGCGTCGACAACCCCTCCATTGGGGATATATCGCGCTACTCGTGAGTAACCGCGGGTTCCTGGTCACCAGGCGTGCTTGAGTCGATGCGCCAGTTCACCTGTCGATCCCCCGACGAAAGGTCCTCATGTTCAAGCGTGCTCTCATCTCCCTGGCGGCAGTTGCCATGATCTGCGGCGGTGTCGCAGCCGTGGCGCAGGCGACCCGACCAGCCGGCGCGGCCTCGACCGGACAGGTCGGGACAGCCGCGACGGCCGGAGCCGCCGCGACGACCGGAGCGGAGAACGTGCAGGTCGCCTGCGCGGCCGACCCCCAGGTCACGGACCTGGGCACCGAACAGCAGATCTCCGTGGTGTGCACCGTCCCGAAGCCACCGCCGGTCACGGTCACCGTCACAGCTTCGCCTACGACGAGCCCGACGCCCACCGCCACCAGCAGTCCGAGCCCGACGAGCACAACTTCGGACGCTCCGACGCCCACCGTCGCCCCCACGCCCAGCCCCACGTCGAGCCCGTCTCCCACGGCTACTCCCCCGCCGAATCCCAGTGGGTGCGTCCAGCCCAACGCCACCAACACCGGGGCCACCGGCACCCTCGCTGCCTACAACGGACCGCGGGTCATCGACACACCCGGCACGGTCGTGGAGAACAAGCAGATCAACGGCAACATCGTGATCACCGCACCGAACGTCGTCGTCCGAAACAGCCGCTCCAACGGGATCATCTACATCCACCCCGGAGGCGACAACGCTGTCGTGAGCCACGTCAGCGGCAAGGGCGTCACCGTGTCCTCGGCCAACGGCGCATTGATCGAAGGCAACAACATGATCAACGACAGCGGCGAAGACACCTTCCATGTCACCTCTGACCAGGGCGCCTACGTGGACACCGTCACGATCCGCGGTAACTACGTCCACGACCCGTCGGTCGCGAACTCCCACTACGACGCGCTGCAGGTCCGGGGCGCCTCCAACGTGCTGGTGGAGTGCAACACCTTCGATCTAGGCCCCTACAACCCGGAGTTCAACGCCGCGGTCTACCTCGAGAACGACAACGGCGGCTACTCCAACGCCCGAGTCGTGAACAACTGGCTGCTCGGCGGCGCCTTCAACGTCATGCTCGGCGGCGCGAACGACGCCGGAGTCATCCTCGACGGCAACAAGCTGGGTGGCGACGTCAAGTGGGGGCTGTGCATGGCCCAGGACTCCTCGTCGAAGCCGGCCGAGCAGAGCGGCAACACGCTGAACGGCGCCCCGGTCCGGCCCTGCACGTGACGCGCTGGTGAAGGAAGGGCCGCCTCACCAGAAGTCACGTGAGGCGGCCCGGGCCTGGAGGTCGCCGGCGACCAGGGCGTACGGCGGGTCCATCGCCCAGCTCCCCGCCTGGTTGTCACCGATGGACGGCCGAGCAGTGCTCGACAAGTCTTGAATCATTCAAGTAAATGCGATTGAGTGCAGGGGTGACCTCCCCCGCGCACCACGAGCAGACGCTCCGTGATGTGGGGCTGCGCGTGACGTCGCAGCGAGTGGCGGTGCTGGACGCCGTCCGGCGACTTCCGCACGGCGACACCGACTCGCTCATCAACGCCGTACGCGCGGAGACCGGCGACATCAGCCACCAGGCCGTCTACGACGTGCTCAAGGTGCTCACCGAGGCCGGGCTGATCAGGAAGATCCAGCCGCTCGGCACGGTCGCGCGCTACGAGGGCCGGGTCGGCGACAACCACCATCACGTGGTCTGCCGCAGCTGCGGCGCCATCGCCGACGTCGACTGCGCCGTCGGCGATGCACCGTGCCTGACCGCGTCCGAGAGCAACGGCTTCCTGATCGACGAGGCCGAGGTCATCTACTGGGGCACCTGCCCCTCGTGTGCCGCAACACCAGCAAACTGACAACCAGAAGTCGACGACAGGAGAAGGACCCACCATGTCCGAGAGCGAGAACCCGGCAATCGACGCCCCCACCGCCAAGGGTGGCCGGCCGCACAGCAACCAGGACTGGTGGCCCAATCAGCTCAACCTCGGCCCGCTGCACCAGCACTCGCCCAGGGGCAACCCCCTGGGCGAGGGCTTCAGCTACGCCGAGACGTTCGCCGAGCTGGACGTCGAGGAGCTCAAGCAGGACATCAAGCAGGTGCTGAACACCTCGCAGGACTGGTGGCCGGCCGACTTCGGGCACTACGGCGGCCTGATGATCCGGCTCAGCTGGCACGCCGCCGGCACCTACCGGATCGAGGACGGGCGTGGTGGCGCCGGTGACGGCAGCCAGCGGTTCGCACCGCTCAACAGCTGGCCGGACAACGCGAACCTCGACAAGGCTCGCCGACTGCTCTGGCCGGTCAAGCAGAAGCACGGCCAGAAGATCTCGTGGGCCGACCTCCTGGTCCTCGCCGGCAACGTGGCGCTCGAGGACATGGGCTTCGAGACCTTCGGCTTCGGCTTCGGCCGCGAGGACATCTGGGAGCCCGAGGAGATCTTCTGGGGACCGGAGGACACGTGGCTCGGCGACGAGCGCTACGGCGGCGACCGCGAGCTCTCCGACACGCTGGGCGCCGTCCAGATGGGGCTGATCTACGTCAACCCCGAGGGTCCGAACGGCGAGCCCGACCCGCTCAAGGCGGCCCACGACATCCGCGAGACGTTCAAGCGGATGGCGATGAACGACGAGGAGACCGTCGCCCTGATCGCCGGCGGCCACTCGTTCGGCAAGACCCACGGTGCCGCGTCCGGCGACTACGTCGGACTCGAGCCGGAGGGCTGCCCGGTCATCGGGCAGGGGCTGGGCTGGCAGAGCACCTACGGCTCGGGCAAGGGCGCCGACGCGATCACGTCCGGCCTCGAGGTCACCTGGACCAGCACCCCGACCCAGTGGGGCAACGGCTTCTTCGACAACCTCTTCGGCCACGAGTGGGAGCTCGAGGAGAGCCCGGCCGGCGCCCACCAGTGGGTGGCCAAGGACGCCGAGGCGACCATCCCCGACCCGGACGGCACGCCCAACAAGCGCAAGCCCACGATGCTGACCACCGACCTCGCACTCCGCATGGATCCGGAGTACGAGAAGATCTCGCGCCGCTTCCACGAGGACCTCGACACGTTCCGCCTCGCCTTCGCCAAGGCCTGGTACAAGCTGCTGCACCGCGACATGGGTCCAGTCACTCGCTACCTCGGCACCCAGGTCGCGGAGCCCCAGCTGTGGCAGGACCCGGTCCCGGCCCACGAGGGTGCCCTCGTCTCGGAGCAGGACGTCGCCGCACTCAAGGCCAAGGTGCTCGACTCGGGGCTGACCGTCGATCAGCTCGTGCGCACGGCGTGGGCGTCGGCTTCCATTTTCCGCGGCACCGACAAGCGTGGCGGCGCCAACGGCGCCCGCATCCGCCTCGCCCCCCAGAAGGACTGGGAGGCCAACGAGCCGACCGAGCTGGCCTCCGTGCTCGCCAAGCTCGACGAGGTCCGGGCCGAGTTCAACGGCGCGGGCGGCGCGCAGGTCTCACTCGCGGACCTCATCGTCCTCGCGGGCTCCGCGGCGGTCGAGAAGGCGGCGAAGGACGCCGGCCACGACGTGCCCGTTCCCTTCACCCCGGGTCGTACCGACGCCAGCCAGGAGCAGACCGACGTCGAGTCGTTCGCGGTCCTCGAGCCGCGGGCCGACGGGTTCCGCAACTACCTGCGGGCCGGCGAGAAGCAGCAGCCGGAGACGCTGCTGGTCGACAAGGCCTACACGCTCGGCCTCTCCGCACCGGAAATGACGGTTCTCGTCGGGGGCCTGCGGGCCCTGGGCGCCAACACTGGCGGCGTACAGCACGGCCTCCTCACCGACAAGGTTGGGACGCTCACCAACGACTTCTTCGTCAACCTCCTCGCCCCCGGCACGGAGTGGAAGACCTCGGAGTCGGCCGAGAACGTCTACGAGATCCGCGACCTCGCCAGCGGTGAGGTCAAGTGGACGGCGACGGACGTCGACCTCGTGTTCGGGTCCAACTCCCAGCTGCGTGCCATCTCCGAGGTCTACGCCAGCGCGGACGCCGAGCAGAAGTTTGTCGGCGACTTCGTGGCCGCCTGGGCCAAGGTCATGGACGCCGACCGGTTCGACGTTCGCGGGTGACCTTCCGCCTCGGCTTCGTCACCGGCGCGACGCCGGACAAGTGGGCCGGCACCTGGCGTGAGCGGCAGCGCGAGCCGATCGAGCTGGTGCCGGTCACCGAGGACATCCAGGAGCACGGCGTCCGGACCGGTGCAGTCGACGTGGCACTGGTCCGGCTGCCGGTGGACCGCGACGGACTGCACGTGATCCCGCTCTACGAGGAGCTCCCCGTGGCGGTGCTGAACGTCGAGAACGAGCTCACCCTGCTCGACGAGGTGACCACCGAGGACCTGGCGGGCGAGCACCAGGACTGGACCGGGCTCACCGTCCGCGAAGCGGTCGAGACAGTGGCTGCGGGCACCGGCGTCCTCGTCGTACCGATGTCGGTGGCCCGGCTGCACAGCCGCAAGGACGTCACCTACCGAACCGTCACCGATCTGCCGTCCACGACCGTCGGGCTGGCCTGGTTGGTCGACAACGACGACCCGCGGGTACAGACGTTCATCGGGATCGTGCGCGGGCGGAGCGAGCGCAGCTCGCGCACCTGAACGGAACGGAGGCTGCCGATGGCCGACAGCAAGGTCCGGGCAATGACGTGGAACGTCTGGTGGCGGTTCGGGCCACGCTGGCGTGATCGGCAGCCGGGCATCCGGGCGACCTTGGAGCGGTTTCGTCCCGACGTCGTGGCGCTGCAGGAGGTCTGGGCCGGCGATGAGACGACCCAGGCGGACGAGCTGGCGGAAGCTCTGGGGTTGCACGCGGTGTTCGCCTCGCCGTCATATCCTCCCGCCCCGCAGGATCCGGAGGAGGCCGACTGGGTCGGGATCGACCTTGGGATCGCGGTGCTGAGCCGGTGGCCGATCCTCGACTCCGAGCCCACGGTGCTGCCAGCACGCCACCGCAGCTGGGATCCGGTCGCCCTGACCGCTCGTGTCGACCATCCGACCGGGCCGCTGCCCATCGTGGCGGCCTGCCTCGACTACGGGGTTCCCTACACTGACGATCGCATTGCGCAGGGGACCTGCTTGGCCAACCTGGCCACGGACCCCGGCCTCGACGGCGCGTGTCCGGTGCTGCTGATGGGCGACCTGAACGCGGCGGTTGACTCCCCGGTCCTGCGGCCGGTGCGGGATGTGCTGACCGACGCCTGGAGCGCCGGCCAGGGGGCGGCCGACGCCGTGACGCTGCCGTCGACCCATCCCTCCGCGCCGTTGGAGGCCGGACCCCAGATGGTCGACCAGCGCATCGACCACATCTTCTTCCGTCCCGGACGCGAGGACCAGCACGTGCTGGTGGAGGGCGTGCAACTCGCTGGCGAGCCGGTCGGAGGCCTCCATCCCTCAGACCACCGGGCCGTGGTCGCAGACCTGCGCTGGCGTGGCTGACCCCTAGTGTGAGATTCGTGGCTCTCCTCGACCCGGGCGAACCGGCTGCGCTCTCAGCCACAACGCGGGCCGCGTTCGCGGACCGGTACGGCGAGCCGCCCACCTCGGTCGCCCGCGCGCCCGGACGGGTGAACCTGATCGGCGAGCACACCGACTACAACGCCGGCCTGGTGCTCCCGGTCGCGCTCCCGCACGCGACGTACGCCGGGGCTCGGGCGCGCGCCGACGAGCTGGTCCGGGTCGTCAGCCTCCAGCAGGAGGAGGTGTGGGAGGGAACGCTGGGCCAGCTCGGCCCGGGCTCGGTCGACGGCTGGGCCGGCTACGCGGTGGGGGTGGTCTGGGCGCTCCGCGAGGCCGGCTACGCGGTGCCGGGCGTGGACCTGCTCGTCGACAGCCGCGTGCCGCTCGGCGCCGGACTGTCGTCGTCCGCGGCGCTCGAGTGCTCGGTCGGGACCGCCCTGCTCGACCTCGTCGGCGTAGAGCTGACCGACGACGTGCGCGACCGCCTCGTGGACGCCTCGATCCGGGCGGAGACCGAAGTCGTCGGCGCACCCACGGGCGGGATGGACCAGACGATCGCGGTGCACGGGACAGAGGGTGCCGCGCTGCTCATCGACTTCGACTCCCACGAACGAACCGTGGTCCCGCTCGACCTGGCCGACCACTCGCTGCTCGTCACCGACACCCGCGTCAGCCACTCCCTCACCGACGGCGGCTACGGGTCCCGGCGCGCCGACTGCGAGAGCGCGGCCCGGGAGCTCGGCCTGCCGTCCCTGCGTACGGCGACTCTCGAGCTCGTCGAGACGCTCACCGACGAGCGGGTGGGGCGCCGCGCCCGGCACGTGGTCACCGAGACCCAGCGCGTCACCGACACCGTGGCCGCGCTGGGCGACGGGCGGTGGGACGAGGTCGGCGCGCTCTTCGACGCCTCGCACCGCTCGATGCGCGACGACTTCGAGATCTCCTGCCCCGAGCTCGACTGCGCCGTGGCGATCGCGGTCCAGGCCGGCGCCGTCGCGGCCCGGATGACCGGCGGCGGCTTCGGCGGGTCCAGCGTTGCGGTGGTGCCCGACGAGCGGGTCGAGGCGGTCACGCGAGCCATCGACGCGGCGTTCGTGCTGGAGGGGTTCCGCTCCCCCGTGCACCTGGTCGCCACACCATCGTCGGGCGCCAGCGTCGAGACCGGCTAGCGCGTCGCCGACACCCCCACCCGGCCGTCACGGAACGCCTCCACGAAGAGGGCGTGGTCGGCCCGCACCCGCGCGGCGTACTCCAGGGCGAAGTCGGTCACCCAGCCCGTGAACTCCTTGCGCCGCCGGTGCAGCGACCTCCGGATCGCCGACTCGACCTGGAAGTCCACCAGGTCCTCGTCGCTGTCCTCGTCGGAGGCGCAGTGGATCTTGGCGGTGGCGCGGCCGAGCAGCTCGACCACGGCCGCGATCTCGGCGGGCTCGGTGAGGTTGCCCCAGTCGAGGTCCACTTCGTACGGCGAGATCTCTGAGACGACGTAGCCCACGCCGTCGAGCTCCGTGTGGCCCAGCAGCGGGTCGGTGTGCTTCTGGAGCGCCCGCTGGCTCACGGCGGTGCGGTGACCCTCGTGCTCGAAGTACTTCTCTACGGCGCCGCTGTCGACGAAGCGGCTCACCGCAGGCACGTTGGCCTGCTTCATCGACAGCACGACGTCGTTGTCGAGGGCCTGGCTGACGCCCTCGATCAGCAGGTTGTACGCCGGCAGCCCGGCCGAGCCGATGCCGAATCCGGTCTTCCCGATCAGGTCACGCAGGTCGTAGAAGATCGCGCGCTGCGACCGCTTCGAGCGCGGGATGGTCTCCAGGTAGGCCGCGTAGGCCGACTCAACCTCGGCCCGCTCCCGCTTCCCGAGTCGACGAGTGGTCTCGTCCTCGCGGAACCACCGGTCCCCGCCCTCGCGCAGCGTCCACTCCGACAGCAGGTCCGCCCGACGCATCCGCCGAGCCGCGACGAGCGCGGTGTGGACCGGACCGTCGGTGTTGGCCAGGTGCAAGGCGAAGTCGTCGTCGTCCTCACTGTCCTCGTACTCGTCGACCTGGGACAGGTAGGCACGCACGTAGCGCCCGATCAGCCGGCGTACGTCCTCCTCGGGCAGCGCCTTCTGCCACCCCACAAGGGCCAGCGACGCAGCGAAGCGCTGCAGGTCCCACGTGAAGTGGCCGAGGTAGGCCTCGTCGAAGTCGTTGACGTCGAAGACCAGGATCCCGTCGGAGTTCAGATAGGTGCCGAAGTTCTCGACGTGCAGGTCGCCGTGCACCCAGATCCGTCCGCTGTCCTCGTCCGAGAACGGGTCCTCGGCGCCGGTCACGTCGGCGTAGAAGACGCAGGCACTGCCGCGGTAGAACGCGTGCGGGTCCGAGGCCATCTTGCGGAACTTGCCACGGAAGGCGGCCGGATCCGCCTCCATCAGCGGTGCGAAGGCGTCCTCCAGCGTCGACACGATCAGCTCGGCACGGTCTCGTTCGCGTTTCGTGGCCACGACTGTTGAGTACCCGTACTCGGCAGATCCGCGTACTCCACCAGGTGTGGCCGACCCGGTGCCGCCGCGACAGTTCTCGGCATGACGAACACTCCGAACTCCGCCCGCAACACCGCCGCCTTCTTCGCCCAGGCCGGCATCTCCTTCGCCATCGCGCTCCTCGCGATGCTCTTCGCGGTCCTGTACCTGCCCGTCGACCCGTGGGTCCGGGCCTTCCTCGGTCTCGGGACCCTCTACCTGACCACCTCGTCCTTCACGCTCGCCAAGTGCATCCGCGACGCCCAGGAGACGCAGTCGGTCGTCACCCGCCTCGACCAGGCCCGCGTGGACAAGATCCTCGCCGAGCACGACCCGTTCCGGACGGTCTCCTGACGGCTTGCGTTCCGTGGTTGACTCGGCTCGAGTCCGTTGCCCCCGCTCCGGAAGGACACGTCAGTGGCCCCTAAGAACCCGCTCGGCACCATCAAGGTCGTCGCGGACGTCGCCGTCGCGACCGTGGTCGACACGGTCAGCAAGACCGTGAAGGACCCCGTCGGTGCCGGCAAGAAGGTCGCCGGTACGGCGGTTGGCCAGGCCGCCGCCGCAGTGGGCGCCGTGACCTCCAAGATGGGCGGGCGGAAGGGATCGACGGCGCGCCACGGTGCTCCGAACCGGCCGGCGGCGCCGGAACAGGCGGCGGCGCCCCCTGCGAAGAAGGCTCCAGCGAAGAAGGCTGTAGAGAAGAAGGCTCCGGCCAAGAAACCCGCCGCCAAGAAGCCCGCAGCCAAGAAGACCGCAGCCAAGAAGACCGCAGCCAAGAAGGCCACCGCGAAGAAGCCCGCGGCGAAGAAGGGCCCGGCCAAGAAGTCCGCGCCCTCGACCGAGAGCGAGGGCTGAGATGGACCCGCGCACGATCCTCACCCGCGGCGTCAGCACCGGCCTGCGGCTCGGTCGTGGCACCGCGGACCGGGTCGTCACGCTGGCCGGCCCGCCGCTCGGACGCCTCAGCGACAAGGTCGTGTCGAGGATGCGCCGCCCCGATCGCAGCAGCCCGACGACGTTCACGCCTTCGAAGCGCAAAGACGTGGCCCAGCCGCAGCCCGAACCGGCGCCGAGCAGCAACCCGTCACCTGCCGCCGTGGCTCGCAACATCGGCCCGCCCCGGCCGACGGCGAAGCCCGCCCGGCCGGCCAGGCCCAAGAGCGTTCCCGGCGCGAAGCTGCCGCCTCCGCGGCCCAGCACGCCATAGTTCGGCCATAGTTCGGCCATAGTCGGGTTGTGACGCTCCCCGACCCGGCGCTCGTCGTCCTCGTCGGCCCGTCCGGCTCGGGGAAGTCCACGTGGGCGGAGGGCCGCTACCGCCGCGACGAGGTCGTGTCCTCCGATGCCCTGCGCGGGGTGGTCGGCAGCGGGCCGCACGACCTCGACGCCACCGCGGACGCCTTCGACCTGCTCGAGCGCGTGGTGACCGCCCGCACCGGCCGCGGGCTGACCACCGTCGTCGACACCCTCGGCACCGACGAGGACCGGCGCCGGCGCTGGCTGGCCCGGGCGCGAGAGGTCGGGCTGCCCGCCGTGGCCGTGGTGATGGACACGCCGGATGCCGAGTGCCGGCGCCGCAACACCGCCCGGGACCGGCCGGTGCCGGCGCCGACCCTGGCCGGCCAGCTCAAGCGGCACCGCGCACTGGTCCCGCAGCTGGAGCTCGAGGGCTGGGACGTGGTGCACACGGTTCGCTCGGACGAGCCGGCCGACAACCACGCGGTCGCCCCCGAGACCGCCCCGGCCGGCGAGGAGCGGCGCACGTCGCAGGGGCTGAAGGTGGTGCTCCAGGTGAGCCGGTTCCCGTGGGGCGAGGATCCCTTGACCTGGCTGACCGGCGTGGCCCGGGCCGCCGACGAGGCCGGGTTCGCCGGGCTGTCGGTGATGGACCACCTCATCCAGATCCCACAGGTGGACCGGGCCTGGGCCTCGATCCCCGAGCCGTGGGTCACCCTCGGCGCGGTGGCCGGCCTCGGCACCGGCCTCGAGCTGGGCACCCTGGTCACGCCGGTGACGTTCCGGGCGCCCGGCATCACGGCCAAGGCGGCCGCCACGCTCGACGTGCTGACCGGTGGCCGGGCCTTCGTGGGTGTCGGCGCCGGCTGGTGGGAGCGCGAGCACGCTGCGTACGGCCTGGACTTCCCGCCGCCGAAGCAGCGGCTCGACGACCTCGAACGAGGCATCGAGACGATGAAGGCGCTGTGGGCGGCCGGCACCAAGGCGTACGACGGCACGCGGGTCAGCCTCCCCGAGACGACCTGCTACCCGCGGCCGGTCGGCGACGTCCCGGTGATCGTGGGCGGGACCGGGCAGCGCCTGCTGCGGATCGCGGCCACGCTGGGCGACGCGGCCAACGTCCCCTCGGCACGCCCGAGACTGGACGAGCACGTCGCCACGCTGCGCCGGCACTCCGACACGGTGCGGATCACCGTCCTCGACCTGCCCACGGTCGGCACCGACCGCGAGGACGCCTGGGCGCGGGTCGAGCGGCTTCGCGGCCGGACCGCAGCCGCGGCGTACGCCGAGCGCACGCACGCGGGCACGGCCGCCGACCAGCGCGACCGGTGGGGCGGGCTGGCCGACCTCGGTGTGGACACGGTGTTCCTGGGCCTTGCCGACCTGGAGGGCCCGGACGAGGTCGAGCGGCTGGCACCGCTGCTTCGGTGAGGCACAGGCCTCGACAGGTCACTGCTCCGGGGAGAGCTGGGCGACCTCGTCCAGCGTGAGCATGCGCCAGGGTGAGGGCTCGTCCGCCGTGGACCTCGCGTCGGGCGGGTCGCCCTGGGTCCACCACTGAGCGACGAAGGCGAGGCCGTCGAACCGCACGTGGTCGCCCTTTTGATACACCAGATCGCTGTCCCACTCGGGGTAGGTGCCCACCGCGACCGTCGGGGAAGGCCGGGGGGTCTCGCCCGGCAGGACCGGTCCGATCAGCTCCCACGCCGACGCGGACTCGGCGATCGTCGGGTCGTCCGGTTGCTCGCCCGACGTCCACCACTTCGCGGCGTAGACGTTCTTGCGCCACACCACGCGCTCCTCGGCGACGTAGATGCCGTCCTCGGTCCAGATCGGGTAGGGACTGGTGGCCGGGTCATCACTCGTGACGGCGGTGGGGACGGCGGTCGTCGATGTCGAAGCGGACTCCGGGACGCCGTCGAACGACGCGCCCAGCACGGCGGAGAAGCCGTCTGTCTCCTGGGCCACCCCGCTGCACGCGTCGGACACGATGGTGACGTCGGGGTAGTTGGTGCTGCAGGCACGGTCTCTGTTCATCGACCACAGGGAGAGCCGACCCAGGTCGTTGTCCCGGGCGAAGGTGTTGAGCTGTTCGGCGTCGCCGACGCCCAACACCTCGCCCGCCACGTCGTTCTGACCGATCATCGGAGTGGCGCCGATCCGGTGCCAGACCTGCTTCGGGGTGAGCCGTTGCCCAGCGGCGGCGAACAGCGACGCGACCTGGTCGTGCGTGCTCTCGAGCGCATCGATCGACGCGTCCGCCATCGAGCTGCGGGCGGGTTTGCTCTCGCCGTAGTTCATCGTCATCGCGTTGACTCCGGTCAGCTCAACTCCCGCGTCGAGCATCGACGCAACCAGCCGCTCGCCGTCGGCCGTGAGGCCGTCGGGTGAGACGGGCAGGGTCACCCAGACATCGAGCTTCTGCTGCTCCTGGAGCTGCGCGATCGCCTCGGCACGCCTGGCGTTCGCGGCCGTGTCGGCCAGGGCGTCACCCTCGATGTCGAGATCGATGACCCGGAGGTCGTAGCGGTCCACGACAGCCCGGTAGGCGACGTAGACGTCGGTGGCGCACGCCACGGAGAGCTCGGTGTTCGCCTGGCCTCCGAACGACACGATTGGTGTGCCCCCGAGCTGTCGCACTCGGGCGACCCGACGGTCGAGGTCGAGCTGGCTCTCCGCTTCATCAAGGCTGTAGGCGCCACCCCATGAGGGCTGGCAGGGATCCTCCGGATCAGCCACCACGAAGGCGAGGACGACGTTGGGGCCCGCACCAGTCGGGCTCTTCTCGAACTGCACCGAAGGTGTGGCGGTCACGTCGACGTACGGCGCGAAGAAGGCCCCCTGGGTGGCTGAGGCGCGGGTGTCCTGGAACCAGCGCCACCCCTGCAGGAGGGCGAAGACGACGGCGGCCACCACGAACAGCAACAGCCCGAGCCGTGACAACGACAGATGTCGCCCTTCGACCAGCGACATCCGACTCCTATCCATGCGGCACAACGACCTGCTGATCGTGCCACCAATCCGCCCGTCTCGCCCCCGGTACGCCTGAGCCCGATCTAGGCTGCTGTTCCATCGCGAGCACACAGAGGAGGGCGCGTGTGGCAAAGCACGTGTCCGCCGCGCCGGCGCCGCGTCGCCGTCAGTGGGGTGCGGAGAAGCGCGCCGAGCCGATGCCGATCGTGCACGTCCGACCCAGCGCCTCGAAGCTCACGTGGGGCCGGATCGCGATCGCCGCCACCGTGCTGTTCTGGTTCGCCTACCTCGTCTCGACCATCTTCCGACGCTTCCTGAACGACGTCGGAGGCTTCCGTTTCACCATGGAGGCCATCTCCTACCTCCTCGTCGTCACCGTCCTCACGTTCTCGGCGCTGATGTACCTGGTGGCACGCCAGGGCGCGCTCAGGCGGTTCCGGGAGCACCAGCGGGTGCCGCGCGGCCTGCTCGACGCGCACTTCACAGAAGCCCACGGCGCCTTGACCGTCCTGATCCCGTCGTACGCCGAGGAGCCGGACATCGTTCGGCTCACGATGTGGAGCGCGGCGCTCCAGGAGTATCCGGACCTACGCGTCGTGCTGCTGGTCGACGACCCGCCCTTCCCGTCCGATCCTGCGGTCCGCTCCCAGCTGGACGCGACCCGAGCCCTGGCCGGCGAGATCACGGACCGGCTGGCCGAGCCGTACGCCGCGGCGCGGGCCGCGCACGATCGGGCCGTCGAGCAGCTGGAGGCAGCGGGTCCGCACGCGCCGCTCGAAGTCGTCCAGGCACTGGCCAGCGCCTATCTCGCTGCGGCCGAGTGGCTGGAGGAGCTGGCGGAGGGCGAGGACGTGCACGACCACGTCACGGAGTTCTTCGTCGACCAGGTCGTGATGGGGTTGGCCAGCGAGCTGCGACTCACGCTGCTGGGGCTCGAGTCCCTCGTCGAGGCCAAGGGGTCGATCGGCAGTGAGCGGGTCAGGGAGCTCCACCGACGGCTCATGTGGATATTCGGGGCCACGACCGGCACCTTCGAACGGAAGCAGTACGCCTCGCTGTCGCACGAGGCCAACAAGGCGATGAACATCAACGCCTATCTCGGGCTCATGGGTGCCACCTGGCGGCCGGTGGAGTCGGCGGAGGGCACCGTGCTGGTGTGTCTCGCCGAGGACGAGCCGCGGGAGCCCGCCGATCTCGTGATCGACGGACCGGAGTACGTCCTGACCCTCGATGCGGACTCCCAGCTCCTGCGCGACTACTGCCTGCGCCTGGTCTACTTCCTCGAGCAACCCGAGAACGACCACGTCGCGATCACCCAGACGCCGTACTCGTCCTATCGCGGCGCCCCGACCCGGATCGAGCGGATCGCCGGTGCGACCACCGACATCCAGCACATCCTCCACCAGGGGATGACCTACTACGGCGCCACCTTCTGGGTCGGCGCCAACGCGGTGATCCGACGTCGGGCCCTCGACGACATCGTGCAGGTGGAGACGATCGGCGGCCACGAGGTACGCACCTACATCCAGGACCGCACGGTCATCGAGGACACCGAGTCGAGTGTCGACCTGGCCGCCGCGGGCTGGGACCTGGTCAACTACCCCGAGCGGCTCAGCTACAGCGCGACGCCCCCGGACTTCGGGTCGCTGGTGGTGCAGCGGCGACGGTGGGCCAACGGCGGGCTGTTGATCCTGCCGAAGCTCTGGCACCAGCGCGGGGCCCGGGCAAGAGCGGGAAACAACGTGACGCTCGGCGAGTGGACGTTGCGCACCAACTACATGGCCTCGATCACCTGGGCGAGCCTGAGTCTGCTGCTCCTCCTGTTCTACCCCTACGACGGCCGGCTGCTGAGCCCATTGGTGGTCGGGGCCGCGCTGCCCTACTTCATCGCAATGGCCAGCGACCTGAAGCTGTGCGGCCACCGCTATCTCGACGTCTTCCGGATCTACGGGTTCAACCTCATCCTGCTCTTCGTCAACCTCGCCGGTGTCCTCAAGTCGATCCAGCAGGCGTTCACCGGTGAGAAGATCCCCTTCGCCCGCACACCCAAGGTGCGCAACCGCACGGCAGCGCCAGGGCTGCACGTTGCGGTGCCCTACCTGATCGTGGGCTACTCGCTGGTCACGGTCTGGCGTAGCTACCAGCACGACAACTGGGGCAACCTCGCGTTCGCGCTCTTCAACGCGTTCCTGGCGGCGATGGCCATCAGGGCCTGCATCGGCATCGGCAACTCGGTCGTCGACATGACGATGGCGGTGGTGAACTGGTTGTACGTTCCCGAACGCGAGCCGAAGGCCGTCAAGCCGGTCCCGGCGGGCGACCAGCCCGTGGACTGGGCCGCCATCCTCTACCACGGCGACCGAAGGCTCGACCGCGACCTCAGACGGGACGACGAGCGACGCCGGCGTCTTACCCACCGCTAGCGAGCTACTTGAGCTCCGCGCTCGACAGCCCCAGGATCCGCCGGGCCACGATCAGCTGCTGGATCTGCTGGGTGCCCTCGAAGATGTCCAGGATCTTGGAGTCACGAGCCCACTTCTCCAGCAGCTCGCCCTCGCTGAAGCCGACCGCGCCGCACAGCTCCACGCAGGACAGGGTCACGTCTGAGCCGACCCGGCCGGCCTTCGCCTTGGCCATCGAGGCCTCGAGCGAGTTGGGCTGGCGGTTGTCGGCCATCCAGGCGGCCTGGAGCATCAGCAGCCTGGCGCCCTCGAGGTCGGACTCGAGCTGGAGGAACTTCGCGGCCGCCGCCGACTGCGTGTACGCCGGACGGTCGTAGTCGACCTCGACACCGGCGTCCTTGAGCAGCTCGCGGGTCAGGTCGAGCGCCGCCGACGCGCAGCCGATGGCCATGGACGCGACCAGAGGGCGGGTGTTGTCGAAGGTCGCCATGGCGCCGGCAAAACCCTGTTTGGGGTCGACCTCGGCCGACCCGAGCAGGTTCTCCTTCGGGACCCGGCAGTTCTCGAAGATGATCGTCGCGGTGTCGGAGGCACGGATGCCCAGCTTGTGCTCGAGCCGCTCCACGCGCATCCCCGGCGTGCCCTTGGCGACCACGAACGACTTGATCGCCGCTCGGCCGAGTGCCTTGTCGAGGGTCGCCCACACCACGATGTGGTCGGCGCGGTCGCCGGAGGTGACGAAGATCTTCTCGCCGTTGAGGACGTACTCGTCGCCGTCTAGGACCGCTGTCGTCCTGATGCTCGCCGAGTCGGATCCGGTCCCGGGCTCGGTGATCGCCATGCCGGCCCACACACCGTCGAAGCGGGCGTGCTGCTCGTCGTCGGCCACGGAGGCGATCGCGGAGTTGCCGAGCCCCTGCCGAGGCATCGACAGGAGCAGCCCGACGTCGCCCCAGCACATCTCCTGGATCGACATGACCGAGGCGAGGTTGGTGCCGTTCTTGTTCCCGCCCTCGTCCTCGTTGTCGTCGCGGCGGACGCCGGCCGCACCGGCGCCCTCGGACGCGCCGGACTCGGCCAGCCCGTCGATCATCGCCGCGAGCATGTCGAGCTCCTTGGGGTACTCGTGCTCGGCGAGGTCGTACTTGCGCGAGATCGGGCGCAGCATGTTCATCGCGACCTGGTGCGCCTGGCCGACCAGGGTCCGGAACTTCTTCGGGTCGTCGAGATTGATGGGCATCAGATGAGCACCGCACCTTCCATGACGCCGACGGCCCGGAGGTCGCGGTACCACCTCTCCACCGGGTGCTCCTTCACGAACCCGTGGCCGCCGAGCAGCTGGACGCCGTCGAGGCCGATCCGCATGCCGTGGTCGGCGCACGCCTTGCGGGCGAGCGCGACCTCCTTGGCGAAGTCCTTGCCGGCGGCCGCGCGGCCGGCTGCCTTGTAGGTCAGCAGCCGCATCGCCTGCAGCTCGATCGCGATGTCGGCGACCATGAACGCCACCGACTGGCGGTGGGCGACGGGCTCGCCGAACGCCTCCCGCTCCTTGACGTACGGCGTCACGTAGTCGAGCACGGCCTGTCCGGTGCCGACCGCCAGCGCGCACCAGGCCAGCCGCGCGAGCCGCACGCACTCGGCGTACGTCGAGCCGTCGGTGGCGCCGAGGACAGCACCCTCGTCGACCTTCACGTCGGTGAGCGTCAGCCGGGTCAGCGCGGCGGCGCGCACGCCCATGGACGGGTCGCCCTCGATCACCAGCCCCTCGGTCGAGGACTCGACCAGGAACAGCACCGGCTGGCCGTCGAGATCGGCTCCGACCACGAAGAGCTCGGCGTCGGCACCGCGCGGGACCAGCGACTTCACGCCGTTGAGGACGTAGCCGTCGCCGTTCCTGACCGCGCTGGTCCGGGGTGAGAGGACGTCGAAGAGCACCTGCGGCTCGGTGAGCGCCAGCGCGGCGGCAGGCACGTCCGATCCCGCGAAGGCGGGGAGGTAGGTCTGCTGCTGCTCGTCGCTCCCCCAGAGGCCGATCGCGGTGGCCACCGAGCCGGGCGCCAGCGTCGCCACGGCCAGCCCCATGTCGCCCTTGGCCAGGGCCTCGGCGACCAGGGTGCCGGCCATGGCCGAGCGCTCCTCGGCGACACCGCCGAGCGACTCCGGGAGCCCGAGGATCGGCAACCCGATCTCGAGACTGGCCTCGATCAGCTCCTTGGGTGCGGCGCACTCAGCGTCCGCCTCTGCTGCGGCCGGCCGCACCACCTCGGTGGCGAACTCGGTCACCACGTCGACGAGCAGCTGCTCGTCCTCGGTCGGCGTGAGGTCGAACTGGCCGGTGGCCCTCGTCGCCGGCGGGCGGACGCCGTCCTTGCCGCGGGAGCCGGCCCGGGAGAACGTGCGGCCGGCCCGCGTCATGGTGCTGAACCCGCTGCGGGTGACCGTGAAGACCGCCTGCTCGGCCTGTTTGCGGAGCCCCAACCGGTCCAGCAGGTCGGTCTGTGCGAGCCGGCTCAGCCCGGCGACGAGGTATCCGATCGGGTCTCGCGTCTCGGTGGAGGCGACCCCGTGCCGCCCGCCCGGACGAAGGTTGGCAAGCAACGACATTCACCAAATGTAACTCCGAGTTACACAGCGGGCTACAGCTCCTCGCGTGCCTCGCGTCACACCTTCAGCGGGGCCCCCGATCAGGTGAGGTCGCGACGGATCCGCCAGAAGCAGAAGCCCGTCAACAGTGCCGCCAGACCCAGCAGGAGGCCCGTCTCCCGCCACTGCATCGCCCAGAAGTGAGAGGCCGGGTGGTACTGGACCTCCTGCCGGTATCCCTCGTCGGCGAGCCTGGTGAAGCACGCCTCGACGATGACGGGATCCGCCTGGGGCGCCGGTGCGCACGCCTCGGCCCAGGCGGGCAGGAACTCGATCTGGTCGCCATCGGGGTCCAGGGTCCGGTTCACGATGGTCCAGGCGCCGAGCCTCTCGCTGGCCACCTCCACCTCGATCTGCGGGTCCGCCGCGCCCGGCTCGCCACTCATCATGAAACCCCTGATGTTGGACGACGTGATGGGGGTGGTGATCGTCTCGGGGGCCATCAGGTGCGCCTGAACGAACACCGGCATCACGACCTGGACGGCGGCGATCGTCGCCAGCGTGAGGGCCATCGCCGCGACGGTGCGACGTACGACGAGTCCCGCGGCGACGCCGACCGCGAGGGCCAGCACCGACATGCCGATCGGCACGACGCCGCGCGCCCCGAAGACGTCGGGGAAGATGCGGGGCACGCTGAAGGGGCTGTTGTCCGTGAAGCCACTCAGCACGGCGTCGTCCAGGGGTCCGGCCCACCACGTCATCAGCAGACCGATCGAGCCCGCGACCACGGCCGCCAGACCCGCGAACCCGAGCTTGGAGACGAGCCACTTGGTCCGGGTGATGCTCTGGTTCCAGACCAGGCGGTAGGTGCCCGCCTCGATCTCGCGGGCGATCATGGGAGCGCCCCAGAAAGTGCCGATGACCGCCGGGACGACGTACGCCAGCCCGGTCCCGAGCATGAACACGGCCTTCTTGGTGTCGTCGGTGCCGAGGTTGCGGAAGAAGTCCTCTCCGCTGACGCGGAGGGTGTCCGCGAGCTGGGGGCCCGTGACCGCCAGGGCCACGGCCGCCACGGTGAGGGCACCGAGGACCAGCGCGGCCGAGCCGCGGAACTGTCGCCAGGTCAGCCAGATCATCGCAGCGCCTCCAGGCTCGGACGGGCGTTGTTCGGCTTGCGTTCGACCGCGGAACGACCCATGTAGGCGAGGACCAGGTCCTCGAGGTTCAGCTTGCTGACCTCCCAGGCCGGATCGAGGATCGGCATCTCGGTGCGGACGAGGTACGTCGACTGCCGGTCGGTGTGGCTGGCCGAGATGACGTCCTGGTCCGTCGGGAGCTTCCCTTCGTCGCGCCGCGGGCCGGTCAGCCGATGGTGGGTGGCGAGGAGGTGCTCGATGTCGCCGGCGACCTGCACCCGCGAGTCGACGAGCACCACGAGGTAGTCGCACGCCCGCTCCACGTCCGAGACGAGGTGGGAGGAAAGCACCACGCTCAGCTCCTGCTCGGCCACCGTCTCCAACAGGTCCTGGAGGAACTCCCGACGGGCGAGGGGGTCGAGGCTGGCCACCGGCTCGTCCAGCAGCAGCAGCTCGGGCCGCTTGGCGATGCCCAGCGTGAGCGCGAGCTGGGCCCGCTGGCCACCGGACAGCCGGCCGGCGCGCTGCTCCGGGTCGAGGCCGATCCGCTCGATGCGATCGCCGGCCAGGGCGGCGTCCCAGGCGGGGTTCAGGTGCGCGCCGATGCGCAGGTGGTCCGCCACGCTCAGGTTGGCGTAGGTCGGGGTGTCCTGGCCGACGTAGCCGACCTTCTCCCGCTGGGCGCTGCGGCCCGTGGGTCGCGCGCCGAGCACCTCGATGTCGCCGGCGGAGGGCGTCAGCAGGCCCACGGCCAGGTTGAGGAAGGTGCTCTTGCCCGCTCCGTTGGGACCGACCAGTCCGACCACCCGGCCGGTGGGCACCTCGAGGGTGCAGTCCGACAGCGCCCACTTGCGGCCGTACTTCTTGCCCAGGCCTCGGGCCTCCAACACGGTGTTCACGCCGACTCCTCGCTCACCGCGGAACGAAACGTGGCCAGGAACAGCGCCTCGATGCTCTCCTCGTCGAGCCCAGCGCGCCGGGCCCTGGCGAGCCACTGCTCGAGGCTCAGCCGCAGCGGCCCGTGCGCGGCGAGGGTGTTGTCGGTCAGCGTCCGGGTCACGAAGGTGCCCACGCCCTGCCGCGCGGCCACCAGCCCCTCGTGCTCGAGCTCCCGGTAGGCCTTGAGCACGGTGTTGGGGTTGATGGCGAGGTGCCCCACCACGTCCTTGACCGTCGGCAGCTGGTCGCCCTCGCTGAGCAGTCCGAGCCGGAGCGCACGGCGCACCTGCTGGACCAGCTGGAGGTACGGCGAGACCCCGGACCTCCCGTCCAGGTGGAACTCGATCATCGATCCCTCTATTCCTCTAGGTAACTAGCACTATAACCCCATGACCGATGCGGCGGCCAGCCCTCCGAGAACCTAGGATTTGCTCATGGCCCACCTGTCCCCCGAGACCGAGCACGCGCCGTACGGCCCGCTCCCCCGGGGCGGGATCGTGCAGCCGATCACGCGTTGGGGTGCGGACGTCATGCACCGCGTCCAGCAGCCGGTGACGGCATACGACGACGAGCTGGCCCGGCTGGTGTCCGACATGGTCGAGACGATGTACGCCGCCGACGGGGTCGGGCTGGCCGCCTGCCAGATCGGCGTCGACCTGGCCGTCTTCGTCTTCGACTGCCCCGACGACGACGGCCGGCGCACCGTCGGCGTCGTCTGCAACCCCGAGCTGATGCTGCCCGAGGGCAAGGACCGCAAGCTCGACGAGGGCGACGAGGGGTGCCTGTCCTACCCGGGGGCGTTCGTCGAGTGCGCTCGGCCGGACTTCGCCACCGTCACCGGCACCGGCCTGGACGGCTCACCCGTCGAGTTCAGCGGCACCGGCATGCTGGCTCGCTGCCTCCAACACGAGACCGACCACACCAGGGGCACCGTCTTCGGCGACAGGTTGCCGACCAAGCAGCGCAAGAAGCTGCAGAAGGAGATGGAGCGGGCCGCCGACGAGTACCCGCTCGACTGGCCCGCAGAGTGACGCGAGCACTGACGCCGCGCGTACGCATCGTCCACCTCTCGCCCGAGGCGTTGGCTGCCCTGGCAGCGCGCGACCTGGCCGGCGCCACCGAGCTCACTGGACTCGCACTGACGCCGTACGTCGTGTCCGACGAGAGGGTCGGCGTCTGGCAGCGCCGGGCCGGCCAGGTCGTCGACGTGCCGGAGGACCTGCCGTGGGTGACCGGAGTTCTGGTGGACGACGAGACGGGTGCGGTCGTGGGCGGGGCCGGGTTCCACGCCGCGCCGGACGAGAACGGCATGGTCGAGGCCGGCTACGGCGTCGACCCGGACCATCGCCGCCGCGGCTACGCCCGCGCCGCATTGCTGCTCATGATCGAGCGGGCCCGCTCGGATCAGTCTGTCCGCGTCTTCCGGGTCACGGTCTCGCCCGACAACGCCGCCTCGCTGGGGCTGGTCGCGCAGCTCCCGTTCGTGGCGGTCGGGGAGCAGTGGGACGACGAGGACGGCCTCGAGACGATCTTCGAGCTCCCGGTCTAGCGCCGGGCTGCCACGTAGCAGGCCACGGCGCTGGCGGCCGCGACGTTGAGCGAGTCGATGCCGCCGGCCATAGGGATGACCGCGCGGCGGTCCGCGGACTGCTCCCAGCGCGGCGAGAGTCCATGCCCCTCTGAGCCGAGCACCAGCGCCAGCCGGTCCACTCCGGCGACGGCCTCCTCGACGGGGACGGCGTCGTCGGCCAGGGTGAGCGCCACCGTGGTGAAGCCGCGCCCCCTCAGCCCCGGAAGGGCGTCGTGCCAGTCCGGCAGGCGCGTCCAGGGCAGCGCGAAAACCGCGCCCATCGCGACCTTGACCGACCGGCGATAGAGCGGGTCGGCGCAGCGAGGGGCGAGCAGGACGGCGTCGAAGCCGAGCGCGGCGCCAGAACGGAAGATCGCCCCGACGTTGGTGTGGTCGACGATCTCCTCCAGCACGAGGACGGACCGGGCCTCTGCGAGCACGTCGTCCAGCGACGGGAGCGGGTGGCGCTCCAGCGAAGCCAGCGCACCGCGATGCACATGGAAGCCGGTGACCTCCTCGGCGAGCTGCTCCGAGACGACGAAGCAGGGCGCGTCAGAAGCGTCGAGCACGTCGGCCAGGCCGTCGAGCCAGCGTGGGGCCATGAGGAAGGAGCGGGGCCGGTAGCCGGCCTCCACCGCGCGGCGTACCACCTTCTCCCCCTCGGCCAGGAACAGCCCGTGCTCGGCCTCGAGGTGCTTGCGGAGCTCCACGTCGCGCAGGTCGCGGTAGTCGGCCAGCCGCGGGTCGTCAGCCGACCCGATCTCGACCCGCTCAGCCATAGTGCTCGGGCCGGGCCACCGCCACGACGTCACCGACCACGATGATCGCCGGTGGCTGTACCGACTCCCGGGCGAGGTCGGCCGCGAGGGAGCCCAGCGTCGACAGCACCGTCCGCTCCCCCGGCATGCTGCCGTCGCAGATGACCGCGGCCGGGGTGTCCGGCTTGCGACCGCCGGACAGGAGGGCGACCGCGATGGCGGGCGCGTTCTCGACCGCCATCATCAGCAGCAGGGTGCCGTGCAGCCGCGCGACGGCGTCCCAGTCGGTGAGCGAGTTGGGGTGCCCGGGTGGCACGTGTCCGGAGATCACCGTGAAGTCGTGCGCGACGCCGCGGTGCGTGACCGGGATCCCGGCCAGGGCCGGCACGGCGATCGGGCTGGTCAGCCCCGGCACCACCGTGACCGGTACGCCGGCGGCCCGGCAGGCCTGCACCTCCTCGAAGCCGCGGCCGAAGACGAAGCTGTCGCCGCCCTTGAACCGGACCACCCGCTTCCCGGCCCGCACCCGGTCGACCAGGATCCGGTTGATCTCCTCCTGCTGGGCCGCCCGGCCGCGGGGGAGCTTCGCGACGTCGATCAGCTCGACGTCCGCGGGCAGCTCGCCCAGCAGCTCGCGCGGGGCCAGTCGGTCGGCCACCACGACGTCCGCCTCCATCAGGGCCTTGCGCCCCGCCACCGAGATCAGCTCGGGGTCACCCGGCCCGCCACCGACCAGCACCACGCCGGGCGACCGGTCCCGCTGGTGGCGGGCGACGATAGTGCCCTCGCGCAGCCCCTCGAGGATCTCGTCGCGCACCGCGGCGCTGCGCCGCGGCTCCCGGTTGCCCAGGACCGCGACGGTCACGCCCGCGTGCCGCCCGACCGCCGGGGTCCAGGCGCTGGCCCGGGTCGCGTCGTCCGAGCGCACGCAGAAGATGCGGCGCCGTTCGGCACCCTCCGTGACCGCCTCGTTGACCGAGGTGTCGTCGGTGGCTGCGATGACGTACCAGGCGCCGTCGAGGTCGGCGTCCTCGAACCGCCGCTGGTGCCAGGTGATCTCGCCGGCGCTGGCCAGCCCCTCCACGGCCGGCGTCACCTGGGGAGACACGAGGACGACGTCCGCGCCGGCCGCGATCAGCTGCGGCACCCGGCGCTGGGCTACGTGGCCGCCTCCGACCATCAGCACCCGGCGACCGGCCAGCATCAGCCCTGAGGGGTACGGCGGCGGCTGCTCCACGTGTCCATCATCGCGGAGGGGTACCGCGCCGGTGACGACCGCCAGAGCGCGGAATACTTTTGGTTGAAACCTCGACTGTGCAAAGGAGCCTCGATGACCCTCGACCGCCCGGTGAGCCCGGACCCCTACGCCCTGCTGCCCACCGTCCCGTCGTTCACCGTGACCAGCGAAGACGTGACCGACGGCCAGCCGCTCAAGGACGACCAGGTCAACGAGTTCGGCGACACGTCCCCGCAGCTGTCGTGGTCCGGCTTCCCTGAGGAGACCAAGAGCTTCACGGTCACCTGCTTCGACCCCGACGCCCCGACGCCGAGCGGCTTCTGGCACTGGGTGCTGGTCGACCTGCCCGCCGACTGCACCTCGCTGCCCGCCGGTGCCGGCGCGGAGGGCGCCGACCTGCCGGGCAACGCGTTCATGTGCCGCAATGACGGTGGCGCCAGCGCCTTCATGGGTGCCGCGCCTCCCGAGGGCGACCAGGTGCACCGCTACTACTTCGTCGTGCACGCCGTGAAGGAGGAGTCGCTCGGCGTCGACTCCGGGGCCACCCCCGCCGTCGTCTCGTTCAACCTGGCGTTCAAGACCGCTGGGCGGGCGATCATCCGCGGCACCTACCAGCACTAGGCGCCGCCAGACGGCATGATGCGGCGCGTGCCCCGCTCCCGACACGCGCTGATCTGGCTGCCCGCGCTCGTCCTCGGCGCCACCGTCGCGCAGCTCGCCGTGGCGACGTTCGTGCCCGGCATCGAGCGGTTCGACGACAAGGCGTTCGGCGCTCGGCTCGCGGCGTACCCGGCGATGATGCTGCTGGTCCCGGCGATCTGGTGGCTGGCCGTGGGCCGACGCCGTCCGGAGGTGACGCCGCCGTACGTCGCGTTCGCGCTGATCATGCTCGGGTTCCTCATCGACACGACCGGCAACAGCCTCGACTTCTACGACAGCCTGGTCTGGTGGGACGACCTGAACCACTTCGTCAACTGGTTCTTCCTGCTGTCCGGCATCGGGCTGATCATCGCCCGCAACCTGGAGCCGCGGTGGGCGCAGGTGCTGCTGATCGCCGGTCTGGGCTGCCTGCTCGCCCTCGGCTGGGAGATCGGCGAGTGGTACACGTTCATCCGGCACGGCACCGAGCTCGACACCGCCTACGAGGACACCCTGGCTGACATGACCCTTGGCTCCTGCGGGGCCTTCCTCGCAGCCCTCCTGGTGGCGCGGGTAGCCTCGCGTCAGTGAACTTGCACGTCGCCATCGCGACGCGCTCCTTCCGCCGCTACTCGACCTACACCGCGGCGACGCTGGCGGGGATCTTCACCAACTGTGTGTTCGGCGTCATCAACGCGCTCGTCCTCATCGCGGTCTGGAAGCAGAACCCGGACGCCGGCGGGTACGACGTCCGCGACGCGGTCACCTACGTCTGGATCGGTCAGGCGATGATCATGACCGTCGCGATGTGGGGCGGTGGCAGCCCCACCGACCTGGCCATGCGCATCAAGACCGGTGACGTGGCGCTCGACTTCTACCGCCCGGTCGGGATCCTCGGCTGGTACCTCGCCGCCGACGTGGGCCGTGCGGCCTTCCACCTGCTCAGCCGCGGACTGGCACCGACCCTGGTCGGCGCCGCGCTCTTCGACCTGCGCTACCCCGCCGGGCCGCTCGTCTGGGTGGTGTTCTTCGTGAGCGTGGCGCTGGCGCTGCTGGTCAGCTTCGCCATCCGCTTCCTGGTCGCCATGTCGGCGTTCTGGATCCTCGACGACCAGGGCACCCAGGTCCTCACGAGTGCGGCGGCGGTGTTCTTCAGCGGCCTGACGGTGCCGCTGGTGCTGTTCCCCGGCTGGTTCGGTGACCTCGCCCGGGCGCTGCCCTGGGCGTCGTACCTGCAGGCGCCGGCCGACCTGTGGCTGGGCAAGGAGGAGGGGTGGGCCGTGCTCGGAGTCCTCGGCCTCCAGGCGCTCTGGGCGGCCGTGCTGCTGGCCGGCTGCCGGCTGCTGCTCGGCGTGGCCGAGCGCAAGGTGGTGGTGCAGGGTGGTTGAGGCGCTGACCCGCTACGCCCAGATCTCCGCCCTCTGGATCCGGGCGTCCCGTGCCTATCCGGTGTCGTGGTGGATGCTCGTGGTCGGCGGGTTCATCATCACCGGCATCGACTTCGTCGGCATCTGGATCCTGTTCCAGAACGTCGATGACCTCGGCGGCTTCACTCTGCACGAGGTCGCCTTCCTGTACGGCGGCAGCGGACTCGCGTTCGCGCTTGCGGACCTGTTCGTCGGCCGGGTCGAGCGGCTCGGCCAGATGATCCGGCTCGGGAGGCTGGACCAGATGATGGTCCGGCCGGTCCCGCTGCTGGTCCAGGTCTGCGCCGAACAGTTCGCGCTGCGCCGGCTCTCCCGGATCGCCCAGGCGGCGCTGGTCCTCGGCTGGGCCTGCGGCTACGTCGACTGGACGGCCTCGCGGGTGCTGATCACCATCCTGATGGTCGTCACGGCGACCGTGATCTTCACCGCGGTCTTCATCGGGCTGGCGTGCATCCAGTTCTGGACGATCGACTCGGCCGAGGTGGCCAACGCCTTCACCTACGGCGGCAACACGGTCACGTCGTACCCGCTCACCGTCTTCCCGAGCGAGGTGCTCAAGGCGATGACGTTCGTGATTCCGCTGGCCTTCGTGAACTGGTACCCCAGCCTGCACGTCCTGGGCCGCGAGGACCCGCTGGGCTACCCGGACTGGACCCAGTGGCTGTCCCCGCTCGTCGCGGCGGCGATGGTGGCCGTGACCATGCTCGTGTGGCGCACCGGTGTGCGCCGATACCGATCGACCGGGAGCTGACCGATGCCCCTCATCGAGGTCTCCGAGCTGACCCGCACCTTCCGGGTGCGCGGCCGGGCTGACGTCGAGGCGGTGAAGCAGCTGAGCTTCGAGATCGAGGCCGGCGAGATGGTGGGCTACATCGGCCCGAACGGCGCCGGCAAGTCGACCACGATCAAGATGCTGACCGGCATCCTGGTGCCGACCTCCGGCTCGATCCGCGTCGCGGGCGTCGACCCCAGCCGCAAGCGCACCCAGCTGGCCCGCCGGATCGGCGTGGTCTTCGGCCAGCGCACGACGCTGTGGTGGGACCTGCCGCTGCGCGACTCGTTCGACCTGCTCCAGAAGATCTACAAGACCGACCCCGAGCGGCACCGAGCCAACCTGGCCGAGTTCGTCGAGCTGCTCGGGCTCGGTGACCTGCTGGAGATCCCGGTCCGGCAGCTCAGCCTCGGCCAGCGGATGCGCGGCGACATCACGGCCGCGCTGCTGCACGACCCCGAGATCGTCTACCTCGACGAGCCCACCATCGGACTCGACGTGGTGAGCAAGGGCCGGCTCCGCGAGTTCCTGCGCACCCTCAACGCCGAGCGCGGGACCACGCTGCTGCTCACCACGCACGACCTCCAGGACATCGAGGCGCTCTGCCGGCGGGTGATCGTGATCGACCACGGCACCGCGGTCTACGACGGGACGCTGGCCGGGCTGCACCAGCAGGGCGGGTCCGCGCGCACCCTGGTGGTCGACCTGGTCGACGAACGACCTCCGATCTCCGTCGAGGGGGCCACGGTCCGCAGGGTCGAGGGTCCGCGCCAGTGGCTGAGCTTCCCGGCCGACGCCTCGGCCGCGCCGATCGTGGCCGCCGTGGTGGCGGCGTACGACGTCGCGGACCTGTCCGTGCAGGAGCCGGACATCGAGGACGTGATCCGCGAGCTCTACTCGCGCTAGGGGGTGGGCGCCGGGACCGCCGTCCGGCTCAGGATCAGCACCGCGCGGTCGTCGTCCCCGCTCTCGACCTGCCCGATGATCCGGTTCGCGGCGCCGCCGAACCCGATCCCGATCGCTTCCCGGGCGGCCCGCTGCAGCCAGGCGATCCCGACGTCGATGTGCGCGGAGCGGTCCTCGACCACGCCGTCGGTGTAGAAGAGCAGCGCCTCGCCGGGGAACAGCCTGCCGTGGCTGACGTGCAGCTCCGGGTCCGCCAGCACTCCGAGCGCCGTCCCGCGGGCGTTGTCGATCAGCCACTCGCCGCTGGGCAGGTCAAGGCGCAGCGCGGGCGGGTGCCCGGCGCTGGTGATCTGGTAGCCGCCGCCCCCGAGGTCGACGAGCAGGTGCACCGCGGTGGCGAAGGACTCGTCGTCGTTCTGACGCAGCAGGAAGTCGTTGGCCGCGCGGAACAGCTCCTCGGGCGGCAGCGCGCCGATCAGGCCGCCGAGCGCTCCCGCGAACTGCAGCGCCGCCGGTCCGGCGCCGGTGCCCTTGCCGCAGACGTCGACCAGGATCACCTCCAGCTGCTCCCGGTCGTCGCGCAGGTCGGCGACGAGGAAGTCGCCGGCGTAGCCGACCCCGTCCGACGCGAGCATCGCGCTCTGCGACTGCCAGCCCTCGGGCAGTGGCGGGATCTTCCCCTGGGCCTGCAGGCGACCCTTGAGGTCGGCCAGGAGCGCCTCGCTGAGCGTCGAGGGCAGCGCGCTGCGGAGCCGGCCCGCGACGTACAGCACCAGCAGCACGGCCACCAGGAACTCCGCGACGGCCAGCCAGCGGACCGGTGTCATCCCGTTCGGCACCAACAGCAGCGCCAGGGAACCGGCGATCGCGTTAACCGTCGCGACCACCAAGAGCGGCCGGAAGCTGAGCAGGATCCGGGCGATGAGCAGCCAGAGGAAGTACGCCGTCAGCGGCATCAGGTCGTGGTTGACCAACGAGACCACCAACGACAGGAGGATCAGCAGCACCAGCGTCGCGGCCAGCCACCATTGAGCACGTACCGAGCCGCTGCGCCACGCGTCGGCGCGCGATCGCAGCCACCCAGTTCCCCGGACAGCCATCTGCCAAGGCTACCCGTCGGTACTTAGACTCGCGGGCGTGGCCGACCCCAGGGTTCGCATCCGTCGCGCTGGTCCAGACGACGTCGACGCACTGCTCACCATCTCCTCCGGGCTGTGGGCCGAGGACGCCGGCACCCACGACCCGGAGGTGATGAACACCGACTGGCCGCAGCAGCACGGTCGCGCGTCGTTCGAGGCGCTGGTCGACGACCCGGACCGGGTCGGCCTGCTCGCGGAGGTCGGCGGCGAGCTGGTCGGTGGGCTGATGGGCTCCTACCCCGAGCTGACGCCGTTCGTGCGGCTCCGCGAGGCGCGGCTGAACAGCCTGTGGGTGCTGCCGGACCACCGCGGCGCGGGTGTGGGCGGGCCGCTCGTCGGCGCGTTCCTGGACTGGGCACGCGAGCGCGGGGCGCCGTACGCCGTCGTGACCGCGTTCGCGGCGAACCCCGGCGCCCAGCGGTTCTACGAGCGGCGCGGCTTCGGCCCGCACACAGTCACCCTGCGCACGCCGCTCTAGCGACGGAACCGCGCGGCCACTTCCTCGGACAGGGCCGCCTCGATCCGCTCCGTCAGCCATGGACCCATCGGCGGCAGGTCCGCGACCGGGCACCAGCGCACGTCGACGGACTCGTCATCCGCGACATGGGCCTCGCCGGACACCCAGGTGCACGCGAACGTGAGGTCGAGGTAGATCGCCCGGTCGCCGTTCGCGTAGGCGACCTCGTCACCAACGCTGGTCATGGCCAGCCGGTCCACCCGGATCTCGACGCCGGTCTCCTCAAACGCCTCCCGGACCGCGCAGACCGCCGGCTCCTCCCCGGGGTCGACGATCCCGGTCACCGGCGTCCACTGGTGGTTGTCGGAGCGCTGGACTAGCAAGATCTCCTCGTCGCGGCGGATCACCGCGGTCACGCCGGGAAGCCACAGCAGCCTTTGGCCGATCAGGCTGCGCAGCTCGACGACGAAGTCCGGGATCGGCACCTCGCCACTCTAGGGAGGGGCGCAGAGCTCCACGTGTAGCGGCCCTGGCCGCGTCAGTGAAGGAGGAGGACCACGCCGACGGTTCCCGTGTAGAGGTGAGCCCAGAAGGGCGGGTTGAACGGCCCCGCGAACCGGGTCGCAACCAGGCCGGCGGCGAAGGCGAGTCCCCACCCGACGCCCGTCCAGCCGAGCCACGTCGGAAAGTCGTCCGAGACGAGCACGACGATCCCGAGCACGGCGGACGCGACGTACGCAGTGAGCATGTGGACGCAGTACAGCGCTCCGGCCCACCGGTCGTAGGTGGCGAAGCCGTCGGGCACGTCCCCGACGGTGACCGTCTGCTCCGCAGCCCAAGGCACCACCGTGAGGCGGAAGGCCAGCGACGCTATCCAACAGACCCCGCCGGAGACGTACATCGCTGCCGCCATGGCCGTGAGAACCGTGGCGGTGGGCTCTTCCAGGATCACCGCCAGACCCGCCAGGCCCGCGGGGGTGACGAGCATCGCGGCCGCCATCCAGACGTGGATCCAGACCCAGCGACGGCGGTCCCGGTGGATGGCGGGCAGCGACTCCTGCAGCGGGCGCTGGTACTCCAACCTCCACGCGCCAGCTCCGACCAGAAAGATCGCGAGTCCGGCGACGAGGACACCCCCGACCAACACCGAATCCTCCACACGGACATCGTGTCAGGACCAGGCAGTTGACGAGAGCCTCGCGGAAACGGCTGAACCTTGACTGGGTGGCCTTGAAGTGCTACTTCGGGCGATGAGGTGGTACTCATGGCGGGCTCGCACATCCGACCCATTGCACTGGTCGTGGTCGCAGGCCTCGCGGCGCTGCTCGCGACCGTCCTGGCCACCACCGCTTCGACCCCGAAAGAGGATTCCGCGCTCGCGGGCACTGCGGAGATCCCGGAGGCGCTGCGCGGCGACACCTGGCTCCGGCACCACCGCGAGGACCTGATGCCCTACTGGGACAGGCCGGAGGCATTGGGTGAGCCCCTCGGCAACTTCCCCTCGTTCCGGGGCCGCGATGGCGAGCTCCTCCCCGAGAGCCCTGAGAGCACCGTCCGCGGCCTCTCGACGTTGGCCAGGCAGGTCTACGGCTACTCCCACGCGTTCCTGATGACCGGCGAGGACCGCTACCTGACCTACGCGGAGGCGGGGCTCGACTGGATCAACACCAAGGCCAAGGACCAGGTGCACGGCGGCTACTACGGCAGGCTCACCATCGACGGGGATCCTGTCGATCCGCTCGCCGACAAGAGCGTCTTCGACCTGGCCTCGGTGGGTCTGGCCTACGGCATGTACTTCAACGTGACCCGGGATCCGGCCGCGGAGGCCGATCTGCTGGCCGTGCGCGACCTGATCTTCGACAAGTACTACGACGTGGCGGGGAACCGGGTGAGGGACGCCCTGACCTACGACCTGGCCGCCGAGGTCGACACGAACGACAACGGCGGCGACATCACCAACCTGCTCGTTCCCGGTACGGCCGTGCTGCTCCCGAACCTGATGATCTTGACCGACCCCGTCCGCCAGGCGCAGTTCAAGAACGACCTGAGGCTGGTGACCGACGGCCTGATCGCCCGGCACAAGAACGCCTCAGCGACCAAGCCGGCCCAGCGCTTCTGGTTCTGGGGCCGCACCCTCGGGTTCGGCGACTTCGACGCCCTCCAGACCGACTTCGGGCACAACATCAAGAGCTACGAGATGATCTACAACGCGAACAACCTGTTCGCGGACCAGCCCTGGCAGAGCCTGGACGCCGACCGGCACCGGTTGCTGCAGCGCGCCTGGGACGACCCGGCGGCCCGGTGGAACCAGCGGATGGGCAACTTCGTGGCGGGCAACGCCGTCCCCGACAGCGAGTGGTGGATCCACGACGAGGCCGACCAGCTGCTCGCCGCCATGGACCTGCATGACGGGTTCGACAACCAGGACCAGCTGGACCAGCTGGCCCGCAGTGCCCAGTCGTTCCTCGACGTGTTCGTCGACCGCGACCTGCTCTACCCGGCCCGCGAGACCTTTGCGCGGATCGCCCGGAACCCCGACGACACCGACCTTCGCAAGTCGTTCTTCGGCAAGAACATGCTCCACAACAACGAGCACGCGCTGATCATGTACCTCCACGGTCGCGCCCTCGAGGGCAGGCCCGCCAAGCTCTACTTCGCCTTCCCGGCCGAGCAGGCACTCACAGCCGTCGCCAAGCCGTACTGGTTCGACGCGGAGTCGGAGACACGGGCTGTCACCCGCGACGTGACCACGCTCCCCGGGCACAAGGTCGTCGAGGTCGAGTTCAGTGGGATCGGCGCGGCGGCTTCATGAGTCAGGCCAGTGGCGCCTTCAGGGACAGCCGTACGCCGAACCGCTCCCCCGCCACGTCCACCTCGAAGCCGCCGGCGGACAGCGAGTCGGTGGTCGCCGGCCCGTCGGAGCGGAGGTAGGCCAGGCCGACCGAGGCGCCGACGGTCTCGCCCCATGCGGCGCTGGTCACCTGCCCGGCGGGGCGGCCGTCGCGCAGCAGGAGCTCGCCGCCCCAGAGCATCGGAGCGGGGTCCTCGAGCACGAAGGACACGAGCCGGCGTCGCGGACCGCCCTCGGCCAGCAGGTCCCGCTGGGCCTCGAGGGCCTCGCGGCCGAGGAACGGCTTGTCGGACTTCAGCGCGGTGGCGAAGACCAGCCCGGCCTCGACCGGGGTGTAGTCGGGCGACAGCTCGCGCGGAAAGGCCCGGAACCCCTTCTCCAGCCGGAGCGAGTCGATCGTGTAGTAGCCGGCGTTGCGGACGCCGAGGTCGGCACCCTCGCCGAACAGGGCGTCGTACACCGTCGCTGCCACCGCGACCGGGACGGTCAGCTCCCAGCCGAGCTCACCGACGTAGGTCATCCGAGTGGCTCGGAGCGGGACACCCGCGACCGTGGCGGTCCGGCTCGTGGCGAACGGGAAGCCGTCCTCCGACCAGTCGTCGGAGGAGATCCGGCCGAGGAGGTCACGCGAGGCCGGGCCCATGACGCCGAGCACCGCGAACGCGTCAGTGACGTCCCCGCCCTCGAGGCCGCCGTGCCGGCCCAGCCAGTCCAGGTCTCGCACCGTGGTGGCCGACGACGAGACGACCCAGAAGCAGTCCGGTCCGTCCCGGGTGACGGTGAGGTCGGCCTCGTAGGTGCCGCGTGCGTTGAGCCAGGGCGTGTAGACGCAGTGCCCGAGCGGTACGTCGACGTCGGCGGCGCAGACCCACTGAAGCGCGTCGAGAGCGGCCGGCCCGGCGACGACGTACTTGGAGAACGACGTCTGGTCGAAGACGGCGACCGCCTCGCGGGTGGCACGCTGTTCGGCCACAGACCAGGGCAGCCACGACGGCTTGCCCCACGAGTAGTCGAGGTCCGCGCCAGGCGTCGGCGCGAAGACATTGGGTCGCTCCCAGCCCATCTTGGAGCCGAAGATCGCGCCTGCCGCGCCCACCCGTGAGTGCACCGGTGACTGCCGGACGTCGCGCGCGGTGACCGGCTCGCGGTTCGGCCACGGCAGCGCATAGTGCAGGCCGAGGATCTCCGCGACCCGGGCGCGCAGCCACGCGTTGTCGCCGTTGAACGGAGCGAACCGGCGTACGTCGACACCGGTCTGGTCGGACGTCGCCTCGCCCGAGACGACCCACTCGGCCAGCGCCCGACCGGCGCCGCCCGCCGACGCGATGCCGACCGAGTTGAAGCCGGCGCCCACGAAGCAGTTGTCGAGCTCGGGCGCCCGCCCCAGCAGGAACTGGTTGTCCGGGGTGAACGACTCCGGGCCGTTGTAGAACTTCCGGATCCCCGTGTCGGCCAGCACCGGGATCCGGTGCACCGCCTCGTCCATCAGCACCGCGAAGTGCTCCCAGTCCTCGTCGAGGAGCTGGAACTCGAACGGGTGCGGCACGTCGTCCGGTGACCGCCACGGCTTGGCCTCGGGCTCGAACCCGCCGACCACGAGGCCGCCGACCTCCTCCTTGAAGTAGGTCCAGCCGTCCGGGTCGCGCATGATCGGCAGGTCCGGGTGGGTGCCCTCGACCGCCTCCGTGACGACGTAGAAGTGCTCGCACGAGTGCAGCGGCACCGTCACCCCTAGCTTGTCCACCAGCGCCTTGGCCCACTGGCCGGCGCAGTTGACCACCACGTCGCACTCGACCGAGCCCTGATCGGTCCCCACAGCGGTGACGCGCCGACCGTCGAGCGCGAACCCGGTGACCCGTGCCTGCTCCACCACCGTCGTGCCGCCCATCCGGGCGCCCTTGGCCAGGGACTGCGTGAGGTCAGTTGGGTTGACCTTGCCGTCGCCCGGCAGCCACAGAGCGCCGAGCAGGTCGTCGACCTGCATCACCGGCCACAGCTCCTGCGCGCGCTGCGGAGAGACGAGCTCACACTCCATGTCGTACGCCGCCGCGTTGGCCGCGGTCCGCCGCAGCTGGATCATCCGGTCCTCGGTGCGCGCCACGATCACCCCTCCGACATTGCGGTAGCCGGTGGCCAGCCCGGTCTCCGCCTCCAGCGACGCGTACAGCTCGGCGGAGTACTGCACCAGCCGGGTCCCGCTCTCCGAGGCCCGCAGCGGTCCCACCAGCCCGGCGGCGTGCCACGTCGTACCGCCGGAGAGGTGGCCCTGCTCGAGCAGCAGCACGTCGGTCTTCCCGAGCTTGGTCAGGTGGTAGGCAACCGACGCGCCGATGACGCCGCCACCCACGACGACGATCTCGGCGCGCGAAGGGAGGTCAGCCACGTGCGACATCCTCGAGGAGCTTGGGGAGCTCCGGGCCACGGAAGGTCGCCTCGGCCTTCTCGAAGCGCTCCATGCCCCAGCTGTGGAAGTCGTAGTCGATCGGGCTCGTGGCGGCCTGGATGAAGCCCCACAGCGACCAGCCGTACTGGCTGCACAGCGCCTGCAGCCGGACCCGGGCGAGGTCGGCCGGGCTGGGGGCTCCGAAGTACGCCTCGGTCCAGGCCTCGGTCTGCTCGAGCGTGAAGCTGCACTCCGTGGAGGTGTTGCCGAGCTCGAAGCACGCGTCGTTGTTGCCGCTGTACTCGTAGTCGATCAACCAGACCTGCTGACCGTCGTCGATGAAGTTCGCGGCCAGCAGGTCGTTGTTGCACGGCACGGTCGGCCGCGGGGTCGTATCGAGCGCGCGGCGTACGTCTGCCCAGGCGTCGGCGTGGTCGTCGTACGTCGCGGGCAGCCGGAAGCCGCGCTCCCGGACGGTCGCGAGGTAGCCGTCCTGACGCGCGAACATGTCGAAGTCACCCTCGAAGCGCGGTCCCGCGTGCAGCCGGCGGCAGGCGTCTGCCGCCCGGGCCATCACCCCCGAGTCCGCGAAGTCCTCGTCCACCAGCGCCTTGCCGTGCAGGTAGCCGATGACCAGCATCGCGAGGTCGGGCCGGTACTCCAGCACCGGCGCACCCACCCCCGCCTCCGCAGCCCGCGCACTGTTGAGGTGCTCGGCATCGCGGTCGATGCCGAGCAGCCCGGCGTCGCTCGACGAGCAGCGCGCCACGAGGTCCAACGGTGGCCCGTCGTCGTCGGTGACGACCCTGATGTTCCGGTTGGTCAGCCCACCAGGCAGGTCCGTGGCGCGCCAGGACCGCCCCGCCAGCATGGCGAGGTGGTCCAGGTCAGCGACCATGCGACTCAGTCGGCGTCGAAGGCTTCGATGACCGCCTGGTCAATCGTGTGTTTCGGGCCGGTGAACCACTTCTTGGCCGAGGCGTGCCACCAGATCGCCACCAAGATGATGGTCCCGCCGGTGAGGATCGGCGCGTAGTTGACGAACTTCCAGTCGAAGTCGTCACTGAAGATCCAGCCCGATGGATAGAGCGGCAGGATGAAGTAGACCGAGATGATGACGATCTCGATGACGGCCACCAGGTTCATCCACTTGTACTTCGACCCGTTTGTCCAGCTGCCCGGCTGGAAGTCGTCGCCCTTCCTCCAGCGCAGGTAGATCGGGATGGCGAAGGACGAGTACAGGCCGATGACCGCCACCGAGACCACGGCGTAGAACGCGGTCGGCAGGATGATCGGCGCGTCCTCGGTGCCGAAGTTGACCTCGATCAGCGCGGGAAGGGTGATCAGCGCAGCGATCACCGCGACGAACATCACCGCGTTGGCCGGGACCTTCTTGGCGGTGACCTTGGACCAGAGCCCCGAGCCCGGAATGGCGCCGTCCCGGCTGAATGCGAACGTCATCCGGGACGCACTGGTCAGGCACGCCGTGGTGCAGAACAGCTGGCCGAAGGCGCAGATCGCAATCACGATCGTGTGTGCCGTCCCCGACCCCAGGGCCTGTCCGAGGATCACGTCGGAGGCGTAGTAGCCGAGGTTGAGGCCCTCGGTGACGCCGTCCTTGTCCTGCACCGCGAACAGGAGGGCGAGCAGCAGGATCCAACCACCGACGGCCGAATAGAAGATCGACCGCCAGATGCCCTTGGCCGCGGCGCTCGAGGCGGAGCCGGTCTCCTCCGAGAGGTGCGCGGAGGCGTCGAACCCGGTGATCGTGTACTGCGTGAGCAGGAAGCCCAGCGGCATGACCAGGAACCAGAACATCATGCTGCTCGTGGAACCGGCGTCGTAGCCCGAGTTGTTGACCCGCTCGCTGAACACCCAGCCGATGCTCTGGTGGTTGTCCGGGACGACGATCAGGATGCCGACGATCAGCGCCGCGCCGGCGACGTGCCACCACACCGAGATGTTGTTGATCACGGCGAGCAGGTGGCTGGAGAAGATGTTCGCCAGGGCAGCCAGCGCGAGGATGATCACGAACTCGATGAAGACCCGCTTGAGGCTGTAGTCCGCGGCCCAGTCGTCACTGAGCAGGCTGAAGAAGATGTCGACGAAGTTGGCCGCGCCGTACGCGACGGACGCGGTCACCGCGATCAGACCGATCAAGTTCAGCCAGCCGGTGAAGAAGCCGGCCGCCGGTCCGCCCAGCTTGGACGCCCACCAGTAGATGCCGCCCGAGGTCGGATAGGCAGACACGAGCTCGGACATCGTGAACCCGATGATCAGGATGAAGATCGAGATGAGGGGCCAGCCCCATGAGATGGCGATCGGGCCGCCGTTGCCCCACGCCTGGCCGAAAGTCGTGAAGCAGCCCGCCAGGATCGAGATGATCGAGAACGAGATCGCGAAGTTGGAGAACCCGGACCAGGTCCGCGAGAGCTCCTGCTTGTAGCCGAGCCTCGCCAGTGTGGCCTCGTCCTCGTTGTGGATCAGTGGCTCGTCGACAGCCATTCCGCCCCCTCGGTGCGTGCTGACGGATCCCATCAAGGGATCCGGAGTTGGCCAGAAACTAGACCCGCGCCACACAGGGTGTAAACACTCTCGTGTAAAAAGGTATGAACTCAGACCAAAGTCGTGCGGGAAGATTGACAGCCACGTGGACCGGAACCGAGCATGTCCGCCATGACCGCGACCCCGGAGCATCACCTCCCGGAAGCGGTGCTCCGGCCGGTGCGCGGGCATCACGCGTTCGAGGCCTGTGTCGAGCAGCTGGCGACTGCCATTCGGCTCGGGGTGTACCCGCGCGGGAGTGCGCTGCCCGCCGAGCGTGACCTGGCCGAGCGGCTGCAGGTCTCCCGGGCGACGCTCAGGGAGGCGATGGCTGCGCTGCGCCAGGCCGGGCTGGTGGAGACCACCCGCGGCCGCGGCGGTGGCACGGTCGTCACGCTCAAGCCCGGCCTGCCGGCCGCCCGCGCGGCCGCCCGGATCTCCGCGGCCCGCCGCCAGGAGTGGCTGGACGCTCTCGACTTCCGCCGGATCGTCGAGCCCGGGGCGGCGGCGCTGGCGGCTTCGCGCCGGCTGGACGACGATCGGCTGGCCCAGCTCGAGCAGGCCCACGCCGAGGTCGCCACGGCCAGCAAGCCGGCCGTGCACCGGCAGGCGGACTCACGGTTCCACCTCACCGTGGCGGCGCTGACCGACTCGCCGCGGACCGTCGAGGCGGTCACCTCGGTGCAGTCGACCCTGCACCAGATGCTGCTCGCGATCCCGGTCCTGGGCACGAACATCGCGCACTCCGACCGCCAGCACGCGCGGCTGGTCCGGGCGATCGTGGCCGGCAAGCCGGACCTGGCCCGCCGGGTCATGGAAGAACACTGCGACGACACGGCCGCGCTGTTGCGCGGGCTCGTGGGCTGAGCCACGAAGGGGACAGCATGACCGAGACCGGCCTGCGCAACGAGCGACACCTGAGCATGCATGACCTGGTAGCCCGGATCAACGACGGTGACATCGACACCGTCGTCGTCGCGTTCACCGACATGCAGGGCCGGCTGCAGGGCAAGCGGCTGCACGGGCGCTACTTCGCGGACATCGTCGTCGACCACGGCACCGAGGGGTGCAACTACCTGCTCGCGGTCGACGTGGACATGAACACCGTCGGCGGCTACTCGATCTCCTCCTGGGAGCGAGGGTACGGCGACATGGAGTTCGTCCTCGACGAGCGCACCATCCGGCTGCTCACCCACCTGCCCGCCACCGCGATGATTCAGTGCGACCTCGTGTGGCTCGACCACTCCCCCGTCGTCCAGTCCCCCCGGACGATCCTCCAGGCCCAGCTCGACCGCTGCGCCGAGAAGGGCTGGGCCGCGCTGTCCGGGACCGAGCTCGAGTTCATCGCGTTCGACACGACGTATGAAGCTGCCTCCGACTCGGCGTACCGCAACCTCACGCCGGTCAACCAGTACAACGTCGACTACTCGATCCTCGGCACCAGCCGGGTCGAGCCGCTGCTGCGAGCGATCCGCAACACGATGTACGACGCCGGGCTGGACGTCGAGGGCGCCAAGGGCGAGTGCAACTTCGGCCAGCACGAGATCGGCTTCCTCTACGCCGACGCGATGACCACCGCCGACAACCACGCGGTCTACAAGACCGTGGCGAAGGAGATCGCCGCGCACCAGGGCAAGTCGCTCACGTTCATGGCGAAGTTCAACGAGCGCGAGGGCAGCTCCTGCCACATCCACCTCTCGCTGCGTGGCGCCGACGGGTCCCTGGTCTTCTGGGACGCCGACAAGAAGGAACGGACGCCGCTCTACGACCACTTCGTCGCCGGCGTGCTGGCTACGGTCGCGGACTTCACGCTGCTCTACGCGCCCAACATCAACTCCTACAAACGGTTCGCGGCCGGCTCGTTCGCGCCGACCACGATCGCGTGGGGCATGGACAACCGCACGTGCGCGGTGCGGCTGGTCGGGCACGGCGGCGGCGCGCGCATGGAGAACCGGGTGCCCGGCGCCGACGTGAACCCCTACCTCGCGACCGCCGCGATGCTGGCCGGCGGGCTGCACGGGATCGAGCACGAGCTGGCGCTGGAGCCGGAGCTGGTGGGCAACGCCTACGACTCCGACAAGCCGCAGGTGCCGCACACGATGGCCGAGGCGCGCGAGCGGTTCGCGTCGTCGGACCTGGCCCGCGCGGCGTTCGGCGAAGAGGTCGTCGCCCACTACACGAACATGGCCGACGTCGAGCTGGCGGCGTACGGCGCAGCAGTCACCGACTGGGAGCTCCGGAGAGGATTCGAGCGACTTTGAGCACCACCTTCACGGTCATCAACCCGGCCACGGAGCAGCCTGTGGTCGACGTTCCGCTGACCGACCTGGCCGGCACCGACGCCGCGATCGCTGCAGCGCACGAGGCGTTCCAGACCTGGCGCGCAGTGGCGCCGGGTGAGCGGGCCGCGCTGCTGCGCCGGTTCGCCGCGGTCGTGGACGCGCACATCGACGAGCTGGCCGAGCTCGAGGTCCGCAACGCCGGGCACACGTGGGGCAACGCCCGGTGGGAGGCGGGCAACGTCCGCGACTGCCTGAACTACTACTCCGGGGCGCCGGAGCGGCTGTTCGGACGGCAGATCCCGGTCGCGGGCGGCACCGACATCACCTTCCACGAGCCCCTCGGCGTCGTCGCCGTGATCGTTCCGTGGAACTTCCCGATGCCGATCGCCGGCTGGGGCTTCGCGCCCGCGCTGGCCGCGGGCAACACCGTGGTGCTCAAGCCGGCCGAGATCACGCCACTCACCGCGATCCGGATCGGCGAGCTGGCGTTGGAGGCCGGGCTGCCGGAGCACGTCCTGACCGTGTTGCCCGGCAAGGGCTCGGTGGTCGGTGCGCGATTCGTCACCCACGAGCTGGTCCGCAAGGTCTGCTTCACCGGATCCACCGAGGTCGGCAAGCAGATCATGGCCGGCTGCGCCGAGCAGGTGAAGAAGGTGACCCTCGAGCTGGGCGGCAAGAGCGCCAACATCGTCTTCGCGGACGCCGACATCGCCGCCGCGGCCGCCTCCGCGCCGTACGCCGTCTTCGACAACGCCGGCCAGGACTGCTGCGCCCGGTCGCGGATCCTGGTCGAGCGGTCGGCGTACGACGAGTTCCTGGCCGGCCTCGAGAAGTCGGTGCAGGCACTGCGCGTGCTCGATCCGTCCGACGAGTCCTCCGAGATGGGACCGCTGGTCTCCTCCGGCCAGCGGGCGTCAGTGCAGGGCTACCTGGACGAGGTCGAGGTGGCCTTCGCGGGGTCGAAGCCCGACGGCGCCGGCTGGTGGATGGCGCCGAGTGTCGTGACCGTCGACGACCCGGCGACCCGGATCTGGCGCGAGGAGGTGTTCGGCCCGGTGGTGGCGGTCATGCCGTTCGACGACGAGGCCGACGCCGTGGCCAAGGCCAACGACTCGGAGTTCGGCCTCTCCGGCTCCATCTTCACCAACGACCTGGGTCGCGGTCTGAGAGTGGCCCGCGCCGTCGAGGCCGGCAACCTCTCGGTCAACTCGCACGCCTCGGTCCGCTACTGGACGCCGTTCGGTGGCTACAAGCAGTCCGGCCTCGGCCGGGAGCTCGGTCCGGACGCGCCGATGGCGTTCACCGAGGAGAAGAACGTCTTCATCGCACACGGGGAGGCTTAGGGCGTGGCTCCCAATTCCTGGCGGCGCCGGACGCCGCCCAGCATCCACTACGAATCGGGAGGCACGCCCTGATGCCAGGACGGATCCAGGACCGCGTCGCGGTCGTCACCGGCGGTTGCTCGGGCATCGGCCTGGCGACCGTACGCCGGTTCGTCGCCGAGGGCGCCAAGGTCGTCATCGGCGACCTCTCCGACGACCGGGGCGCGGAGATCGTCGAGGAGCTGGGTGGCAGCGACATCGCGACGTACGTCCACGTGGACGTCACCGACAAGGACCAGGTCGACGCGCTCTTCCAGGCCGCCAAGGACACCTACGGCTCGGTCGACATCGCGTTCAACAACGCCGGCATCAGCCCGCCCGAGGACGACTCGATCCTCGACACCGACCTCGACGCCTGGCGACGGGTGCAGGAGGTCAACCTGACCTCGGTCTACCTGTGCTGCAAGGCCGCGCTCCCCCACATGCTCGAGCAGGGCAGGGGGTCGATCATCAACACCGCGTCGTTCGTCGCGGTGATGGGCGCGGCCACCTCGCAGATCTCGTACTCGGCGTCCAAGGGTGGCGTGCTCTCGATGACCCGGGAGCTCGGCGTGCAGTTCGCGCGTCAGGGCGTGCGCGTGAACGCGCTGTGTCCGGGACCGGTGAACACTCCGCTGCTGCAGGAGCTGTTCGCCAAGGATCCCGAGCGGGCGGCGCGGCGGCTGGTGCACATCCCCATGGGCCGGTTCGGCGAGCCCGACGAGATGGCCTCGGCGGTGCTCTTCCTCGCCTCCGACGACTCGTCGTTCATGACCGCGAACACGTTCCTGGTCGACGGTGGGATCACCGGGGCCTACGTCACTCCGGTGTGACATGCCCGTGAGCACCCCCCTGATCGGCCTCACCACCTACCGGGAACAGGCCCGGTGGGGCGTGTGGGACCAGCGCGCCGACGTGCTGCCCGCGCAGTACGCCGAGGCCGTGGTCGCGTGCGGCGGCGTACCTGTGCTGCTGCCGCCAATCGACGGCGAGGGCGCGGCGGACACCGTGGTCGACCGTCTCGACGGGCTGGTCATCAGCGGCGGCGCTGACGTCGACCCGGCCCACTACGACGCCGAGCCGCACCCGCGCACCGTCAACTGGCGGCCGGACCGGGACGCCTGGGAGCTTGCGCTCCTGGGCGCGGCCGAGGCCGCCGCGCTGCCGGTGCTGGGCGTGTGTCGGGGCATGCAGGTGATGGCGGTGCACGCGGGCGGGCGTCTAGACCAGCACACGCCCGACCTGGTCGGGCACGACGAGCACAGCCCGGGCGGCGACGTGTTCGGCGCGGTGGCGGTCTCGACCGAGGCCGGCAGCCGGCTCGCGACGCTGGTCGGGTCGACACTGACGGTGAACTGCCACCACCATCAGAGTGTCAGCGAGCACCCGGGTTTCGTGGCGTCGGCGCACGCCGCGGACGGCACCCTTGAGGCGATGGAGGTCGCCGGCGGGGAGCGGTTCTGTCTGGCCGTGCAGTGGCACCCGGAGACGGCGGCCGACGTCGGCCTGCTGGCCGGGCTGGTGCGGGCCGCGGCGGCGTACCGGTCGTGAAGATGCGCAGGCGCCGCGACCCGGTGCTGATCAGCGCACACAGGTTCGGCGCCGGGAAGGACCGGGACCTGGAGAACTCCCTCGACGCCCTCGAGACGTCCCTCACGCTCGGGGTGGACTACGTCGAGTTCGACGTGCAGCGATGCAACGACGGGACCTTCGTCGTGGCCCACGACACCTGGGTCGCGGTCGGCGACCACCATCTCCCGATCTCCTCGCTGACACCCGCTCAGCTCGAGGTGCTGGCCGGGATCGTGGTGCGCTACGACGACGTGCTGGCACGGATCGACGGCCGGGCCAGGGCGCACGTCGACCTGAAGTTCACGTCCCCCGACGAGGTGTACGCCGCCGATCCCGAGTCGACCTACGAGGTCGCCGCGGTCCGCCGGGCGCTGGAGGTGCTGGGCAGTGGCTACCTGCTCGTGACGACGAACGAGGACAAAGGGGTGCGCGCGGTCAGGGACTGGGCCGACGCGGAGGGCCACGAGCTGCTGGTCGGGTTGTCGCTGGGCCGCTCGGTCCGCGGGCTGCCGTGGTGGAAGCAGGTGCGGGTCCGTGTGTCCGAGCTGCTGCCGAGGCTGCGCTACCAGGAGTCGAGGGCCAACCTCGTGGTCGCCAAGGACATCCTCGCCCGGCTCGGCGTCGCGGCGTTCGCCCGCCGCCGGCACCTGCCGCTGGTGGTGTGGACGGTGGACTCCGAGAAGTCGCTCCGCTACTGGCTGCGGCCGGGCCGGGCGTGGTTGGTCACGACCAACCAGCCCGGCCGGGCGCTGCGAATCAGGGGAAGGTGAGGTTCGGCGTCAGCCGGTGATGCACTTGGCGAAGTCGGCCTGGGCGTCCGCGAGCGCCTCGGTGTCCTCGTTCTCCTCGTCGTAGTCCTCGTCACCGTCGACGATCGCCTGGAGGGCGTCGTCGGAAAGGTCGGAGTCGTGCAACGCCTTGGCGAGGCAGTCGATGACCTCGTCACCTGCACCTTCGGTGAGCGAGCTGAACTCCGCGTTCTCCTTCATGGCGTCGGCGATCTCATCCTGCGAAGGCCGGCCCCCGCCGCCGCCACCGCCACAGGCGGTGAGCACGGCAAGCAGGGTGAACATGGCGACGATCTTCTTCATCTACGGCTCTTTCGTTCATGGGCAGCCGTGTCAGGGTCTGCCGTCCGGGTCCGTGAGGACCCTGTCGGGTCGGGCCCTCCCGGTCAAGAGACGTTCGGGCAGGGTTGAGCGTTCCCTTGGTGCGAGGGCTGAGAAGATGGCTTCATGACCGCGGATGCGGACGTGGAGAGCGTCACCGACGTGCTCGGTGAGCCCTACCTCGCCGAGACCATCCCGCTGCCGCCCGACGACGAGGGTGAGGTCGTCGCGACGCTGGTGCGCCGTACTGCCGCAGGCCCGACGACCAAAGCGGTGCTGCATGTGCACGGCTTTGCCGACTACTTCTTCCAGACCGGGTACGCGGACTGGTGGGCCGAGCGCGGCTACGACTTCTACGCGCTCGACCTGCGCAAGCACGGCCGCTCGCTGCGTCCGCACCAGACGCCCAACTATGTGACCGACCTGCGGGACTACTACCCCGAGATCGACCAGGCCTGGGCCCGGGTCACCAGGCGCGACGGCCACACCGAGGTCGTCATCTCGGCGCACTCCACCGGCGCCCTCGAGATCGCGCTCTGGGCCGACGACCGCCGCCCCGCCGAGCTGGCCGCCGCGGTCATGAACTCCCCCTGGCTGGACCTCCAGGGCAGCCCGCTGCGGCGCCTCGTCGGCACCCCCATCGTCAAGCAGCTGGGCGCCTACCAGCCGATGCGCGAGATCAAGCGGCAGGTCACCGGCTTCTACACGCGCAGCCTGCACCTCGACCACGAAGGCGAGTGGGACTTCAACCTGCGGTGGAAGCCGGTCCAGTCGTTCACGATCTACGCCGGCTGGCTGCGGGCCGTCCGCGAGGGCCACGCCCGGCTGCACCGCGGCCTGACGCTCCCCTGCCCCGTGCTGGTCCTGTCGTCGGGGCGCTCGACCCTGCCCGAGGAGATGGGCGAGGACGTGCACGGCACCGACATCGTGCTCGACGTCATGCAGATCCGGCGCTGGGCGACGGCGTTGGGCCCGCACGTCACCTACGTCGCGATCGAGGGCGCCCGTCACGACGTGGTCCTCTCCCGTGAGGAGCCGCGCCGGGCGGCGTACGAGGCCATCAGCACGTGGATGACCGCCTGGGTGGACCCGCCCAAGCGATCGCTGCTCTGAGGGTTGCCTGCTGACATCGGACTAGCCGAGCTCGGCCACCAGCCCCTGCACGCGGTCGTACGTCGCCCGGTCGGCCGCTCCGACCAGCCCGGCCGGCGCCGGGTCCTGAGGACGGTAGGGCTGACCCTCGAAGGTGCCCAGGTAGGCGCCTGACTCGGCCAGCAGCAACGAGCCCGGGGCGTGGTCCCACGGCTGGGTCCCGGCGTAGACCAGGTAGTCGGCCTCGCCCTCGACGACCTTCGGGTAGTCGACGCCGCAGCAGACCCAGGTCAGCTCGAGCGGCGGCAGGCCGTCGAGTGCCTGGCCGATCCACCGCCGCCGGGACGTGACGCCGCGGAGGGCGGCACCGACGGGCGGCCGCACCAGCCGCTGACCGTTGCGCCAGGCGCCGAGGCCTCGCTCGGCGACGTACGCCGTGCCGTGCTGCGGCTGCCAGATCCAGCTGCGGACCACCTCACCGCCGCGGAGCTCGGCGACCATGACGGCGTGGTCCGGCGAGCCAGAGACGAAGTTCTTGGTGCCGTCGACCGGGTCGACTGTGAACGCGTGTTCGGCGTCGCGGAACCGGTCCAGGAGCGTGTCGTCGGACTCGTTCGCTTCCTCGCCGAGAACGAGCGCCCCCGGATAGGCGCGCGCCAGCGCCTCGGTGATGCGCACCTCGGCCTCGTGGTCGGCGACGGTGACCAGGTCGCCGGGGTTCTTCTCGGTGACCTGGGCTTCGGTCAGGGTGCGGAACCGGGGGTTGATGACCTCTTCGGCGACGTCCTGCAGCAGCTGGAGGATCTCCTGGGTGTTCACCTGGTGAACGGCTCGCCGTCGAACCGCTCCCGCGTCACGAACTCCGCGACCGGCTGGCGGCGCAGCTTGGTGGGCTGCTTGACCGGCCTCCCGAGCGGAACCACCGCCGCAACGGCGTAGTGCTCCGGGATGCCGAGCAGCTCCTTGACCCTTGGCTCCTCGGCGATCGCCATGGTCGTGAACGTGCCACCGAACCCCTCCTGACGCGCGGCGAGCAGCATGTTCCAGGCCAGCGGATAGACGGACGCGCCACTCACCAGGCCGACGCGGTCGAGGTCCTGGTCGGTCGCGGCGACGGCGGCAAGGTCCACGCAGACCACGACCACGACGGCGGCGGTGAACAACGGGGTGAGGAAGTACGCCGGGGGCTCGGTCGCCGCGATCTCCTCGGCCGAGGGGCCGGGTGGGCTCAGCGGGTTCCACGGGACCTCGCCGGCCGCGGACTGTGCGGCGTACCGGCGGACCGCGGGCTTGTTGAGCTCCGCCAGCGCCTCCCGGGTGGCCTGCTCGGTGACCAGCACCAGGTGGGCGCCCTGCCGGTTGCCGCCGCTCGGAGCGAACCGGGCGTGGTCGAGGATGCGGGCCAGCACGTCGTCCGGCAGCGGGTCGTCGGTGAACTCCCGGATCGCCGCGGTCGTCCGCATCACGTCGTAGAGCTCCATGGCCCTAGTGTTCCAGCCATGAATCCCGTGATCGGACTCTCCCTCGGCCGCATCGTGGTCGGCGCTCTCTCGTTCGCCCAGCCCGGCCTCGCCGCCAAGATGTTCGGCCTCGACATCGTGAACAACCCGCAGGGCCCCTACCTGGCCCGACTGTTCGGGTCGCGGGAGATCGCGATCGGCACGGCCACGCTGCTGGCCCGCGGCAAGACCCGGCGCAACCTTGTGCTGGCCGGCATCGGCATCGACGCGGCCGATGCCGCGACCGGCGTGCTCGGAATCCAGGACAAGTCGGTGCCGGTGCGCACGGGCGCCATGCTGATCGTGCCGGCGATCCTCAGCGTGCTGTCCGGGTTTGCGGGGCTGCGCCAGAAGCCCTGACCTCAGCTGAGCACGAACACGGTCACTGCCACCACACCGACCACAACGATCGTCCAGCGCAGCGCCGGGCCGGGCAACCGGCGGCCCACGGTCGCGCCGAGCTGGCCCCCGATCACCGACCCGACCCCGATCAGCGCCACGATCTTCCAGTCGACGTCGGCGACGATCGCGAACAACAGCCCGGCAACCGCGTTGACGATGGCGGCGAGGACGTTCTTCAGCGCGTTCAGCCGCTGCATCGTCTCCGAGATGCCGACGCCCATGATCCCCATCAGCAGCACGCCCTGGGCGGCGCCGAAGTAGCCGCCGTAGACACCGGCGCCCAGCACGGCCGGCCAGACCCACCAGGCGCCCAGCACCGGGTTGCGTGCAGGCGCGCCCTGGGCGTCGTGCCGGGCCTCGACCCAGGCCGTGATCCGTGGCTGGAAGACCACCAGCAGGATCCCGAGGCCGACCAGTGCGGGCACGATCGCCGAGAAGGCGTCGTCCGGGAGGACCAGCAGCAGGACGCCGCCGAGCAGGCCGCCGATGAGCGAGGCGATGCCGATCCGCAGGATCCGCGGCCGTTGGCCCACCAGCTCGCGCCGGTAGCCGACCACGCCGGACACCGAGCCGGGCACCAGACCGATGGTGTTGGAGACGTTCGCGGTGACGGGCGGTACGCCGAACGCGAGGAGGGTCGGGAACGTGATCAGCGTCCCCGACCCCACCACGGTGTTGATGGTGCCCGCGGCCAACCCGGCAAGCCCGATGGCGATGGCTTCGAGCAGCGACACCCCGTGAGATTACGAGGCGGGCGGCGCCGGAGGTGCAGGCGGGGGCGGGTCGTCCGAGCTTGCTGGTGGCGCCGGCGGCGGGGGCGGCGCCGGATCGGAGACCCCCGGGTTCGCTGCCTGGGCGGCCTCGGCGATCGCAGCCTGTACGGCGGCGTTCGCCTTGCTGACCTCGGCATCGGCCAACGCGCCGCTGCCCTCGAGAGCGGCCCGGTCTGTGGATCCCATGTCCACGCGAGTGCGCGGGCCGCCGGAGTCCTTCGGGATCCCGGCGATCTCGTGGATCGAGGAGCCGAGCCCCTCGAGCGCCTTGGTGATCTCGGAGGGGATGACCCACACCTTGTTGGCGTCGCCCTGGGCGAGCTTCGGCATCATCTGGAGGTACTGGTAGGCCAGCAGCCCCTGGTCCGGCTGGCCGTCGTGGATGGCCTGGAAGACCATCTGGATGGCCTGCCCCTCACCCTGGGCCCGCAGGATCGCGGACTCCCGGTCGGCCTGGGCCCGAAGGATCTGCGACTCGCGGTCACCCTCGGCGTTCAGGATCGCGGACTGCTTGTTGCCCTCCGCGGTGAGGATCGAGGACTGCCGCTGGCCCTCGGCGGAGAGGATCAGCGCCCGCTTGTCACGGTCGGCGCGCATCTGCTTCTCCATCGCGTCCTTGATGGACGGCGGCGGGTCGATGCCCTTGATCTCGACGCGGTTGACGCGGATGCCCCACTTGCCGGTCGCCTCGTCGAGGACGCCGCGCAGGCCGTGGTTGATCTCCTCACGGCTGGTCAGCGTCTGCTCGAGGTCCATGCCACCGACGATGTTGCGGAGCGTGGTCATCGTGAGCTGCTCGACCGCCTGGATGTAGTTGGCGATCTCGTAGGTCGCCGCGATCGGGTCGGTGACCTGGAAGTAGATGACGGTGTCGATCGAGACCACCAGGTTGTCCTCGGTGATCACGGGCTGCGGCGGGAAGCTCACGACCTGCTCACGCAGGTCGATGAGGTAGCGCACCCTGTCGATGAACGGCACGACGATGTTGAGGCCTGCCGGGAGGGTCTGCTTGTACTTTCCGAAGCGCTCCACGATGCCCGCTCGCGCCTGCGGCACGATCCGGACCGTCTTGGCGAGCAGGATGACGACGAACAGGAACAGCAGGACCAGCAGGATCAGCACAACGAGTGCGCCCATGGGTACTCCTTAAGATCTGTCGGCCAGAAGTTCTGGCTAGGATTCGAGGCTGGCTACTGGATGGACGTACACGGTGGCTCCGCGGATTTCCAGGACCTCCACCGTGCCCCCAGGATCGATGACCAAGCTCTCGTCGTACGGCTTCGCGGACCAGATCTCGCCGCCCACCTTGACCCGCCCGGGCTCGTGGCCGGTGATCCGCTCGGTCACCACGCCCTGCTGGCCGACGAGCTTGCCGTGGCCGAGCGAGAGCTCGGGCCCGCTGTGCAGCCGCTTCACCAACGCAGGGCGGACCAGGGCCAGGCACGCGACCGAAGCGATCGCTGCGGCGATGGCCGAGAGGGCGAAGCCGGCCCCGAGGGAGACGAGCATTCCGACCAGCGCCCCAACCGCCAGCATCAGAAGGATCAGGTCCATGCTGGCCAGCTCGGCGACGCCCAGCAGGATGGCCAAGCCGAGCCACACCGCGGGGAGGTTGTCATTGAGCCAGTCCATGGCGGGGACCCTAGTGGATACCGGTACGTCGCTGCCGACGCCGGGCGGACCAACGGCCCCCCGCGTGGGTCAGCACCAGCGGCATCCCGAAAGTCTCCGAGAGGTTCTCCTCGGTCAGCACGTGGTCGAGCAGCCCCGCCGCGACCACCTTCGCGTCGCGCAGCAGCAGGACGTGGCTGAACCCGGGCGGGATCTCCTCGACGTGGTGGCTGACCAGGACCGTGGCGGGCGAGTCCGGGTCCATCGCCAGCACGGCGAGCGTCGACACGAGGTCCTCGCGACCGCCGAGGTCGAGGCCTGCCGCCGGTTCGTCGAGGAGGAGCAGCTCGGGGTCGGACATCAGGGCGCGCGCGATCTGGACGCGCTTGCGCTCGCCCTCGCTGAGGGTGCCGAAGGTGCGCTCCGCCAGGTGGTCGACCCCGAGCTCCACGAGCAATGCCAGGGCACGCCCGTGGTCGAGGTCGTCGTACGCCTCACGCCAGCGACCGACCACGCCGTACGACGCCGAGACGACCACGTCGCGCACGGTCTCGCCGCGCGGGATCCGTTCGGCGAGCGCAGCGCTGGTCAGGCCGATCCTCGGCCGCAGCTCGAACACGTCGACGGTGCCGAGCACCTCCTCCAGGATCCCTGCCACGCCGGTGGTGGGGTGCACCTGGGCGGAGGCGACCTGGAGCAGCGTGGTCTTGCCGGCGCCGTTGGGTCCGAGGATCACCCAGCGCTCGTCCTCCTCGACGGTCCAGTCGATGTCGTCGAGCAGCGTGGCCTTGCCCTTGCGCACCGTCACCCCAGCGAACTCGAGGACGGCGGCCATGGCCGCCACCCTACTGACCGGATCCGGCGGATCTCGGCGTAACCTCGCCGGTCGTGATGGACAGCACCAGCGCCCTGCCCGCTGCGGTGCGGCTGGCGTGGTGGGGGACGGCCTGGTTGCGCGGCCACGTGGTCGCCGACCACCTGATCGACGCGGTCGTCGACCAGGACGCGACGCACCTGGTGGCGTTCCCGGACTCGGCTCCAGAGCCCCTGATCACCGGGCTGGGGCGGCTCCGGGCGGCTGGTGCTGACGCCCTCGGAGCAGCCCTGCCCGCGGAGGGCGACCCGGTCGGGCTGGGCGGCCCGGCGGCCTTCAACGCGGCGGCCTTCGAGTACGGCGAGGCGGTGGTGGCGCTCGACGCCGCGGGCTTCGGGCTGCACGGGCTGGTGCCGGTCCGGGTGGGCGCAGCCGTCACCTGGTCGGTCATGGACGCCGAACGACGCCAGCTGCCCGACGTGGGCGAGGCGGACCGGGCTCTGCGCACGGCGCTGCCGGAGGCGGCGGACGCGCTCGCCTCGCTCGGCGTGGCCAGCTGGCGTCCTGAGGTGGCCGACCGGCTGATGAACCTCCGCCACCGGCCCCGCGCCGCCGCTCCGCCCGGGGTGCCTCCGCGCTGCGTGGAGCTCGCCGAGCGGGCCCAGCAGGCCTTGGAGATCGTGGCGCTCGCCCTGGAGGACGACGGTGCCGCGCAGACCGCCCTCGAAGCGGAGGCCCGCCTCGCAGCGCTGCTGCCGCTGGGCCGCGCGGCCCGGCGGGCGCTGGTCGCCGCCGCGTCGCCGGAGGTCTGGCCGCCCGACTAGCGCGAATCAGGCCGGCGGGCGGTCGTCGACCAGGACGGCGGGCTCCTCGGGGCTGCCCGACCACTCCCACACGTCCTGGTGGCGAGCCAGGTCGCCGGGCTCGACCACGCCGCCGGTGAGTACGACGACCCCGCGCGCCTCGTCATAGGCCATGCCGAAGGCCTGACGCAGGGGCAGCACCTCGCGTGCGTAGATCTCCCAGCGGTCACCCGTCCAGCGCCAGACGTCGCCGTTCTCGCCCTCCATGTCGCCCCCGCCTGCCAGCAGGATGCCGAGGGTGGGGTGGACGAGGCCCTGCGCATTGACCAGCGGACCGGGTCCGCCCGCGTCGGCGGCGAGCGTCCAGGCGCCGTCGGTCAGCACCCACGTGTCGCCCAGGGCGGGCGGGAGGGCCTCGTCGGCCACCTGGTGCCCGCCATAGACCAGGACCTGGCCTTCGTCGCCCGCGAGCATCGCCGCCGGCCAGCGGCCGGGGACCGGACCGCTCTCGGACAGCCCGGTCCACACCTCGCCATCCCATGCCCAGGTGTCGTCCCGGATCGCGCCGGGCTCAGCATCCGCACCGTTGCCGCTGTAGAGCACGACCGTGCTGCTGTGGGGGTCCCAGGCCAACGAACCCGCTGCCCTGGCTCCCGGTGCGCTCCCGTCAGACTGGCGCCACGCCGTGCCGTCCCACTCCCAGGTCTCGTCGGAGACGCCGTTCGCGTCCTCGCCGCCGTGGACGACCACGACGTCGCGGACCGGGTCGTGAGCCGCCGCGAAGAAGCTGCGGGCCGTGGGGGCCGGCCCGGAGGCCTCGACCTCGGACCAGGCGGCACCGTCCCAGCGCCACAGCGGCATCGACCCGGTGTCCGAGACCCCCTCGGGCGGCGCGGTCAATAGCACTACGCCGTCCCCGCCCGGGGCCGGCAGCAGCAGGTGCGACGCGCCGATGAGCGGCCCAGCCGCCTCGACCTCCTCCGACGCGCTCGACGAGCCGCCCGGAGCCGGACTCCCGCTCGAACCGTCTCCGCCGGAGCAGCCCGCCACCAGCAGGCATCCCGCGAGCATGGTCAGCAGCCGAACCCTCACCTGCCCACCGTGTCGCCGCCACGACACGGAGCGGTCACGGTCAGGTCACGAGTCGGAGGGCTGATAGACGCCGAGGACGTTGCCGTCGGGGTCGCCGAAGATGAACCGCCTGCCACCCGGGTAGTCGTAGGGCGCCTCGACGACGCTCCCGCCGGCCGCCGTGACGGCCGCGACGCTGGCGTCGAGGTCATCCGAGCGGAGCAGCGCGACCACGCCGCCCGGGCCGGGGTCGCGGCCGACGCCGAGGCCACCGACCTCGCCGCCACCGTCCGCCGCCTGGATGCCGGCGTATTCGGGGCCGTAGTCGTTGAATCGCCAGCCGAAGGCCTGCCCGTAGAACTCGCGGGCGCGAGCCAGGTCGCTGACGCTGATCTCGACGTAGTCGAGGGCGTGATGTGAGTTGTTCATCCCTCCACCATGGACCGGGCCACCGACAACCCGTGCCCGGGGCTACCGTGACCGTCGATGACACACGATCGGGGACCGCGGCCGGAGACGCTGCTCATCACGCTCACGGGCAAGGACCGGCCCGGCGTCACCTCGCGCATCTTCGACACCCTGTCGCGCGCCGGGGTCGCGGTGGTCGACATCGAGCAGATCGTGCTGCGGCGCCGGCTGATCCTCGGCGTGCTCGTCACGATCCCGCGCGACTGGAAGACCCTCCGCGACGCCGTCGAGGCGACCGCCCTCGACCTCGGGATGCACGTCGAGATCGACCGTGGCACCGGCGACAACAGGTCCCGCGGCCGGGGCCGGTCCCACGTGACCATCATCGGTACGCCGCTCAAGGCGTCGGCGATGGCCGCCGTGGCCGGCCGGATCGCCGACAGCGGCGGGAACATCGACCGTATCGAGCGGATGGCGCGCTACCCGGTGACCGCGATCGACCTGCACGTCTCCGGGATCGACACCGACACCCTCCGCACCATGCTCGCCTCGGAAGCCGGCCGGCAGGGCATCGACGTCGCCGTCCAACCCGCCAACCTGCAGCGCCGAGGCATGCGGCTGATCGTCATGGACGTCGACTCCACGCTCATCCAGGGCGAGGTGATCGAGATGCTCGCCGAGCACGCCGGCTACGGCAACGAGGTCGCCGAGGTAACCGAGGCCGCCATGCGCGGCGACCTCGACTTCGAGGAGTCGCTGCGCGAGCGGGTGAAGCTGCTCGAGGGGGTCCCGGAGTCGGCGTTCGACGCCGTGTACGACGCGATCGAGCTCACCCCGGGCGCCCGGACCCTCGTCCGGATCCTGCGCCGGCTCGGCTACCGCTTCGCGCTGGTCTCGGGTGGCTTCAGCCAGATCACCGAACGGCTCGCCGAGGACCTGGGCATCCACTTCTCCCGGGCCAACGAGCTCGAGGTCGTCGACGGCAAGCTCACCGGCCAGATCGTGGGCGACGTAGTGGACCGAGCCGGGAAGGCGCAGGCGCTGCGCGAGTTCGCCGCCGAGCTCGGCCTCGACGAGGCGGCGGTGATCGCGATCGGCGACGGTGCCAACGACCTCGACATGCTGAACGCCGCGGGGCTGGGCATCGCCTACAACGCCAAGCCGGTGGTGCAGGACGCGGTGGACACGACGGTCAACGTCCCCTACCTCGACACGATCCTCTACCTGCTCGGCATCTCCCGCGAGGAGATCGAGGCTGCGGACCTCGAGGCGGGCATCGTCACTCCCGCACCGCCTGTCTGAGGGGGGCTTCGCCACGCCGTCGGCAGGTGCGGGACGTCATCAGCATCGTGGACCCGTCTGCTCGAAACGTATGACGTTATCGCCGGGCGGCCGCCCTCTCGGAGTAGTTCAGCCCGTCAGCCACGGCCGACGTGGTACGCCACCACGCTCGCCGAAGCCTCGTCGAGGTCGCTCCACTCGCCGTCGTACGAGAACACCGCCAGCGCACTGGTCGGGAAGCCGAGGGCCATCTCGTTGCCGGCCTCCTCGTCGCCATCGGCGTCGTCGAGCAGCGCGGCCAGCGATGCCATGGTCGGGTTGTGCCCCACGACCACGAGGGTGCGGATGACGTCCTCGGTCTCGCGGATCAGGTCTAGCGCGCTCTCCGTGCCCGCCTCGTAGAGCGAGTCCTCGGGCGTTCCCTCGAGGTCCCAGCCGCCGGCGTCGTTGATGGCCTCCCAGGTCTGCTGGGTACGGACCGCCGCGGAGACCAGTGCCTGATCGGGCTCGATGCCGCGGTTGGCCAGCCACTGTCCGGCCTCGGTGGCGTCCACCATTCCGCGGTCGGTCAGCTGGCGCTCGAAGTCGCTCGGTCCCGACTGCTCCGACTTGGCGTGCCGGATCACCACCAGGGTCTTCACGCCGAGAGTGTGGCATGTCCTCGCCACCGTGGTCCTAGGGTGGCACCCATGCCCCGGGGACCGCTCATGATCATCGGAGGCGCGGAGGACAAGCTGCGCAGGAGACGCATCCTGAAGGAGTTCGTGGCCGCAAGCGGTGGCCCGGAGGCCCGGATCGCCGTGATCCCGACGGCGTCGAGCCTCGGCGACGAGATCGTCGAGATGTACGACGCGGTGTTCCGCGCCGAGGGCGCCGCGGAGGTGTCGGTGGTGCGGCCGGAGAGCCGCGAGCAGTCGCACAACCCCGATCTCGTCGGCGAGCTGGAGAAGGCCAGCGGCATCTTCATGACCGGAGGCAACCAGCTCAAGCTCAGCTCGATCGTCTGCGGCACCCCGGTCGGCGACGCGATCGTCGCCGCGCACGAACGGGGTGCGGTCGTGGGCGGCACGTCGGCGGGTGCCTCCATCCAGTCCAGCCACATGCTCGCGTTCGGGGTCGGCGGCAGCACCCCCAAGCAGCGGATGACCCAGATGGCGGCCGGGCTCGGCCTGCTCCCGAGCACGGTCATCGACCAGCACTTCGAGCAGCGCAACCGCTACGGCCGGCTGCTGATGATCGTCGCCCAGTCGCCGCAGCTGCTGGGCCTGGGCGTAGACGAGGACACCGCGGCCATCGTCCACAACAACGTGCTCAGCGTGGTCGGCCGCGGAGCCGTGACCATCCTGGATCCCCGCAACATCACCACCAACGCCTTCGACGCCAAGCGCTCGGCGCCGATGCTGGCCAGCGGCGTCGTGCTGCACGTGCTGCCGCAGGGCGCCCGCTTCGACCTCGCCACCCGCACGCTGCTGCCCTTCGAGACCCGCGTCGACCCGCTCGAGGCCGCCGAGATGGAGGAGGCTGGCCACGACCTGCGCCAGATGGCGCGCGACATCGCGGCCGGCGACGCCTCACCGAGCGTGCTGCGCCGACGGCTGCGGCGTACGAGGAAGACCGACTCCCGACCACACGGAGGCGACGCATGACAGAGCGGCCCACGCCCGACCTCACGATCCTCGAGACGCGGGTCTATCGCGGCGCCAACATCTGGTCCTACGAACGCGCGATCCACCTCGTGGTGGACCTCGGGTCGCTGGAGAAGTTCCCGACCAACACCATCCCCGGCTTCACCGACAACCTGCTCGAGATGCTGCCCGGGCTGCGGGAGCACTCCTGCTCGCGCGGCAAGCGCGGCGGCTTCGTCGAGCGGCTCCACGAGGGGACCTGGCTGGGCCACGTGGCCGAGCACACCGCGCTGGCCCTCCAGCAGGTCGTGGGTCACGACATCCGGCGCGGCAAGACCCGCCAGGTCAAGGGCCAGCCCGGCCACTACAACGTCATCTTCGGGTACGCCGACGAACAGGTCGGGCTCGTAGCGGCCAAGCTCGCCGTACGCCTGGTCAACCACCTCGTCCAGGCGGACCCGGAGTTCGACTGGGACCAGGAGCTCGAGGCGTTCATCCTGCGGGCCGAGCGCACGGCGTTCGGCCCCTCGACCCAGGCGATCCTCGACGAGGCAGTGTCACGGGACATCCCCTGGATCCGGCTCAACCAGTACTCGCTGGTCCAGCTCGGCCAGGGCGTCCACGCCAAGCGGATCCGCGCCACGATGACCTCGACGACGTCCGCGATCGCGGTCGACATCGCATCCGACAAGGACCTCACCACCCGGCTGCTCGGCGCCGCCGGTCTCCCGGTCCCCAAGCAGGACACCGTGCGCACCGCCGACCAGGCCGTCCGCGCGGCTGAGCGGATCGGCTACCCGGTCGTCGTGAAGCCGCTGGACGGCAACCACGGGCGCGGGGTCTGCCTCGACCTGCAGAACGAGGACGACGTGCGGGCGGCGTTCCCGATCGCCGAGGAGCAGTCCCGGCGGGGCGTGATCGTGGTGGAGTCGCTGATCATCGGCAAGGACTACCGCTGCCTGGTCATCGACGGCCGGATCGCTGCCATCGCCGAGCGGGTCCCCGCCTCGGTCACCGGCGACGGCATCGCGACCATCGAGCAGCTCGTCGACACCGCCAACGCCGACCCGCGGCGCGGTGTCGGCCACGAGAAGGTGCTGACCCGGATCAAGGTCGACGACGCTGCGGTCGGGCTGGTGCGGGAGCAGGGCTTCGCGATGACCGACGTGCCGCCAGAGGGGCAGATGGTGAAGCTCGCCCTCACCGGCAACATGTCGACCGGCGGCATCTCCATCGACCGCACCTTCGAGGCACACCCCGAGAACGTCGAGATCGCCGAGGAGGCCGCCCGGATGGTCGGCCTCGACATCGCCGGCATCGACTTCATCTGCCCCGACATCACCGAGCCGGTCCGTGAGACGGGCGGCGCCATCTGCGAGATCAACGCCGCGCCGGGCTTCCGGATGCACACCCACCCGACCATCGGCGAGCCGCAGTTCATCGCGAAACCGGTCGTGGACATGCTCTTCCCGCCGGGCGCGACCTCGCGGATCCCGATCGTGGCCGTCACCGGTACGAACGGCAAGACGACCACCTCGCGGATGATCGGCCACATCTTCAAGGGCATGGGCCGCAAGGTCGGCATGACCTCCACCGACGGTGTCGTCATCGACGAGCGGCTGGTCATCCGGGCCGACGCGTCCGGCCCGCGCTCGGCGCGGATGGTGCTGCAGAACCCGCGTGTGGACTTCGCGGTCTTCGAGGTCGCGCGCGGCGGGATCCTGCGCGAGGGCCTCGGCTACGAGCGCAACGACGTCGCCGTCGTGATCAACGTCCAGCCCGACCACCTCGGCCTGCGCGGCATCGACACGGTCGAGCAGCTCGCCGACGTGAAGGCGGTGCTGGTCGAGGCCGTGCCTCGCGACGGACACGCCGTCCTGAACGCCGACGACCCGCTCGTGCGCGAGATGCGGCGGCGGTGCTCGGGCCAGGTCGTGTGGTTCTCGATGGAGGAGCCCGGCTCGGAGACGCGCGACATGATCGACGCGCACTGCCGGCGAGGTGGCAAGGCCCTGGTTCTGAATCCGTCGGAGCGCGGCGAGATGATCGTGGTGAAGCACGGCCCGCGCGAGATGCAGCTCGCCTGGACCCACCTGCTGCCGGCGACGTTCGGTGGCCGGGCCCGGATGAACGTCCAGAACTCGCTCGCGGCCGCCGCAGCGGCGTTCGCGGCCGGTGCCCCGCTGCACGACATCCGGCAGGGCCTGCGCTCGTTCTCGACGAACTACTACCTCTCCCCCGGACGCCTCAACGAGGTCGAGGTCAACGGGGTCAACGTCATCGTCGACTACTGCCACAACGCGCCCGGGATGAAGATGCTCGGCGACTTCGTGGACCGGGTCGGCGAGACCCTCGAGTCGTCCCACGAGCTCGCCCGGCCGTCCCGGATCGGGGTCATCGCGACGGCGGGCGACCGCCGCGACGAAGACATGACCGAGCTCGGGCACATCGCCGCTCAGCACTTCGACGTGGTGATCGTCCGCGAGGACGTCGCGCTCCGCGGTCGGGAGCGCGGTGACGTCGCCGGGCTGGTCGCCGAGGGGGTCCGGACCGCGATGGCCGAGGGTGCTCGCTGCAAGCAGGTCGAGGTCAACCTCGACGAGATCGAGGCGGTCCGGCACGCCCTGTCCCGCGCCAACAAGGGCGACCTGGTCGTCATCTGCGTCGACAAGCACGCCGAGGTGATGATCGAGCTCGAGAACTGGTCCCCCCAGGCCCAGCCGGGCGCCGGAGTCACCTCCGATGCGCCCGCCGCCGACCCGGACTACGTCGCAGCGGCGCCGGTGCCTGTCGAGGGCTGAAGCTCGGGCTCCCAGGCCCGGGTGGCGACACCGATCAGGGTCCAGACGTTGATCGTCACGATCAGGGCGACCAGTCCACCGATCTCGTCGTCGGACCAGTGCGCGGCGACCGCGTCGTAGTCCTCTTGCGGCACGTGGGTCTCCGTGGCCCGCGTGACCGACTCCGTGAAGGCGAACGCCGCTCGCTCCTTGTCGGTGAAGAACGGCGACTCCTTCCAGATGCTCACGGCGTGGATCCGCTGCTGGGGCTCGCCATTGGTGGCGGCGTCGGTGGCGTGCATGTCCACGCAGTACGCGCAGCCGTTGAGCTGGCTCGTGCGGAGCTTGAGGAGGTCGCGCAGGCCGGCCGGGATGCCGATCCGGTCGAGCTCGCGGTTGGTGGCGTTGTCGAGGTGGGACACCGCCTTGCTGAACGCCGGGACCACGGCGTCGAAGTCGAGGCGTTGCGGGATCTGGTGAAGGTGCTCCGTCGTGGTGTCCATGCCCTCAACGTTAGGTCTGCCGCGGCCCGACCGAAGGGCCGATCCAAGCCGACCCATCTGGTCCAATCCGCAGGCTCGGTCAGTCCGCGCGGGCGGCCTTCACCTTGTCCCGCAGCGTCTCCGGCCCGTCCGGCGTACCGCCGTGGCCGGCGATCCAGTCGTAGGCCTCCTGTCGCTCCGCGTGGCACATGAGCCCCACCACGTCTCCAGGCTTCGCCTCGTCGACGAGGGCGGCGAGACTCTCGACCTCGGTGTCGTACGCCGGCACGTCGGTGACGCCCACGCGCTCGGCTCCGGCGCGCATCAGCGCCTCGAGCTCCTCGGTGGTCCGGCCGCGGAGGTACTGCTTCTTGTGGCCGATCGCGATCACATCGCTGTCCCGCGCTCCGATCTCGCCGAGCAGCTCGATCAGGTCGTCGGTGCGGTCCCCCACCGCGCCGAGGCCGAGGAGCAGGCGGCAACCCGGCCGGCGGACGCCGTTCATGATCTCCAGCAGCGCCTCGAGCCCCGCCTCGTTGTGCGCCAGGTCCATGACGACGGAGACGTCGCCGGGCATCGAGAAGAAGTTCATCCGCCCCGGGTTGTGTTCGGCGTCCGGTAGGAACGTGCGCAAGCCCTCGATGACCACCTCGCGCGGGATCCCGATGGCCAGCGCGGCCGAGGCGGCGGCGAGGCTGTTCTCGACGTTGAAGCGGGACAGTCCGGCCAGCGTCATGGGGACGTCGACCAGCTCGACCAGCGGGTCGGGGTCGCGGTTGGGCAGCAGCACGGAGATCCAGCCGTCGATGACCGTCGTGGCCCGGCCGCCGTCCGACAGCACCTCGCGGATCGCCGGTGAGTCCGGGTCGCGGGAGAACACCCAGGGCTGCGCCTTGATCGTCGCGCGCATCGCGAAGACCCGGGGGTCGTCGCCGTTCAGGACGGCCCAGCCGTCCTTCCGGGTGATGTGCGGAACGACGCCCTTGACCTCCGCGAGCTGGTCGAGGGTGTCGATGCCCTGGAGACCCAGATGGTCGGCGGAAACGTTGGTGACCACCGAGACGTCGTTGCGGGTCAGCCCGATGCCCTTGAGCAGGATGCCCCCGCGTGCGGTCTCGGTGACCGCGAGCTGCACCTGTGGGTGCGCCAGCACCCGCCCCGCTCCCGACGGGCCCGAGTAGTCACCCTCCTCCACCAGCTCGCCGTCGATGTAGATGCCGTCGGTGTTCGACCAGCCGACGAGCCGGCCGTCCGCCCGCCCGATGTGCGCGATCATCCGCGACGTCGTGGTCTTGCCGTTGGTGCCGGTCACCGCGACCACCGGCACCCGGGGAGTGATCGTGGTCGGTGCCGCGCCAGGCTCCGCCGCGGCCACCCGCGCGGCCGCTTCGCTCACCACCGTGTCCACCTCCCCGCCGGGCACGGCGTCGAGCACGGCCGCGACCGCCGTACCCATCACCTGCGCACGGTTCCGGTGCCGCCACGGGAAGGCCACGACGATCTGGTGCTGGTCGCTGGTGGGCCGCACGCGTACGGCGAGCCGGGTCGAGCCCGACTCGGTCGCGATCGCCCGCACCAGCCGGGCCACCGCGCGCAGCGCGAACCGCTGCCGGAACCCGGTGTCCGGCTTCCCGGGGCGGGCGTTCCGAAGCCCGATCCGCTGCGCGAACCGCTTCGCGGTGTGCTCCGGGACCGCGGCCAGCCCGCCGATGTCGAGGGTCAGCTTGATCGCGGCGCGCGGGAAGTAGAGGTTCGGGCCCTCGAGCACCCGCAGCTCGACCAGGGACGCGGGTTCGTCAGCCACGCCGGGGACGCTACCGAACTCCGCCGTTTCTGAGGGGAGTCAGGCACCCGTGGCGTGGAAGCCGCCGTCGACGTGCACGATCTCGCCGGTGGTCGCTGGGAACAGGTCCGACAGCAGCGCACAGATCGCCTTCGCGGTCGGCTCGTGGTCGGCGTTGTCCCATCCCAGCGGGGCCCGGTCGCTCCACATGTCCTCGAGGTCGCTGAACCCCGGGATCGCCTTGGCGGCGAGCGTGCGCAGCGGGCCCGCGGAGACCAGGTTGACCCGGATGCCGTCCGGCCCGACGTTGCGGGCCAGGTATCGAGAGGTCGACTCCAGGGCGGCCTTGGAGACTCCCATCCAGTCGTACGCCGGCCACGCGACAGTGGCGTCGAAGGTCAGTCCGACCACCGAGCCACCGGAGGACATGAGCGGCCGGCAGGCCTGGGTCAGCGACATGAGCGAGTACGCCGAGACCTGGACCGCCTGGGCGACGTCCGGCCACGGTCCGGTGAGGAACTTGCCGCCCAGCAACGTCTCCGGGTTGCCGTAGGCGATGGAGTGCACGACCCCGTCCAGCCCGTCGACGTGCTCACGGACGGCGTCCGCCAGACCGGCGAGGTGCTCGTCGTCCGTCACGTCGAGCTCGAGCACCGGTGGCTCGGTCGGCAGCCGCTTGGCGATCCGCCGGGTGATGCCGAGCGCGCGCCCGAAGTTGGAGATGAGCACCGTGGCGCCCTGCTCCTGGGCGTACTTCGCGGCCGCGAAGCCGATCGAGCTGTCCATCGTCACGCCCGCGACGAGGATCCGCTTGCCGTCCAGAATGCCCATTGTCAGTGCCCCATTCCGAGTCCGCCGTCCACGGGGATCACGGCCCCCGTGACATACGCCGCTCCGTCGCCGGCCAGCCACGTCACCGCGGCGGCCACCTCGTCCGTCGTCGCGTACCGCTGGAGCGGTACCTGCGCCTTGATCGTCGCCTTCTGCTCGTCGGTGAGCACGCCGGTCATGTCGGTCTCGACGAACCCGGGCGCCACGACGTTGGCCGTGATCGACCGGGAGCCGAGCTCGCGGGCGATCGAGCGGGCCATACCGACCAGGCCGGCCTTCGACGCGGCGTAGTTGACCTGCCCGGCCGAGCCGAGCAGGCCCACCACCGAGGACACGAAGACGATCCGGCCACGTCGCAGCCGCAGCATCCCTTTCGCGGCCCGCTTGGCGAGCCGGTAGGAGCCCGTCAGGTTGGTCTCGATGACCGAGGACCAGTCCTCCTCCGACATCCGCAGCAGCAGCGTGTCGTGGGTGATGCCGGCGTTGGCCACCAACACCTCGACCGGGCCGTGCGCCTCCTCGACCTGCGCGAACGCCGCCTCCACCTGCTCGGGGTCGGTCACGTCGCAGCGCACGTCGAGGGTTCCGTCGGGCGCGCCGCCGCTGCGCGTGGTCACGGCGACCTTGTCGCCCTGCGCCACGAACGCCTCCGCGATCGCCCTGCCGATCCCCCTGTTGCCGCCGGTGACCAGCACCGACCGGCCCTGAGTCTCGCTCTCGTCCGTCACCCGCTCGACGCTAGCGCCTACTCCGAAGTACGACGGAATCGGTCCCACCAGTGCGGCTTCGGCCCCTCCGGGGCCCCCCTGACGATGCCGGGAGCGAGGTCGGAGCGGGCTCCGGCGTACATCGCGTCCCACCAGCGCACTCCTTCGGCAATGAACGCGTCGAGGTCGAGCCGGCCACCGACGCCGTCGCGCACCGAGAGGTCGGTGAACCACGCCCTGAAGTCGAGGTGGGCCTTGCCCTGGAGATCCTGGAACAGGGTGAGGTGGTGCCCGCCGGTGCCGGCCAGGGCGATGTCGAGACTGAGCCGTCGCCGCCAGTCCGGCCAGGTCCGGTCGTCGTGGTCCACGAACTCCCAGCCGTAGATCGGCATCCCGCCGTTGCGACGCAGCAGCTCACGCAGTCCGTCGGCGTCCAGGGGCAGCACGGCGGCGTCCGCGTCGTCCCACGTCCCGGCGCGGTAGGACACCACGAGGCGGGAGACCCCGCTCAGCCGCAGCGTTCGCCGAGGGTCGGCCGTCTCGGCCCCATCCTCGTCCCGCGACAGCACCGTGAGCAGGACATCCACGGTCGAGGCGGGCTCATCGATCGTCAGGTCGTGCCAGTCGGCCTCGTTGAGAGCGACGCCGAGGCCGTCGATCTGGTCCGCGGTGAGGGACGTGGCCTACTCCTCGTCCTCGAGCCGGAAGCCGACCTTGATGCCGACCTGGAAGTGCTCGACCTTGCCGTCCTTGATCTGGCCACGGACCTCGGTGACCTCGAACCAGTCGCAGTGCCGCAGCGTCATGGCGGCCCGCTCCACGCCGTTGTGGATCGCCTTCTCGAGCCCCTCAGGCGAGGTGCCGACGATCTCGGTCACGCGGTAGGTGCGGTTGGTCATGCGCGGGCCTCGCTTGTGAAGTTGGGGAGTCGGTTTCCTCGACTGTACCGACGATCGGGGACCCTCCCACCGCGGCGTACAGTGGCAAGATGGCCCGGGAGCGCAGCCGCGAACCCGAGGCGGTCCGCATCACCTCGGCAGCGGCCAGCCGCAACGACGACATCGCTGCGCGCCAGAAGCGATACCTCTTCTCGATGGGCATCCGCACGCTCTGCTTTGTGGGCGCGATCGTGGCCTCGTTGCTCGGCATCCACTGGCTCTGGCCGATCCTCATCGTGGGCGCGCTCCTGCTGCCGTACGTCGCCGTGGTCATGGCGAACGCCGTCACCACCAAGGGCGACGGCTTCGCCCTCGTCGACCAGGGCTCCGAGCATCGCGAATTGGGTACCCGGGGCCCCGGTAGTTGAGAAATCTTCTGCCTCTGGGGTTGATTCCCGGCGCGGACGTGGAACACTTCTAGGGCCGCGTGGGCTTGCTCGGGCGGTGTGGTGCCGGACAGCTCTCCCCGTGGTTGGCCGGCACCACTTTTATGTCCGGAGACCTCCCCAGGACTGATGACCGACATCTGCTCAGCCAAGGGCTGCACCGCTCCCGCCGGGTGGGCGCTGCGCTGGAACAACCCCAAGCTGCACACCCCAGAGCGCCGCAAGGTCTGGCTCGCGTGTGCCGATCACAAGGGGTCTCTGTCGGACTTCCTTGGCGCCCGCGGCTTCCTCAAGGAGGTCGTCGAGCACGTCGAAGGGGCCGACGAGAGCGTCTAGCGGTCTGGACCGGCGGTGACGAATGCCCTACCCGCCGATGGCCGACATCGGCCGGTCCGGCTGGAGGAACGTCGGGTCGTCGATGCCGTGACCGGGCTTCTTGGTGGCCATCGCTGCGACCCAGCGCTCGGCCAGCTCGGCGTCCGTCGCGCCGGCCCGCATGGCGGTGCGCAGGTCGGACTCCTCGCGGGCGAACAGGCAGTTGCGGACCTGGCCGTCGGCGGTGAGCCGGACCCGGTCGCAGGCACCGCAGAACGGCCGGGTGACCGAGGCGATGATACCGACCGTGGCGGGGCCGCCGTCGACGAGGAACAGCTCGGCCGGGGCGCTCCCGCGCGGTTCCTCGGCGGGCACCAGCACGTAGTGCTTCTCGAGCGTCTCGAGGATCTCGTCGGCGGTGACCATCTTGTCGCGGCTCCAGCCGTGCTGGGCGTCGAGCGGCATCTGCTCGATGAACCGCAACGCATAGCCGCGCTCCAGGCACCAGTCGAGCAGGTCGGGAGCCTGGTCGTCGTTGACACCGCGCAGCAGCACGGCGTTCACCTTCACCGGTCCCATGCCGGCGGCCTGGGCCGCCTCGAGGCCGGCCACGACGTCAGCGAACCTGTCGCGCCGGGTGATCTCGTGGAACGTGTCGGAGCGGATCGTGTCGAGGCTGACGTTGACCCGGTCGAGGCCGGCGTCCTTGAGCGCCTGTGCGGTCTTGGCCAGGCCGAGCGCATTGGTCGTCAGCGAGGTCTCGGGACGCGGCTCCAGGGCGGTCGTCCGCCGCACGATGTCGACGAGCCCGCGACGCACCAGGGGCTCACCGCCGGTGAACCGCACCTCGCGCACGCCCAGCCGCGCCACCGCGACCGTGATCAGCCGCACCACCTCGTCGTCGCTGAGCTGCGACTCCAGCGGCAACCAGTCCAGGCCCTCCTCGGGCATGCAGTAGGTACAGCGCAGGTTGCAGCGGTCGGTCAGGCTGACGCGCAGGTCGGTGGCGACCCGGCCGAAGGCGTCTGCGAGGGGCTGCATTCCCCTAGTCTAGGTTCGGGCGGTTGGGCCGAGGCTGGGTAGCCTCGCGACGTGCGCTCGTTGGGGTTCCTGCTGAGCCGGCGCTGGGTCGTGTTCGCCCTGGTCGTCGTGGTGCTTGCGTACGCCGCGTGGTGGCTTGGCGAGTGGCAGTTCCGCCGCCTGGACGACCGCAAGGCGGAGAACGACGTCGTACGCACCAACGAGCATCGCGCAGTCGCCCCGGTTGCCGACGTGCTGAGCCCCGACGGCGATCCGTCCGAGGACGACGAGTGGCGGGTGGTCAGCGCGACCGGGACCTACGACGAGGCGCGCACGGTCGTGATCCGCTACCGGAACCGTGGCGGCGTGCAGGGGGTCGACGTCGTCGTACCGCTGATCACCTCCACCGGCACCGCGCTCCTCGTCGACCGGGGCTGGCTCGAGACCGACCCGAGCGGAGCGGACCGCGACGACATCCCCGACCCGCCCACGGGTGAGGTCGACGTGACCGGGTACGTCCGGGCCAACGGCAGTGGCGACAGCACCACCGTCGCTGACCTGTCCGCCCGGGCGATCAGCAGCGACGCGATCGGCCCGGCGATCGGGCAACCGGTCTACGGCGGCTTCGTGGAGCTCAGGTCGGAGGACCCCGAGCCCGAAACCGCGCTGGAGCCGGTGGAGCTGCCCGAGCTGAACAACGGACCGCACTTCTTCTACGGGCTGCAGTGGTGGTTCTTCGGGGTGCTCGCGATCTTCGGCTTCGGCTACCTGCTCTACGACGAGTGGCGCAACGGCCCGCGTGGCGAGCGCCTGGTCCGGGTCCAGAAGGAGCCGCGGCCCAAGTCGAAGGCCCGGCTCCAGGCCGAGGCCGCGAAACGGCAGATCGAGGCCGAGAAGGCAGCTCAGAGAGCGCGCAGCGTGCCGCCGTCGACGGGGATCATCGACCCGGAGACGTACGACGCCGCGGGCGAGAGCAAGAAGGCCGCTACCCGGCCGAACTCCTCCGGCTCGCCGTAGCGGCCCACCGGCTGCGGCGGCGATGTCCCGAGCTCGGCGAGCCGCTCGGTCCGGATCGCACCCGGGAGCAGTCCGTTCACGCGCACCCCGCGTGGCGCCAGCTCGTCGGCCAGGCTCTTCGCGACCATCGCGAGTCCGGGTCGCAGCCCGTTGGAGATCGCCAGGTCCGGCAGTGGTGAGCGGACGCTCGTCGAGAGGACGAAGGCGATCGAGCCGCCCTCGCCGAGCTCGGCCGCGACGTGGCGCGCCACGCGCACTGCGCCGAGGAACACAGCTTCGAACGACGACGTCCACTGGTCGTCGGTGATCTCTGTGACGGTCCCCGTGGGCGGCCCGCCGACACTGATCAGGGCTCCGTCGAGGCGGCCCCAGGCCTCCTCCGCGGCGGCGATCAACCGGCCGGGCGTGGCCGGGTCGGCGTTGTCCGCGACCACGGCGACCACCCGTTCACCGAGCTCCGCAGCGGCCGCGTCGAGCGACTCCCGGGAACGGCCGGACAGCACCACCCGGGCGCCCTCGGCGACCAGCACGTCGGCGGTGGCTCTCCCCAGACCGCGGCCTCCTCCGGTGACGACGTAGACGCGGTCGGCAAGCCCAAGGTCCATGCCGAAGAGCCTAGGCCGGTACGTCGTCGATGAACTGGGTGCGGTAGAGGTCGGCGTAGAGCCCACCGGCGTGCATCAGCTGCGCGTGGGTGCCGGACTGGACGATCCGGCCACCGTCGACGACCAGGATCAGGTCGGCGTTGCGGACCGTGGAGAGCCGGTGCGCGATGACCAGCGAGGTGCGGCCCTCGAGCGCGGCGTCGAGGGCCCGCTGGACGGCGGCCTCGGACTCGGAGTCGAGGTGGGCGGTGGCCTCGTCGAGCACGACGATCGCGGGCTCCTTGAGCAGCAGCCTGGCGATCGCGAGCCGTTGCCGCTCGCCGCCGGAGAGGCGGTAACCGCGATCGCCGACGACGGTGTCGAGGCCGTCGGGGAGTCCACGGATCAGGGTCGCGATCTGCGCGGCCTCGAGGGCGGCCCAGACCTCGCGGTCGCTGGCGCCCCGGTTGGCGTAGAGCAGGTTGACGCGGATCGTGTCGTGGAACATGTGCGCGTCCTGGGTGACGTAGCCGACGACGTCCTCCAGCGACTGGAGGGTGACGTCGCGGACGTCGAGCCCACCGACTCGAACGGCGCCGGAGTCGACGTCGTAGAGCCGCGCGACGAGGTGGGTGATCGTGGTCTTGCCGGCGCCGGACGGGCCGACGAGTGCGACCATCTCGCCCGGCTCGGCCACGAAGCTCACGTCGTGGAGCACCTGGACGTGGTCGCGGGACTCGACGCGGGCCACCGCCTCCAGGGAGGCGAGCGAGACGTCGTCGGCCTTCGGGTAGGTGAAGGCGACGTGCTCGAACTCGAGCCGACCGGCGGCTCTGGGAAGGACGACGGCGTCCGGCTTCTCCTCGATCAGGCTGGGCAGGTCGAGCACCTCGAAGACCCGCTCGAAGCTGACCAGCGCCGTCATCACGTCGATCCGGACGTTGGAGAGCCCCTGGAGCGGGCCGAGCAGCCGCAGCAGCAGGGTGGCAAGCGCGAGCATCGTGCCGACGGTCAGGGTGCTGCTGATGACGAGCTGGCCGCCGACGCCGTAGACCAGCGCCGTGGCCAGCGCGGGGACGAGCATCATCGACGCGCCGAAGATGCGCGTGACGAGCGAGATCCGGACGCCGAGGTCACGGACGACGGCCGCCTTGTCCGCGAACAGGTCGTCCTCCTCGCCCCGGCGGCCGAACAGCTTGAGCAGCATCGCGCCGCCGACGTTGAACCGCTCGGTCATGACGTTGCCGAGGTCGGCGTTGCCGTCCATCTGGCGGCGGGTCAGGCCGGCCAGGCGGCCGCTGACGAACCGGCTGACCAGCCAGAGCGGCGGGAACAGCGCCAGGCAGAGCACGGTCACCTGCCAGCTGAGCGCGAGCATGGTGGCGCCCACGACCACGACGGCAATGGTGTTGGCGACGGTGCTGGACAGGGTCGAGGTGAAAGCGCGCTGAGCGCCGATCACGTCGTTGTTGAGCCGGGAGACGAGCGCGCCGGTCTGGGTCCGCGTGAAGAAGGCCAGCGACTGGCGCTGCACGTGCCCGAAGACCTTGGTGCGGAGGTCGTAGATCAGCCCCTCCCCGATCCGGCTGGACAGCCAGCCGCCGAGGACGCTGAGCAGGGCGCTGAAGACCGCCACGCCCGCCATGCCGAGCGCCAGCCAGGTGACCAGGCCACGGTCGCCCTTGAGGATGCCGTCGTCGACGATTCGCTGCACGAGCAGCGGAATGACGACGACCATGGCGGCGTCGACCACGGTGATCGCGAGGAACCCCCCGATCAGCGCCTTGTGGGGGCCCGCGAACCGGAACACCCGGGCCACCGTCCGCCGGTCGATGCGGTTGTTGACCACGGAGCGGTCGGAACGCAGGTGACGCCAGGCCGCGCCGGCACCGTGCATCCCGGACATGTGGGTTACTCCTGACTGTTCTGCATGAGGGCGGCCAACTCACGGAACCGACGCACCTGCGCCTCCCGCTCGAGCCGCCGCTGGGTCTCGAGGTCCTTCTCTGCCGCGGACTGGAGCAGCGCCTTGGTCTCGGCCACGGCACCCGCGACGTGTGCCGTGAGCGCCTGGGCGAGGTCTGCCACCGTCGCCTCCAGCCGGTCGGCAGGTACGGCGGTGAGCGCCAACCCGATGGACACCGCCTCCTCGGCCCCGACCGTCCGGGCGGTCGCGCAGATCTCCAGCGCTCTCTGGTAGCCAACCGCCTCGACCAGCGGCTTTGTTCCCGTCAGGTCTGGCACGAGGCCCAGCGCGGGCTCCTTCATCGAGAACTGGGCGTCCTCGGCGACCACCCGCAGGTCACAGCTGAGCGCCAGCTGGAACCCCGCGCCGATGGCATGTCCCTGCACCGCCGCGATGCTGACGAACCGCGGGTCGCGCAGCCACGTGAACCCCTGCTGGTAGCCGTCGACCGCCTTGCTGATCGCCTCGTCGTCGAGCTCCATCAGCCGTGCGACGTCACCCGTCGCCGGGTCGAGCATCGCCCGGTCCAGCCCCGCGCTGAAGCTCTGCCCCGCTCCCCTGACCACCACGACCCGCGTCGTGTCGAGCAGCTGCTCCCCGATCGCCGCCAGCGCGTGCCACATCGCCGGCGTCTGCGCGTTGCGCACCTCTGGCCGGCTCAGCGTCACTGTCGCCACCGCGTCGCTGATGTCGAGATGCAGCCCCGCGGCGGTGATCTCGTCGGCACTCAGGGTCATGCGAGGAGCGTAGGTGGTGCCACCGACGCCCATCGTCAGGCCAGTGCCACCAGATCCGCGTAGTCGTCGTTCCAGTGGTCCTCGTCGCCGTCGGGCAGGAGCAGGACCCGGTCGGGTTCCAGGGCGCGTACGGCGCCCTCGTCGTGGGTGACCAGGACGATCGCGCCCTCGTAGCTGCGGATGGCGGCGAGCACCTCCTCGCGCGACGCCGGGTCGAGGTTGTTGGTGGGCTCGTCGAGGAGCAGCACGTTGGCGCTGGAGACGACGAGCGCGGCGAGGGCCAGCCGGGTCTTCTCACCGCCGGAGAGGACGTTGGCGGGCTTGTGGGCGTCGTCGCCGGAGAAGAGGAACGATCCGAGCACGCTGCGGGCCTCGCTGTCGGTCAGCTGCGGCGCGGCGCTCTGCATGTTCTCGAGCACGGTGCGAGCGGTGTCGAGGGTCTCGTGCTCCTGGGCGTAGTAGCCGATCTTCAGGCCGTGACCCGCCACCACCTCCCCCGTGTCCGGGGTGTCGACCCCGGCCAGGATCCGGAGCATGGTGGTCTTCCCGGCGCCGTTGAGCCCGAGGATCACCACGCGGCTCCCCTTGTCGATGGCCAGGTCGACGTCGGTGAACACCTCGAGCGATCCGTAGGACTTCGACAGCTCGGCCGCAGTGAGCGGTGTCCGGCCGCACTTCGCTGGGGCCGGGAACTTGATCCGGGCGACCTTGTCGCTCTGCCGTTCGCCCTCGAGGCCGGCCATCATCTTCTCGGCGCGCTTGAGCATCGACTGGGCTGCCTGCGCCTTGGTGGCCTTCGCACGCATCCGGTTGGCCTGGTCGGTGAGCGTCTTGGCCTTGTTCTCGGTGTTCATCCGCTCCCGCTTGCGGCGCCGCTCGTCGGTCTCGCGCTGGAGGAGGTACGCCGACCAGCCCAGGTTGTAGACGTCCACCTCGGCCCGGTTGGCGTCGAGGTGCAGCACCCGGTTGACCGTGGCGTCCAGCAGTGCCGTGTCGTGCGAGATCACCACCAGCCCACCGCGGAAGGAGCTCAGGAACTGGCGCAGCCACACGATCGAGTCGGCGTCGAGGTGGTTGGTCGGCTCGTCCAGCAGCAGCGTCTCGGCGCCGGAGAACAGGATCCGCGCCAGCTCCACCCGACGGCGCTGGCCGCCCGACAGGGTCCGCAGCGGCTGCGCCATCAGCCGTTCCTCGATCCCGAGGGACGACGCGATCTGGGCGGCCTCGGCCTCGGCGGCGTACCCACCCCCGGCGTGCAGCTCGGAGTCAGCTGCCGAGTAGCGCCGCATTCCCCGGTCGCGGACCTTGGGGTCGGACGACGCCATCTCCAGCTCGGACGAGCGCAGCCGGCGTACGACGTCGTCAAGGCCGCGCGCGGAGAGGATCCGCTCGCGGACGGGCATGTCGAGATCGCCGGTGCGGGGGTCCTGCGGCAGGTACCCCACCGCCCCGGTCATCTCGACCCGGCCGGAGGCCGGCAGCCCCTCGCCCGCGAGGATCTTGGTCAGGGTGGTCTTCCCGGCGCCGTTGCGCCCGACCAACCCGACCTTGTCACCCGCCCCCACGCGGAAGCTGACGTCTGCCATCAGGAGCCTCGCCCCAGCGCGAACTTCCAGCTGGTGGGCGGTGATCATGGCTTGATCAAGGGTACGGGCCCACCGTCCGGAGCCAGCCATCGGCGGGCAGCGTTGCCCTAGGGTGTGCCCGTGCGTTTCAACCCGAAGGCCGACATCAGTGGTGGCCGGGTCACCGACGTCCGCGGAGGCGGCGGTGGCGGCAGGATGGGCAACATCCCCATCGGCGGCATCACCGGCGGCGGCATTGGCACGACCATCGTCGTGATCATCATCTTCGTCATCACGCAGCTCGCCAGCGGAGGGACTGGTGCCGGCTCAGGCGGCCCGGTCGAGCAGACCGACCGCTACGCCGAATGCAAGACCGGGGCGGACGCCAACGAGAGCGCGGACTGCGCGCGCAAGGCGGTCGCGCTCTCGCTCGACGGCTACTGGACCAAGGTGCTGCCGCAGCAGACCGGCAAGCAGCTCCAGCCGACCCAGATCATCACCTTCACCGGCGGGACGACGACCGGCTGCGGGAGCGCCGGCGCTGACGTCGGGCCGTTCTACTGCCCCACCGACCAGACGATCTACTTGGACACGACCTTCTTCCAGGAGGTCCTCGAGGATCAGCTCGGCGGCCAGGGCGGTGACTTCGTGGAGCCGTACGTCCTGGCCCACGAGTACGGCCACCACATCCAGAACCTGCTCGGCACCATGAGCCGGGTCCGCACCCAGTCCGGCCCGACCAGCGACTCGGTCCGGCTCGAGCTCCAGGCCGACTGCTACGCCGGCATGTGGACCCGTGGCGCGACCGGCACCACCGACCAGAGCGGCGTCCAGATCTTCGCGTCGATCGACGAGGGCGACATCAGCGAGGCCCTCGATGCCGCCAAGTCGGTCGGCGACGACCGGATCCAGAAGCAGGGCGGCGGAGACGTCAACAAGGAGCAGTGGACGCACGGCTCGTCGGAGGAGCGGATGCGGTGGTTCACCACCGGCTACAACGCAACGGGGATCAAGGAGTGCGACACGTTCGCGACGGACGACCTCTGAGCCGCCAGGAGTCAGCCACGCGTGCGGTAGAGGTACGTCGTGAGCGGCGCGAAGACGGCGGTGAGCAGGGCCGCGGTGCCCAGCACCACGCCGACGTCAGTGGCTTCGACGTTGCCCTCCATCAGCCCGCGTGAAGCGGTGGCCAGGATCGAGATCGGGTTCACGTCGACGAACGCCTTCAGCGGGCCGGGCAGGGTCTCCGGGTCCACGAACACGTTGCTGAGGAAGGTCAGCGGGAAGATCCCGGTGAACCCTGCGTTCATGACCGCGTTGGGCGACCGCAGCAGCAGGCCGAGGGTCGTGAACACCCATGAGAGTCCGAACGCGAACACGATGACGAGCGCCAGGGCAAGTACGACGCCGATGACGCCGGCGCCGGGTCGGAAACCGAGCGCCACACCCAGCAGCACGATGACGATGCCTGCGACCAGGTAGCGCAGGCTGTCGCCGAGCAGCGCTCCGACCAGAGGGGCGGGCCGCCAGATCGGAAGCGACCGGAACCGGTCGACGACCCCCTTGGTCAGGTCGGTGTTCAGCGAGACGCCCGAGTAGACCGTGGTGAACAGCACGGACATGACCAGGATCCCGGGCAGGATGTAGTCGAGGTACTCGGCCGTGGACCCGGCGATGGCCCCGCCGAACAGGTAGGTGAACATCAGCACGAAGAGCACCGGCGTCAGGGTCACGTCCATGAGCTGCTCCGGCACGTGCTTGACCTTGAGCATGCCCCGCCAGCCGAACGTGAGTGCCGCCGACAGCGCGCTGGCGCGCGGCGGTCGCGGGCCCGTCGTGAGGACGCTGTGGATTCTCGCCTCGGTCATGCTCGCTCCTCCTCCGCGATCTCGGCCTCTTCCTGCTCCTCGGCCCGATGACCGGTCAGCGCCAGGAACACCTCGTCGAGGCTCGGCTGGCCCAGAGAGAACGACGCGATGTTGATCCCGGCGCGAGAGAGCTCCGCGACCGCCTCGGCCGCTCGGCTCCCGTCCGCGCAGGGCGCCGACAAGGCGGCCGGATCGGGGTCCAGGTGCACCGTGGGCAGCTCTCGGGCGAGCAGCCGCTCGGCCTCCGGTCGCTGTTCCGGGTCGAGGATCCGGATGTGCAGGGCGCCCGAGCCGACCGAGGCCTTGAGCTGGCTCGGCGTACCCTCCGCGATCACCCGGCCGCGGTCGATGACGGCGATCCCGTCCGCGAGCTGGTCCGCCTCGTCGAGATACTGCGTGCACAACAGGATCGTGGTGCCCTCCGCGGCCAGGGCCCGGATGATGTCCCACACCTGGTTGCGGGACCGCGGGTCCAGCCCGGTCGTCGGCTCGTCGAGGAACATCACCTCTGGCGTCACGACGATGCTGGCCGCGATGTCGAGCCTGCGGCGCATCCCGCCGGAGTAGTTCTTGACCAGCCGCCCGGCGGCGTCGGTGAGGCCGAAGGCGTCCAGCAGGTCGGTGGCGCGGGACCTGGCGGCCTTCCATCTCATCCCGAGCAGCCGGCCCAGCAGGACCAGGTTCTCCTGACCCGTCAGCTCCTCGTCGACGGACGCCATCTGGCCGGTGAGGCTGACCAGGCTGCGCACCTGGTCCGCCTCTCGGACGATGTCGTGGCCGAGCACCCGTGCCGAACCGGCGTCAGGCCGGAGGAGGGTCGACAGCATGCGGATGGTCGTGGTCTTGCCGGCGCCGTTCGGCCCGAGGACGCCGTAGACCGATCCGGCGCGCACGGCCAGGTCCACCCCGTCCACGGCGCGGTTGTCACCGAACGACTTGACGAGACCCGACGCCTCGATGGCCAGGGCATTGGTGGACATGGTGTGTGGACCGGACGACTGGGTGAGACTCATCGCGTGCCTCCAAGGGGGTTCTGAACCCACCGTAGGAGTTGAAGCCCGCTTGAAATCAAGCGGAATCTAGCCGCCGACGAGCTCCTCGATCTGCGGGAACTGCCGCTGCAGCGACCGCAAGTACGGCGCCACGGCCGGGTGTCGGTACTTCCCGGCAAGGGCGCCTTCGCCGCCCGCCACCCGCGCCAGCGCCCACTCCGCGCGGCTGAGCGCGGTCAGCACGGCGGTGACACGCGCCCCCTGCGCGGCCTGGTCACGGGTCGCCACCCCGTCCGGGAGGCCGAGCAGATACGCGTCGAGCAGCGGCTCGAACTCCTCACGCGCACCCAGCATGAAGATCCCGAGGTCGGCCCCCACCGGCCCGCGGCCGAGAGTGCCCCAGTCGATCGCCACCACGTCGTCGCCGTCGCGGCCGGGCAGGTTCACCGGGGCCGGATCGCCGTGCTGGGACACCTGCGGCAGCGCGTCGAGCTCGTCGAGCAGCGCCCCGCGGCGGCGCCACAGGTGGTCGGCGACGTCCGCCACGGTGGTCCGGGCGAGGGTCGGCCAGCCACCGCGGCGCTCGACGCGCGCCAACCGGTCGCGGAGCTGGCCCTGCGCCAGCCATGCGTGCGCGCCCAGTTCGGCGCCCGCGAACCTGCCCAGCGAGACGGAGCAGAACAGGCCGCTGGTGGCGGCGTCCTCGACCCAGTCCTGGACCAGTGTGATCCCCTCGGCGTCCTCCTCGACGGAGGTGAGCCGGGGCGCCCGCAGCCCAGGGGTTGTGTCGAGGCCGACCCGCGCCGTCACGACGTCCGCGGCGCGCCGCCAGTAGGCGAAGTGCCGGGGGTCGCTCAGCTCCGGCGGGTCGTGCTCGGAAGGGGCACCGAGCCGCTTGATGGCCACCGGACGGCCACCGAGAACGGTCCGCCACACGCCCACGGTCGAGGTCCCGGTGCCGCTCCGCAGTGCGAGCCAGCCGGGCTCGGGCTGCCACATGCCCCGCAAACTAGCCGATGTCGCGGGTCCGGAAGCGCCACCACGCGGCGACCAGGCAGCCGGCCGCGATCGCGGTCAGCGTCATGGCGGGCGCGACCCGGAACGACTCGACCGGCATCGCCGGGACGTGCTCGTACGGCGACAGGCCGGTCACCCAGCCGGGCAGCTCGAGCAGGGAGCCGATCTGGCCGAGGACGAGGAACAGCCCGAGCAGCCCCCAGGCAGCGACGGACCAGCCGCTGCGGACGGCGTAGAGCAACGCCGCCAGCCCCACCACCAGCCACACGGCGGGCAGCTTGGCCAGGCCTGCCTCGACCAGGCCGCCGATGTCCCGCCCGAGGCCGAGGCCGGTGGCCAGTCCGGTGGCGAGGAGCAGCCAGGCCACTCCGCCGAGGGCGACCAGCAGCGCAGCCACCAGGGACCGGCTGCGGGAGGTGGCGGTGGCGAGGACCTGTTCCGTTCGCCCGTCGTGCTCGTCCGCGCTCCCGCGCGCAACCACGGCGATCCCGAAGCAGGTGATGACGACGGCCGAGATCGACAGCACGGCGGCCAGCAGCGAGTCCTCGAGCGTTCCGGTGCCGCCGATGCTCTCGATCAGCCTGCGGCCGGAATCCGTGTCGAGCAGGTCCCCGACGCCTGGGGCGATGGCGCCCATGATCGTGCCAAGGGCCAGCACGCCCACGGTCCAGCCGAGCAGCGCCGGCGAGTGCACCCGCCAGGTCAGCGCGAGTACGTCGGCCAGACGGGGCGAGCCGTGCGCCGGCCCCGGCCGAGCCGGGAACAGCCCGGAGCCGAGGTCGCGCCTGGCCCGGAGTGCCTGCGCGGCGACCGCGAGGACGCCGGCCAGGGCGACGTACAGCAGCAGGAGCCACCAGCGCGGCTCGGACCAGGCCGAGACCCGGGTGTTCCAGCCGAACGGCGTCAGCCAGCTCAGCCACCCGGCGCCGACGTCCCCGGCCGCGCGCATCAGGTAGAGCGCGGCGAGGACCGCGCCGGCGATCCCGAAGCAGGTGCGGCTGCTCGCCGCGAGCTGGCAGCACAGTGCCGTCAACGCGACCGCGACCAGCCCGGTCCCGACCCACGTCGCACCGAACCCGAGCGACCCGGCGACCGGGAGACCACCGGCGATGTCCGCGACGGCCACCAGGGCGCCGACACCGAACGAGAGGACGACGCCCTCGACCAGCGCTGCGGCCAGCAACGCGTCCCGGCCGATCGCGGTGCCGGCGAGCAGCTCCGCGTGGCCGGACTCCTCCTCGCTGCGGGTGTGCCGGCGGACGATGACCACGAACATCAGGGCCAGGAACACGGCGTACAGCACCGTCACCTTGGTCATCGCCAGCTCGCCGAGGCTGTGTACGTCGAGAATCGGCCCGTAGAGGGCGACCACGGCCGGGTTGTCGTTGATCGCTCGCGCCGCGTCCACCCGGTCGGCGTTCGACTCGTAGAGCGTGCCGGTCGCGGCGGCCGACGCGTAGACGACGAGGACCAGCAGAGCGACCCAGAGAGTGACCAGGAGCCGGTCGCGGCGCAGCGCGGCCTTCGCGACGAGCAGAGTCCCTGAGTATCGCTCGGTCATGCCGGCTGGCTCCGGTAGGCGTCGAGGAACAGCTCCTCCAGCGTCGGCGGCGCGCTGGTGAGCGCGGTGACACCCGCGTGCGTCAGTCGCTGGAGCACCTCGGGCAGCGCCTCCGGCTGGACAGTGCAGGTGACGGTGTGGTCCTCGACCGAGAGGTCGTGGACGCCAGTGATCGCATCGAGCCGGTCCGGGACCCGTTCGACGGTGGCGTTGATCCGGCTGCGGCGCAGGTGCCGGAGCTCGTCGAGGGTCCCCGACTCCACCGCCCTCCCCTCGCGGATGATCGTGACCCGGTCGGCCAGCCGCTCGACCTCGCTCAGGATGTGGCTCGAGAGCAGCACCGTGGTGCCGGCCGCCACCCGCTCCGCCACGCAGTCGTTGAAGACCTGCTCCATGAGCGGGTCCAGTCCGGACGTCGGCTCGTCCAGCACCAGCAGGTCCACGTCGGCGGAGAACGCCGCGACCAGCGCGACCTTCTGCCGGTTGCCCTTGGAGTACGCCCGGCCCTTCTTGGTCGGGTCGAGGTCGAACCGCTCGAGCAGCTCCTCCCGGTGACCGGTGCTGGGGTCCGCACCGCGCATCCGCAGCAGCATGTCGACGGTCTCGCCGCCGGAGAGGTTGGGCCAGAGCGCCACGTCGCCGGGCACGTACGCGAGCCGGCGGTGAATCGCCACCGCGTCCCGCCACGGGTCCTGGCCGAACACCGTCGCCGTACCGTCGTCGACCCGCAGCAGCCCCAGCAGCGCCCGGATCGTGGTCGACTTGCCCGCGCCGTTCGGCCCGAGGAAGCCGTGCACCTCGCCGGTCCGAACCTCGAGGTCGAGCCCGTCCAGCGCGCGATGCGGTCCGAACGTCTTGACGAGCCCCTGGACATCTATCACTTCGGCAGCCACGTCTTCGACCATACGCTTGTTTCAGATAATTCTGAAACCTGTAGAGTGTGACTTGTGACGCCCGCCCAGCAGTCCTCCATCGAGCGGATCGGCGGCGCGCTCACCCAGGCCGGGCTGGCCCGGTTGCCGTCGCGGGTGTTCGCCGCGCTGCTCGTGGACGACGACGGCCGGATGACCTCGGTCGAGCTGGCCGCAGCGCTGGACGTGAGCGCGGCCGGGATCTCGGGAGCCGTCGGTTACCTCGAGCAGCTCGGCATGCTGCGCCGCGAGCGGGAGCGCGGCTCGCGCCGCGACGTCTACGTCGTGGACGACGACGCCTGGCACGACGCGATGATGCGCCACGACCAGCTCTACGGGCCGATCAAGGCCTCGCTGGAGCACGCCCTGACCGCTCTCGGCAAGGACGCGCCCGCCCACCTGCGGCTCTCGCTGACCAAGGAGTTCCTGGTCTTCCTCGAGGACGAGTTCGACTCGCTGGCGGAGAAATGGGAGCAGCGGAAGGCCGAGCTCGGCTACTAGGGCGCGTCCTGGTCCTCGCCGCTGTTGGCCACCTGCACCCAGACCGCGGCCGCGTCGAGGATGGCCTGCTCCAGCACGCCACGCTTCGGATCGGCCACCGGCAGCCAGCGCTCGTCGACGATGACGCGCTTGAGCCTCGGGTCGGCGAGCACCTCCTCGACCGCGGAGTGGTCTCCGCCGGTCACCACGTGCGGCGCCCCCGCTCCGAGCAGCCGGGCCGCATGGCCGGCGGCCGCCTCGTAGGCCTGCCGGGCCTGGTTGTGGCGGCGCCGGGCGAACCGCTGCTGGCTCTGCCCTCCGGCCTTGGTCCGACCTTGCACGTGCCGCTGACCCACCTTGGAGTCGACCAGTCGCTCCCCCGCCAGCCGCGCCACGGCGAACCCGCCCTTGCGCACGAGCAGCAGGCCCCAGTCCGGCGGCTTGCTGATCGCGGCGGCAAACCCCGCGGCGTCCGCCGGGCCGTCGTACTGCACGTCGAACGGCAACCGCGCATGGAACGTCGACCCGTCCTGGGCCAACCCGAAGATCCCGCCGGCTTCTGTCACGATGCCCGGCCCACCGCCGTGCCGCTCCGCGAAGTTCACCACCCACCGCTCGAAACGCTCGCGAGGGACGAGGACGGTGCGCACCGCTCCGACGGTAGTGGAGACGTCGTCGTGTCGGACCTGACGGTGATCTGGTCCAGTAATTGAACGTTTGGTCATACGTCCGCGGGGTACTGCCGCACGTCGGTACCTTCGCATTCTCGGGTGGCCCCGACAAACCCCCAGGAGAGGCCTGAGTTGCCGGTCTCCCCCAATCCGCTGAGCGGATGCTCGACCGAAGCTCAAGTTACTCACGGGGATCAACGATGCAAGGAGTCCCCCGATGTTGAAGAGCGCCCTGATATCGATGACCGGTGTGGCCGTGATCTGCGGCGGAGCCGTGACAGTGGCCCACGCGGCCGGCTCATCGGCCGGCTCATCGGCCGACGGAAAGGCGCAGTGCAAGCAGGTCGTGACGGACAAGGGCGCCCGGCAGCAGAACAAGGCTGCGTGCCGCCGGAAGCCGCAGGCCACGGCGACGGTCACGGTCACGGCCACCGCGACGGTCACGGCCACGGCGACGGTCACGGCCACGGTCACGGCGACACCGAACCCCACGGCCAGCCCGTCGCAGACCCCGAGCCCGACCCTGACCCCCAGCCCGACACCGAGCCCGACGCTGACCCCCAGCCCGACACCGAGCCCGACGCTGACCCCCAGCCCGAGCCCGTCCCCCACCGCCACCCCGACTCCGGGCCCCAGCGGTTGCGTCAAGCCCGACGCCAACAACACCGGGGCGACCGGCACGCTCACGAACTACACCGGCCCGATGCGCATCACTACCCCCGGCACGGTCATCGAGAACAAGCTGATCACCGGGAACCTCACCATCGCCGCCCCCAACGTCGTGGTCCGCAACAGCCGTTCCAAGGGAATCATCCTCATCTACCCCGGCGGCGACGGCGCGCTCGTCTCCCGGTTCACCGGCGGCGGCGTCACCGTGTCCTCAGCCCGCCGGGCCGTGATCGAGAAGTCCAACCTGACCAACGCCGGCGGCGACACCCTCCATGTCACCTCCGACCAGGGCGCCTACATCAGCGACGTCACGATCCGCGGCAACTACGTGCACGACCCGGTCGTCGCGGCCGGCGACCACTACGACGGCTTGCAGGTCCGCGGGGCCTCCAACGTGCTGATCGAGTGCAACAACATCGACCTCGGCACCTACCGCCCCGAGTTCAACGCGCCAGTGTTCATCGAGCACGCCAACGGCGGCAACTCGAACGTCCGGATCCTCGACAACTGGCTGCTCGGCGGAGCATTCAACGTGATGTTCTCGTCGGTCGGAGACTCCAACAATGGTCGGATCATCCTCAACGGCAACAAGGTCGGCGGGAACTACAAGTGGGGCCTGTGCTTCGCCGATGCCGGCTGGTTCGAGGGGCAGTTCCAGGTCGGCAACACCTTGAACGGCAGCGCCACGACCGTGTGCCAGTGATCCGCCGCTAACCGGCGAGTCAGACGTTGAAGCCGAGGGCCCGCAGCTGCTCGCGGCCGTCGGGGGTGATCTTGTCGGGGCCCCACGGCGGCATCCAGACCCAGTTGATCGCGACGTCGCTGACCAGGCCTTCGAGCGCGGTGTTGGTCTGGTCCATGATCACGTCGGTCAGCGGGCAGGCGGCCGAGGTGAGCGTCATGTCGAGGACGCAGTTGTGGCCCTCGTCGAGGTGGATGCCGTAGACCAGGCCGAGGTCGACGACGTTGATGCCGAGCTCGGGGTCGACGACGTCCTTCATCGCCTCGGTGACGTCGTCGATGGTGACGGTGGCCGTGCCGCCGCCAGCCCCTGAGTCCGTCGCCTCCGGAACCTCGGGCAGATCTCCGTGGTCAGCCATTGCTTGCCTCCAACGATTGGGCCGTGGCGTCCTTCCAGGCCATCCACGACAGTAGTGCGCACTTCACTCGGGCCGGGAACTTGGCGACACCGGCGAAGGCGATGCCGTCCTCGAGAACGTCCTCGTCGGGCTCGACGGTGCCCTTGCCCTGCATCAGAGCCAGGAACTCGCCGTGGATCTGCATCGCCTCGTCAACCGTCTTGCCGATGACCAGGTCGGTCATCACGGACGCCGCGGCCTGCGAGATCGAGCAGCCGAGGGCGTCGTAGGAGACGTCCTTGACCACGCCCTCGGACAGGTGGACGCGCAGCGTCACCTCGTCACCGCACGTCGGGTTGACGTGGTGCACCTCCGCCTCGAAGGGCTCTCGAAGGCCCTTGTGGTGGGGGTTCTTGTAGTGGTCCAGGAGGATCTCCTGGTAAAGGTTGTCGAGGTCCATCACTCAACTCAACTTGAAGTATGAGCGGGTGTATTCCAGGGCCTCGACGAGCGCGTCGATCTCTGCCGGCGTCGTGTAGACGTACGACGACATCCGCGTCGAGCTCTGCACGCCGAACCGGGCGTGCGCGGGCTTGGCGCAGTGATGGCCGGCGCGCACGGCGACACCGCGGGTGTCGAGCACGGTGGCCACGTCGTGGGGGTGCGCGCCCTCGATCTCGAAGGAGATCGCTCCCCCGCGGTCGGCGGCGGAGAGGGGTCCGAGCACGGTCAGGCCGGGCACGGTCTGCAGCGCCTCGAGCGCGTAGGCCGTGATCGCCTGCTCGTGCTCGTGCACGGCGTCCATGCCGAGGTGGCCGAGGTAGTCGAGCGCGGCGCCGAGGCCGATGGCCTCGACGATCGGCGGGGTGCCGGCCTCGAACTTGTGCGGCACCGGGGCGTACGTCGACCGCTCCATGGTGACCGTCTCGATCATCTCGCCGCCGCCGAGGAACGGCGGCAGCTGGTCGAGCACCTCGCGCTTGCCCCAGAGCACGCCGATGCCGGTCGGGCCGACGCATTTGTGACCGGTGAAGGCCAGCAGGTCGGCGCCCGAGGCGGCCACGTCGACGGGCAGCTGCGGGACGGCCTGGGAGGCGTCCACGACGACCAGCGCGCCGACCTCGTGGGCCCGCGCGGCGATCTGGGCGACGGGGTTGATGGTGCCCAGCATGTTGGACACCCAGGTCAGCGAGACCACCTTGGTGCGCTCGGTGATCAGGTCGTCGATGTTCGACAGGTCGAGCCGACCGTCGTCGGTCAGCCCGAACCACCGCAGGGTCGCGCCGGTCCGCTCGGTGAGCAGCTGCCACGGCACGATGTTGGAGTGGTGCTCCATCTCGGTGATGACGACCTCGTCACCGGGGCCGACCTGGAACGGGCCGGGCCAGGCCAGGGTGTTGGCCGCGAGGTTGAGCGCCTCGGAGGCGTTCTTGGCGAAGATCACCTCGTCGCGCGACGGCGCGTGGATGAACGCCGCGACCGTGTCGCGCGCCGACTCGAACGCCTCGGTGGACTCGGCACCGAGCTGGTGCATCGCGCGGGCGATGTTGGCGTTGTGCCGCTCCAGGTGGTCGACCATCGCGTCGATCACGACCTGCGGCTTCTGGCTGGTGTTGGCGCTGTCGAGGTAGACCAGCGGCATCCCGCCCGCGAGCGTGCGCTCGAGGATGGGGAAGTCCTTGCGGACCACCTCCAGCTCGGGCAGAAGCCCTTCGAGGGCGGTCATGCTCAGAGCGCTGCCTTGTTGAGGTACTTGTCGTAGCCCTCGGCCTCGAGCGCCTCGGCGAGCTCGGCGCCACCCTGCTCGGCGATCCTGCCGTCGACGAAGACGTGCACGAAGTCGGGCTCGATGTAGCGCAGGATCCGGGTGTAGTGCGTGATCAGCAGGACGCCCTTGCCCTCCTGCTCGCGGAACCGGTTGACCCCGGCGGCGACGATCTTGAGGGCGTCGATGTCGAGGCCGGAGTCGGTCTCGTCGAGGATCGCGACCTGCGGGTTGAGCAGCTCGAGCTGGGCGATCTCGTGGCGCTTCTTCTCGCCGCCGGAGAACCCCTCGTTGACGTTGCGAGTCCCGAACGACGGGTCGAGGTTGAGGTTCTCGAGCGCGGTGTTGACTTCCTTGACCCAGGTGCGGAGCTTCGGCGCCTCGCCGTCGAGCGCGGTCTTGGCGGTGCGCAGGAAGTTGGAGACCGACACGCCGGGCACCTCGACGGGGTACTGCATCGCGAGGAACAGCCCGGCCCGCGCGCGCTCGTCGACCGACATCGCGAGGACGTCCTCGCCGTCGAGGGTCACCGTGCCCCCCGTGATGTCGTACTTCGGGTGGCCGGCGATCGAGTAGGCGAGCGTCGACTTGCCCGAGCCGTTGGGTCCCATGATCGCGTGCGTCTCACCGCTGTTGATGGTGAGCGTCACGCCCTTGAGGATCTCCTTCGGCCCGTCCTCGGTGGAGACGGAGACCTGCAGGTCCTTGATGTCCAGGGTGGTCATTGCGGGGTGACTCCGTTCAGGGTGGTGGTGATGTCTACGTAGATGTCGGCGCTTCCCTCGGAATTGGTACGGACCTCGACCGGGAACGTCGCGACCGGCTCGGTGGCGGGCAACCCGGTCGGCTTGCCGGTGCGGAGGTCGAAAAGCGATCCGTGCAGCCAGCACTCCAGCGTGCAACTGCCTCCAATTTCTGGGCGAACCTCGCCCTCGGAGAGCGCGACGGCGGCGTGCGAGCAGATGTCCTCGACCGCGAACACCTCGTCGCCGTTGCGGGCGACGGCGACGTCCTGGGCTCCGAGGGTGACCGCAAGAGCCTCGTCCTCGAGGACGTCGGCCAGGGCGCAGGCACGCTCGAACGTCATGAGACGTCCTTGAGCACGTTCTTCTCGAGCTCGGCCTCGACGGTCGCGGTCAGGGACGCCTCGATCGCCGGGACCGCGATCTTGCGGATCAGGTCGTTGAAGAAGCCGTGCACGACCAGGCGGCGGGCCTCCGCCTCGGAGACCCCGCGCGAGCGGAGGTAGAACAGCTGCTCGTCGTCGAACCGTCCGGTCGCCGACGCGTGGCCGGCGCCCACGATCTCGCCGGTCTCGATCTCCAGGTTGGGCACCGAGTCGGCCTGGCAGCCGTCGGTGAGCACGAGGTTGCGGTTCTCCTCGTAGGTCTCGATGCCCTCGGCCTCCTTGCGGATCAGCACGTTGCCGATCCAGACCGTGTGGGCGCCCTGGCCCTGCAGCGCGCCCTTGTAGACGACGTGACTCTTGGTCCGGGGCGCGGTGTGGTCGACGAAGAGGCGGTGCTCGATGTGCTGGCCGTCGTCTGCGAAGTAGAGGCCGAGCATCTCGATCTCGCCGCCCGGCCCGTCGTACGACGCCGTGGTGTCGTGACGGACGACGTTGCCGCCGAAGGTCACCGCGACGTGCTTGAGCGTGGCGTCCCTGCCGACCCGGGCCGACTGGGTGCTGTGGTGAACGGCGTCGTCGGCCCAGTCCTGGATGGTGACGTAGGTGACCTGGGCGCCGTCGCCCACCACGATCTCCGTGGTGTCGGCCCAGGTGGCGGTGCCCTCGAAGCGGACCACGACGGTGGCCTTGGCGTGGGCGCCGACCTTGACCAGCAGCTGGCGGGCGATGGCTTCCTCGCCACCGCGGCCGGTCACGGTCACCAGGACCGGCTCGGCGAGCTCGGTCTCAGCGGGCACGTCGACGGTGAAGACCTGCGGCGAGGCAGCCCAGACCCGGGCCGCGACGCGGTCGGTCGGCACGAAGCCGGACAGGCCGCGCTCGGAGTCGGCGACGTCGACGTTGCCGGCTGTGGCCCCCACGGGCAGCTCGATCTTGGTGTCGTAGTCGTCACCGTCGAGCGGGGCGTCGGCCTGGAGGCCGCGCAGTCGCTTCAACGGCGTGAACCGCCACACCTCCTCGCGCCCGGTCGGGACGGGGTGGTCGGACAGGTCGAAGGAGCCCACCGGGTGAAGGTGGGAGGAGACATCGAGGCCCACTAGCCGACCGCTCCTTCCATCTGCAGCTCGATGAGCCGGTTGAGCTCGAGGGCGTACTCCATCGGGAGCTCCTTGGCGATCGGCTCGATGAACCCGCGCACGATCATCGCCATCGCCTCGTCCTGCCCCATGCCGCGTGACATGAGGTAGAAGAGCTGGTCGTCGGAGACCTTGGAGACCGATGCCTCGTGACCCATCGACACGTCGTCCTCGCGGATGTCGACGTAGGGATAGGTGTCGGAGCGGCTGATCTGGTCGACCAGCAGCGCGTCGCACAGCACGTTGGACTTCGAGCCGTGCGCGCCCTCGTTGATCTGGATCAGGCCGCGGTAGGACGTCCGGCCACCGCCGCGCGCCACCGACTTGCTCAGGATCGAGCTCGAGGTGTTGGGCGCGGCGTGCACCATCTTGGCGCCGGCGTCCTGGTGCTGGCCCTCGCCCGCGAACGCGACCGACAGCGTCTCGCCCTTGGCGTGCTCGCCCATGAGGTAGATGGCGGGGTACTTCATCGTGACCTTGGACCCGATGTTGCCGTCGACCCACTCCATCGTCGCGCCGGCCTCGCAGGTCGCGCGCTTGGTGACGAGGTTGTAGACGTTGTTGGACCAGTTCTGGATGGTCGTGTAGCGGCAGCGGCCGCCCTTCTTCACGATGATCTCCACGACCGCCGAGTGCAGCGAGTCGGAGGAGTAGATCGGCGCGGTGCAGCCCTCGACGTAGTGCACGTAGGCGTCCTCGTCGACGATGATCAGCGTCCGCTCGAACTGGCCCATGTTCTCGGTGTTGATCCGGAAGTAGGCCTGCAGCGGGATGTCGACGTGCACGCCCTTCGGCACGTAGATGAACGAGCCGCCCGACCACACCGAGGTGTTGAGCGCGGCGAACTTGTTGTCACCGACCGGGATGACGGTGCCGAAGTACTCGCGGAACAGCTCCGGCTGCTCGCGCAGCGCGGTGTCGGTGTCCAGGAACAGGACGCCCTGCTCCTCGAGGTCCTCGCGGATCGAGTGGTAGACGACCTCCGACTCGTATTGCGCCGCGACGCCGGAGACCAGGCGCTGCTTCTCCGCCTCGGGGATCCCGAGCTTGTCGTAGGTGTTCTTGATGTCCTCTGGGAGGTCGTCCCAGGTCGCCGCCTGCTTCTCGCTGGAGCGGACGAAGTACTTGATGTTCTCGAAGTCGATCCCCGACAGGTCCGAGCCCCAGGTCGGCATCGGCTTGCGGTGGAAGAGCTTGAGGCCCTTCAGGCGCAGGTCGAGCATCCACTGCGGCTCGCTCTTCAGCCCAGAGATGTTGCGGACGACCTCTTCGCTCAGGCCGCGCTTGGCGGCAGACCCGGCGACGTCGCTGTCGGCCCAGCCGAACTGGTAGCGACCCAGGCCCTCGAGCTCGGGGTTGCGCTCCTCGATGGAGGTCATGTGGTGACCTTCTCCTTCTCGCTTCTTGGTAGGTCTGGGATACAGGTGGTGCAGACACCGTCGCCGTGGGCGATGGTGGCGAGCCGCTGCACGTGGCGGCCGAGGACCTTGCCGATGGCCTCGGTCTCGGCCTCGCACAGCTGCGGGAACTCGTGGGCTACGTGGGAGACCGGGCAGTGCTGCTGGCACAGCTGGTCGCCGGCCAGCGGCATCGCTTTCACGGCGGCCGCGTAGCCCTCGTCGGTGAGGACGCTCGCGAGCACCTCCACCGGGCTCAGCTCTGGGCGGGCCTCCGCGACCTCCCCGAACCGGTCCTCGATGAACGCCACGCGCTGCTGCGCGAAGGCCTTCACGGCTTCATCTCCGCCGGTCTCGTGCAGGAACCGGAGCGCGTGGACCGCGAGGTCGTCGTACTGCTGGTCGAAGCCCTCGCGCCCACGCTCGGTGAGCGCGAACAGCTTTGCGGGGCGTCCGCGGCCGCGGTGCGCCTGGGCGCGCGGCTCGCGCGCCTCGACCGCGCCGTCGTCGACCAGCTGGTCGAGATGGCGGCGTACGGCAGCGGGCGTGAGCTCCAGCCGCTCGCCAAGAGCCGCCGCCGTGGACGGTCCTTCGACGAGGATCGACCGGGCCACGCGATGCCGCGTCGACTGGTCCTCCTCGAATATCACAACACCAGTGTGCCGTTATTGGGCTGGGCACTTCAAGGAAGGCGACCCTTACCTGCCTCCCGCGGACCGCGAACGAGCGCCGATCACACCGGAGATATCCTCCGCTTCATGGTCGGATCGATCCTCGGGAACCGCGTCCGCCGGGTGGAGGATCCCGAGCTCATCGACGGACGGAGCACCTACGTCGACGACCTCCGGGTCCCCGGCACGACGCACGCCGTCTTCGTCCGGAGCCCGCTGGCGCACGCGAGGATCACCCACCTCGACACGTCCGACGCCGAGCGGTCCCCCGGCGTGCTGGCCGTGCACACCGCTGCCACGCTCGGCCCGGAGTGGGTGCCGTCGTTCGCGGAGGTGCACGACCTGATCGGGCACGGGCCGCTTGCCGACGGCGTCGTGCGGTACGTCGGCGACCCGGTCGCGCTCGTCGTCGCGGAGACGCGCGCGCAGGCGGTGGACGCCGCGGAGCTCGTGGACGTCGACTACGACCTGCTCGACGTGGTCGTCGACATGGAGGAGGCCCTGGCGCCCGGCGCTCCGCTGCAGTTCCCCGAGGTGGGCAGCAACGTCGCCGAGTCGGTGCGCGCGGTGCACCCGCCCGACAGCGGGGATGCGCTCGCCGGCGCGGAGCTGGTGGTGCGCGCGCGGATCGAGAACCAACGGCTCGCGACCGCGCCGATCGAGGGCAACGCGATCCTCGTCGACCCGCGACCGGACGGCGACACCCTCCTCACGGCGTACGTCGCGACCCAGCACCCCCACCTGACACGTGACCTCCTGGCCAAGTACCTCGGCCTGGAGAAGAAGCAGCTGCGCGTGGTCGCACCGCACGTCGGTGGTGCGTTCGGCGGCAAGGCCGCGATCAGCTACCACCACGGTGCGATCGTCGCGGCGGCGCGAGCGCTGGGGCGGCCGGTGGCGTGGACCGAGACCCGCAGCGAGGCGATGCTCTCGATGCACGGCCGCGCAGCGGTGCAGTTCGCCGAGCTCGGACTGACTCGAGACGGCCGGATCACCGGGCTCCGGGCCCGCAACGTCGGCGACTGCGGTGCCTACGCCGGCTTCGGCGGCACGCTCGTCGTCGGACCGGGACACGTCATGGCCCAGGGCCCCTACGAGATCCCGAAGATGGAGTACTCCGCCATCGCGGCAATGACCAACACGGCCCCCAACGGTGCTTTCCGGGGCGCCGGCCGGCCCGAAGCGGCCGCCATGCTCGAGCGGCTGATGGACCTGGCCGCGGTCGAGCTCGGACTCGCTCCCGAGGAGATCCGCCGGCGCAACCTGATCCCGGAGGACGCGTTCCCCTACAAGACCCTGACCGGCCAGACCTACGACGTCGGGGACTACGAGGCGGCGCTGCAGGAGGCCCTGCGGCTGGCCGACGTGGACGCGCTGCGCACCGAGCAGGCCCGCCGCATCGAGGCCGGCGAGGAGAAGCTCCTTGGCATCGGTGTGTCGACGTACGTCGAGATCACCGGCTTCGGCGGCAAGGAGCTCGGCAGCGTCCTGATCGAGCCGGACGGCTCTGCCACGGTGATGTCCGGCACGTCCGCGCACGGCCAGGGACACGCCACGTCGTTCGCGATGATCGTCGCCGACCGGCTCGGCATCCCGATGGAGCAGATCCACTACGTCCAGTCCGACACCCGGGTGGTGGCCACGGGTGGCGGCACCGGCGGCTCCCGCTCGCTGCAGCTCGGTGGCAGCGCCGTCGCGGCCGCGGCTGCGGCGGTCCGCGACCAGGCCCGGGAGCTCGCGGCCCAGCTGCTCGAGGCGGCGCCGGAGGACCTCGAGCTGACCGATGCCGGGTTCTCCGTCTCGGGCGTGCCAGGAGCGGTCGTCGACTGGCCGGCCCTGGCGGCGGCCGCCACTGAGCGCGACACCCCGCTGCACGCGCAGCTCCACGTGCCCCAGGACGGCGCGACGTTCCCCTTCGGCGCGCACGTGTCGGTCGTGGAGGTCGACACCGAGACCGGCCGCGTGGTGCCGCTGCGGCACGTGGCCGTCGACGACTGCGGCCGGATCCTCAACCCGGTCATCGTCGAGGGGCAGCAGCACGGCGGGATCGCGCAGGGGATGTCGCAGGCCCTGTGGGAGCAGTTCCTCTACTCCGAGGACGGCCAGCCGCTCACCTCGACGTTCGCCGACTACCAGATGCCGACCGCCGCCGACACGATCTCGTTCGAGACCGCCAACACCGAGACGCCGACCCATCTCAACGAGCTGGGCGCCAAGGGCATCGGCGAGTCCGGGACCATCGGCTCCACGCCGGCGGTCCAGAGCGCCGTGGTCGACGCGCTGAGGCACCTCGGGGTCCGGCACGTCGACATCCCGTGCACTCCGGAACGCGTGTGGCGGGCCGTCCAGCAGGCCAGGGCCGGCACCCTGCCCGACCCGTGGCGCGAGCCGCCGGCGGTCTTTGACACGCTGGAGCTCCAGAAGGGCGAGGTCGACGGCGGGGTGGAGGTCTAGGGCGTGACAGACATGGACGTCAGCGTCGTGGTGAGCAGTGGCCGCCCTTGGACGGAGATCGAGCGGATCGCCAAGGCGGCGGACGAGGCCGGGGCGTACGCCGTCTACATCCCCGACCACTTCATGCCGAACACCTCGGACGGCGCGATCGTCGACGGCCCGAGGCTGGAGGCCTGGACGCTGCTCTCGGCGCTCTCCCAGCAGACGTCCTCGTGCCGGCTCGGGCCGCTGGTGCTGGGCGGGACCTACCGGCACCCGGCGGTGGTGGCCAACATGGTGGCCACGCTCGACCACGTCAGCGGCGGGCGCGCGATCGCCGGGCTCGGTGCGGGCTGGCAGGTCAACGAGCACGCGGCGTACGGCATCGACCTGCTGTCGGACGGCGACCGCTCGGACCGGTTCGAGGAGAGCGTGCACGTCGTGGCGTCGCTGCTCCGCGAACAGCGGACGACGTTCGACGGCCGGTTCTTCCAGCTGCGGGACGCTCCCAACCAGCCCGCGCCGGTGCAGGAGCGGATCCCGGTGCTGGTCGCGGGCAAGGGTGAGCGACGCACTCTGCGCACGGCGGCGAGGTACGCCGATGTGTGGCACACCTGGGGCACGCCCGAGTCCTTCGCGACCAAGAGCGCCGTGCTCGACCAGCGCTGCGCCGAGGTCGACCGGGATCCGGCCTCGATCCGGCGGGCTACTGGCTTCTTCGTCGACGACCTCTCCGACGGAGCGGCCACGGTGGCGGCGTTCCGGGACGTGTGCGACGAGTTCGTCTTCGGCGACGTGGGCGCCCCTCCGGACGACCTCATCGGCGCCGTCAGCGCCGCCCTGAACAGCCAATAGGCGCCCACCTACACTCACCCCGTGTCCGAGCCTGCCGTGGTTGTCGACGGGCTCGTCATGCAGTACGGCGCCACGACCGCGGTCGACGACCTGTCGCTGACCGTCGAGAGCGGCACCATCACCGCCGTGCTCGGCCCGAACGGCGCCGGCAAGACGACCACGCTGGAGACCTGCGAGGGCTACCGCGTGCCGCAGCAGGGCACGGTGCGGGTGCTCGGCCTGGACCCCCGGCGCCAGGCGCGCGAGCTGCTCCCCCGGATCGGCGTGATGCTGCAGGACGGCGGCGCCTGGAGCGGCGCCCGGGCGCCTGAGATGCTCCGGCATATCGCCGCCCTGCACGCCCATCCGGTCGACCCGATCGTGCTCGAGGAGCGGCTCGGCCTCTCCGAGTGCGGGCGGACGCCGTACCGCCGGCTCTCGGGCGGCCAGAAGCAGCGGCTCGGCCTGGCCATGGCGCTGGTCGGCCGGCCCCAGGTGGTCTTCGTCGACGAGCCGACGGCCGGGCTGGACCCGGCGGCGCGACACACGGTCTGGGAGCTGTTCGCCGAGCTCCGCACCGACGGCGTGACCGTGGTGCTGACGACGCACTACATGGACGAGGCGGAGCGGCTGGCCGACCGGATCCACATCATCGACCACGGCCGGCTGATCGCGTCCGGGACGCCCATCGAGCTCACCCGCGGGGGGTCCATGTCGACGATCCGGCTGGTCGTGACCAAGCCGTTCCCGGCAGGTGCGCCGGAGTCCCTGAAGGCCGCGCTCGGCCCGGACATCGAGGTCGTGCTGCTCGACGAGCTGAGCCTGATCGTCACCGGCCCGGCCGACGCCTCGACGCTGGCCAAGGTGTCGCGGTGGTGCGAGGAGAACGACGTGCTCCCCGAGTCGCTCACGCTCGGCACCCGCAACCTCGAGGACGTCTTCCTGGAGCTGACCGGGCGGGAGCTGACGAAGTGACCGACCAGCAGCGCACCTTCACCCCGGCGCCGGGTGCGGCCCCGCTCCCGCGCATGGTGCTCGCCCAGGCGCGCATGGAGTCGAAGCTGATGCTCCGCAACGGCGAGCAGCTGCTGCTGGCCGTGGTGATCCCGGTGATCGTGCTGGTCGGCATGGTCCGCGGCGCGAGCCGGCTCGGGCTCGACTACGACCGCCCGGTCGTTGACGTGGTCACTCCCGGGGTCCTGGCGCTGGCGGTGATGTCGACGGCGTTCACGTCATTGGCGATCGCGACCGCGTTCGAGCGGCGGTACGGCGTCCTCAAGCGGCTGGGTGCCTCACCTCTCTCCCGCTCGGGGCTGCTCCTCGGCAAGGTCTGCGCGCTGCTGATGGTCCAGCTGCTGCAGCTCTTCGTGCTGTCGCTGGTCGGGCAGCTGCTCGGCTGGGACCCGGTCTTCTCCGCGTCGGCACTGCTCGGCGGGGTGCTCGCGGTGCTGCTGGGCACGGCGGCGTTCGCCTCGCTCGGGCTGCTGATGGCTGGCGCGCTCCGCGCCGAGGCCACGCTGGCGGCCGCCAACCTGGTCTACCTGCTCCTGCTCGCGGCCGGCGCCGTCATCCTGCCCGCTTCGGCGTACGGCGGCTTCGGCGACGTCGCCCAGTGGCTGCCCTCCGGCGCGCTCGGCGAGGCGATGCGAGACGCCTTCCTCGACGGCACGGTCGCGTGGCGAGACCTCCTCGTCCTCCTGGCGTGGGCCGCTGTCGGAGCCGCCGCCACGACCAGGACGTTCTCGTGGGAGTAAGCGCAGAGCGCTGGCTCCGGCCGCTGGCCTGGGCGACCCTGGTTGCCAACGTCGTGATCGTCGTGACGGGCGGCGCAGTCCGCCTGACCGCTTCGGGCCTGGGCTGCCCGACCTGGCCGCGCTGCACCGAAGAGTCGTTCCGGCCGCATGGCGAGCTCGACTACCACCAGGCCATCGAGTTCGGGAACCGCACGCTCTTCGGCGTGCTCGCGGTGATCGCCGTCGCGACCTTCTTCGTGGCGTGGCGAAGCGGCCGCCGGGATCTGATGTCGATGGCCCTCCTGATCGGCCTGATCATCCCGGCGCAGGCCGTCATCGGTGGCATCACGGTGCTGACCGATCTGAACCCGTGGGTGGTCTCGCTGCACCTGCTCGTCTCGCTGGCCATCATCGGCGTCGCCGTCCGGCTGCTGCTCAGCGTCGACGCACCGTTGCCCCCCGCGCACCGCAGCCCAGCGGTCGGACTGGCCTGGGCGACGTTCGCCGCGGCTTGGGCGGTCCTCTACGTGGGCACCGTCGTCACCGGCTCCGGCCCGCACGCCGGCGACGAGGACTCCCCACGCAACGGCCTGGATCCGCTTCAGGTGAGCCAGCTCCACGCGGACCTGGTCTTCCTGTTCGTCGGACTCACCGTCGGCCTGCTGTTCACGTTGATGGCCGTCGGCGCTCCCCGGAGCGCCCGCCGGGCGGTGACCGTGCTGCTGGCCGTCGAGGTCGCCCAAGGGTCCATCGGCTTCGTGCAGTACTTCACCGACCTGCCCGTCGTACTGGTCGGCTTCCATGTGCTCGGCGCGGCCGTGATCTCGGCCTGCGTCACGTGGGTGCTGCTGCGAGTACGGCGACCGGTGACGGCGACCTCGTAGCCTGCGGGCATGGCCTCCCTCGTCCTCACGATCCTCGGTGACGACCGACCCGGGCTCGTGTCCGCCGTCGCGGCGCCGATCAGTGCCCACGGGGCGAGCTGGGAGCGCAGCGAGATGTCGCGGCTGGCCGGCAAGTTCGCCGGGATCGTCGTGGTGTCTGTTCCCTCCGACCGGCTGGACGCTCTCGTCGCCGAGCTCACCGCGCTCGAGAGCCAGGGGCTGCAGGTGATCGTCGAACGCACCGACGAGCCCGCCCCGCTCAACGCCCAGCGGGTCCAGCTCGACCTGCTCGGCACCGACCGCCCCGGCATCGTGGCCGAGATCTCCGCCGCGCTGGCCGACGCGCAGGTCAGCATCGAGGAGCTCAGCACCGACGTGCGCGACGCCCCGATGGCCGGCGGGACGCTGTTCGAGGCGCGGGCCGTGCTCAAAGCTCCGTCCGGCAGTGACACGGACGCGCTGCGCGGGGTGCTCGAGGCGCTGGCCGACGAGCTGATGGTGGAGATCCGGCTCAGCGACTAGCGCCGCTTCAGGGCGCGGTGGCCGGGCCCATCCCGTTGCGGAGCACGTTGCCCCGCCCGGTCGGCCAGGGCAGGCAGCCGCTGCCGGACCCGGGGACCGTGTAGACGTCGATCCCGTGGTCGAAGGTGGTCAGGACGATCTCGAGGGGGCCGTCGCCGGTCAGGTCCCCGATCGACGGGGCTGCGGGCACGCCGATGCCGTTGCCGTCCCTCTGCTGATGACGCAACCGGGTGTCCGAGAGCTTCTTGCCATTGGCCGAGAGCACGATGAGGTGTCCGGCGCTCCGGCGCAGCGCGTAGGTGCCGAAGACCAGCTCGGGCTTGCCGTCCTTGTTCAGGTCGGCCGCGACCACCTCCGAGGCGAACGTCTTCGCTCGCGGCGGGGCGTACTTGGTGGTCCAGAGCCGGTGGCCGTCCGGTCCCACCGCGTAGACCTTGCCGCCGGGGAGCGCCGCGACGATCTCGGGCCGGCCGTCACCGGTGAGGTCGACGACGGTCGGGGCGGGGATGCCACTGGGCGGATACCAGTCGCCGCTGGGCCGGTGGACCGGACGGTTGGACATCGGGAGCTTCTCGAAGCCCGGGTGCCGCATGGCCGAGCGGCTGCCGTCGCCGTACGCACCGTCCAGCACCATGAACCCATAGCCCTGGGTGCGGTAGGGGATGTGCTTCTCGACGTTCGGCAGCCCGATCACCTCGTTGTGGCCATCGCCGTCCAGGTCGGCCACCGAAGGCGGCGAGGCGGTCCACTGCAACCACGGCTGGCGCGCCGGGCTCGGCCACGCTCCCTTGTGCTGGTGGTAGTGACGCCGCTCGACCTTCGGACTGGCCCACCGGATGAAGTCTCCCCAGGCCATCCGCTTCCCCTCGGCTCCCGACTCGGGGTTGGTGAACCAGGGCGAGGCAAGGATCGAGGTGCCGTCGAGGTTGAACGCGTTGATCTGGTGGTTGTCGAAGGTGGCGAGGATCTCCAGCTCCGGGTCGTCGTCGATGTTGCCGATGCCGACGTTCTCGCCGTAGGCGCCGTAGCCCCGGTTGCGGGGCCAGGCGTGGGGATGTCCAGCCGGCTGGAACAGTCGCCCGCTGGCGTCGAACACGAAGACCTGGGCGCCCTTGCGAGCCGTGTTGGTCGTCGTTGCCACGACCTCGACCCGGCCGTCGCCGTTCAGGTCTGCGGCCGCGAGCCCACGGACCTCCGGGGACTGGCCGCCACTGTTCGTGGACGCCGGCCACCCCGACTTGCGCTGTAGCCGCCCGCCTCGGAACTCGTACGCCGCCACGGTGCCCTCGTTGCCGCCGACCACGATGTCTGACACGCCGTCGCCCTCGAGATCTGTGACCACCGAAGGGGCATAGACCCGACCCTTGCTGGCCCGGCCCCGGCCCAGCGCGGTTCCGTTGGCGTCGAAGACGAACGTCGAGTAGAACGGCGCGACGATCTCCTTCCGGCCGTCTCCGTCGAGGTCGACCAGGCCCGGGGAGGAGAACCAGCCTGTCTCCCCGGTGTCGATCTGCCGCACGAACTTCGGCGCCTGCACGGCACCGGTGCCACCTTCGGCGACGCACGGGACGGCGGCCCCCTGCACGGGGCTGTTCACGGGGCTGCTCATCGGCGCGACGGCCGGCGCCGCACCCGGGATGAGCCCGGCCACCAGGACTACCCCGAGCCAACCGGCCAGGTGCTGCGGCGACATGCCATCACTCTAGGCATGGATGTTCCGAGGCGTGTGACCGCGTGCATCGGGGTACCGGTCCCGCACCTGAGGTGGCGCGGCGTTCATTCGCTGTTGCCACCTCACCTACCGGAGGGAGCTACACCATGCTGTGGACCATTCTCATCATCCTGGCGATCATCGCGCTCGCACTGTTCATTCTCGGCGCGCTGCGCGGCCGACGCGGCCTCTGAGCCGGCTCCAACCTCGCGACGGTCAGGGCTGCGGCTGGACCCGCTCCGACTGAAGCTTCTTGACGAAGTACATGCCGGCGAAGCCAACTGCGTTGAGCAGGACGTAGGCCGCCAGTACGACGACAATCCACCACCATCCCAGAAGAGCCGCGATCCAGCCCGCGGTGGTGCCCGCCGCTAACCACATGCCGGCGCGCACCACCGCGTCGCGGCGCTGCCCTCGGCGTACGTCCTCGTCGACGCCGGGCAAAGCGGTGACCGCGCGGGTCCCGACCGTCGTGCTGAGCGCCCCCACGGCGCAGACCACGACGGCCAGGACCAGGAGCCGTCCGTGCCACTCGTGCTCGACCAGGATGGTCAGCAGGGACATCACGAGGACGACCGCGGCGAACCCGAGGAGCAGCCACCCCCGCCGATACCAGAGCGCGCCGTCGCGGCGGGGTGCGGCTTGCGTCATGGTCTGAGTATCAGCCCGGTCACACCAGCGATGTGTAGATCTCCTCGAAGTCGGTCGCGACGCGGCTCTGCAGGTAGCGCTGCACCTCGACCCGCGCCTGGGCGGCCAGCCGGCCGGCCAGGGCCGGGTCGGTGCTGACCTGCGTGAGTGCGGCGGCGGTGGCGGCCACGTCACCGGGCGGTACGACGAGGGCGGACTCCTCATGGGTGACCATGTCCGCGATGCCGCCCATGTGGGTGGTCACCAGCGGCGCGCCCAGCGCCATCGCCTCGAGGACGGTGGTCGGGCACGGGTCCGGCCACTTCGAGGGCAGCACAGCGGCGCGGGCGTGGGCGAAGCCGGAGACGACCCGCTCGTGGTCCCAGTTCTCCTCGGCCCGGGCGCCCGGGGGCAGCGACGAGAGGTCCATCTCCGAGCGTCCGACAATGAGCAGCTCGGGCCGGGTGTCCGCGTCCAGCTGTGCGTAGGCCGCGACCAGCGTGTCGACCCCCTTCTGGTCCGAGAGGTCGCCGGCGAAGAACAGGTAGTCGCCGGACGGCAGCGCCGGGTCGCGCGGGACGGACGACAGCGACAGCAGCGCGTCCGGCACGAAGTTCGGGACCACCTGCCACCGAACGCCCTGTTCCGGGAGCTGGTTGGCCTCGCCGACGAAGGTGGAGACGGGCGTGAACACGTCGACGACGCGGTTTCGGATCGGCCGCCCGGACCGGACCATCGACTGGATCACCGGGCCGCGCCCGGCGCCGTACCAGTCCGTCGTGCACGAGAAGCACTTCCGCAGCCCCGGCCCGGAGCACGGGGCGTCCTCGAACATCAGCCGCTTGGTAGGGCACACGTGGCTGTAGTCGTGCAGCGAGTAGACCAGCGGCAGCCGCCGGGCCGCGGACAGCGGCAGGTAGGAGTTGATGATCCAGTTGTGCGCGTGCACGACGTCCGGGCGCACCGAGGCGACCAGGCGGGACAGCCCTCGGGAGACGTAGGGGTCCGGGACAGGCAACGCCAGCGGGCGGTCCGCGGTCGGGTAGAGCGCGGGCACCTTGACGCCGACGTTCGGCAGCGCGTGCACGGTGACACCTGGGTCCACGACGGGGGGCTGGCCGACGTCGAGGCAGGCGACGTGGACCTCGTGGCCCCGCGAGGCCAGCTCGACGGACAGGTTCCGGACGTGCCGTTCCTCCCCGCCGATCATCGGCGGGTAGAACTGCGCGAGCATCAGGACCCTCACGGCACAGCGCGGTCGCGGCGTTGCGCCGCGACCTTGGCGACCCGGGCCCGGTGGCCCATCCGCGCCCGCAGGTAGCCGAAACCGGTCAGCCAGAGGCAGGTCACGATGCCGGCGGCGCCTCGGAAGCCGGAGAGGCGCCCGCCAAAGCCGCGGCCCAGCTCCCGGACGAACCCCCGGGTCAGCACCCGCCTCACGTAGTCGGACTCGACCGAGATCGCGTCGTCGCCCACCAGCGCGCCGATCGCCGCCTTGGAGACGCCCTCGGCGTGGGACCGGGTGCGCAGGTAGGACCAGGTCGTCCGGGCCGGAGTGACCCGGTGCCGGACCACCGCGCGCGGCTCGAAAACCACCCTGGCGCCCGCCATCTGCTGCGCGATCCGGATGCAGAGCTCGGTCTCCTCTCCGCCGATCGGGATCAGCCCGATCCTGCCGATCTCCTCGTCGAAGGTGCCGACCCGGTCGAGCGCCTCGCGCCGGACCGACATGTTGCAGCCCCACAGGTTGCGCACGTCGGTGCGCTCGGTCGGCTGGCCCTGGTAGGTGCAGCCGACGATCCAGTCCAGCTCCGGTGGCAGGTGGTCCGGACGCCGCGATGGCCACACCGGCGTCGCCACACCGCCCACGGCCATCACCGCAGGGTCGTCGTACGCCGCCAGCAGCGCCTCGATCCAGTCCGGTTCCGGGCACGCGTCGTCGTCGACGAAGGCGATGATCGACCCCTTGGCCTGGGCGATGCCGGTGTTGCGCGCGCCGGAGGCGCCACCGGTGCGCGGGTTGTCGAGGACGCGTACGTCGGGGAACTCGTCGCGGGCGCGGTCCAGCAGCGTGTCGTTGTGGTCCACGACCAGGATGGTCTCCAGCGGCGGCACGCTCTGGCGGGCCAGCGCGTCCATGCCCGCGACGATGTCGTCCCACCGGTCCATCGTGTGGGCGGCAACGACCACCGAGACGTCAGGCGGCACTTCAGGCCGCGTGGGCCTGCTCACCGCGGTTGTCCCGGCCGTCGCGGGCCCGTTCGGGCGTCCCGGCACGAAACTTCGGGCATCTGCACAATGCGCAGTCCGTGCCGCGGCGGTAGTGCTCGTGCGCGTTGGCCGCGTGGCCGCACGTGCAGCCCTTGGGCCCACGGGAGGGCAGATGGAGGAGGCGCGCTAACTGCACTCGGCACCTCCGATTCCTCAACCACGACGAACGCCCCGAGTACGAACAAGCCGAGTCTCTCAGCGCAAGCGGTGTTGTGGGGATCGTTTCGGGGATTAATTCGTGCGAAGCGCGGTTTCACCCGCCGGCACCCGCCTCGGCGACCTTCCGGCCCCACGCCGCCAGGGCCTCATAGGACAGGTTGGGCCGGCCCTGCTTGTCCAGCAGCGTGTACTCCTGGGGATCCCACGGCGTCGGGTGCAGGGCATACCAGGAGAACACCGGCACGTACGGCACGCAGGTGGTCTGCTTGAGCGCCTGGGTGAGGTACTGCGCCCGGAGCTCGTCGGGCACTGCCTTGCGGCCCTCGCCCGGACGGGTGCTGTAGCCGAACTGCGAGATGTAGACCGGCAGCTCCTTGTCGCCGTGCTTCGCCATCACGTCATGCAGCCCCATGAAGCCGGTGAAGTTCTCGTCGTAGAGCCCAAAGGGCTCGCGGTCGTAGCGCTTGGCGGGGTCCACCGAGTCGGGCGCGTGGTCGCCACTGAAGGGGTGGGCGCCGACCATGTCGAAGGGGCTCGCCTCGAGGCCGAGCGTGCCGAAGGCCTTGTAGACCTTCTCCAGATAGCCGATGTCGTTGCTGGCGAGGCCGCCGCTGACCACCTGCGTGGTCGGCGAAGCCTGGTGCACCGCGGCGTAGGACACCGACAGGAGCCGGGCGAACTCGACGGGGTCGGGGCCGGTCGGCCACCACTTCGACTCGTTGGGCTCGTTCCAGACCTCGAGGTAGTCGACCTTGCCGTTGACATGCCGCATCACGCGGGTGACGAACTCCCCCCAGGCCTGCAGCTCGGCCTCGCTGCGCGGCGCCTGTCGGGAGTGCTGCGGGTCGTCCAGGGCCCAGTCGGGCATCCCGATGAGTTGGAGCCTCACCTGTAGCCCGGCCGAGCGGGCCGCGCCGATGGTCCGGTCGATGTAGCCGAACCGGATCGGCTGTCCCTCGACCGGTTGCATCGTGCGGAACGACGTGGAGGTCGAGACCACCTGGGCGCCGGCGGCCTGGGCCAGTCCCACGAGCGCGCGGACCTCGTCATAGGTGCGGATCGGGCGCGCTGGGTCGCCGGTGGCGGACTGCACGTTGAGGTCGATCTTGGGACCGGGGTAGGAGGCGCTCGGCTCACAGGTCGGCACCGGCGCCCCTGGCTCGAGTGGCCCGCCCGCGGCGGGCTTCCCGCTGTCGGACCCGCCAAGGGTGGCGAGCCCGACCCCCACGACGCCGATGGCCACGACCAGCGCGGCCCCGACGACGATCTGCACCGTCGCTCGACCGTGCTGGGTACGGCGACGCGTGGGCAGCGGCGAGCGCCAGTGCAGGCCACCAAAGGCCTGGCGCAGCCACGGAATGCCCAGTGTCATTTCCACTCCCATCGCGATCAACCACCCGATGCAGAGACCGCGGGCTCCCCCGATGATCCCACCGGCGAGGGCTCCGACGATCTCAAGCACCAGCGCCGCGCCGGTCAGACGAGTGGCCAGGGCGAACCGCTTCTGGGACCGCCACAGCACCACCAGGTGGTCCTTGAACACCATCCAGAGCCCTGCTGGCACCAGCAACGCCAGGATCGCCCAGGAGTGACGCGCGTAGTCGCCGCCGAAGATCAGCAGGACCGGTTCGCCGAGCACCCAGGCGCCCACGCAGAGCAGCCCGCTGAGGCAGAGCGCGGCCGGAATGGTCCGCCCCATGCTGAGCCGGAACTCTTCCTCGGTGACGTTCGCGCCGTGCGCGAACAGCGCCGTCGCGAGGAGGTACGGCGGCAGGAAGACGAACGTCGCCATCAGCCAGGCGATCGCGAACTCGGCATTCTCGACCGAGGTGAGCGTCAGCGCAGCGACCACCGGCACCATCTGCGAACCGGCGGCCAGGGACAGGCTCAGCGCGTGGTTGCGCAGCGCCAGTCCGAGAAAGTCTCGGACGCCGGCGAGCAGCGGTGGTCTGGTCCGGTCGCCGCCCGGCAGCCGCAGCCGCCAAAGCGTGAACGGGATCGAGGCGAGCAGTGGCAGCACCCAGCAGACCTGGAGGACGTGCGCGTCGGTGAAGCCGAGCACCAGCAGCAACGCGGTCAGAGGGAACCGCAGGCTCGAGGCGACCAGGTTGCGCCACACCTGGAGCCCGGACCGCTTGACGCCCAGGCAGGAGTCGTCGACCACCAGCGCCCACGCGAACCCGGCGGTACCGAGGACGAAGGTGGCGCCGCCGATCGGGTTGCCCAGCGCCGCCTCCAGGGTCGACGAGAGCAACGGCGCGCAGGCCACGACCACCCCGGCGGCAACCGCCGAGGAGACCAGCACCACCAGCAGTGACCGCAGGATCATCGTTCGCTGTCTGGCCGGCTCGTACTTCGGCAGCTCAGAGATCAACGTGGTGCTGTGCCCCAGCACCGTGACGATGCCCAGCAGCGTCTGGGCGCTGATGGCCGCCGCCGCGACGCCGACGTCGTGGGTGTCGACGAGGCGCGCGACGAGCACCCAGAAGACAAGTCCGAGCACGGCTGACAGGACCTGAGCCGTGAGCAGGGAGCGGAACGGCGACCAGATGCCGGTGGCGACTGCCTGGGAGGTGACGACATCGTCGCCGTACGGCTCGGCCATCACCCGCCGCCCCCGACCGCCGGGGGCGGCAGCACCGGGTGGTCGAGCAGCCCGTGCCAGGCCGCCCACACCGCGAGCCCGAACGTGGCCGCCACGACGAGGAAGATCGGGACGCCCCAGACCCAGGTGCTGGCCCGGCCGAAGCCGAGCGGCGCAGGCCGGGAGCTGAGCTGGATCAGGGCGAAGAGCAGCACCGAGGCGGCGATGAGACCGCCGAGGGGGTTGAACCCGGCCAGCACGCCACCGGCGCCCAGCACCATCGCCGCGGGCAGCGTCACCGCCGGCCGCCACACGTCGCGCGCGCGGAAGCGACGCGGGTCGAGCAGCCGGCCGCGTGCGAGCAGCCCGATCAAGAGCAGCATGCCGGTCGCGAGCACCTGCCAGGGCGTCCAGCCGCCCGGCAGCCCGGGCGGGTCACGCTCCACGAAGGTCTGCTCGACGTGCCGAAGGGGGCGGACGTCGTAGACCTTGACCGGGCCGTCGAGGACCAGGTCGAATCCGGGCTGGTCCTCGAACTTCTGGACCTGGTCGGCCTTGATGGTCTGGGCGTCGGGGCCGTAGCCGGTGCTGCCCTCGAAGAAGCCGCCCGACCGGACTGTCTGCCCGACCAGCCGGGTGTCCACGACGATGAAGTCGACGTCGTTCTGGAGGATCAGCCGCAGCACCTCCTGGTCGACCGAGTGCGCGATGAACAGCGGCGTCATGCTGTCGAAGCCGGCCGGCTGGGTGATCGTGGTGACCGGCGCGAAGTTCGGCAGCAGCCGGGTGAAGGTGGAGTCGGCCGCCACCCGCGCACCCTCGGGCAGGTAGGTGCCGGTCCACTGGGCAACCGCGATCGACTCGGCGTCGATCGATCGCTGCTCGGCGCCGGCGAGGTAGGGCCCGGGCACCCGCTGCCAGTCCGGGCCGCTGCCGATCAGGGTGCCGCCCAGGATGAGCATCACCAGCCCGGGGGCGACCAGGGCCGCGAACGTCTGGATGCGCGGGGCCAGCCAGGCGGCGACCACCAGCGCCATCGCCAGGGTGACGAACGTCGAGGCCCGGTCGGCCACCTCCGCGGCGGACGGGGCGAACCGCGCCACCTGGAGAGCGGGATAGATCAACGCGATGATCAGCGGGACGTAGCGTGCCTTGGTCGGCCCGAGGCTCCCGCGCCGCCAGGCCCGCCAGGCGGCCGGGACCAGCATCGCCATCCACAGCAGGATCGAGCCGGCCATCACGGTCAGCTCCCACGTGGGAGTCGGTTCGCCGGCGTTCCCGCTGCCGGGCGCGCGCTCCGGGCCGTTGCCGTCCAGCGCGGTCAGCAGCTGACTGCTGGCCACGTCGAAGATCGGGCCGAGATAGCTGATCAGCAGCGGCGCGATGATCGCCGTCCACGCCAGGACGACCACCGTGGCGAGCTCGGCGGTGATGAGGGTGAGCCTGGCCCGGCGTTCCTCGCGGCCGCGCCAGAAGAACAGCGCCAGCAGCCAGAGCAGGACCAGCATCAGCCAGCTGGTGATGTGGTGGGTGATGGCCAGACCGCCGAGGCAGACCTGTACGGCGATCAGGAGGCGCCAGGGCCGCTCCTCCTCGGAGTCGAACGCGCGCACCAGCAGATAGAGCGCCGCCATGAGCATCGCGATGGCGATGGTCTGGTAGCTGAACTGGGAGTTGAAGAAGTAGAACTGCGCGCTGCCGGCGTAGAGCAGCACGGTCGCCGCACCCACCTGGGTGGACCGGCCGATCCGGCTGGCCAGCAGGAACAGCGCGAGGATGAACGTCGAGCGTGCGGTCACCACGACCAGCACCTGGCAGACGATGAGCGGGAGGCCGGTCAGCCAGTGCACCCCGGCTGTGGCGAACTCCAGCCCCGGGTAGTGCGGCGAGACCGGCAGCGTGGAGTTGGGGATGAAGAACGAGTGCTGGTCGACCATGTCGACGAGCGTCGTGACGTGCAGGGTCTCGTCGAACCGGGTGGACATGATCGGGTCGGTGAGGAACCACGACGCGTACATGATCAGGCCGAAGGCCAGCGCTGCACCCAGCCGCTGATGACCGGTCCGGCTGGGGGCGAGCAGCAGCCAGGCGAACGGCACGACGATGCCGACGAACCCGACGTACCAGAGCCCGATGGCCGTGGCCTCGTCGCCGTGCCAGCCCCACGCATAGCCGATCACCTGGATCAGCAGCCCCACGCAGGACATCAGCGTGGCCACGGCCTCGAGGCGGCGCTCGCTCGGAGCGGGGCCCTCGGGCACGGCAACGCGTGCGTCGACTGCGGTGGCCATGCCTGTCTCCTGGACTGTCGGACTCAGCGAGCCACGATCGAGTCATAAGTATCAACCACACCAGCCACACACGTCTCCCAAGTCGGCAGGTCCACCGGGTCGGGGAGCACGGGGTCATCGAGCTGGCGTTCGATGGCGCGGGCGGTCTCCTCCGCGCTGGCGTGCTGGCCGACGCCGAGCGCCCAGCCGAGGTCCGCGAGCTCGGTGAGCCCCGACGTACGGCTGATCACCGCCGGTCGCCCGGCCGTGAGCGCCTCCATCACGGCCACCGGGTGCGCCTCGTAGTCGCTGAGCAGCGTCATCACCCCGGCCCGGGCGATGCACTCCCCCATCAGCGCGCGGTCCACCGGCGGGATGAACCGGATGCTGACCCGGTCCGCGACGCCGAGCTCCTTGGCCAGCGCGAGCAGCTCGGCCTCGTAGGGTCCGGCGCCGAGGATCTCCACCCGCGCCTCCGGGTGGGTCTTGAGCAGGTAGGGCAGCGCCTCGATCGCCTTGTGGTGGCCCTTGTAGCGCTCGATCCGGCCCACGCTGACCACCAGGCCGGGCTCGCGCATGACTGCCTCACGGACCGGAGGCAGCGAGCCGCCGTTGCGGATCACCGTGATCGCACCCTCGGGGAGCCCCATGATCTCCTCGAACCGGCGGGCCTCGAAGTCCGAGACGCCGACGAGCGTGTGTGCGCGGCGCAGCAGCGGCGTCAGGATCCGGAACTGGGTCCGTCGGGCCTTCTCGCGGAACGCGCTGCTGTTGCCGCCGGTGTGGAAGGTGAGGAGGAACGGCGTACGCCGCAGGATCGCCGCGAGCATCGCCAGCGGAGGCACGAGGGTGTGGATGCCCTGCACGTGCACCACGTCGTACTTCGTGCGCAGCGCGGCCCAGAACAGGCCGGGGCTGAAGTACCAGTCGCGGCCGGCCGGGAAGGCCCGGAACCGGCGGACGGTGTAGCCGTCGACCCGCTCTCGCTTGGGCAGGCGGCCGCTGCGGTCGGTGGTGAGCAGCTCGAGTTCGTAGCCGCGCGCGGCGATCCGGCCGGCCACCTCGGCCACGTGCGACTCGATGCCACCGATCTCCGGCTGGCTCCGTGTCGCGATCATCCCCACGCGCGTCACGGGGGCAATGGTCCCAGAGGGCCCTAGTCGGCCGACGGAGATTGGTCGAGCAGCGCGTTGTCGAGCGCGGTGTTGCGCCTCACCCTGGCGCGCTCGGTGCGCAGGGTCTGGAGCACCCGGAGTCCGTCGGAGACGGCGCGCAGGTTGGACTCGCCGTAGAGCCGCTGCCGCTCGACGCTGGGGACCTCGGTGATGGTCAGGCCGGCGCCGGCGAAACGGCAGTTGATCAGGGTCTCGATCTCGAAGCCGTCTCCCCACAGCATCGCCGCACCGGCCGGCGTGACCAGCTCGTGGTCAGGCAGGTCGAGGAGCGGGATCAGGTCGGCCCAGAACGCGTTGTAGCCGTAGCAGAGGTCGGTGAACCGGGTGCCGAACGAGACGTTCATCCAGGTGTGGAGGAACCGGTTCCCGAGGCGGCGCACGGCGGTGATGTCGAGGCTGCCGCCGCCCGTCCGGAACCGCGATCCCTTGGCGAAGTCCGCTCCGTCCACCAGAGCCTCGACGAACCGCGGGATCTCCTCGGGATCCGCTGAGCCGTCCGCGTCGAACATCACGACCGCGTCGCCGGTGACCTTCGCGAAGCCGGCCGCGAGGGCGTTGCCCTTGCCGCGGCGTGTCTGGGTGACGGTGCGGATGCCCGGTAGCACCGCCAGGGCGGTCTCGACGGTGCCGTCGACCGAGCCGCCGTCGACGAGGATCACCTCGTGCACCGGTGGGAGCCCAGGAAGCACCTCGCGCAGGTTGGCGGCCTCGTTGAGCGCCGGCACCACCACGCTGATCCGCGGCTCGCGCAGGCGTGTCAGTGGTGCGCCGAGCGTCGCCTCGGTGCCCGTGATTTCGATCGGCCCGCTGGCCACGTCCGTTGAACCCCCCAAGATTCACTGGGGAGCAACCATCGCCGCGTCGCCGCGGCTGGACCCCCCAGTCCCCGTCAATCTAACTGGCCGGTACCCCGTCCGACCAGCGGTAATGCGGCCGCCGGCTCCTACCGGGTGAGCAGCGGGTCGAGCGCGACGGCCACGAAGAGCAGCGACAGGTAGAGGTTCGAGGCGTGGAACAGCCGCATCGGCTGGATCCGGGTCAGGTCCTCGGTGTCCCGCGCGCGGCCCCAGAGGCGGTGCGCCTCGAGCAGGAACCCGGCTCCGAGCACGGCCGCAGCAATCGGATAGACGACGCCGGTGCCGGCGACCGGCCAGAGGGTCAGCGAGACCGCGACCATCACCCAGCTGTAGATCACGATCTGCCGGCCGACCTCACGGGCCGGGGCGACCACCGGCAGCATCGGGACGTCGACGTTCGCGTAGTCCTCGCGGTAGCGCAGCGCCAGCGCCCAGGTGTGCGGCGGCGTCCAGAAGAAGACCACCGCGAAGAGGACGACCGGGATCCACGACAGCGCGCCCGTGACCGCGGTCCAGCCGATCAGTGCCGGGAAGCAGCCGGCCAGCCCGCCCCACACGATGTTTTGTGTCGTGCGGCGCTTGAGCAGCATCGTGTAGCCGAAGACGTAGAACGCGTTGGCGGTCAGCGACAGCGCCGCGGACAGCGGGTTGACCCATAGCAACAGCACCACGGTCGACAGCGCGGCGAGCACGAAGCCGAAGACCAGCGCGGCCCGCGGCGACACCAGGTGGCGCGGCAATGCGCGGCGCCGGGTCCGGCGCATCTGCTCGTCGATGTCCCGGTCGTAGACGCAGTTGAAGACCGAGGCCGAGCCGGCCGAGAAGCTCCCGCCGACCACGGTTGCCGCAACCAGGCCGAGCGGCGGCACGCCCTGCGCGGCGAAGAACATCACCGGCACCGTCGTGAGCAGCAAGAGCTCGATCACGCGCGGCTTGGTCAGCCCGACGTACGCCGCCACCACGTCGCGAACGGTGGCCTTGCCCGCCAGGTCGACGGGCGCCACGACGCCGGGGCGCGCGGTGCGCGGGACCGACTGTCCGACGTAGGTCACGGAGCCTCTCGTTCAAAATTGGGCACTGGAGCCGGTGTGAGTCTAGCCACGGCGCTGAGTAGTGTCGGAGGCGCCCAGAGCCCGCCGATAGGAGCGCAGTGAGCACGACACCGAACCTCGATTGGAACGACCTCGACGACAAGGCGGTGGACACCGTCCGGGTGCTCGCCATGGACGCCGTGCAGAAGGTCGGCAACGGCCACCCCGGCACCGCCATGAGCCTCGCGCCCGCGGCGTACCTGCTCTTCCAGAAGGTGATGCGGCACAACCCCGCCGACCCGCACTGGCCGGGCCGCGACCGGTTCGTGCTGTCGGCCGGCCACTCCTCGCTCACGCTCTACCTGCAGCTGTTTCTCGGCGGCTGGGGGCTCGAGCTCGAGGACATCAAGACCCTCCGCACGTGGGGCAGCAAGACCCCGGGCCACCCGGAGTACGGCCACACCGCCGGTGTCGAGACCACCACCGGTCCCCTGGGCCAGGGCATCGGCAACGCCGTGGGCATGGCGATGGCCGCCCGCAAGGAACGCGGCCTGCTCGACCCGAACGCCGCCGAGGGTGCCTCGCCGTTCGACCACCGCATCTTCGCGATCTGCTCCGACGGCGACATCGAGGAGGGAGTCTCCGCCGAGGCGTCCGCGATCGCCGGCGTGCAGCGGCTCGGAAACCTCACCGTCCTCTACGACGCCAACCGGATCTCGATCGAGGACAACACCGACATCGCGCTGGCCGAGGACGTCGGCGCCCGCTACGAGTCCTACGGCTGGCACGTGCAGACCGTCGACTGGACCCACGACGAGACGACCTACGCCGAGGACGTGCCGGCGCTGTACGACGCCATCAAGAAGGCGGACGCGGTCACCGACCGGCCCAGCTTCATCGTGCTCCGCACGATCATCGCCTGGCCCGCTCCCAACGCCCAGAACACCGGTGAGGCGCACGGCTCCGCACTGGGCGACGAGGAGGTGGCGGCCACCAAGGAGGTGCTCGGCTGGGACCCGGCCCAGACCTTCGAGGTTCCGCCCGGCGTGCTCGAGCACACCCGTGAGCTGGTCGCCCGGGGCAAGGTGGCCCAGGAGGCCTGGGACACCGAGTTCAAGCACTGGACCACGAAACCGTCGGCCGACGTCGCCCTCTACGACCGGATGCAGACGCGGACCCTCCCGGTCGGCTGGGCCGACGACCTGCCGACGTTCGACGCCGATCCGAAGGGCGTGGCCACCCGCAAGGCGTCCGGTGCGGTGATCAACGCGATCGCCGCCAAGGTGCCGGAGTTCTGGGGCGGCTCGGCCGACCTCGCAGGATCCAACAACACCACCATCGAGGGCGCACCGTCGTTCCTGCCGAGCGACCGCGGCACCAAGATGTGGCAGGCCGACCCCTACGCCGGCCGGGTGCTGCACTTCGGCATCCGGGAGCACGGCATGGGCGCGATCCTCAACGGCATCGCCGTGCACGGCGGCACCCGCGTGTTCGGTGGCACCTTCCTGACCTTCTCCGACTACATGCGCCCCTCGGTCCGGCTGGCCGCGATCATGGGCCTGCCGGTCACCTACGTCTGGACCCACGACTCCATCGGCCTGGGCGAGGACGGCCCCACTCACCAGCCGGTCGAGCACTACGCGGCGCTGCGTGCGATCCCCGGCCTCGACTTCGTGCGACCCGGTGACGCCAACGAGGTCACGGCGTGCTGGCAGGCCATCCTCGAGCACCCGGACCGGCCGGCCGGCCTGGCGCTCAGCCGCCAGAACCTCCCGGTCTACCCGCGCGGTGTGGCTGGCTACTCCGACGCCTCCAACGTGCACCGGGGCGGCTACGTGCTGCTCGACACCGCCGGGACGCCCGACGTCGTGCTGATCGGCACCGGCTCCGAGCTCCAGCTGGCGGTCGAGGCGCGGAAGATCCTGGCCGAGGACGGCGTTGCCGCCAGAGTGGTGTCCATGCCGTGCTTCGAGTGGTTCGACGCCCAGGAGGCGTCGTACCGCGAGACCGTCATCCCGCCGACCGTGAAGGCCCGGGTCTCGGTCGAGGCAGGCATCGCCCAGGGCTGGCGCGAGATCGTCGGCGACAACGGCCGGATGGTGTCCCTCGAGCACTACGGCGCCTCGGCGGACTTCCAGCGGATCTTCACCGAGTTCGGCATCACCGCGACCGCGGTGGCCGACGCCGCACGAGACAGCATCCGGGTCACGACCGGCTGACCCACCCCTCCAGGAGGAACCATGACCGACCGACTCCAAGCCCTCGAAGATGCGGGCGTCTCCATCTGGCTCGACGACCTCTCACGCGAGCGGATCGAGACCGGCAACCTCGCCGAGCTGATCAAGGACAAGCACGTCGTCGGCGTGACCACGAACCCGACGATCTTCGCCTCGGCCATCGCCGAGGGCGAGCGGTACGACGAGCAGGTCCGCAAGCTGGTCGCCGACGGTGCCGACGTCACGAAGGTGATCTTCGAGGTCACCACCGAGGACGTCCGCAACGGCTGCGAGATCATGACGCCGGTCTACGAGTCCACGAAGGCGGACGGCCGGGTGTCGATCGAGGTCGAGCCCGACCTGGCCAACGACACCGGCGCGACCATCGCCTCCGCACAGAAGCTGTGGCAGGCGGTGGACCGGCCCAACGTCTACATCAAGATCCCGGCGACCGAGGAGGGTCTGCCGGCGATCACTGCGGCCATCTCGCAAGGCATCAACGTGAACGTGACCCTGATCTTCAGCGTGGAGCGCTATCGCGGCGTCATGGACGCCTACCTCAGCGGTCTCGAACAGGCCCGCGACGCGGGACTCGACCCCGGCAAGATCTTCTCGGTCGCCTCGTTCTTCGTCTCTCGCGTAGACACCGAGGTGGACAAGCGGCTCGACGAGATCGGCACCGACGAGGCCAAGGCGCTGCGCGGCAAGGCGGCTGTGGCGAACGCGGTGCTCGCGTACGCGGCGTACGAAGAGGTCCTCGCGAGCGACCGGTGGAAGCAGGTTGCAGACGCCGGCGCCAACCCGCAGCGGCCGCTGTGGGCGTCGACGGGGGTGAAGAACCCCGACTACCCCGACACCCTCTACGTCACCGACCTGGTCGTCGCCCACACGGTGAACACGATGCCCGAGAAGACCTTGGACGCCTTCGCCGACCACGGCGAGGTCAAAGGCGACATGGTGAGCGGCAAGGCGGTCGAGGCACAGCAGCTCTTCGACCAGCTCGACGCCGTGGGCGTCGACCTGCCGGACGTGTTCCGGGTGCTCGAGGAGGAGGGCGTGGACAAGTTCAAGAAGTCCTGGACCGAGCTCGTCGAGACCGTCGAGAAGCAGATGGAGCAGACGGCCCAGTGACCGAGGGGCCGGTCGACGCCACGACGACCGACGCGTGGCGCAGGCTCGGCGAGCTCGCCGACGGGTTCCAGCCGGACCTGCGCGCGTGGTTCGCCGAGGACGCCGAGCGCGCGTCGGCCCTGACCTTCACCGCGGCGGACCTGCTCGTCGACCTGTCCAAGGGACTGGTCACCGGCGACGTGCTGGCCGGGCTGCTCGCGCTGGCGGAGCAGGTCGGCGTCGCCGGCCGTCGCGACGCGATGTTCCGTGGCGAGCGCGTCAACGTCACCGAGGACCGCGCCGTGCTCCACACCGCGCTGCGGCTGCCCGAGCACGCGGTCTTGGAGCTCGACGGCCAGGACGTCGTCACGGAAGTGCACGACGTACTCCGCCGGGTCTACGACTTCGCCGACCGGGTCCGCTCCGGCGCGTGGACCGGTGTCACCGGCGAGCGCATCCGCACGGTGGTCAACATCGGCATCGGTGGCTCCGACCTCGGCCCCGTGATGGCCTACGAGGCCCTGGCGCCCTACCGCCAGGCCGGGCTGGAGTGCCGGTTCATCAGCAACATCGACCCGACCGACGCCGCCACCACCCTGGCCGGGCTCGACCCCGCCAGCACGCTGTTCATCGTCTCCAGCAAGACCTTCGGCACCCTCGAGACGCTCACCAATGCCCGGCTCTGCAGGGCCTGGCTGCTCGACGGCCTGGCTCAGTCAGGGGGAGTCCAGGACGAGAAGGACGCCGTCGCCCGCCACTTCGTCGCGGTCTCCACGGCCCTCGACAAGGTCGCCGACTTCGGCATCGACCCCGACAACGCGTTCGGCTTCTGGGACTGGGTCGGCGGGCGCTACTCGATGGACTCCGCGATCGGCACGTCGCTCGTGGTGGCCGTCGGACCGGAGCGGTTCGCCGAGCTGCTGGCCGGGATGCACGCGATGGACGAGCACTTCCGCAACACCGAGCCGGCGCGCAACGTGCCGCTGCTCCTGGGCCTGCTCAACGTCTGGTACACCAACTTCCTCGACGCCCAGACCCACGCGGTGCTCCCCTACTCCCAGCTGTTGCACCGCTTCCCGGCGTACCTCCAGCAGCTGACGATGGAGTCCAACGGCAAGGGCGTCCGGTGGGACGGCAGCGCGGTGACCTCCGACACCGGCGAGGTGTTCTGGGGCGAGCCCGGCACCAACGGGCAGCACGCCTTCTACCAGCTGATCCACCAGGGCACCCGGCTGGTCCCGGCCGACTTCATCGCGTTCGCCAACCCGGCGTACCCGTTGCGTGACGGCGAGACGGACGTGCACGAGCTGTTCCTGGCCAACTTCTTCGCCCAGACCCAGGCACTGGCCTTCGGCAAGCCGGAGGCCGACGTCCCGGCGCGGGTGTTCCCGGGCAACCGGCCGACAACGTCGATCATGGCGCCCGAGCTGACCCCGTCGGTGCTGGGGCAGCTGATCGCGCTCTACGAGCACATCACGTTCACCGAGGGCGCGATCTGGGGCATCGACAGCTTCGACCAGTGGGGCGTCGAGCTGGGCAAGCAGCTGGCCCAGCAGCTCGCCCCGGCCGTGGCCGGCGACGAGTCCGTCGCGGCCGAGCAGGACTCCTCAACGCAGTCCCTGATCGCCTACTACAGGAAGCAGCGCCGCTGATGGTGACCCGATGGTGACCGAGAGGCCCAACCCGCTGCGCGACCCACAGGACCGGCGCCTGCCCCGGATCGCCGGTCCGTGCGGCATGGTGCTGTTCGGCGTCACCGGCGACCTGTCTCGCAAGAAGGTGATGCCGGCGATCTACGACCTGGCCAACCGCGGGCTGCTGCCGCCAGGTTTCAGCCTCACCGGGTTCGCGCGCCGCGACTGGGTCGACCAGGACTTCGCCGACATCGTCCACGACTCGGTGAAGCAGCACGCCCGCACCGAGTTTCGCGAGGAGACCTGGAAGCAGCTGGCCGAGGGGTTCCGGTTCGTCCCCGGCGACTTCAGTGACGATGTCGCCTTCGACAACCTGCGCCGCACCATCGAGGAGCTCGACCGGGTCCGCGGCACCGACGGCAACCACGCGTTCTACCTGGCCATCCCTCCGTCGTTCTTCGGGGTCGTGGCCCAGCAGCTGAAGGAGCACGGCCTCACCGACCCGCACGGCGACGCCTGGCGCCGGGTCGTGATCGAGAAGCCGTTCGGTCACGACCTCAAGTCGGCGCGGGAGCTCAACCAGTCACTGGCGACGGCGTTCCCCAGCGACACGATCTTCCGGATCGACCACTACCTCGGCAAGGAGACGGTGCAGAACATCCTGGCGATGCGGTTCGCCAACGAGATGTTCGAGCCGCTCTGGAACAGCAACTACGTCGACCACGTCCAGATCACCATGGCCGAGGACGTCGGCATCGAGGGCCGGGCCGGCTACTACGACGGCATCGGCGCTGCCCGCGACGTGATCCAGAACCACCTCCTCCAGCTGATGGCGCTGGTCGCCATGGAGGAGCCCACGTCGTTCGACGCGCTGGCCCTGCGGACCGAGAAGCAGAAGCTGCTGGCCAGCATCAGCCTGCCCCGGCGGCTGGACCTCACCACGGCGCGCGGCCAGTACGTCGCCGGCTGGTCGGGCGGACGGAAGGTGCGCGGCTTCCTCGAGGAGGACGGCGTCCGCAAGACGTCGACGACCGAGTCGTTCGCCGCTGTGACCCTGCACGTCGACAACCGGCGGTGGGCCGGCGTTCCGTTCTACCTGCGCACCGGCAAGCGGCTCGGCCGCCGGGTCACCGAGGTGGCGGTCGTCTTCAAGCGGGCGCCGCACCAGCCGTTCAGTGCGACCGCTGTCGAGGAGCTCACCCACAACGCCATCGTGATCCGGGTGCAGCCCGACGAGGGCGTGACGATCCGGTTCGGCAGCAAGGTGCCGGGCGCCGGGATGGAGATCCGCGACGTCAACATGGACTTCGTCTACGGCGGCTCGTTCACCGAGTCCTCGCCGGAGGCCTACGAGCGGCTGATCCTCGACGTACTGCTGGGTGACCCGCCGCTCTTCCCGCGGCACGAGGAGGTCGAGCTGTCCTGGCAGATCCTCGACCCGGTGCTGGAGTTCTGGGAGCGCAAGGGCAAGCCGGACAACTATCCGTCCGGGACCTGGGGTCCCGAGTCGGCGGAGAAGATGCTCACTCGTGACGGCCGAATCTGGAGGCGACCCTGACATGTTGATCGCACTCAGCGACACCGACTCCGCCGGCATCGCGGCCGAGTTCGTCCGGGCCCGGACCCGGGCCGGAAGCCCGGCGATGGGCATGGTGCTGACCATGGTCATCGTCGCCGACGAGGACCAGGCCGACACCGCGATGGAGATGGCCCGCGAGGCCTCCCACGAGCACCCGGCGCGGGTGCTGGGCGTGATCCTCGGCGATGGCCGAGGCGCCTCGCAGGTCGACGCCCAGGTCGGCACCGGCTCGGGGTGGAGCGGCGAGACGGCGCTGATCCGGCTGACGGGCGAGGTGGTCAAGCACCCCGACTCGGTGGTGCTGCCGCTGCTGCTGCCCGACTCCCCTGTCGCGGTCTGGTGGCCCACCGAGGCGCCGGCCGACCCCGCCGAGGACCCACTCGGGAAGCTGGCGCAGCGCCGGATCACCGACTCCGCCAACGTGAGCCGCGGAGGGGCGGCCGCGCTGCGCAACCAGTGCAAGGCCTACACGCCGGGCAACACCGACCTCGCCTGGACCCGGCTGACCCCGTGGCGGGCGCTGCTGGCCGCCGGACTCGACCAGCACCCGCTCAAGGTCACGCGGGCCACGGTCTCCGCCGAGCGGGTGAACCCGAGCGCCGACCTGCTCACGGCGTGGATGCGCAACCGGCTCAAGGTCGAGGTGGTCCGCAAGACCTCGAAGGGGCCCGGGATCACCGCGGTCGAGATGGAGACCGCCCAGGGCCCGATCCGCATCTCCCGCCCCGATGGCCGGCTAGCCATGTACTCCTCGCCAGGGCACCCCGACCGCCCGATCGCCCTGCGCCGCCGGGACGTGCACGAGCTGCTCTCCGAGGAGCTGCGCCGCCTCGACGAGGACGACGTCTACGCCGCCGTCGCGAAGACGCTGACCAGGAGCAGGTCGATATGACGGCTCCCGACGGCCCGCCCCGGATCGAGGTGCACGAGTCCGCCGACGCCCTCGCGACCGCGGTCGCCGGCGAGCTGCTGACCCGGCTGACGGACGCGCAGAGCAGCGGACACGAGCCACAGATCGCGCTCACCGGCGGCACCATCGCCGACGCCGTGCACCGCGAGCTGGCCCGGCTCTCGGCCGGGACGGAGGTGGACTGGTCGCGGGTCGTCGTCTGGTGGGGCGACGAGCGGTTCGCGGCACCCGACTCACCGGACCGCAACGCCGCGAAGGCACAGGCAGACTTCCTCGACTCCGTCGGTGCGGATCCCGCCAAGGTGCACCCGGTGCCCTCCACCGCCGACGTGTCAGACGTCGAGGCGGGCGCGGACGCCTACTCCGACACCCTGCGGTCGCTCGGCAGCGGCGCGTTCGACGTACTCATGCTGGGCGTCGGCCCGGACGGCCACATCGCCTCGCTCTTCCCCGGCTTCCCGCAGCTCGACGTAGACGACCGGATCGCCGTGGCCGTCACCGGCTCACCCAAGCCGCCGCCGGAGCGCATCAGCCTCACCCTCAGCGCCCTCAACCGCGCCAAGGCGGTCTGGTTCCTCGTCAGCGGCGAGCAGAAGGCCCCCGCCGTGGCCCGAGCACTAGCCGACGGCACCGACCTCCACGACTGCCCCGCCGCCGGCGTCACCGGCACCGACGAGACCATCTGGTTCCTCGACCGCGCCTCCGCCTCCGCCCTCTGACCCACGCTGACCCGGGACTTTGTGTCGCCCTCAAGGCGCTGACCCGGGACTTTGTGTCGCACAAACTGGGGTGACCCGGGACTTCGTGTCACCCCAGAGTTGGGTACGACGTGGGCAGCGCGAGCTTGCGGCGGGCAACCACGAGGCCCTGCTGCAAGCGCGGCACAGCGTTGCCGTCCGGCGCGTAGACATGGGACTTGTCGAAGACCTCGATGTGCCAGTTGCGCTGCTCGTCGAGCCACGCCAGACGGATCTCGTCGCTCTCGCGGTCCTCATCGGAAGAGTGGAACTCCTCACCGTTGTACTCGGCCCCGAACATCGCCTCGGGCAGTGCCAGGTCCAGGCGGTAGACACCCACACCCAGGTCGTTGGGGACCCACCACTGGAGCTCGGGAGGCGGCAGGCAGGCGTCGTACCAGTGCAGCCGCAGCGCCGACTCGGCGACCGACTCGGCGCGGGGGTCGGCGATCGGTGCGAGATAGCGCAGCTGGATGACGCCGCGATAGCCCTTGAAACGACTGACCTCCTCGAGCAGCTCGTCATGAGGTACGCCGAGTCGTAAGAACTGGTCCAAGGCAGCGAGGGCGTCGTATCTCCAGATGAGGCGGCCAAGGTCGCACGCTGTCCGCAACGGAGTAGTCACACTCAGGCCGTTGACCTGCATGATGTCCCGCCTGGCGAGCATGCGCTCACCGCTAGTCAACTCGGGGCGGCAGGACCGATTGCCGGGTGTCATGAAGGCCTGGACGGGTGGCATGAGGCTTTGTTGCGACCGGGGCAAGAGGTCGATCCCGTGCAGCCAGGCAGCAGTCCGGTCCGTGATCACCGCGTTGGGCGACACGACAAGGCCGAGAGCCGCGGCGCGGAACTCGATCGTGTTGGGCGCCTGGGCGACGGCGTACACGCCCTGCCCGACTCGGCGGACCAGGCCATGCGCCACCAAGGTGCGCATCGTCCGCTTGGACACGCCAAGCGCCGCGGCGACGGCCAACGTGAAGGGCGCCTCGAGCGGCAGCGGACAGTCATTTCCGAGCAGCACGGTGCCCGGCGTCATCCAGGTAGTCATGCCGCAACGCATTCCCCGTTGCGGCGTCGGCCCTATTGGCTATCCACAGGCGACACGAACTCCCGGGTCAGCGCGTATCGCGCGACACAAACTCCCGGGTCAGCGTGGTTCAGAAGATGATGTCGCCGGACTTGCGGCGGGAGCGGAGGAGGTCGAGGGCCTCTTCGAGAATGGTGGCGGCCTCGGCGTCGGAGCGGCGTTCCTTCACGTAGGCGAGGTGGGTCTTGTACGGCTCGATCTTGGGAGCCGGCGGGGGGTTCTCCGAGTCGAGGCTGGCGGGCAGGCCACAGCGCGGGCAGTCCCACGAGTCGGGGACCGCGGCCTCGACCGCGAAGGTCACCACGGAGCGGTGGGCGTGGGAGCAGAAGTAGGTGACCGCCTGGCGGGGAGCGGCCTCGCCACGCTCCGCCTCCCCCATGGGGCCGGCGCCGACCCTGCTCCCGCGAATGGCGTTTCCTCCACCAGCCATCTCGGGTCCTTCCTCAGCCCTGGTAGGCCAGAAGCAGGCCCATCCCGATCACGGTGGCGAACCAGATCACACCGATGCCGACTGTGAGCCTGTCGAGATTCCGCTCGGCCACCGAGGAGCCGCCCAAGGAGCTCGAGACTCCCCCTCCGAACATGTCGGAGAGGCCGCCACCGCGACCCTTGTGCAGGAGGACGAGCCCGATCATCAGGAGACTGGTCGTGATCAGGATGATCGTGAATATCAGGTTCACGGCCGCGATCCTACGTCACGAAACTGGATCGCCCGAAAGGGTGATCACAGGTTAGGCATGTCGTAGTAGCGGCAGATCCCGCCGAACTCGTCCGCCTGCAGGCTGGCACCACCTACGAGGCAGCCGTCGACGTCCTCCTCGGCCATGATCCCGGCCACGTTGGCGGCCTTCACGGACCCGCCGTAGAGGATGCGTACGCCGTCCGCAGCCTCGTCGCCGAACGCCTCGCGGACCTGACCGCGGATCGCCTGGCAGACCTCCTGCGCGTCGCCCGGAGTGGCGACCTCGCCCGTGCCGATGGCCCAGACCGGCTCGTAGGCGATCACCAGCTCGGACACCTGCTCGGCGGTGAACCCGGCGAGCGAGCCCTCCACTTGGGAGATGCAGTGCGGCACGTGCTCGCCCGCCTGCCTGACCTCGAGGCCCTCGCCGACGCAGACGATCGGCGTCATGCCGCCGTCGAGCGCCTTGTGCGCCTTGGTGTTGACCAGCTCGTCGGACTCCTCGTGGTGCTCGCGCCGTTCGCTGTGGCCGACGACGACATAGGAGCAGCCGAGCTTGGTCAGCATCGCCGCCGAGATCTCGCCGGTGTAGGCGCCGCCGTCGTGCTCCGAGACGTCCTGGGCGCCGTAGCGGATCTGCAGCCGGTCGCCGTCCACCAGCGTCTGCACCGAGCGGATGTCGGTGTACGGCGGCACCACGACCACCTCGACGCGTCCGAAGTCGTGCTTCTTGTCGTCGAGGGTCCACGCCAGCTTCTGGACGAGGACCACCGCCTCCTGGTGGTTGAGGTTCGACTTCCAGTTCCCCGCCATCAGCGGGGTGCGGGTGGTGGGCATGGAGGTCAGCCTTCCAGTACGGCGAGTCCGGGCAGCTGCTTGCCCTCGAGGTACTCGAGGCTGGCGCCGCCGCCGGTCGAGATGTGGCCGAAGGCGTCCTCGTCGAAGCCCAGGACGCGGACCGCGGCCGCCGAGTCGCCGCCGCCGACGACCGAGAGCCCGTCCACCTTGGTCAGGGCCTTGGCGACGACCCGGGTCCCTTCAGCGAAGGCCATGTTCTCGAAGACACCCATCGGCCCGTTCCAGAAGACCGTGTGGGCCTCCGTGATGGCCTCGGCGAACGCGCGAGCGGAGTCCGGGCCGATGTCCAGGCCGAGCGTGTCCGACGGGATCGCGTCGGCCGGGACAACGCGCGGCTGCGGGTCGCGGTCGTCCGAGGGAAACTCGGTGTCGACGACGATGTCGGTGGGCAGCACGATGCGGACGCCGGTGTCCTCGGCCCGCTGGAGGTACTCCGCGCAGACGTCGACCTGGTCCTCCTCCAGGAGGCTCTTCCCCACGTCGTGGCCCTGGGCCTTGAGGAAGGTGAAGACCATGCCGCCCCCGATCAGCAGCGTGTCCGCCTTGCCGAGGAGGTGGTCGATGACACCGAGCTTGTCGGAGACCTTGGAGCCGCCGAGGACGACCACGTAGGGCCGCTCCGGGTCCTCGGTGAGCCGCTTCATCACGTCGAGCTCGGCGGCCACCAGGCCGCCCATCGCATGCGGGAGCCGCTGCGCCACGTCATAGACCGACGCCTGTTTGCGGTGCACCACGCCGAACCCGTCGGACACGAACGCGTCTGCCAGCTCGGCGAGGCGGTCGGCGAACTCGCCCCGCTCCGCGTCGTCCTTGCTGGTCTCGCCGGCGTTGAACCGCACGTTCTCCAGAAGCGCGACCTCGCCGTCCGCGAGGCCGGCAACGGTCTCGCGGGCCGAGTCGCCGACGGTGTCGGTCGCGAAGGCGACGTCCCGGCCGAGCAGCTCACCGAGGCGTACGGCGACCGGCCCCAGCGAGTACCGGTCCTCCGGCTCGCCCTTCGGTCGGCCGAGGTGCGCGGTCACGATCACGCGGGCGCCCGCGGCGGCCAGCGCCTTGATGGTCGGGACGCTGGCCCGGATCCGGCCGTCGTCGGTGATGCGAGTGCCGTCCAGGGGCACGTTGAGGTCCGACCGGACGAGGACTCTCTTACCCGAAACCTCGCCCAGCCCGGCGTACTCCCCCACAGTTAGAGCGTCTCGCCGACGTACTTGATCAGGTCGGCCAGGCGGTTGGAGTAGCCCCACTCGTTGTCGTACCAGCCGACGACCTTGACCTGGTTGCCGATCACCTTGGTGAGCGGCGCGTCGAAGATGCAGGACGCCGGGTCGGTCACGATGTCGCTGGAGACCAGCGGGTCGGTGGAGTACCTGAGGTAGCGACCGTCGGCCACCGCCTTGACGGCCTCGTTGACCTCCTCGACAGAGGTGTCGCGGCCGGCCTCGAAGGTGAGGTCGGTCGCGGAGCCGGTCGGGACGGGCACGCGGAGCGCGTAGCCGTCGAGCTTGCCCTTCAGCTCGGGCAGCACCAGGCCGATCGCCTTGGCGGCGCCGGTCGACGTCGGAACGACGTTGATCGCGGCAGCGCGGGCGCGGCGGAGGTCCTTGTGGATGTTGTCCTGGAGGTTCTGGTCCGCGGTGTAGGCGTGCACCGTGGTCATCAGCCCCTTCACGATCGTGAACTCGTCGTGGAGGGCCTTCGCCATCGGCGCCAGGCAGTTGGTCGTGCACGACGCATTGGAGATGACGGTGTGCGTGGCGGGGTCGTAGTCCTCGTGGTTGACGCCCATGACCACGGTGAAGTCCTCGTTGGACGCCGGCGCGGAGATGATCACCTTCTTGGCACCGCCGTTGTCGACGTGCGCCCTGGCCTTCGTGGCGTCGGTGAAGAAGCCGGTGGACTCGACGACCACGTCGACGCCCTCGTCGGCCCACTTGAGGTTGCCCGGGTCACGCTCGGCGAAGACCTTGACGATCGTGTCGCCCACGGCGATCTGGCCGTCGCTGGCCTGCACGTCCGCGTCGAGGCGCCCGAGAATGGAGTCGAACTTCAGCAGCGGCGCGAGCGCCGAGGGGTCGGTCAGGTCGTTGACCGCGACGATCTCGAGGTCGAGGCCTTCGTTCTGCTGGAGGACACGGACGGCGCGGTAGAAGTTGCGGCCGATGCGGCCGAAGCCGTTGATGCCTACGCGAACGGTCACTGCACTTGCTCCTGAGAGTCGATGGAACGATCCAAGGTCGACCCTACCGAGCCGCACGCCGTACGCCAGAACGGCGTCCGGCGTACGTGCCGGTAACTACTCCTCGGCCAGCATCTCCGGGGTCAGGGAAGCCTCCGTGTCGGGGATGCCGAGCTCCTCGGCGCGCTTGTCGGCCATCGCCAGCAACCGGCGGATCCGGCCGGCGATCGCGTCCTTGGTGAGCACCGGGTCGTGCAGCTGGCCGAGCTCCTCGAGCGAGGCCTGCTTGTGCTCGAGGCGCAGCGCACCGGCCATCTTGAGGTGGTCGGGGATCTCGGCGCCGAGGATCTCGAGGGCGCGGTCGACGCGAGCCCCAGCCGCGACCGCGGCCCGCGCGGAACGACGCAGGTTGGCGTCGTCGAAGTTGGCCAGCCGGTTGGCGGTGGCCCGGACCTCGCGCCGCATCCGGCGCTCCTCCCAGGCCATCAGTGACTCATGCGCGCCGAGCCGGGTGAGCAGCTGCCCGATCGCGTCGCCGTCGCGCATCACGACGCGGTCGACGCCCCGGACCTCGCGGGCCTTGGCCTGGATCCCGAGCCGCCGGGCCACGCCGACCAGCGCGAGGGCTGCCTCGGGGCCGGGACAGGTCACCTCGAGCGAGGAGGAACGACCGGGCTCGGTCAGGGAGCCGTGGGCCAGGAACGCACCACGCCACGCGGCGACCGCGTCGCAGCCGCCGCCGGACACGACGGCAGGGGGCAGTCCGCGGACCGGGCGCCCGCGCTGGTCGAGCAGGCCGGTCTGGCGGGCCAGCGCCTCACCCTGCTTGCTGATCCGGACGATGTAGCGGCTGCCCTTGCGGATGCCGTTGCCCTGGACCATCACGACGTCCGACTCGTGGCCGTAGACCTCGGACACGTCGGTGCGCAGGCGACGCGCGGCGGCGCCGGTGTCGAGCTCGGCCTCGACGACGATCTTGCCGTTCACGATGTGCAGGCCGCCGGCGAACCGGAGCATCGACGCGACTTCGGCCTTGCGGCAACAGGTTTTGGTGATCTGCGTGCTGGCCAGTTCGGACTTCACCTGTGCCGTCATCGCCATGAGCCGATCCTCGCACGCGCGTCAACAACCCTCCGTCTCGATCCAATCCCTTGTTTTCAGCCGGATCCGCTCATGATCTTGGAGTACGCCGCGGCCAGCTTGATGGGGTCGTGACGAGGCGCCCCGGGCGACTCGGCGACGTCGTCGAAGACCATCCGCGCGCCGTACGCCGCGACGGCTTCCTCGAGCTCGTCGCGCTCCTCCTGGCCCAGGAACTGGTCGGCGAGGACCGTGTGGACGTGCAGGTCGGGGGCGTGCTGGGCCAGCACTCGGAGGTGGTCGGCCGGCCCGAACCCCGGCGTCTCTCCGGCCTCGGCGGTGAGGTTGAGCACCACCACGATCTTGGCGTCGGTGCTGACCAGGGCCTGCCGCAGCGCAGGGACCATGAGGTGCGGGATCACCGAGGTGAACCACGAGCCCGGGCCGAGCACGGCCCACTCCGCAGCCTCGATCGCCTTCAGTGCCTCGGGCGCGGCCGGCGGGTCCGGCGGGACCAGGGCGATCGAGTCGATGATCCCGTCGGTGGTGGCCACCTCCACCTGGCCCCGGACAGAGGTCATCGCATCGGGATCGCCCTGCACAAGGCCGCGCACCTCCGCGGTGATGTCCATGGGGACCAGGGCCATCGGGAGCACCCGGCCGGTCGCGCCGAGCAGCCGGCCGACGTAGTCGAGCGCGTCGACGTGGTCGCCGAGCAGCTCCCAGAGGCTGACGATGAGCAGGTTGCCGACCACGTGGTCGCGCATCTCGCCGTCGCCGGCGAAGCGGTGCTGCAGCACCCGCGACCAGGTGACGCCCCACTCGTTGCGGCCGCAGAGCGCGGCCAGCGCCATCCGCAGGTCACCGGGAGGCAGTACGCCGAACTCGCCGCGGAGCCGGCCCGACGAGCCGCCGTTGTCGGCGACGGTGACGACCGCGGTCAGCTCGTCGACCACGAGCTCGTCGACGAGCAACCGCAGCGCCGACAGCGAGGCGTGCAGCCCGTGGCCACCGCCGAACGCGACCACCGCTACCGCGCGGTCCATCACGCAGCCATCACTCCCTGCCCAGGTCGCGGTGGTAGGCCCGGGCCTCGATGCCGCGGGCCTGGAGCCGGCGGACCACCTCTTGGGTCACGGTGACGCTGCGGTGCTTGCCGCCGGTGCAGCCGATCGCCACCTGCGCGAACCTCTTGCCCTGGCCGAGGTAGCCCTCCGCGACGCCGGCGATCAGCTCGACCCAGCGCTCCACGAACTCGGCAGCCCCCTGCTGCGCCAGCACGTAGTCGGCGACCTCGGGGTCGAGGCCGGTGTGGGGTCGCAGCTCGGGGATCCAGTGCGGGTTGGGCAGGAACCGCATGTCCGCCATGAAGTCGGTGTCGACCGGGATGCCGTACTTGAAGCCGAAGCTGACCACGCTCACCTTGAGTCGCACCGTCAGCGGGGTGCCGAACTCGTCGGCGATCCGGTCGGTGAGCTGGTGCACGTTGAAGTTCGAGGTGTCGATGACCAGGTCGGCGTCGCCGCGCAGCCCGGCCAGCACCTCCCGTTCGCGCTGCAGCCCGTCGAGCAGCCGGCCGTCACCCTGGAGCGGGTGCGGGCGGCGCGCGGCCTCCTGGCGGCGCACCAGCACCTCGTCGCTGGCCTCGAGGAAGACGAGCGTCGCGTGCCGGCCGGCCGACGACCCCTGCGCCAGGTTGGCGGCCAGCGAGTCGAAGAAGGCGCCAGAGCGGACGTCGATCACCAGGGCGACCGGCTGGGCCGGCCCCTTGCTCTCGTCGACGAGCCGGATCACGTCCATGAGCAGCCCCGGGGGCAGGTTGTCGATGACGTAGTAGCCGAGGTCCTCGAGCTCCTTGGCGACGGTGCTGCGGCCGGCGCCGGTCATGCCGGTCACCACGACCAGCTCCCCGGGCTTGGCGGTGGCGTCCTCGGTCGTCACGAGTCGTCGACGATCTCGCCCGTGGCAGCATTGAATGACGGAGTCACGGAGACAGTCTGGCGAGTGCCGGTGGTCGCGGCCACTGCGTCCTTGATCGCGGCCGCGGTCGTCGGTCCGATGCCGGGCACCCGGGCGATGTCGGCGAGCTCGGCCTCACGGAGCTTCTTGAGCGAGCCGAAGTGCTTGAGGAGCGTCTTGCGGCGGACCTCGCCGAGACCTGGTACGTCGTCGAGCAGGCTCTCGACCATGGACTTGGACCGCCGCGAGCGGTGGTGGGTGATCGCGAAGCGGTGCGCCTCGTCGCGGATCCGCTGGAGCAGGTAAAGCCCCTCGGACGAGCGGCGCAGGATGACCGGGTCCTCCTGGCCCGGCACCCAGACCTCCTCGAGCCGCTTGGCGAGGCCGACCACCGGGATGTCGACGACGCCGAGCTCGTCGAGCGCCCGCTGGGCCGCCGACACCTGCGGCGGGCCACCGTCGACGACCACCAGCCCGGGCGCGTAGGCGAACTTCCGCGGGCGGCCGGTCTCCGGATCGACCAGCATCGGACCGCTCTGGTCGTCTCCTGGTTTCAGCTCCGACCTGGACTGCTCGTCCAGGAGCCGCCGGAACCGGCGGGTGATCACCTCGTGCATCGAGGCGACGTCGTTCTGGCCGTCGACGCCCTTGATGACGAACCGGCGGTACTCGCTCTTCCGGGCCAGGCCGTCCTCGAAGACGACCATCGACGCGACCACCTCGGTGCCCTGGAGGTTGGAGATGTCGTAGCACTCGATCCGGAGGGGTACGTCGTCGAGCTCGAGCGCGCGCTGGATCTCCTCCAGCGCGCGGTTGCGGGTGGTGAGGTCGCTGGCGCGCTTGGTCTTGTGCAGCGCCAGCGCCCCCTTGGCGTTGCTGGCGACGGTCTCCTGGAGCGTCTTCTTGTCGCCGCGTTGCGGCACCCGGACCTGGACCTTGCTGCCGCGCAGGTCGCCGAGCAGCTGCTCGAAGGTGTCGACGTCCGGCGGCAGCTCGGGGACCAGGATCTCCTTCGGGATCGAGTCGCTGGCTTCATCGGGCAGGGCGCCGGCGTAGAGCTGCAGGAGGAAGTCCTCGACCAGCTCAGGGGTGCCGCCCTCCTCGACCCGGTCGGCCACCCACCCGCGCTGACCGCGGATCCGGCCGCCACGCACGTAGAAGACCTGCACCGCAACCTCGAGGGGGTCCTCGGCGAGGGCGATCACGTCGACGTCGGAGCCGTCGCCCAGCACCACCGCCTGCTTCTCGAGCGCGCGCTCCATCGCGCCGAGGTCGTCACGCAGCCGGGCCGCCTTCTCGAAGTCCTCGCGGTCGGAGGCGGCGTACATCTCCCGCTCGATCCGCCTGATGAACGGCCGGGTCTGGCCGGCCATGAAGTCACAGAAGTCGTCGACGATCGCGCGGTGGTCGTCGGCGGAGATGTTGCCGACGCACGGCGCCGAGCACTTGTCGATGTAGCCGAGCAGGCACGGCCGCCCGATCTGGCCGGAGCGCTTGAAGACGCCGTTGGAGCAGCTCCGCATCGGGAAGACCCGCAGCAGGATGTCGACGGTCTCGCGGATCGCCCAGGCGTGGCTGTAGGGGCCGAAGTAGCGGGTCCCTTTGCGCTTGGCACCGCGTCCGACCATCACCCGCGGGAACTCGTCGCCGACGGTCACGGCGAGCCACGGGTAGGACTTGTCGTCGCGGTACTTCACGTTGAACCGCGGGTCGAACTCCTTGATCCAGGAGTACTCCAGCTGCAGCGCCTCGACCTCGGTGTTGACCGTCGTCCAGTCGACGCCGGCCGCGGTCGTCACCATCGTGGCGGTGCGGGCGTGCAGGTTGCCGATGTCCTGGAAGTACGACGAGAGGCGGGCCCGCAGGTTCTTCGCCTTGCCGACGTAGATCACCCGGCCGCGCGCGTCACGGAACCGGTAGACCCCGGGCTGGGTCGGGATCGACCCGGTCGCGGGACGGAACGACGCGGCAGCCACGCCTCAACCCTACGAGCCGGAGCCGACACCCCTTCGTGTCGGCTTGGTCGTCAATGTCGCGTGATCTACTCTATTTGATGCCGTGTCGTGACCCCTACGGGTATGCGCTGACCACCAGCACCGAGGCTGCGACGGCGTACTCGCGCGGGCTGCTGGACGTGCTCCGGCTCCGGTCGGGCGCGCTCCCCTCGCTGGCCGCCTCGATCGCGCACGACCCGACCTTCGCGCTCGGCCACGCCTCCCTCGCGCTGCTCGGCCACGAGCTCTGCGCCGAGGTGGACGTCCCAGCCCGGCTCCGCGACGCCTCCCTGCACGCGGCGCGCGCGACCGAGCGCGAGCGCAGCCACGTGCACGCCGTGGTCAGCCACGTCACCGGCGACTCGCGGCCGTTGGTCGCCCACCTCGCGGCGTACCCGCTGGACACGCTGCTGCTCTCCACGGCCGTACCGACGATCGCGTTCGCCGGCGTCACCGAGGTGCCGTCGGAGGCCTGGTCGATCGTCGAGCGGGCGATCCCGGCGTACGGCGACGACTGGTGGTTCACCGGGCTGCTGGCGTTCGTGCGCCAGGAGCAGAACCGCTTCGACGAGGCGATGGAGCTGAGCTGCCGGTCCCTGGCGGTCGAACCCGGCGCCGGCCACTCCGCGCACGCGCGGGCGCACGCGCACTACGAGACCGGTGACCACGCGGCGGGGCTGGCCTGGATGGACGGCTGGACCGGCGGCACTCGCCCCGCGACCGCCTCTGGCTACGCCAGGCTGATCGAGTCGCCTGAGACGGTGATCTTCTCCTCGGCCAGCGCGAACGTGGCAGGCCCCTCCTCGACGTCGCCGGTCTCGATGGAGTACTTGCTGCCGTGGCAGTCGCAGTTGATGGTGCCGTCGGAGACGCTGGAGACGAGGCAGCCCTGGTGGCTGCAGATCGCGGTGAAGCACTTGAACTCACCCTCGGTGGGCTGGGTGACCACGACCTCCTCGTCGGCGAAGATGGCTCCGCCGCCGACCTCGATGTCCGAGGTCTGGGTGAGCGCGTCACCGCCGCCGGCGGCGCTGCTGCTCGTCTCTTCGCTGGGCGCGCTGCTGGTGGGGTCGGCCGGGGTGGAGGCCGAGCTGGAGGACGGCGAAGCGGACGGGTCGGCCGCACTCTCGGGGTCGTCGCTGCCGCACGCGGCCAGCAGGGGCACGCCGACGCCGGCGGCCGCCAGGCCACCCAGGGTGCGTCGGGAGATCTTGTCGGTGGTCATGACGGCGGGTTCCTCTCGCCAGAGTCGAGTCGAACGGGTCGTTGAATGTGACACTACCTACGGTCTACGAGGCCAACATGAGGAAGCGCTGTGATCCGGATGAGACCTGTCTCATGAACGAGCGAGTCGGCCAAACGGTTCAAGCGGACTTGCGAGTGGTGCGCCGCGCCGCGGTCTTCTTCGTGGCCGTCTTGCGGGCCGGTGCCTTGGCGGCCGGCGCCCTCGGCGCAGGCTTCTTGCGGGTCGGCTGCTTGGCCTCGCGGCCGTTGAGCAGTGGCTTGAGGAACGCGCCGGTGAAGCTCTTGGTGTTGGCGGCGACGTCTTCCGGGGTGCCCTCCGCGATCACCAGCCCCCCGCGCGAGCCGCCCTCGGGACCCATGTCGACGATCCAGTCGGCGGTCTTGATGACGTCGAGGTTGTGCTCGATGACCAGCACGGTGTTGCCCTGGTCGACCAGCCGGCCGAGCACCAGCAGCAGCTTGCGGATGTCCTCGAAGTGCAGGCCGGTGGTCGGCTCGTCGAGGACGTAGACGGTGCGACCGGTGGAGCGCTTCTGCAGCTCGGAGGAGAGCTTGACCCGCTGCGCCTCGCCGCCGGAGAGCGTGGTGGCGGGCTGCCCGAGCCGGACGTAGCCCAACCCGACCTCCACCAGCGTCTTCATGTGCCGGTTGATCGCCGGAACCGCGGCGAAGAAGTCGACGGCCTCCTCGATCGGCATGTCGAGGACCTCGGCGATGGTCTTGCCCTTGTAGTGGACCTCGAGCGTCTCGCGGTTGTAGCGCGCGCCGTGGCAGACCTCGCACGGGACGTAGACGTCCGGGAGGAAGTTCATCTCGATCTTGATGGTGCCGTCGCCGGAGCAGGCCTCGCAGCGTCCGCCCTTGACGTTGAACGAGAACCGGCCCTGCTGGTAGCCGCGCATCTTGGCCTCGGGAGTCGAGGCGAAGAGCTTGCGGACGTGGTCGAAGACGCCGGTGTACGTCGCTGGGTTGCTTCGCGGCGTACGGCCGATCGGCGACTGGTCGACGTGGATCACCTTGTCGACGTGGTCGACGCCGGTGATCCGCTGGTGCCGGCCGGGGATCGCCCGCGAGTGGTAGATCGTCTTGGCCAGCGAGGTGTAGAGGATGTCGTTGACCAGGGTGGACTTGCCGGAGCCCGAGACGCCGGTGACGGCGACGAACAGCCCCAGCGGGAAGCTCACGTCGATGTTGCGCAGGTTGTGCTCGCGGGCGTCGACCACGGTCAGCTCGCGGCCGGTCGTGCGGGGTCGGCGGATCGGCGGGACCGGGATCTCGCGGCGGCCGGAGAGGTATTGACCCGTGATCGAGTCGGGGTGCTCGAGCAGGCCCTGGACGGTGCCGCTGTGCACCACCTGGCCGCCGTGCTCGCCGGCGCCCGGGCCGATGTCGACGACCCAGTCGGCGGCCTCGATGGTGTCCTCGTCGTGCTCGACGATGATCAGGGTGTTGCCGAGGTCCTTGAGGCGGACCAGGGTCTCGATCAGCCGATGGTTGTCGCGCTGGTGCAGCCCGATCGAGGGCTCGTCGAGGACGTAGAGCACCCCGACCAGGCCGGCGCCGATCTGCGTCGCCAGGCGGATCCGCTGGGCCTCTCCGCCGGACAGCGAGCCGGACGGCCGGTTGAGTGACAGGTAGTCGAGGCCGACGTCGAGCAGGAAGTTGAGCCGCTCCTGGATCTCCTTGAGCACCCGCTCGCCGATCTGCCGCTCCCGCGCGCTCAGCTCGACCCCGCGGAGGTAGGCGGCCGTCTCGTTGATCGGCAGCGCACAGACCTCCGCGATGTTTTTGCCACCAGCGTCCATGTCACCGAGGGTCACCGCCATCGAGACCGGCTTGAGCCGGCTCCCCTGGCAGGCGGGACAGGGCACCTCGCGCATGAACCCCTCGAACCGCTCCCGGCTGGTGTCGGACTCGGCCTCGCGGTGGCGCCGCTCGATGTAGGTGCGGACGCCCTCGAACTCGGCCCAGTAGGCGCGCTCGCGGCCGTAGCGGTTGCGCGTCACCACGTGGACCTTGGTCGAGTGACCGTCGAGGATCGACGTCCGGGCCTTGGCCGGGAGGTCCTCCCAGGGCGTGTTGAGGTCGAAGCCGAGCTCCTCCCCCAGCGCGTTCATCAGCCGCAGGAAGTAGTCGGCGACGTGGGCCTGGCTCCACGGCTGGATCGCGCCCTCCCCCAGGGTCGCCTGCGCGTCGGGGACCACCAGCTCGGGGTCGACCTCCATGCGGGTGCCGAGGCCACTGCACTCCGGGCAGGCACCGAACGGGCTGTTGAAGGAGAACGACCGCGGCTCGAGCTCGTCGGTGTCGATCGGGTGGTCGTTGGGGCACGCCATCCGCTCGCTGAACTTCAGCTCGCGGCCCGGGTCCTTCTCAGGCAGGTCGACCAGGTCGAAGACGACCAGCCCGCCGGCGAGGTTGAGCGCGGTCTCCACCGAGTCGGTGAGCCGCCGCTTGCTCGACGCCTTGACCGCGAGCCGGTCGACCACGACCTCGATGGTGTGCTTCTTCTGCTTGTCGAGCTTGGGCGGGTCCTCCAGCTGGTGGATGTCACCGTTGACCCGCGCCCTGGAGAAGCCCTGGGTCTGCAGCTGGCGGAACAGCTCGATGTATTCGCCCTTGCGGCCCCGGATCACCGGTGCCAGCACCTGGAACCGGGTGCCCTCGTCGAGCGCCATCATCCGGTCGACGATCTGCTGCGGCGTCTGCCGCTCGATCGGGCTGTGGCAGACCGGGCAGTGCGGCCGGCCGGCGCGGGCGTAGAGGAGGCGGAGGTAGTCGTAGACCTCGGTGATGGTGCCGACGGTCGACCGGGGGTTCTTCGACGTGGACTTCTGGTCGATCGAGACCGCGGGGCTGAGCCCCTCGATGAAGTCGACGTCGGGCTTGTCCATCTGGCCGAGGAACTGGCGGGCGTAGGCCGACAGCGACTCGACGTAGCGCCGCTGGCCCTCGGCGAAGATCGTGTCGAAGGCCAGGCTGGACTTGCCGGAGCCGGACAGCCCCGTGAAGACGATGAGGGAGTCGCGCGGCAGGTCGAGCGAGATGTCCTTGAGGTTGTGCTCCCGGGCGCCCCGGATGATGAGCTTCTCCTGCACCTGCGAGTCCTCGATCTCTCGTCGTGTCTGTTCGAACAAACGTTCGCAAGCCTACCGGCCGCGAGCAAGCCGCCGCGCCGCCGATCTTGCTCATTCGGCAGCCTCTCACGGGCCGCCGACAGTCGCCCCGTTCCCGTACGTCGGCCCGGTTGGGCAGGATGAACCCATGTCCGACCCCCAGCTCGTGGACCTGCTCGACTCCGGTACCCGGAGACTCGTCCGGTCGGTCGACTCGATGACCGACGACCAGTGGCGGCAGCCGAGCCTGCTGCCAGGCTGGACCCGTGCGCACGTGGTGGCGCACCTGACGCTGAACGCCGAGGGGCTGTCCGGGTCGCTGGAGGGGGTGCACGAGGGGCGCCCGGTCCCGATGTACGCCTCCAGCGAGGCTCGCGACGGCGACATCTCCGACCTCGCCTCGGCGTCGCCGTCCGCGCTGCGCGACAGGTTCCTGGCCTCGACGACGGTGATCGGCGAGTGGGTGGAGGAACTGGCCGACAACCTGGCCGACACCACGATCGAGCGGACGCCCGGCGGGCGGCAGTTCCCGGCTCGCGAGGTCGCCGTCATGCGCACTCGTGAGGTCGAGATCCACCACGCCGACCTGGCCCTCGACTACACCGCGGCCGACTGGATGCCGGAGTTCGTCGTACTGCTTCTGAAATCCCGCGCCGGCGCGGAGCACGACGGCGAGCCGTTCGTCGCCCACGCCACTGACCTCGACCGCTCCTGGGAGTTCGGGACCGGCGGTCCCACAGTGTCAGGTGTCGGGAGCGCTCTGGCATGGTGGATGACGGGCCGAGGTAACGGCGACGGACTGACCAGCGACGACGGCCGCGTGCCGAGGATGGAGCCGTGGTGAGCTATTCAGGGGACGTGACACCGGGCGGGCCGGCGGACACCCGCGAGCTCGCCTCACTCACGATCACCAAGGTGGCGGTCGACGAGAAGATGTCGAACAACTGCTACTTGCTCACCTGCAAGCACACCGGCGAGCAGGTCCTGATCGACGCGGCCGATGCCTCGGCGACCCTGATGCCGCTGATCGGCGAGGCCGGGCTGACCCACGTGCTCACCACCCACCAGCACTGGGACCACCACCGCGCGCTGGCCGATGTCGTCGGCGCCACCTCGGCCGCCACCGTCGCCGGCGTCCCCGACGCCGCCGCCATCACCGAGCAGACCGGCGTCCCGATCGCCCTCGAGGTGGTCCAGGGCGACACCGTTCCTGTCGGCGACTGCACCCTTTCGGTGATCGCCCTCGCCGGCCACACCCCCGGCTCGATCGCGCTGCTCTACGACGACTCCGCTGCCGAGGGCGGCCACCCGCACCTGTTCACCGGCGACTCGCTGTTCCCCGGCGGGGTCGGCAACACCTTCGGCGACTCCGACGCCTTCGCCCAGCTCCTCGACGAGGTGTCCACCAAGATCTTCGACCAGCTCCCCGACGACACGTGGTTCTACCCAGGCCACGGCAACGACTCGACCCTTGGCGCCGAGCGGCCCCACCTCGGCGAGTGGCGCGCCAGGGGCTGGTAGCGCTCCGAGCCGTAGGTACGCTTCCGCCCGTGCCTGACGCCCCGACGACGCCGTGGCGGCGCAGGATCGGGACCGCCCCCAAGTCCTGGGTACTCGTCATGGCCGCAGGCGTCTGCCTGGCCTGGCTGCCGTTCGCCGGGCGCTCGCTGAGCCCCGACGAGGCCGGCTACCTGATCGTCGGTGGGCAGTGGGCCGAGGGCAGCAGCCTGTACGGCGACTTCTGGGTGGACCGGCCGCCGGTGCTGATCGCGATCTTCGAGGCCGCCGATGCGCTCGGCGGGGCGGTGCCGCTGCGGCTGATCGGCGCGCTCGCGGCGGTCCTGACGGTGATCCTGTCCGGCGTGCTCGGCCGGATCGCCGCGCCGGAGCGGCGGTCCGCTCCACTGCTCACCGCCGGTACGGCGGCGGTGTGCGTCGCCACCCCGTTGTTCGGCGGCACGGTGGTCAACGGCGAGCTGCTCGGGCTGCCGTTCCTGATCGTCGGGATCCTGGCGTACGTCGCGGCCGCGGCCAGCCGTCACCAGGTGCGGGGGTTCCTGCTCAGCCTGGCCGCGGGTGCGGCCGGGGCGGTCGGGGCGTTGGTCAAGCAGAGCATGGTCGACGTCTTCGTGGTGGCGATCGTCCTGCTCTTCACCAGCGGGGCGGCCCGCCGGAGGTTCCCGGGGCTGCTGGCCGGCGCGCTGATCACGACCGCCGTCGTGGTGGCTGTGGCCTGGGCCCGCGGCACCGTGCCCGCCGACCTCTGGGACGCGGTCGTGACCTTCCGTGTCGACGCCGCGCGTGAGCTGGCGGGCGACAGCGGCAACGCCCCGGCGCGGTTGGCCGGCCTCGTCGGCGCGCTCGCCGCGAGCGGCCTGCCGCTCGTGGTCGCCGCCCTCGCCTGGAAAGGTCGTGGCGAGCCATCGAGGCAGGGGCCGTGGACCGCACCGGACCTGCGGGCGGCGGCGTACGCCCTGCTCACCTTCGAGCTGCTCGTCGCCTTCCTGAGCGGCAGCTACTGGCTGCACTACCTGATGGGGCTGGTGCCCGGAGTCGTGCTGTTCGCCGCGTCGTTCGCGCAACGGCCGGCTCCGGTCACGAGGAGCATCGGTGGCTCCCTGGCGCTCGCCGGCGTCTCCACGGTTGCCGCACTCGGCTGGGTCGCATCGAACCCGATCGACCGGCCCGAGGAGCAGGCGATCTCCTACCTCGACGACCACGCGCAACGGGGCGACAGCGCCGTGGTGGTGTTCGGCGCCGCCAACGTGGTCCGCGACGCGCACCTCGAGGCGTCGTACCTCTATCTCTGGAGCCTGCCCGCACGGGTCCGCGACGCCGACCTGGCCACCCTGGACGGGCTGCTCGAGAGCGACCGGCGCCCGATCTGGGTGATCGTCGCACGCCGGTCGATCGACGACTGGGACCTCGACTTCACCAAGGCGCAGGTGGCGCTCGACGCCGCCTACGACGAGGTGGACACGGCCGGCAAGTTCACCATCTACCGCCGCACCGACGCATGACCCGGAGCAAGACCGCGCGCGTCCTCGCGGTCGCGGCGTACGCCGTCGCACTGCTCATCTGGTGCTGGCTGGTCGGCATCCCCAACGACCCGATCGGTGTCGCGCTCTGGCTCTGGCTGCTCGCGATCTGCTGGCGGCTCGACTGGTCCTGGCAGTTCCCGAAGGACTGGTGGCCGTGGCTGCTGGCCCTCGCGGTCTACGGCCTGGCGCGCGGCGTCACCGACGACATCGGCTTCACGCCCTACGAGGTGTGGCCGATCCGAGCCGACGAGTGGCTGGCCCAGCTCTGGGGCGGCGACGTCGTGCCCACGGTGTCCCTGCAGCGCCGCTACTGCGGCGATCCGTGCGACTGGAGCGGCCCGGTGCGGTGGTACGACATCGCGGCCAGCGCGACGTATGCCTCACACTTCCTGGCCGGGCTCACCATCGCCGGCGTCCTCTGGCTCCGCGACCGCGGCCAGTTCCTCAGCTGGATCCGCCGCTACGTGACGATCAGCTACCTCGCGCTCGCGGGCTACATCATCTTCCCGATGGCGCCACCCTGGATGGCGGCCGACCACGGGCTGCTGCCGCAGCTGTCCCGCATCTCCAGCCGCGGCTTCCAGGACCTCGGCATCGAGCGCACCACGATCGTCTTCGGCGGGCTGCCCAACAAGACGGCGGCGATGCCGTCGCTGCACTGCGGCTTCGCCTTCCTGATCGCCTTCTACGCGGTCACCCACCTCCGCGGGTGGTGGCGATGGCTCCTGCTGCTGTACCCGGTCGCGATGTCGCTGACCCTGATCTACTCCGCCGAGCACTACCTCATCGACGCGATCATGGGCGCCGTCATCGCCGCGCTGGCCATGCTCATCGGCGCCTGGTGGGACCGATGGCGGCCGCCCGCGGACGCCCTCAGTGGTACGTCGCCCGCACCACGTCAGTGACCGGCAGCGACTGGCAGGCCAGGCGGATGCCCTCGGCGAGGTCCTCCTCGTCCAGCACGTCGTTGTTGAGCATCTTCACCTCGCCCTCGAGCAGCCGGACCGCGCACGCCGAGCACTCACCCTCGCGGCAGGAGTAGGGCGCCTTCACACCCTTCGACTCCAGGTGCTCGAGCAGCTTCGTGGTCGGCGCCCAGTCGTCGTAGGAGTAGGTCTCGCCGTCGAGCTCGACCTCGAGCCGGACATCGCCCTCGGGCGCACCGTCGGCCGGCTCGTGCTGCTCGGGCTCGGCACCGTCGGTGAACTCGGCGTCCGAGTCGGCTTCCTCGAGCTCGTGCTCGGCCTTGGCCTGCTCCTCCGGGTCGCCGAAGGGGTTGCCGCCCAGCGAGATGAACTTCTCCTGGTGCCGCCGCTCGCGCGGGAACTCCAGCTCGCGCAGCGCCGCGATCGTCAGCTTCATGAACGGCGCCGGGCCGCAGACGAACGCGTCGTACGTCGTGAACGGCTCGGTGAACGCCTTCATCTGCTCCTGGGTGGGCAGCCCCTGCACCGACACCAGCCAGTGCACGACGACCAGCCGGTGCGGGTGCTCGGCCGCCATCGCCGCCAGCTCCGCGGCGAAGATGACCGACTGCTCGTCGGCGTTCGCGTAGAAGAGCATGATCTTGCCGCTGCCGTGCGCGATGGCGGTGCGGGCGATCGACATGATCGGGGTGATGCCGCTGCCGCCGGCGAACAGCAGGAGGTCGGCATCCAGCGAGGCCGGCGTGAAGATCCCCGACGGTGGCAACGACCGGATCGTCGACCCCTCGCGCAGGTTGTCGCAGATCCAGTTGGACGCGTAGCCGTCGACGGTCCGCTTGACGGTGACGGTGAGCGGGCCACCGGCGTGCGGGCTCGACGAGAGCGAGTAGCAGCGCGCCGCGACCCCGGTCTGGTCGCTGGGCACCGCCAGCGTCAGGAACTGCCCCGGCTTGTAGTCGAACTCCGCATCGGCGCCCTCAGGCACCGCGAACGACACCGAGTGCGCGTCCACGGTCTCCTCCACGACCCGGACGACCTCGAGCTCGTAAGAGCTCTCCACTAGTAGCCGTCCTCGGCACCGATCGGCACCCGGCCGTCGCGCGCGGCCTCCTCGATGCTGACCACCAGCCGTGCGCAGGCCGGCTGGAAGTCGCGGCCGCCGAGCCGCCGGTTGAGCTCCGGGCAGTGCCCGCGTGCCTCGGCGGTCCACTGGATCGACGTGTGGTGATCGCTGTTCTTCTTCACGCCCACCCGCGCCAGGCAGTCGAGGCAGGCGACCTCGACCAGCCGCGCGCTCGTGTAGAGACGCTGGTCCTCCAGCGTGTCCGCGCTGGTCGGGACGAACGAGGGCATCAGGCGTCAGCCTCCACCTCGGCCCGCAGCCGGAGGTTCTCCGCGACCTCCTCCTGCCAGTACTCGTTGGCCTTGGTGGTGTCGACCTCGAACTCGAACCGGTCCACCATCTCCGGGACGATGTCGGCCTTGTCCACGTAGTACTGCTCGTACCAGCGGCGCAGCTGGTAGACCGGGCCGTCCTCCTCGCACAGCAGCGGGTTCTGGACGGGCACCTTGTTCTTCCAGATGTGCACGTCCTGGAGGAAGCCCTCGCCGAACATCTGGGCGTACTTCTTCGAGATGTACGCCGCCGTGTCGTCGTCGATGCCCTCGGGCCGCTTGACCGTGATGCCGTACTGCAACGTGAACGAGTCCGGGCCGGTCGGGATGTGGCAGTTGATGAGGATGACCTCGGTCTGGAAGCCCTTGTAGTCGACGTCGAGCCAGTTGATCATGTACGCCGGTCCGAAGTACGTCGCCTCGGACTTGAGGAACAGGTCGGGGCTGCCGTAGCCGCCCGCCTTGTCCGGCCGGCCCTTCGACTCCATGAACTGGGTCGCCTGGGTGCCCTCGAAGACGTTGCGGAAGCTCGTCGGGAACGAGAAGTGCACGTAGTAGAAGTGCGCCATGTCCACGACGTTGTCGATCAGCTCGCGGCAGTGGGAGTCGGTGATCGGCACGACCTCCCAGGTCCAGTCGGTGTAGAGCCCGTCGTCGAGCCCGGGCAGCACCGGCGGCAGGATGTCCATGTCCGGCTCGGAGCCCTCGGTGTCGTGCCAGACGAGCAGCTGGTCGTTACGGATGACGACCGGGTACTTCTGGGTCCGGGCCCGCAGCGGCACCCGCCGCGCGTAGGGGATCTGCTTGCACTTGCCGTCGCCGCCCCAGCGCCAGTCGTGGAACGGGCAGGCGATCTCGTCGCCCTTGACCGTGCCCTGGGTCAGGTCACCGCCCATGTGCCGGCAGTAGCCGTCGAGCACGTTGAGGTTGCCCTGGGTGTCCTCCCACACGACCAGCTGGCCGCCGAACGCCTCGATCCGGTGCGGCTTGCCGTCACGGAAGGAGTCCGCCAGCCCCAGGCAGTGCCACCCCCGAGCGAACCGCTCGGGTGGAGTGCCGTGATCCAGCATCCTGGTGTTCGTCTCCATGGACTCCAGACTAGAACACGTTATAGTTTTGCGCCATGCGCATCGCCCTCGATCCCGAGCAGGTCGCCCTCAAGGAGGAGCTCCAGGGCTACTTCCGCGCGCTCGTCACTCCGGAGGTCAAGGCGGGCCTCGCGACGGCGACCGGCCAGTTCGATCATGGGGAGTTCGGAGAAGCGGGGGTCTACAAGGGCATCATCAAGCAGCTCGGCACCGACGGCTGGCTCGGCATCGGCTGGCCCGAGGAGTGGGGCGGCCAGAACCGCTCGATGATCGACCAGCTGATCTTCACCGACGTGGCGGCCGACTTCGGCGTACCGATCCCCTACCTGACGCTCAACACCGTCGGGCCGACGATCATGCGCTACGGCACCGACGAGCAGAAGGCGGCCTTCCTGCCGAAGATCCTCGCCGGCGACCTGCACTTCGCCATCGGCTACTCCGAGCCCGGCTCCGGCACCGACCTCGCCTCGCTCAAGACCAGGGCGGTCCGCGAGGGCGACGAGTGGGTCATCAACGGCCAGAAGATGTGGACCTCGCTGATCCAGTACGCCGACTGGATCTGGCTGGCCTGCCGCACCGACCCCGACCTGCCCCGGCACAAGGGGCTCTCGATGATCCTGGTGCCTACCGACGTCGAGGGGTTCTCCTACACGCCGGTGCACACGGTCGCGGGCGTCTCGACCAGCGCCACCTACTACGAGGACGTGCGCGTTCCGGCCGGCAACCTGGTCGGCGAGCTCAACGGCGGGTGGCCCCTGATCACCAACCAGCTCAACCACGAGCGGGTCTCGCTCACCTCGTCGGCGCCGCTGACGATGTCGCTCAAGCTGGTCCGCGAGTGGGCCCAGCAGACCAAGAACCCCGACGGCTCCCGCGTGATCGACACCGAGTGGGTGCAGATCGCGCTGGGCCGGGCGCACGCTCGCATCCAGGCACTCACGCTGATCAACTGGAAGCTGGCCTCCGACGCCGACCGCGACGTGGCGCTCTCCCCCGCCGAGGCGTCGGCGACCAAGATCTACGGGTCCGAGCTGGCCACCGAGGTCTACCGCTCCCTGATGGAGGTGATCGGGCCGAACGCCGGCATCACCGGCGCCTCCGACGGCGCGGTGCTGGCCGGCCGGATCGAGCGCTACTACCGCAGCGCGCTGGTCATGACGTTCGGCGGCGGCACCAACGAGATCCAGCGCGACATCATCGGCTACGTGGGCCTGGGCCTGCCGGCAGCGAAGAGGTAGAGGACCAATGGACTTCACCTTCACCCCCGAGCAGGACGAGGCCGCCGAGCTGGCCGCCAAGATCCTCACGGACCGGGCCACCAACGAGCGGATGAAGGCCGTCGAGGCCGACGGCTCGCGGTTCGACCGCGACCTGTGGTCCGAGCTCGGCTCGGCCGGGCTGCTCGGGCTCGCGCTCCCCGAGGAGTACGACGGCGCCGGGCTCGGCCTCGTCGAGCTGTGCCGCGTCCTGGTCGAGATCGGGCGGACCGTCGCGCCGGTGCCGCTGGCGGCGCACGGCCCCGCCGCCCGGCTCCTGGCCGAGCAAGGCAGCGACGCCCAGAAGCAGCAGTGGCTGCCCGGCGCGGCGTCCGGCGCCAACGTCCTGACCGCGGCGGTCGCCGAGGAGCGCGACTTCGCACCCGAGCGGCCGACCACGACCGCGGCGCAGGCCGGCGACGGCTACCGACTGACCGGCAGCAAGGCGATCGTGCAGGCGGGTCCCTACGCAGACGCGTTCCTGGTGCCGGCGGAGACTGCGGCCGGGGTGGGCGTCTTCCTGGTGCTGCCCGGCGACTCCGGCCTGACCGTGACAGAGCAGACCTTCTCCGATCGCGACGTCGTGGCCCGGGTCGACCTCGACGACGTCGCGCTGGCCGCCGACCGCCTGGTCGGCCCCGCCGACGGCTCGGTCGACCGCCGGCTCCGGCACCTGCTACTGCTCGCGGGCTCGGCCGAGCAGCTCGGGATCTGCGAGGGGGCGCTGGCCCTCACCGCGTCGTACGCCAAGACTCGGGAGCAGTTCGGCCGCCCGATCGGCACCTTCCAGGCGGTCTCGCAGCGGCTGGCGGACGGCTACATCGACACGCTCGCGCAGCGGCTCGCGCTCTGGCAGGCCGCCTGGCGCATGGACGAGGGGCTGCCGGCCGACACCGAGATCGCGATCGCGAAGCTCTGGGCGGCCGACGCCGGCCACCACATCGCGCACACGACCGTGCACGTGCACGGCGGCGTCGGGATCGACCTCGACGGCGAGGCGCACCGCTTCTTCACCTCGGCCAAGCGCTACGAGTTCCTGCACGGCGGAGCCACCGAGCAGGCGCTGCACATCGGCCGGACCCTGGCGACCGAACCGGCCTGAGCCCCACAGTGGTCACCGAGACCGTCCAGCAGCTGCTGCGTGAGCGCGCCGAGGGCGCCGGTGCTGACCGCGTCGCGCTGAAGTACGGCGACCGGACCTGGACCTGGCGCGAGCACCTCGGCGAGGCGGCCGCGGAGGCGTCGGTGCTGGTCGCTCTCCACGATCCGTCGCGACCGCTTCATGTCGGGACGCTGCTGGGCAACACCCCAGAGATGCTGCGGGCGATGGCCGCCGCGGGACTCGGCGGCTACGTGCTGTGCGGCATCAACACCACCCGGCGCGGTGCCGGGCTGCTGGCCGACGTACGCCGCGCGGACTGCCAGTTCCTGCTCACCGACGAGGACCACCTGCCGCTGCTCGAGGGGCTCGACCTCGCCGGCGTAACGGTGATCGACGTGACCGCACCGGACTGGGCCGCGCGGCTGGCGAGGGCCGACCCGCTGACGCCGTACCGCGAGGTCGGCGCGATGGACACCCTGATGATGATCTTCACCTCAGGCACCAGCGGCGACCCGAAGGCCGTGCAGGTGGCGCACCTGATGGTGCTGTTCTCGGGGCTGAACCTGGTCGAGCGGTTCTCGGTCACCGCCGACGACGTCTGCTACATCGCGATGCCGCTGTTCCACTCGAACGCTGTGGTTGCCGGCTGGGCGGTGGCCCTGGGGTCGGGTGCGGCGATGGTGCCGGCGCGGTTCTCCGCGACCCGGTTCCTCTCCGACGTACGCCGCCACGGCGCGACGTACATGAACTACGTCGGCAAGCCACTGGCCTACATCCTCGCAACGCCCGAGCAGTCGGATGACGCCGACAACACGCTGCGGGTCGCGTTCGGCAACGAGGCCAGCGACCGCGACATCGAGGAGTTCGCCCGCCGCTTCGACAGTGAGGTCATGGACGGCTTCGGCTCCACCGAGCTCGCGATCATCATCACCCGTGCCCCCGGCACTCCGCGCGGCTCGATCGGCCAGGGCGTCGGCGCGGTCGCGATCTACGACTCCGAGACCCTCACCGAGTGCGCGGTCGCCGAGTTCGACGCGCACGGCGCGCTGCTCAACCCCGACGAGGCGATCGGCGAGCTGGTCAACACCGAGGGGGCCGGCTACTTCCAGGGCTACTACAACGACCCGGCCGCGAACGACGAGCGGATGCGGCACGGCATGTACTGGTCCGGCGACCTGGCCTACCGCGACGCCGACGGCTGGATCTACCTGGCCGGCCGCACCGCCGACTGGATGCGTGTGGACGGCGAGAACCTCGCCGCCGCTCCCATCGAGCGGATCTTCCAGCGGCTGCCGGCGGTGGCCCTGGTCGCGGTGTACGCCGTACCGGACCCGAATGTGGGCGACCAGGTGATGGCCGCGATCGTGTTGCAGGACGGCGCCTCGCTAACGCCAGCCGAGCTGACGTCGTTCCTCGCCTCGCAGGCGGACCTGCCCGCCAAGGCCTGGCCGCGCTACGTCCGGATCGCCCCCACACTCCCGACGACCGCCACCAACAAGGTGCTCAAGCGCGACCTGATCGCGCAGGGTGCTACAGCGGGTGACGGAGTGCTGTGGGTGCGAGACGAGCGCGGGGCGGCGTACTCGGTCGCGTGACGTCGCCCGCCTGCATCGCGGGCTAGGGACCGACGCTGTACTGGGTCAGCGGCGACAGGACGAACAGGTTGGACATGTGTCCGAGCGTGATGCAGGTCGAGGTGGCGCCGGCGGTCGCGTCGACGGTCGCGTTGACTGGCTGCTGCCACGTCGCGTCGACCTGTCGGCGCAGTACACCGTTGCGGCTCACACGGAAGGACGCGCCGGCGACGGTCGAGTGGTCGACACCGGGCCGATGCCGGACGTAGGCGATGGCGCCGTGGCCGTTGGCGCTGACCGACAAGTCCATGGCACGCCCGGAAACCGCAGCGTCGGTGAGGGTCGTGCGCCACTCGAGGTCATGCACGGACGGCTGCGCGTGGTTGGGCGCCCAGGTCGCGAACCATGCCTTGGCCATGCGCCCGTTGTGGACCGCCTGCCAGGCGGAGACGCCGACACCTGCCGAAGTGATAGCCGCTGAGGCCGTGAGGACCTGACGGTTCCATCGAGGCGACGACCAGAACCGTGGGTCGCTCGCCTTGCCGGACAGTACGACGACCCTGTCCTCGAGGCCGTTGAGCTGGCCGGTCGACCGCGACTCGACCAAGGTCGCCACGATGCGCCCGGCGGCCATGTCGATGCCTGACGGGTTGATGCCGCCGCCGGGGTAGTCGCGGGTGAACTGCTGCGTCCACTTCCCTCCTGTGTCGTGGTAGGTCTCGATGCGGAGCCGGCCGCCATACCAGGAGCCCGGCTCGTCCTCGGAGCCGGCGCCGCGTAGAGCCACGACGTTCCCGGTGTCGCTGATGGCGGCGACCATGTCGTCTCCGGTCAACCTGAGCTCGCGCCGCGTGAGGTCGCGCCAGCCGAGGTCGGCGTGGTAGCTGGTCACGTGGTGCGGACGGCCGTACCCGCTGTTGCTGGTGAACACGACGAACTGGCCCTGCGGCGAGTAGTCCAGCGACCCGAGGTCACCCTCGGGCAGCACGTGCCACACCCAGCCGTCATCCCCCGTCCACACCAGCTCGACGAGCCTGGTCGGTGGATCCTCGAGTCCGGTCTTCACCTGGCACTCGACGGCCACCGCGAAGTTGCCCAGCTCGGTGACCGCCTCGACCGGTCGGCAGGATGTGGCACCTTCGACGGTCATGACTTCGGTGCTCGGCCCAAGGGTGCCCGCCGTACGACGTTGCTCGTAGATGGTCGCGTCGTCCGGACCGCCGACACTGACCAGGGCGGTGGTTCGGTTGTCCAGGGGCACCGCGAGAGTGCTGCCACCCGCATCCTGGAGCGGAGCCCACTCGTCATCGGCTGCATCGGCAGGGCTCAGCGTGGCAAGCGTCGAAGCGGCAACAGCCAGCGCGCAGAGAGCGGACAGACGGCGGTGCACGATCAACAAGACCCCCGAGATAGGCAGACCGCCAACACTAGTCACAGGGCCATCGGAAGGACTCGGTCGAGGAACGCATTGCCGAACTTCCGGGCAGGGTCGCTCCGATCCCGCAGTTGTCTGAAGCGGTCGATCATGGGGTAGGCCTCAGCGAGTTCGGTCCCGGTCGCGGAGAAGCACTTGCCCCAGTGGGGTCGAGCCCCCAAGGGGAGCAGCAGGCGCTCGAGCTCGGGCAACACGGCGTAGACCCCCTTCGAGTCGGCGTGCCAGGTGAAGTGCAGCGCAACCACATCGGTGCCGAAGGCTCCGCTGAGCCACAGATCGTCGGCCGCAACCGTGCGGATCTCGCTCACCTGCAGGAGCGGAGCGAGCTGCTCCGCGCGCGCTCTGAGACCTGCGATCGCCTCGATGGCGTGTGCGATCGGCAGGAGGTACTCGCTCTGAAGCTCTGCCCCACTGCTTGGTGTGAACGCCGGCCGGAAGTGCGGAAGCCGCTCGTGCCAGGGCCCCACGACCCCGAGCTGGCCCGTCACGGCGCTGACCGACATCCCGGGGATCATGTGGACTGTCGTCCCTGCCCTCCGGGCCGGCCGGAGGTCCGGTGGCTCGACATCGGCCATCCCCTTGACCCACAGCTGCGGGACGGTCGCGCCGGTCCAGGCGGTGAACAGGCTCGCGCTGTAGCCGCTGCCGAGCAGGGAGGCAAAGTCCGCGGTGACCGTGTCCCACGGCAGGTCCAGCCAGACCTCCTGCCACATGTCGTAGGCCGGCACGAGGTCCAGGCTCACGCGCGTCACCACGCCGAGGGCGCCGAGGCTCACGACCGAGCCCGCGAAGTCGGGGTCGCCGCGTCCGACGCGAAGCAGCTCGCCGTCCGCCTGGACCATCTCGAGCGCGCTCACCATGGCGGCGAGCCCCTTCACCTGCCTGCCGGAACCGTGCGTGCCGGTGGCGATGGCGCCCGCCACCGAGATGTGGGGCAATGACGCCATTGTTGCGAGGGCCCAGCCCTGGCGATGCAGGTCCTGGCTCAGGGTGTGGAACGTGGCTGCTCCGCTCACCGAGACCGAGTGTTGGGACTCGTCGATCCGGATTGCGGCAGGAAGGCCGTCGAGGGAGAGGAGGACCCCGTCGGTGTCGGCGAGGTCCGTGAACGAGTGGCGGGTGCCGAGTGCCTTGACCCGGTCTTGCGCGGCCACCAAGGTCTGCAGCTCGTCCACGGAACGCGGGCGCACGACTCGTCCCCGGTAGGTGTAGTTGCCTGCCCAGTTCCGTTCCACCACCGACCGAGCCTAGGGTCACGGTCGTGCAGCCGGACGCCAACCTCACGGAGCTGATCAAGCGCCTGTCCGGCCGATGGCGAGTCTCAGGACCGGGAATCGACGGGTTGGCCGAATACAGGTCCGTCAACGGGGGTCTTCTCCTGGTTGGCGATGTCGACTTCGTCGTCAATGGCAACAAGATCAAGAACATCCAGCACATTGCCTACGACGAAGACACCGACACGCTGCGTGCTCGCTACATGGACACCGCGGGCGACGATTCCGTCTACACCTGGGTTCTGGATGGCCACAAGTTCCGCGTCACCCTCGGCAGCGCCGATTCAGACACCTACTTCGAAGCCGCATTCGATGAAGACAACTCTGAGTACACCGGCACGTGGCACTACCCGCCCGGCGCCGACGACGGCGCAGCAGACGAGCGGATTGTCTACACGCGAATAACCTGATGAATCACCGGCTGGACCTACGTGCGGAACAGGGACAGCACCTGCACCTGGACCAGCCCGCACAGCCACCGCTACACCGTCGACCCCCGCGGAGTCGTCACCCGGCAGTGAGCCGACCACTAGGGTCACGTCGTGCTTCGTTCGGCGCTCTTCACAGCCGCCTTCTTCGTGCTCGCGCCGGGTGCCAATGCCGGGCTCATTCCCTGGCTCATCACCGGCTGGGACCGGCCCGACGGCGCCCTCCGGCTCGCCGACGTGGCGGGCGCGGCGCTGCTGGTGCTCGGTCTGCTGGCCGCCGTCGCGTGCTTCGTGCGGTTCGTGACCGAGGGGCGTGGCACACCGGCACCACTCGCGCCGACCGAACAGCTCGTGGTCGGCGGCCTCTATCGCTTCGTGCGCAACCCGATGTACGTCGCAGTTGCCTTGATGATCGCCGGGCAGGCGCTGCTGTTCCGGAGCGGAGGCGTGGCCGCCTGGCTGGTCGTGTTCCTGGTCGCCGTGGTGACCTTCGTCAAGGCCTACGAGGAGCCTCGCCTCGCGGAGCAGTTCGGGGAGTCGTACGAGCGGTACCGCCGGGCGGTGCCGGGCTGGTGGCCACGGCTGACGCCGTACCGCGGCTGAACAACGCGTCAGCTGTCGTAGTTGCCCGCGCGCCTTCGTAGAGGTGGTGAGGACCGGCAACGGCCGGGCCAACACCTGAGGAGTCACCGATGTCCACGAGCATCCTGTTCATGTCCGTCTCGGCCGACGGCTTCATCGCCGACGAGCACGACTTCCTCGGCGGCCCGGATGGCAACCGGCTGCACGAGTGGTTCGCACCCGGCGGCGAGTTCGCCGAGGTCACCGGCCCGGCCCGCGAGGTGATGGACGAGATGGGCGCCGGGGGCGCGGTCGTGACCGGCCGGCGGACGGCGGAGCTGATGGACCACTGGGGCGGCAAGCTGATGGGCGGCGTACCGATCTTCGTGCCGAGCCACCGCGCGCCCGGCCCGGCCGCGCGGTGGAGCTACCCGAACGTGACGTACACCGACGGCATTGCCAGCGCCATGGAGCAGGCGAAGGCGGCAGCCGGGGACCGGCACGTTCACGTCCAGGGCGGCTACACCGCGCAGCAGGCGCTCACCGAGGGCGTGCTGGACGAGCTGCAGCTGGCGCAGGTCCCGGTCCTGCTCGGCCGCGGCCGGCGGTTGTTCGACGTACTGCCCCGCGAGGTCGAGCTCGAGGTGGTCAAGGTCATCGACACCCCGGATGCGACGCATGTGCGCTACCGGGTGAGCCGATAGAGGGCTAGCGTGCGGAAGGAAGCGACTCGGGCACTTCCCGACCCTGAGGAGCCCAGATGCTGAGTGACAGCAAGGTGACCGCGAACGTCCCCGCCGCAGACCTGGACCGAGCTCGAAGCTTCTACGCCGACAAGCTCGGTCTCACCCCGGTGCAGGAGGACGAAGCCGGTCTCATCTACACCACCGCGGGAGGGACGTCGTTCTTCCTCTACCTGACCGAGTTCGCAGGCCAGGCCGGCCACACGATCGCCCAGTGGCACGTCGCCGACATCGACGGTGAGGTGCGCGAGCTGAAGGACAAGGGCGTCACGTTCGAGCACTACGACATGCCCGGCGTCACGTGGGACGGCGACATCGCGACGATCGGCGAGATGGGTCGCGCGGCGTGGTTCACCGACAGCGAGGGCAACATCATGTGCATCGACGACATGGCGGTCGGCTGAGACCTACTTCCGGTAGGTCTCCAGCCGGTCGACAGCCTCTTCGTACTCCGCCACGAGGGACGCGATCACATCGGCGACCGGGCGGACCTCGTTCATCCGGCCGACGATCTGGCCGACCGGCATCGAGATCACGTCGGGGTCGTGAGAGGCGTTGATCCGGTTGTGCGCCTCGGCTACGAGCAGGTTCTGCAGCGGCATCGGCAGCGGCTCGGGGGCGTCCGCCTCTGCCCAGGCCTCGGTCCACTTGGTCTTGAGCAGCCGCGCCGGCTTGCCGGTGTAGATCCGGGTGCGGACGGTGTCGGACGACGTGGCGCGGGTGAAGGCGGTCTCCCAGCCCTTGTTGCTGGCCAGGTTGCGGTACTCCTCGGTGCCCAGCCAGATCGAGCCGGTCCACACGCCCTGGGCGCCCAGTGCGAGTGACGCCGCGACCTGGCGGCCGGAGCCGATGCCGCCGGCGCCGAGGACGGGTACGTCGGGGCCGACCGCGTCCACGATGTCGGGCGTGAGCACCATCGAGGCGACCTCACCGGTGTGTCCGCCGGCCTCGTAGCCCTGGGCCACGATGATGTCGACGCCGTTCTTGACGTGCGACAGCGCGTGCTTGGCGGCGCCGGCCAGCGCGGCCACCTTGATGCCGTGCTCGTGGCACTGCTCGATCACGTCGACCGGCGGCGAGCCGAGCGCGTTGGCGATCAGCACCGGCCGGTGCTTCAGCGAGACGTCCAGATGCGACCGCGCCACCGAGTGCAGCCAGCCGAGGACTCCCTCCCGGCCCTCGCCCTCCGGCAGCGGCGGGACGCCGAGCTTGAGCAGCGTCTGGTCGACGAACTTCTTGTGCTCCTCCGGGATCATCGCGCCGAGGTCGAGCGACGTGCCCTCGGTCGGGATCTTCATCGGCATGACGATGTCGACGCCGTACGGCTTGCCGTCGGTGTTGTCGTCCAGCCAGGTGAGGACCCGCTCCAGCTCCTCGGTTTCGTTGAACCTCACGCAACCGAGCACGCCGAGGCCACCGGCCTTCGAGACCGCCGCGGCGACGTGCTCGGACGGGGTGAACGCGAAGATCGGGTAGTCGATCCCGAACTGGTCACACAGCGACGTGCGCAAGGGCCATCTCCTTGGCGGCTGGGTACTGCGCCTTGCCGGTGGCGTTGCGCGGGATCTGGGGTACGACGGTCAGCGAGCGCGGCAGCTTGTAGCCGGACAGGTGCTGGCGCAGGAAGTCGCGCAGCTCTTCGAGCTCGAGCGTCGTTCCCTCGCGGAGCTCGACGACGGCGGCGACGGACTGGCCGTACTTCTCGTCCGGTATGCCGACCACGAGGCAGTCGTAGACGGCCGGGTGCGCCTTGACCGCCATCTCAACCTCCTCGGGGTAGACCTTTTCCCCACCGGTGTTGACGCAGTTGGAGCCGCGGCCGAGCAGCGTGACCCGGTTGCCCTCCTCGATGCGGGCGAAGTCGCCGGGCACCGAGTAGCGCTCGCCGTCGATCACGAGGAAGGTCGCGGCCGACTTCTCCGGGTCCTTGTAGTAGCCGACCGGCACGTTGCCGCCCCGGCCGAGCCGGCCGATCTTCCCGATGTCGGTGGCCGGGTCGAGCAGCCGGTTGTCGTCGTCGAGGACCACGCTGTTGGGGCCGAGGCCGACGATCGGGCCGTCGGTGGAGATCTTCTGGTCCTTGTCCTGCATGCCCATGCCCTGGAAGCCGGTCTCGGTCGCGCCGACCGAGTCGGTGAAGATCGCGTTGGTGAAGACGTCCATCCAGCGCTTCTTGACGTCCGGGCTGAAGATCGCGGCGCTGCTGGAGATCGCGAACAGGCTCGACCCGTCGTACGGCGTGCCGGTGGCGGCCTTGCGCTCGTACTCCTCGATCAGCGGCCGGGCCATCGCGTCGCCCGTCATGAAGATGAGCTGGACCTTCTCCTTCTCGATGATCTCCCAGGTGCGCTGAGGGTCGAACTTCGGCTCCAGGACCGTGAGGTGGCCGCCGAACAGGTGCATCAGCAGCCCGGCCTGGGCGCCGCCGTGCATCAGCGGGCTCAGCGGGAAGGTGGTCATCCGCGGGTCGTTGGCCTGCGCGGACTGGCTCATCTCCTCCAGCGGCTCGCCGGTGTAGAAGTCGATGCCACCGCCGAGCACCCGCCAGAAGTCCTCGTGCCGCCACATCACGCCCTTGGGGAAGCCGGTGGTGCCGCCGGTGTAGATGATGTGGATGTCGTCGGCGCTGCGCTCCTCGAAGTCGCGCTCGGCGCTCAGGCCGTCGCAGGCCTCCTCCAGCGTCACTCCGCCGAACGACGAGATGTCGTCGGAGTTGTCGGGATCGGTGACGTCGGGCAGCGCGACGAACGTGTGCAGCCGCGGGTGCTTGGGGGCGCACTTGGCGACCAGATCGGCGTAGGTCCGCTCGAAGAGCAGCGCCACCACGTCGGCGTTCTCGAAGAGGTAGTCGAGCTCACCCTCGACGTAGCGGTAGTTGACGTTGATGGTCGTAGCGCGCACCTTCACGGTCGCCAGTACGGCGATGACGTGCTCGATCGAGTTCTTCGAGTAGATCGCGACATGGTCACCCGGCTTGACCCCGCGGGCAGCCAGGAAGTGCGCCAGCCTGTTGCTGTCGCGCTCCAGGTCGGCGTACGTCGCGACCCGGTCCCCGACCTTGAGTGCGAGGTTGTCCGGGGCTGCGTCGACGGCGTGCTCGAAGAGGTCTGCGATGTTCAGCGCCACGAGCGCAAGACTAGAACACGTTCTCGTTTCGGTCTACGATCCCCCGTGTGACCAGCGAGAACGTCGACAGGGGGCGGCACTGCCTCGTCGAGCAGGACGGCCACAAGCTCATCGTCACGATGAACCGGCCCGAGGCGCGCAACGCCCTGTCCAGCGAGATGCTCGCGATCATGTCCGACGCCTGGGACCGGGTGAACGGCGACCCGGAGGTCCGGGTCTGCATCCTCACCGGCGCGGGCGGCTACTTCTGTGCGGGCATGGACCTCAAGGCGGCCGACAAGAAGCCGCCGAGCGAGAGCTTCGAGTCCGGCGACTACGACCCGACGATCATCAAGCCGCTGCTCAAGGGGTTCCGGCTCACCAAGCCGCTGATCGCGGCCGTCGAGGGCCCGGCGATCGCGGGAGGCACCGAGATCCTGCAGGGCACCGACATCCGGATCGCCGGCGAGTCCGCGAAGTTCGGCGTCTCCGAGGCGAAGTGGAGCCTCTACCCGATGGGCGGCTCCGCCGTGCGGCTCCCGAGGCAGATCCCCTACACGGTCGCGGCCGACCTGCTGCTCACCGGTCGGCACATCCTGGCGCCCGAGGCCAAGGAGCTCGGCCTGATCGGCTACGTCGTCCCGGACGGCCAGGCGCTGGCCAAGGCGCACGAGATCGCCGACCTGGTCGCCGCCAACGGACCACTCGCCGTCCAGGCGATCCTCAAGTCGATGCGCGCCTCCGAGGGCAAGCACGAGGAGGACTGCTGGGCCGCCGACGCGCGCGTCGGCGCCGCGGTGTTCTCGTCGGAGGACGCGAAGGAGGGGCCGCGCGCTTTCAGCGAGAAGCGGCCCCCGCAGTACAGGGGAAAGTAAGCCCTTACGCTGTCGCCCGTGGCTGCCGGCGTCGTTCTGATCTTCGCCGCGTTCCTGGCGCTCGCCGTCGCGGTCGTCGTCTTCAGCTACCTCGCCGCGAAGAAGCGACGCGAGGCGATGGCGATGTACGCCGCCGGGCGGGGCTGGCGGTTCGAGGCGGAGCAGCCGCTGCTGGTCGACCGGTTCACCGGGCCGCCGTTCGGGCTGGGCTTCGGGCGGAGTGCCTACAACGTGCTCTACGGCAGCCACCAGGGCCGCGACCTGGTGTCCTTCGACTACGAGTACAAGACCCAGACCACCAACGGGAAGCAGACCACGACCCAGGTGCACCGGTTCTCGGTGCTGGGGCTGTCCATGGGCATCCACATGCCGCCGCTGAGCGTGGACCCGGAGAACTTCCTCGAGCGGTTCGTCGGCCGGCTCACCGGCAACGACATCGACCTCGAGTCTGAGGAGTTCAACCGGGCGTTCACGGTGGGCTGCCCCGACCGGAAGTTCGCCTCCGACGTGCTGCACCCGCAGATGATGGAGTTCCTTCTCGAGCACCGACAGGTCGGGTTCAGGTTCGAGCAGGACTCGATGCTGATGGTCGCGCAAGGACAGCGAACGCCGGCGCAGATCGACGCGACGATCCAGGTCATGGACGGCATCACCGACCGGGTGCCGGAATTCGTCTGGCTGCGGCTGAAGGGACAGGGATGACCCCGCTCGCATGGGTGCTGGTCGGCATCGCCGCACTGCTCGTGATCAGCGTGATCGTGAGCCACAACCGGTTCGTCCGGCAGCGCACGCTCGTGGACGAGTCCTGGGGTGACATCGATGTCGAGCTGTCCCGGCGGCACGACCTGATCCCGAACCTGGTCGCGACCGTGCAGGGCTACGCCGCCCACGAGCGCGAGGTCTTGGAGCAGCTGGTCCGTGCCCGCGAGGCCGCAGCCGCGCACCGCGAGGACCAACCGCACGACCGCCAGGGGTTCGAGGACTCCGTCACCGTGGCGCTGCAGTCGGTGCTGGCGCGGGTCGAGGCCTATCCCGACCTCAAGGCCAGCGCGAACTTCCTGGACCTGCAGCGTCAGCTGACCCTCACCGAGGACCGGATCGCCGCGGCCCGGCGCTTCTACAACGGCAACGTGCGGTCCTACAACACGCGGGTGCAGACATTCCCCTCGAACCTGGTCGCCAAGGCCTTCGGGTTCAGGCGGAAGGACTTCTTCGAGCTGCAGGATCCGCTCACAGCATCCGTGCCAGGTGTCGATCCCGCTGGATGATCGTGTGCTTCAGCACGAGCGCTATGTGCAGCCCCACCACGACGAAGAACGCGATGTGCGCGCCGATGTGCAGCTGCACCCAGTCGTCGTCGTCCCCGGCCACGAGCAGGAGGCCGCTGATCGGGATGACGAAGAGCAGCATGATCAGCCCCTTCTCCAGCCAGCCCTCGAGCGTGCGCTCGACATGGCTCAGCGCCGGCGCCCAGGGCGGCAGTGATCCGGCGAACCGCCAGACCACCCGAACCACCGCCATGGCGAGGATGAGCAGCCCCAGCACGATGTGCAGCTTCGACGGGCCGTCGTCGCCGGCCCGGTCGTCGAGCGCGTCCTCGCGGCGGTCGACCTCCTCCTCGCACCGCTCCTCGTCGGGCCGGTCCTTGCACTGCTCCTTGGAGTCGTGCACCCGGTCGGCCGCGGCATCGGCCGCCGAGTTCTCCGTCGACATGGTGTAGCCCACGACGAACTGAGCGACGATCAGCGAGAACGTCAGCCAGTGCAGGACCTTGGTCACGACGCCGTAGCCGTGCTCCCCGTTCCGCAGTGGCATGGGCGGAAGGTACCCGGGTCAGAGCGGCGTGATCGGCAGCGACCGGCGCGGTTCGAAGGTGAACGACGCGCCGGTACTGATCCGGGTCACGGCGACCTCGTCGAAGTCGGGCGCAGGGGTGTCGCGGCGTACGACGGTCGCGGTCCAGTCGGCGTCGGATCCTGTGAGCTCGACGTCGAGGTGCGGGTCGACCCCGCGCACCGCGGCCTGGAGCGGACGGACCGAGTCAGGTCCGCACAGCGTGATCCAGCCGCCGTCCGCGTGGGCGGGGCTGCTGGTCACGGAGATGGCCGAGTCCGAGAAGGACGCGTCGACGTACGCCGCCGGATTGAGCAGCGGGTGCAAGGAGAGCGTGGCGAGCGCGTCGGTGCCGAGCGCCCGATGAATCCGCTCGGCAGCCACGCCGGCGATGCCGACCAGCTGCTTCGTGGCGATCTCCGTGGCCTGCTGCGGCGAGGCCGCGCGGGCGCGCACGGCGAGGAGGAAGCCCTGGTTGAGAAGGTGCATCTGGAGGCACACCTCGTCGGCGATGCGGACCAGGGCGGAGTGCGAGAACGCCGCGAAGTCCAGGTCGGAGACGAGCGGCCCGGCGTAGTCACCGGCGCCCTCGTCCGTGGGGTCGATCGCGTCCAACGTGAGTGAGGCGGCTCGGGATGCGGCGACGGTGGCCAGGGCCTGGATCGGTGTGGCCTCCGGGTGCGACTCGTCGATGATCACGGTCCACGCGCAGTGCGGTCTCCGGTCGGCGGCCAGGTCGGCCGAGGCCCGTGGCGGTCGGTGGATCGGGCGCACCTGGGCTCGCGGGTTCGAGGCGACCGCGGTGGCGTCGAACGTCGGGTCCTCGATGTCGTGGCACATCGAACGGACGTAGTCGGGCCCCATCGGCTCGACGTCCATGAGGGCACCGCAGTGGTCGAGGTGGAACTCGCCGTGCCACGGGTCGTGCACCGTGTAGCGGAAGTCCATGAACTGCGGCGGCGCCCCGATGTCGAGCTGGAGCCCCTTGAAGATCGTGACCACGTCGCCACCACCGGGCGTCGGCGGCGCGTAGCCGAGGGCGTCCTGCATCCGCCGGGTGTAGACCGGCGACGAGGACGCCCACTCCTCGACGGCGACCTGCGCCATCTCCTCGCGGCCGAACGCCGAGATGCACCAGGCCATGCCGGAGCGGTCGATCAGCTGCCCGATCAGCAGCAGCTCCGGGACCAGCGTCGCGAGCTGCTCCCGGGAGAGGTCGGCGTACCGGCTAGCCAACACGACCTCTAGCCAACGGAGCGCTCGCCCGTCCAGTACTGCGCCCGAAGCGCCTTCTTGTCCGGCTTCCCGAGCCCGGTGAGCGGCAGCGCGTCGGTGGCGATCACCTGCTTCGGCGCCTGCACCGAGCCCTTGCGCCCCTTGACCATGTCCTGGATCTCGTGGATCACGTCGTCGGTGAGCTCGTGCCCGTCCCGGAGTACGACGATCGCGGTGACGGCCTCGCCCCACTTCTCGTCCGGTGTACCGATCACGCCGACCTGGGCGATCGCCGGGTGCTGGGCGACGACGTCCTCGACCTCGCGCGGGAAGACGTTGAAGCCGCCGGTGACGATCATGTCCTTGGTGCGGTCGACGATGTACCAGAAGCCGTTCTCGTCCTCGCGCGCCACGTCGCCGGTGTGCATCCAGCCGTCGCGGAACGTCTCGGCGGTCGCGTCGGGCAGCTTCCAGTAGCCGCCGCACAGGAGCGGGCCGGCCACGCAGATCTCCCCCGGCTCGCCCTGCGGCACCGGGTTGCCGTCCTCGCCGAGCAGCGCGGTGCGGAGGAACGCCGAGGGCTTGCCGCAGCTCGACAGCCGGCTGTCGTCACCCGAGACGTGGTCCTCCTTGGCGAAGTAGGTGATCACCATCGGGGCCTCGGACTGGCCGTAGTACTGCGCGAAGATCGGGCCGAACCGGTCGATGGCCTCCTTGAGCCGGACCGGGTTGATCGCGCTGGCGCCGTAGTAGACGGTCTCGAGGCTGCTCAGGTCGCGGGTGTGTGAGTCCGGGTGGTCCATCAGCGCGTAGAGCATCGACGGCACCAGCATCGTCGCGGTGATCTTCTCCCGCTCGATGAACTCCAGGACCTCGGCCGGGTTGAACGTGGAGAGCACGTAGAGAGAGCCGCCCTTGATCACTGTCGGCGCGAAGAACGCCGCCCCGGCGTGCGACAGCGGCGTGCACATGAGGAACCGCGGGCTCTCCGGCCACTCCCACTCGGCGAGCTGGATCTGGGTCATGGTGCTGAACGACTGGGTCAGCCCGATCACGCCCTTGGGGTTGCCCGTCGTGCCGCCGGTGTAGGTGATCGAGGTCATGTGGTCGGGCGCCAGGACGACGGCCTCCAGCGGCTGCGCGTCGTACTTGCCGGCCTCCGCCACCAGATCCTTGCCGACGTGCGCGAGCGCCTCCGGCACCGGGCCGATGGTGAGCACCTGCTTGAGCCCCGGGCACTTCTCCAGCAGCCCGACCGCGCGCTCGACGAACACCGGGTCCACGATCAGTGTGGTGATCTCTGCGTCGTTGATGACATAGGCGTGGTCGTCGAGCGAGCCCAGCGGGTGCAGCGACGTGCGCCGGTAGCCCTGGGTCTGGCTGGCGCCGAGGATGAACAGCACCTCCGGCCGGTTCAGCGCAAGCAGCGCGCCCGCCGTGCCGCTGCCGGCGTCGATCGCCTCGAAGGCCTGGACGTACGTGCTGATCCGCTGGGAGACCTCACCACCGGTGAGCGTGGTCTCGCCGAGGTGGATCACCGGCTTGTCCCGGTGCCGCTTGAGGGCGGCCACCATCAGGTGTCCGTTGTGGGTGCCGACCCGCATCGGGTCGCCGAGGTCCGAGGGGCTGCCGGTCATGCGCCCGAGACTAGAACGTGTTTCAGTTCTGGGCAACGACCCTCCAACTGGTCCTAGTCTGACGCCGTGCGGCGTAGCGGATACGCCGTCCTGGGCCCGCTGGAGCTGGTCCCTGACGACGGCGTGCCAGTCCCGCCTGGGGGGCCCAAGCTGAGGGAGCTCCTCGGGCTGCTCCTGCTGCACCGAGGCCGACCGGTCGCCTCGGACCGGCTGGTGGCGGTGCTGTGGGGTGACGACGCGCCGGACGGCGCGGAGGTGACGCTGCGCAGTCACGTCTCGCACCTGCGCCGGAAGCTCGCCCAGACGTTGCCCGAGAGCACGGTTGTGACCGGATCCACCGGCTACACGCTGGTCACCGGCGACGTTCTGGTCGACGCGGACCAGTTCGAGGAGCTGCTCGGGCAGGGCCAGGAGGCGCTCGGCCTCGGCCGGGCGGAGGAGGCGGCGACGTCCCTGCGCGATGCGCTGAAGCTCTGGCGCGGCGCCCCGTGGGTCGACCTGACCCACGTCGACGCGGCGGTGGCCGACGCCGTCCGTCTGGAGGAGCGCCGGCTCGTCTGCCAGGAGGTGCTGGTCGCGGCCGAGCTCGCCCGAGGTCGTCATCGCGACGTCGTCGCCGAGGTCGAGTCCTTGGTCGCCGCCCATCCGTTCCGTGAGGGGTTCGCCGGCCAGCTGATGCTCGCGCTGTACCGCTCCGGGCGGCAGGCGGACGCCCTGGCCGTGTACGCCGAGACGCGGGAGCGGCTCTCGGAAGAGCTGGGGCTCGACCCCGGTTCGGAGCTCCAGGGGCTGTCGCAGGCCATCCTCCGCCAGGACCCGTCCCTGGTCCTGGATGCGGTCGAGGCGCAGGACCGGCCGCGGCGTGCACCTCAGGACGCCGTCCAGGACGCGGTGCTGGCATCCCTGGCCGAGTCGCCGCAGGTCGGGAGGGAGGCCGAGGAGGCACGACTCGCGACGACGTGGCGCGCGGTGAGCGACGACGGCGCCCGGCGGCTCGTGTTCGTCTCCGGCGAGGCTGGGATCGGCAAGTCCCGGCTCGTCGCGGGGCTCGTGCGGACCGCGGTGGACGAGGGCGCGGCCGTGCTCGTCGGCCGGTGCGACGGCACGGACGCGGCCTACCACCCCATCGCCGACGCCCTCCGCTCGAGCCCGGCCGTCCAGGCGGTCCTGAGCCAGTCGCCGACGGCGTGGGAACCACTGCAGCGGATCCTCGGGGCCACCGGCACGGATGAGCCGCAGCCGCTCTTCGGTGACGGCCATCCGGCGTCGTACGCCGCGATGCGGGCGCTGCTGTCGAGGATGGTCACCGAGGGGCCGGTGCTCCTGGTCATTGAGGACGGCGAGGGCCTGGACCGGGCCAGCGCCCGGCTCCTGCGGCACGTGGCCGGACGCCTCCCCGCCGGCACCGGCGTCGTCGTGGCCTACCGCGACCCTCCCGGCGGCCGGCATCCTGCCCTGCTAGAGCTGCTCGGCGACGTCGGGCTGCGGGCGCTCACCGACACGATCGTCCTCGGTCCCCTCGACCACTCGGCGACCGCCGAGCTGGTCGGCCAGCTGGTGCCGGGGCTGGGCGCCGAGGGCGCCGCCCGGGTGTGGGAGCACACCGGCGGCAACCCGTACTTCGCCGCCGAGATGGCGCGCGCCCACACCGACTCACGGCACGACCCTGGGCTCCCGGCTGGACTGCGCGAGGTCCTCACCCTGCGGCTGGACGAGCTCACGGACCGGACCCGCGCCGTGCTCTCGGCCGCCGCGGTCCTCGGTCGTGAGGTCGACTTCGCGCGCGTGGCCCAGCTGGTGGACGACGAGGAGGACGCGGTCGCGCTCGCGCTCGAGGAGGCGGTGGCCGCCGGCTTCCTGGTGGAGTCCGGGATGTCCTGGTCGGCCAGCTACTCGTTCCCCCACGAGCTGATGCGGGAAGCCACCGAGCGCGACCTCGCCGCGCCCTCGCGCCGGCGCCTGCACCGACGAGCGGCAGACGCGATCAAGGACGGCACGGTCACCCCCCGCGCCGCCGTGGTCGCCCGGCACCTGCGGGCCTCTGGTCCGCTCGCGGAGCCGGCCGAGACGGCCGAGTGGTCGCTCCGCGCGGCCCGCGATGCCAGGGCACTCGAGGCCTGGGACGAGGCGATCGAGCATGCGGAGCAGGCCGTCTCGGTGCTGGCCGGGCTGCCCGACCGGGCGGCGTACGCCGCGGCCGCCGAGGAGACGGCGCGGCTGCGCATCCGCAGCACCAGGGACTACCCGCGCGCGGTGCAGCTATTGGAGGAGGCGCTCGCCATGCACGTCGACGCGCGCGACGACGAGAAGGTGGCCCTGCTGCACGGCCGCCTCGGCATCGCGCTCAGCCTGCACCACAGCGCCCTCGACGTCCCGCGCTCGCTCGAGCACCTGGACGCAGCGGAGCGGCTGCGCGTGACCGAGTCCTACCAGGTGCACACGGGCCGTGCCCAGGCCGCGATGTTCGGGGTCCGCACCGCCCTCCTGGACTCGTCCAGCGACGCCATCCTGGCGATCGGCGAGCGGGACGGGCGGCGCGACCTGGTCGTCGCCGCCGGCTGGGCCAAGGGCTGGGCGCTGTTCAACCGCGGGCTCGTGGCCGAGGCCGCCGCGGTGGGCGAGACGACCTGGCAGGGCGCGCACGACCTCGCGAACTCGTACCTCATCTGGAGCGCGGCGCAGGCGCCCGCGGTCCGGTCCACCATCTACCTGCTCGACGCGCAGACGGCGCGCTCCTGGTGCCGGAGGGCGCTGGGGATGCCTCGGCTCGCGGCGCTGGGGCACTCGCACGACACGGTGGTCGACCAGCTCGCGCTCGCGCTCCTGCTGACCGGCGACACGGTGGGCGCCCGCGAGGTCATCCAGTCCCTTCCCCACACGGCGCTCAGCCGGAGGCTGCTGGTGCTGCAGGATGGCGACTGGGAGGCTGCCGAGGCCGACTGGGCCGCGGCCATGGCCGCCGACGAGGCATCGGGTGACCTCCACGACGCCGCCGTCAACGCGCTCTGGCTGGCCGAGGCCCGCGAGCTCCTCGGCGACGTCGACGGCGCGGTCCGGTGCCTGGAGCGGGCGGTCGAGATCGGCGCCCATGGTCCCCAGGTGCCGATGGAGCTCGCCGCCCGCGCCGAGCTGGCCCGGATCCTCTCCGCAACCGACCCGGCTGCCGCCAGGATCCACCTCACCCGCTGCGACGAGATCCTGGACGGTGGCGAGGACTGGCGCGGCCGGGTGGGCCGGGTCCACCTCGCCCGAGCCCACGTGGTCGCGGGCGACGCCACAGACGCTGCCGCAGAGGCGCTCGATGCGGCGCAGCAGGTCTTCACGAGCCTGGGGCTCGCCTGGCACACGGCCGAGACCGAGATCGCCCGCGCCACCCTGCTCGGCGAGAGCGCGGACGCCGCCGCGGCCGCCTATCGCGCGCTCGGCGCGCCGGACCGCTGGGTCGACCGGGTCTTCCACGGGTCTTCCACGGCGCTTCCACACCCACCGGCCACTGTCGTGACATGACCAAGCAGACCGACAGCACGTACGACGCCGTCGTCGTGGGCGCCCGGGTGGGCGGCACCACCGTGGCGACGCGACTGGCGCGCGCCGGGTGGCGCGTGCTGCTCGTGGACCGCGACCACTTCCCGAGCGACACCGTCTCGACACACCAGATCTTCCCCAACGGGGTGCAGGTGCTCGAGGAGCTCGGCGCCCTGGACCGGCTTCGCGCCGCCCACGACCTGCGCCCCCTGCGGTACTCCTGGCGGGTCATCGGCCACGCGGTCGCCGGCTCTTTCACCCCGGTGGGCGGCCACGATCGCATGCACTCGGTGCGTCGCATCGCCCTGGACGCCGCCCTGGTCGAGTCCGCCGTGGACGCCGGCGTGGAGCTCCGCATGGGCGTGGCCGTCCAGAGCCTGGTCGGTGCCGGCACCGCCGAAGATCCCGCCCGCGGCGTCGTCCTCGACGACGGGTCCGTCGTCGAGGCGCGGTGGGTCATCGCAGCCGACGGCCGGACCTCCACCGTCGCCCGCCGACTGGACCTCGCCACGACCGACCCGCAGCGCGGCAACCTGGCCATGCTCTTCGCCTACTGGACCGGGCTGCCCGACTCGGACTGGTGCCAGATCGACGTCCAGAGCCAGCAAGCCCTGATGTCCGCCCCCTGCGAAGACCGCGCGCACCTGCTTGCGGTCTCGGGCCCGCCCGAGATCACCCGCGGCTCCGCCGAGGACCGCCAGGCGGCGTACCTCGAGGCCCTGCAGCACTTCCCCGCTGTCCTCAACCCGCGCCTGCTGGACCACGCGACGCAGGTCGCTCCGGTCGTCAGCGTGCCGGAGACGATGATGCGTGGGTTCCGCCGTACGGCGGCCGGCCCCGGCTGGGCGCTCGTCGGCGACGCCGGCGTCTTCAAGCACCCCGCCACGGGCCAGGGCATCAGCGACGCGCTGACCCAGGGCTGGTACGTCGGGAGCCGGCTCGCCGACGGCGGCGACCTCGCCGACTACGAGTCGTGGCGAGACGCCCGGGACTCCGGCCACTACGAGTTCTCGTTCAACGCCGGCACGCTGGCGACCCCCGGCGCCGCGGCCACGTACTCGGGCCTGGCCGGCGACCCGGTCGCGAGCCAGGAGTTCCTGGACATCTTCACCAAGCAGAAGGCGCCGCAGGACGTGCTGACCCCTGAGCGCGTGAACCGGTGGCGCACCGCGTGGACCTACGAGCAGGGACTGCACGAGGTGGGCCATGTGCTGGACGCCGCGGGCGACCACGTCCTGGACCAGCCGGTCCCGGCCTGCCCCGAGTGGTCGGTCGGCGACCTGCTGGCGCACCTCGCGGGGGTCGCCGCCGACGCCTCGACCAGCGGGTTCTTCGCCGACGCCATGCATGCCTGGCGCGATCCCTCCGTCGCCGCCGCGCGTGACGGCTGGACCGCCGATCACGTCGAGCAGCACGCGCGGCCGAGCCTCGAGCTGGTCCGGCACCGCCTGGAGGAGCGCGGCGCGAGGCTGGTGTTCGAGCTCCGGCACGGCACCCCGCCCGTCACCGGTTCCCCCGACTGGGGGGTCTCCGCCCCCCTCAGCGACCTGGCCGCCCACATCGCCGACCTCAGGGAGGCGCTCGGCCAGGAGCCGGACCGCGGCTCACCGGTGACCCGGTTCGGCTTCGCCAGCTACCGCGCCTGGCTGCACCAGCGGCTTCTCGAGACGGGCCTGCCCGCGCTCGTGCTCCGCGACGGCACCAAGGAGTGGACCGTCGGCGAGGGTCCCCCGGCCGGCTGCATCACCGCTGACCGGTACGAGCTGTTCCGGATGCTCTCCGGACGGCGCAGCGCCGACCGGATCGCCGGCTACGACTGGACCACCGACCCGGCGCCGTACCTCCCGGTCATCGCGCCCTACCCGCTGCCCGCCTAGCGCACCGCAGCACCCACCACCCACACCTCTCTCCGGTGCCGGAGAGCGGGCGTGCGACGCCGTCGCGCGCTCTCATCACACCCCTTCACCCATCCGAAAGAAGAGAGCAGATCCATGAACAACATCACCATCCGCAGCGGCCGCTTCCTGCTGATCGCGGCCGTCACCCTCATCGTGGCGTTCGTCGCCACCGCGGCCGCCGCCAAGGCGATCACGGGCGAGCAGGGCGAGGCACGCAGCAGCGGGCTGCAGTACGTGGCCCACACCATGTCCGTGCCCGAGGTCTCGAAGGCCACAGGTGTGGCGCACTGCCCCGCCGGCACCAAGGCCATCGACGGCGGCGTGTCGAGCGACAGCGGGTTCACGCGCATCGACAGCTCAGCCGTGGACTCCGATGGCTCCGGCTGGAGCGTCTCGCTCTGGAACCAGCACCCCAGCCGGCCGCTCACCGCCCACGTGTGGGCCGCGTGCCTGGCCATCGGCTGACCACCTCATCCACCACTCAGAAAGGAACGACTCATGACCACCACCACCAACGACACCGCCGTCCTCGACGCTCTGCGCACCCGGCAGCAGCAGGTCTGGAGCAGCGGCGACTACAACCGGATCGCCGCCATCACGGTGCCCGTCTCGGAGACGCTCGTCGCCGCCGCCGGCATCCGTCCCTCCGCCAGCGTCCTGGACGTCGCCACCGGGACCGGTCACGCAGCGCTCGCCGCCGCCCGCCAGGGTGCCCGCGTCACCGGGATCGACTACGTGCCGGAGCTCCTGGGCATCGCCCAGGCGCGAGCCGCCGCGGAGCACCTGGACGTCGAGCTCATCGAGGCGCCCGCAGAGGACCTGCCCTTCCCCGACGCGTCGTTCGACGTGGTCGTCTCCGCGATCGGCGTCATGTTCGCGGCCGACCACGCTGGCGCCGCCGCGGAGCTGGTCCGGGTGACCAAGCCCGGCGGACGGATCGCCCTCGCGAGCTGGACCTCGACGGGGTTCGTCGGCGGCATGCTCGGGATCGTCGGCCGGCACGTCTCGCCGCCGCCCGGCGCGCAGTCCCCCGCACGCTGGGGCGTCGAGGAGACCGTCGCCGAGCTGCTCGGCGACGGCGTCACCGACGTGGCGTCGTCCGTGCACTCGGCCACCCAGAGGTTCGCTGACGCCGAGGCGTTCGCCGATCTCTTCCTGGCCTACTACGGCCCCACCCACAGCGCCGCGAAGGCGCTCACCCCGCAGGGCCGCGAGTCCCTGCGCGCCGACCTGGTGGCCCACGCGACCACCTCGGCACGTCCCGACTGCCCGCGCGACCACCTGGTCCTCGACTGGGAGTTCCGCATCGTCACCGCCGAGAGGAGGTCTTGACATGAACGTGCACACCGTCGACGTCGCCAACGCCGTCATCGCAGAGCGGCTCCGCCAGGCGCAGCTCACCAGCGTCGGTCGCCGCCTGCAGGCCGACCGCCGCGCACCCCGTCGCCGCCGCGTGCTGTGGCAGCCGTGGCGCCGAGTCGCGCCCTGCCCCGCAACGGCATGACCTCGCAGCGTCCGGCAACACCGGATGACGCGCTGCGCCTGCGCTACCGACGTACCCGGTAGCGCAGGTGCAGCACCCGGTCGCCCTGGACGAGCACGTCCGGGTCCTCCAGCAGGTGCTGGGTGTCGACCTGCCCGAAGTAGCGCCTGCCGCTCCCGAACACCACCGGCACGACGTCCATGGCGACCTCGTCGACCAGGCCCTCCGCCAGCGCCTGGCCACCGACCTCACCGGCCGCGACGGCGACGACCCGGTCCCCCGCAAGCTCCGCGGCCAGCTTCACCGCTCCGCCGATGTCGCTGACGAAGTGGTACGGCGCCTCGGGGTGCCAGCCCTCCGGCTTCGGCCGGTGCGAGACCACGACGACGTGGTCGCCGGTCGGCGGCTGGCCGTCCCAGCCGTTCATCAGGTCGAACAGCCGCCTGCCGATGACCATGGCGCCGATGCTGCCCCACAGGGGCCGGACGTAGTCGGCCGAGGCCTGCGACACGGTGAAGCTGCCGCCCTCGGCCAGGGGCTGGTCGCCGTTGAAGTACCAGTCGAACAGCGGACCGATGTCGTCGTTGTCGTCGGCGATGAAGCCGTCGACGCTGACCACGTTGTGCATCACGACCTTGCTCATCTTCGTGCTCCTTGTTGGTTGGGCTTGGGTGGGTTGAGGTGACGCACCCAGTCGAACGCCGATCAGTCGCCGGACCAATTGATTCGGAATAGTCTGAATCCATGGTGTCTGACGAGCGGCGGGTCCGGTACCGGTTCGGCCGCCACGACCTGCTCCGGACCAGGTTCGCCATCTCGCCGCTGATCGAGCTCGCCGCGGCGACGTACGTGCTCCGGCTGCCGCAGGTCTTCCCCCAGCACCGACCCTGGGTCGAGAGCGTCACGCCGCGGGTGGCGGAGCTCGAGCTCGACCTGGTGTACGCCGTCAGCCCGCTCGGGCGCACGGCGTGGCCGAACTTCGACGCGCCTCCGCCACTCGTGCCGCACCCGCGGATCGAGGACGAGCTGGACCGGCTCGCGGCCACCGACCCGGGGCTGGTGCGGTCGGACGTGCTTCGCGGCTACCCCGACGGCGTGCCGGACGCCGCGCGCCCGTTTGTCGACGAGCCCGCGGCCGCGCTCGCCGGCTTCGTCGACCAGTCCCGGGCGTTGTGGGAGGCCGCGCTGGCGCCGTGGTGGGCGCGCATGTCCGCCTTCCTGGAGAGCGAGATCGCGTCCCGGGCGCGTCGGCTGGTGGCGACCGGGAGCGAGGCGGCGTTCGCCGATCTCGACCCGACGGTGACCTGGGACGGCCGGGACCTCACCGTCTCCCCCACCAAGATCGCGCCTCGAGACGTCGACCTCGACGGCCGCGGCCTGCTGCTGATCCCGTCCGTCCTGGCCTGGGACGTCTGGCCACGGGTCGACCCGCCCTGGGACCCGGCGCTGACCTACCAGCCGCCCGGCGTCGGCGACCTGTGGCTCCGCGACACCTCGTCCGAGGGGGCGCTCGAGGAGCTGGTCGGCCGCCGTCGTGCCGCACTGCTGCGCTCACTCGAGCGGCCCGCGTCGACGCACGCGCTCGCGCGGCGTACCGGCTGGAGCGCCGGCGGCGTCAACACGCATCTGGCGGTGCTGCACCGGACCGGGCTCGTCGTACGCCGAAGGGAGGGACGCGAGGTCGTCTACTCGCGCACCGCGGCAGGCGACGCGCTGGCGTCAAGCAAACAGGTCTTCCCAACTCCGGTCCCGAAAGGGCAGGGTGGAGCAACGACCCTGTGAGGAGGTACTCCGTGGCGATCCTTGTCACTCGCTTTCGACGCAGCGCTCGCGCCGTGCCGGAACCTGCACGACGGTGAGCGAACGACGACCGAGGATCAGCAGGGCCTGATCACCGAGGACGTGACGTACGACTGCGGTTGCCAGAGCCACCGCGAGGAGTACCACGACGGCAGCATGCACCGGCAGATCGTCGACCACCACGGCAAAGTGCTCGTGGACGAGGAGATCAGGGGTGAGTGATGACCCCGTGGTCGCCGACCACGACGTACTCCTGGTCGGTGGAGGCGCTGCCGGCCTGCGGGCTGCCATTGCCATCGCCGAGACCGAGCCGGGACTCAACGTGGCCGTCGTGTCGAAGGTCTATCCCATGCGCAGCCACACGGTGTCAGCCGAGGGTGGCGCCGCTGGGGTGATCGCGGACGACGACACCATCGAAGAGCACATCTACGACACGATCTCCGGGAGCGACTGGCTGGGCGACCAGGACGCCATCGAGGCGTTCGTCAACGAGGCACCGCGCGAGCTGCTGCAGCTCGAGCACTGGGGATGCCCGTGGAGCCGGCAGCCGGACGGCCGGGTGGCGGTGCGCGCCTTCGGCGGCATGAAGAACATGCGCACCTGGTTCGCCGCCGACAAGACCGGCTTCCACATGCTGCACGCGTTGTTCCAGACCTCCCTGAAGTACTCCAAGCTGGCGAGGTACGACGAGTGGTTCGTGACCCGCCTGCTCGTCGACGACGGGCGGGTGCACGGCGTCGTCGCCGTCGAGCTGAACACCGGCCGGATCAAGGCGATCACCGCACGCTCCGTCGTACTCGCCACCGGCGGCTGCGGCAAGGTCTTCCCGTTCACGACCAACGCCGCCATCAACACCGGCGACGGCATGGCGCTGGCCTACCGTGCCGGTGCCCCGCTCAAGGACATGGAGTTCGTCCAGTACCACCCCACCGGTCTCCCGTTCAGCGGCATCCTCATCACCGAGGCAACTCGAGCCGAGGGCGGCTGGCTGCTCAACAAGGACGGCTACCGCTACCTACAGGACTACGACCTCGGCAAGCCCACGCCGGAACCGACGCTTCGGAGCATGGAGCTGGGTCCCCGAGACCGGCTCTCGCAGGCGTTCGTGCACGAGGCCGAGAAGGGCCGCACGCTGGACTCCGAGTGGGGGCCGATCGTCCACCTCGACCTGCGCCACCTCGGCGCGAAGCTGATCGACACCAAGCTGCCGTTCGTGCGCGAGCTGTGTCTCAAGTACGAGCGGATCGATCCGGTGACCGAGCTGATCCCGGTCCGCCCGGTCGTGCACTACATGATGGGCGGCGTCCACACCGACATCGACGGTGCGACGCCCCTCGCCGGCCTCTACGCCGCGGGCGAGACCGCGTGCGTGAGCATCAACGGCGCCAACCGCCTCGGCTCCAACTCCCTGCCCGAGTGCCTGGTGTTCGGTGCCCGCGCCGGCCGGGCGGCGGCGACGTACGCCGCGAGCGCCGGTCCCGTCCCTGCATCCATCGCCGCCCAGGCGGCCGATGAGGTACGCCGCATCGAGCGGCTCCTCGCCACCCCGCCCAACGACGATGCAGTCGCCCCGATCCGCACCGAGATGCAGACGACGATGGAAGACGCTGCCGGGATCTACCGGACCGGGCCGGAGATGGCCAAGGGGGTCGACCAGCTCAAGGAGCTGCAGGAACGCGCACTGAGGGTCGGGATCTGGGACACGAGCCGCACCTTCAACACCGAGCTCGTCGCCGCGCTGGAGCTCGCCAACCTGCTCGACGTCGGCGAGTGCATGCTCGCCTCGGGCCTGCGCCGCGAGGAGTCGCGTGGCGCCCACCAGCGCACCGACTTCCCGGCCCGGAACGACGAGAGGTTCCTCGCCCACCAAATGGTGGAGCGCAGCGCAGATGGCTCACCCCAGGTGTCCGACCTGCCGGTGACGATCACCCGCTGGCCCCCGGGCGAGCGGACCTACGGGAGGTAGTGGTGGCTGACAGCATCACCTTGAGGGTGACGAGGTGGCGGCCCGACAAGAACACGCCCCCCGGCACCGAGGACTACGAGGTCCCGCTGCGCAAGGAGTGGACGGTCCTCGACGGCCTCAACTACATCAAGGACGAGCTCGACCAGACTCTCGCCTTCCGCTGGTCGTGCCGGATGGGGATCTGCGGCAGCTGCGGCATGAACGTCAACGGAGACCCACTCCTGTCGTGTGGCGCGTTCCTGACCGACTACGCACCAGGTCCCGTCCACGTGGAGCCGCTGGCCAACTTCCCCATCGCCCGCGACCTGGTCGTCGACATGTCCGACTTCATGGAGAAGCTCCCTCGGGTGAAGCCGTGGATCATTCGCGACGACGACGTGACCGAGATCGACGGTGAGTACCTCCAGACGCCCGAGGAGCTCGACGCCTACAAGCAGTTCAGCATGTGCATCAACTGCATGCTCTGCTACTCCGCCTGCCCGGTCTACGGCCTCGACCCGACCTTCATCGGGCCGGCGGCGATCGCGCTGGCCGAGCGCTACGACCTCGACTCCCGTGACCAGGGCGCGCGCGAGCGTCTCGACGTACTCATCGAGCACGAGGGCGTCTGGGGGTGCACCTTCGTCGGCGAGTGCACACGCGTGTGCCCCAAGCACGTGGACCCGGCGGGAGCCATCCAGCGCTACAAGCTCAAGGCGGCCCAGCAGTCGGTGAAGGCGTTCCTCCTGCCCCGGGGCAGGCAATGAGCCAGAACGTCACCTGGACGCGGCCGATCTCGACCTGGTGGTGGCTGCGGAAGCGGACCTACTTCGTCTTCGTGATGCGCGAGCTGAGCTCGCTGTTCGTGGCCTGGTTCGTCCTCTTCCTGCTCCTGCTCATCCGGGCGGTCAGCGTCGGGGAAGCGGCGTACGAAGACTTCCTCGACTGGGCCGCGTCCCCCGTGGTCGTCGTGGTCAACGTGGTCGCCTTCCTGTTCATCGTCCTGCACACAGTGACCTGGTTCGGCGTCACGCCGCAGGCGATGGCGCTGCAGGTCCGCGGCAAGCCGGTGCCGGCACCGCTCGTGATCGGGGCGCAGTACGTCGGCCTCGCGGTCGTGTCCGCCTTCGTCTGGTGGCTGGTGACCCGATGACCAAGCGGCGGGTCCTGCCACTGGTGTGGATGGCCTTCAGCGGTGGCGGGGTGACGGCCGCGATGTTCCTGCCGGTGCTGGCGTTCCTCTTCGCACTGGCCTTCCCGCTCGGCTGGATCACCCCGCCGTCCCGCGACCACCTGCTCGACATCCTGCGAAACCCGGTGACGTTCCTGCTGCTGCTCGGGATGTTCAGCATCATGCTGGTGCACGCCGCGCATCGGTTCCGCTACACGCTGTACGACGGTCTCCAGCTGAAGTGGAAGTGGCAGATCGCCGTGCTCTGCTACGGCGGCGCCATGGTCGGCGCGGGTGCCGCGTTCATCATCCTCGGCCAGGTCTTCTGAGTGCCGCTTGGCCCAGCCCACCCGGCAGTCGTGCTGCCGCTCCAGAGGCTCGGCCTGCCGCTGAGCGCGCTGGTGGTGGGAGCGGTGGCGCCGGACGCGCCGGTGTACCTGCCGGTCGGGGTGACCTACGCGACGACGCACAGCGGCGGGGGTCTCGCGATCGACGTCGTCATCGGCCTGGTCGTGCTGTGGCTGTGGTTCGCCCTGCTGCGTGACGCCGTCGTGGATCTGACGCCAGCGCTGCGCAGACGCGTGCCGGCCCGGGCCCGGCTCGGTTGGCGGTCCTGGTTGCTCGCTCCGCCGGCCCTGGCGGTCGGCTCGGCGACGCACGTCCTGTGGGACTCCTGCACCCACGACTGGGGGTTCGTCGTGCAGGACCTCGCCGCCCTCCGGGAGGAGTACGGCCCGATCCCCCTCTACCGCTGGCTGCAGCACGCGTCCACGGTCGTCGGCTCCGTCGTGGTGGCGACGTACGGCGTGCGCCACTTGCGCAGGCTTCCCGTGGTCGCTCGGCCGCCGGCCGTGGAGCGGCCCCGGCTCTGGCTGGCTCCGGTTCCGTTGGCTGCGCTGGCCGTCGGGATCGTCCTCAGGGACGCGAACGCCGGGCTGGGCGCTGCCATGCTCGCGCTACTCGCCGTCGCGCTCGGATGGCAGGTGCGGGTCCGCGTCAACCGGTAGGTCAGGTGGCCAGGCGACCGAGCGCGCGGTCGAGGGCATCCCGAAGCACGTCGAAGGAGCCGTGTTCGCGCAGCTCGCGAGCCACCTGCTCGTTGACGCCGCCCGGGGTCGCGTAGTCCGCGGCGAGCTCGGCGAAGTCGGGTGCGTCGACCCTCTTCAGTGAGGTCAGGGCGCCGGCGTACGTCGCCGCGACGTACCGCCCGGCGTCGTCCGCGGGAATACCCCGGGTCTCGAGCCAGTCGGTCTGGGTGCGGAGGTACTCGAAGAAGCCCGCCAGGGTCGCGGACGTCGCGGACAGCGCCTCGTAGGCGACGACGTCCGCCACCTCGAGGGTGCTGCCCAACTGGTCGAACAGCGTGCGTGCCTCCGCGAGCGGCGGGTGCACCGCGGTGAGCCCGGCCCGGTCCGCCACCGGTGGCATCGGGACGGTCCGGCAGATGCGCGTCGCAGGCGCGACCCACTCGGTGAGCTGCGCGACACCGCCTGCCCGCCACCGCGCTCACCACGACCTGTTCGGGTCGCCAGGTGAGGTCGCCGAGGAGGGCGGCGTCGGCCTTGCGCAGGCAGACCAGGACCACCTCGGATCCGTCCACGACGGCCTGGTTGTCCGCCGCGACGGACACGGTCGGGTAGCGGCCGGCCAGCTCGGCCGAGACGGCCGCCCCGCGCGGCGACAGCACGATCCGGGGCGGGTCGGGCATTCCTTCGCACAGGCCGATGACGATCGCGCGCGCGATCGAGCCGACCCCCAGGACGCCGTACATGCGCCCGAGACTAGTTCCCTAAAGTCGTGCTCATGACTCGCCCCTGCAAGATCGGTGTCCAGCTGCCCGAGGTGGAGCGGTTCGTGCCGTGGCCGGAGTACCTCGACCTGGCGCGGCGGGCCGAGTCGGCCGGCTACGACTCGATCTGGGTGGGCGACCATCTGATCTACGACCTGCCGGACGGGGTGACCCGGGGGCCGTACGAAGCGTGGACGACGCTCGCGGCGATCGCGGCGGTGACCCAACGGGTCGAGATCGGGCCGCTCGTCGCGTCCACCGCCTTCCACGCGCCGGCCATGTTGGCGAAGCAGGCCGCGACGGTCGACGCGATCTCGCAGGGACGGCTCATCGTCGCGCTCGGGGCCGGCTGGAACCGGCGGGAGTTCGACGCCTTCGGCTTCCCCTACGACCGGCGCGTGTCACGGTTCGAGGAGGCGCTGGGGATCATCGCGCCGCTGCTGCGGGAGGGGCGGACGACGTTCCACGGAGAGTTCTACGACGTCGACGACTGCGTGCTCGACCCGCGGCCGGTCCGGGAGGGCGGCCCACCGATCATGCTGGGCTCCAACAGCCCGCGGATGCTGAGCATCGGGCTACCGGTCGTGGACTCATGGAACGTCTGGTGGAGCATCTACGACAACTCGGTCGAGCGGTTCACGGAGGTGAAGGCCGAGGTCGACGCGGCCATGCCCGAGGGGCGAAGCGTCGAGGCGACCGCCGCCGTCCTGGTCACGCTGCCGGGAGGTCGGGGCCGGGTGATGGGTGAGGACTACGACGCGAGGGTCACCACGGTCACGCCCGACGACCTCGGCGACCACGTGCGGGGACTGGCCGACGCCGGCGCCACGCACCTCCAGCTCGTGCTGGACCCCATCACGGCCGAGTCGATCGACCTGGTGAGCGAGGCGCTGCCGAGCTGACCTTCTCAGCGCGGGAGCACCCTGAACCGCGGCGTCTGAGCGACCACTCGATAGCTGTCGTCGACGAGCAGCCTGGCGACGTACTGACCCGGCGGCAGCGGCCAGGGCGGCGCGCCCTCGCCGGGCGCTACCTCGTCGCTGAGCGTCAGCGACCCCTCGATCCTGGTCCGGGTGTAGCGGTAGGCCAGGTAGCTCCCGGGCTCGTCGCAGGTCCGGGTGCACCGGTAGAGGCCGATCCAGTCGAGGTGCTGGCCCGGCGCCCGGTCCCAGGACACGGTCACCGGCTCGCCCGGGCGGTAGATGCCGCCGTTGGTCGTCATCCGGGCCCGGGTGCCGCGCTCGTAGACCCAGATGGGAGACCGAGCCAGGATCCCACCCGAGGTTGCGTCTCGCAGCACCACGTCGTAGCGGCCGGCGGACAGCCGCGAGGTGGACAGCGACACGGCGCCGGAGGTGCTGCCGCCGGTCGACTTCTCGGGCAGGGGTCCGCCACTGCGCGGTCCGCCGACGACCGCGACCACCTCGTCAGCGCCTCCGGTGCCGTGGAACCGGACGCGCAGCCGGCTGCCGTCGCCGACGATCACCCGCCGGCCGGACGGCGACACCATCGGCGGCGCCACGGCCGGCGCGACCTCGAAGGTGGAGACGACGCCACGGTGGTCGGTCGGGAACCTCCCGGGCAGCGCGACGTCCACCTGGGGGTTACCGCGCTCGCCAACGAGTCGGCTGGCCACGGCGGTGGCCGGACCGGCGGAGAGCACCCAGTCGATGCGGTCGAAGACGTCCTGCTTTCGACCCTCCGGGCCGCCGGGAGTCCACGTGTAGCCCGGGTCGGCCACCGGGTCCGGGTGTACGGCGCGGTAGGAGTCCACCAAGCCCGCGCCGGCCAGCGTCGCGCTGGCGGGCCAGCTGACGGGAAACGGCACGTCTGGCCGGGCGTCCGCGACAGCGGGGGTCCAGTCGAGGTGCGACGGGCTGTTGAAGTCGCCGGTGAGGAACACCGGGATCCCTTGCGCGGCCAGCCTGGGCAGCGTGCGCAGCACGTGGGTCAGCGCGGCCACCCGTAGCCGCTGCTCGAGCGCCAGCACCTTCGCCCGCGAAGCCCCGCGCTGCACCTTGTACGGCCCGTACGGCGAGGACGGGAGGTGCGTGTTGGCCACCGCGACGATCCGGCCCGGCACCGGCTCGACGAACGTGTAAAGACCCTGCCCGCCTGCCGGTCGCAGGATCGGGAATCGCGAGATCACGTGCGCACGGGGGTCGGAGTGCCAGCCCAGCAGCCTCGCCAGCGCCGTCGTGTTGCGCTCCGCCTCCTGCAGGCCGACCACGTCGGCGCCGCTCGCACGGATGTAGCGGGCGACCTTGCGCAGGGTGCGCGGGCAGCCGTCGGCGACCGGGCACCAGTCGCCGGTCGCCAGGTCGTAGTCGTCGCCGCCGTAGAAGATGTTCAGGCTCATCACCGAGAGACTCACGCTGTCGGCCTGCGGGGGCGTGGCCGGCGACGCCGAGGCCGACGACGGCAGCGGAGCTCCGGCTTCCAGCCCCACGACGAGGCCGATCGACAGGCTCAGCACGACCCGAGACCAGCGTGAGTGCGGCATGACGGGCTCCTCGGGCCGGTGTTGACCGCACCCTAGCCCGGGCAGCTACCCGAGCAGCTCCGCGATCGCGCGCACCTCGTCGGGCGAGTGCAGGGACAGCAGCAGCGTGGTCACGCCGGTCTCCTCCCACTGCGCGACCCGCTCCTTCACCTCAGGGGCGGTGCCGATGATGTGCATGTCGTCGACCAGCTCGTCGGGGATCAGCGCGGTGGCACGGTCCTTCTCGCCGTTCAGGTAGAGCTTCTGGACCTCGCCGGCGAGGTCCTCGTAGCCCATCCGGACGAAGACCTGGTTGTGGAAGTTCATCTCCTTGGCCCCCATGCCGCCCATGTAGAGGGACACGAACGGCCGCATGGCGTCGATGACCGCGGCCTTCTCTTCAGCGCCGGAGACGACCTGGAGGTGGCAGGTGGCGGCGATCTCGAAGTCGGCGCGGGTACGTCGTGCGCCGGGCCGGGCGAACCCCTCGTCGAGCCACGGCTGGTACATGCCGGCCGACCTCGGCGTGTAGAAGATCGGGATCCAACCGTCCGCGATCTCGGCGGTCTGGGCGACGTTCTTCGGCCCCTCGGCGCCGAGCCAGATCGGGAGGTCCGCACGCAGCGGGTGCACGATCGGCTTGAGCGGCTTGCCGAGACCCAACGCGCCCTCGCCGGCGTACGGCAACGGGTAGTGCGGCCCGTCGTTGGTCACCGGCGCCTCGCGGGCCAGCACGTTGCGGATGATGTCGACGACCTCGCGGGTGCGGGCCAGCGGCTTGGAGAACGGCTGGCCGTACCAGCCCTCGACGACCTGCGGCCCGCTCACGCCCATCCCGAGGATGACCCGGCCCTCCGAGAGGTGGTCGAGGGTCAGCGCGTGCATGGCGATGGACGTCGGCGAGCGGCCGGACATCTGCACGATCGAGGTGCCGAGCCGGAGCCGGGAGGTGTCGCGGCCCCACCAGGCCAGCGGTGTGAATGCGTCGGACCCCCACGCCTCGGCGGTGAACACCGCGTCGAAGCCGGAGTCCTCGGCCGCCGCGACCAGCTCACCGACGCCCTGCGGCGGCTGCGCGCCCCAGTAGCCGAGCTGCAACCCCAGTTTCATCCCAGCACCTCTCCAACCCGACCTCCCAGCCCGGCCACGGGCGTTGAACGGGGAGCAGACTGGTCTCATCGTAGAACGTGTTCCGGGCCGCACTTACTTGCCCACTCTTTAGAACGTGTTCTAGTTTCAGTCCATGCCTCGAACTCTGTCGGCGCCCGTCACCGTAGCGTTCGACTACACCCGCTCGACCGGTCCGGTGCTCGGTCGCTTCCTGTCCGGGTTGCGGGACGGCGTGGTGGTCGGCGGCCGTACGTCGGAGGGCAAGGTCGTCGTACCTCCCCCGGAGTTCGACCCGGTCACCCACGCCGCCACCGAGGAGTTCGTCGAGGTCGCCGACACCGGCACCGTGACGTCCTGGACGTGGGTGCCCGAACCGGTCAAGGCTCAGCCGTTGGACCGGCCCTTCGCGTTCGTGCTGGTCACGTTGGATGGTGCGGACGCTCCCCTGCTCCATGCGCTCGATGTCGCCTCCCCCGACGACGTCACGACCGGTATGCGCGTGCGCATCCGGTGGCGTGTGGAGCGGGTGGGGGCGATCACCGACATCGAGTGCTTTGAACCGGACCGGGGTTTCGAGACGGCCACCAACTCGCCCCCCTCGCTACGCAACACAGGGCCCTCCTCAACCACCGGCGCGGATCCGGTCACCGGGATCGTGGTCCCGATCGAGCTCGACTACCTCTACGCCGCCTCGCCGGAGGAGTCGCTGTTCTACACCTCCCTGTCCCAGGGCAAGCTCGTCGGCCAGCGGTGCCCGACCTGCGGCAAGGTCTACATCCCACCGAGGAGCGCCTGCCCCGCGGACGGCACGCCGACCGCCGAAGAGGTCGAGCTGCCCGACACCGGCACCGTGACGACGTTCTGCATCGTCAACGTGCCGTTCCTCGGCCAGCGGATCACGCCGCCCTACGTGTCGGCGTACATCCTGCTCGACGGCGCGGACATCGCGTTCCTGCACCTGATCCTCGACATCCCGGCCGAGGAGGTCCGGATGGGCATGAGGGTCAAGGCGGTGTGGAAGCCGCGGGACGAGTGGGGCACCACGATCGAGAACATCGACCACTTCGCGCCGACCGGCGAGCCGGACGCGGACTACGAGACCTACCGGCGCCATCTATGAGGGGCAACCTGTGAGAGACGTTGCAGTCGTCGGCTTCGCACAGCGGCAGATGGCCGAGTTCGACGGGTCCCCGACCTGCGTCGAGCTGCTGGTGCCGCTGTTCGCGGAGTGCTACGAGCAGACCGGCTGGACCCGGCGCGACGTCGGGTTCTGGTGCTCGGGGTCCTCGGACTACCTGGCCGGCCGGTCGTTCTCGTTCGTCCAGGCCGTCGACGCGATCGGCGTCATCCCGCCGGTCAACGAGTCGCACGTCGAGATGGACCTGGCCTGGGCGATGTACGAGGCGTGGATCAAGATCCAGACCGGAGAGGTCGACACCGCGCTCGTCTACGCCTTCGGCAAGAGCTCCGCCGGTGTGCTGCGCCGAACCCTCGCCCTCCAGCTCGACCCCTACTCGATGACCCCGCTCTGGCCCGACACCGTGTCCCTGGCCGGGCTGCAGGCCCGCGAGGGCATCGACGCCGGCCTCTGGGACGAGCGGGCGATGGCCGAGGTGGCCAACCGGTCGCTCACCGACGCGGAGAAGAACGAGTTCGCGATCCGCAAGGGCGGCTCGTCGGTCGAGGAGCTGCTGGCCCGCCCGATGTACGCCGACCCGCTGCGCAAGCACGACTGCGCCCCGGTCACCGACGGTGCCGCGGCGCTGGTGCTGGCCGCTGGGGACCGGGCCCGCGAGGTGACCGACCGACCGGCCTGGATCACGGGACTGGCGCACTACGTGGACCCGATGAGCATGGGGATCAGAGACCTGAAGCGCTCCCCAAGTGCCGCCAGGGCGGCGGCCGCCTCCGGCCTCGACGGCGTCGAGGTGGCCGAGCTGCACGCGCCGTTCAGCCACCAGGAGCTGATCCTGCGCAAGGAGCTGGGCCTGGGCGACGACGTACGGATCAACCCGTCCGGCGGTGCGCTGACCAGCAACCCGATGTTCTCCGCCGGCGGCATCCGCATCGGCGAGGCCGCGAAGCGGATCTGGTCCGGAGAAGCGTCGAAGGCGCTCGGACACGCCACCTCCGGGCCGGCGCTGCAGCAGAACCTCGTGTGCGTGCTGGCCGGCGAAGGGCAGGGCGAGTGATGGGCAAGCAGCCGGCCGCCGTGATCGGCGTGGGCCAGACCCACCACCGCGCCAAGCGCCAGGACGTCTCCATGGCGGGGCTGTGCCGCGAGGCGATCGACCGCGCGCTCGAGGACGCCGGGATGGGGCTCGACGAGATCGACGCAATCGTCGTCGGCAAGGCCCCGGACCTGTTCGAGGGCGTGATGATGCCCGAGCTGTTCCTGGCCGAGTCGCTGGGCGCGGCCGGGAAGCCGCTCCTGCGCGTGCACACCGCCGGCTCGGTCGGCGGCTCGACCGCGATCGTGGCCTCCTCGCTCGTCCAGTCGGGCGTGCACAAGAAGGTGCTCACGGTCGCCTACGAGAAGCAGTCGGAGTCCAACGCGATGTGGGCGCTGTCGGTGCCGATCCCGTTCAACATGCCGGTGCACGCCGGTGCCGGCGGCTACTTCGCGCCGCACGTGCGGTCCTACATCCGTCGTTCCAACGCCCCCACCCATATAGGCGCGATCGTCGCGGCCAAGGACCGGCAGAACGCCCTGAAGAATCCGTTCGCGCACCTGCGCAACCCGGACACCACGGTCGAGTCGGTGCTGGCCTCGCAGATGCTGTGGGACCCGATCCGGTACGACGAGACCTGCCCGTCGTCCGACGGCGCGTGCGCGCTCGTGATCGTCGCCGAGGACGAGGCCGCGCGGTCGTCCAACCCGGCCTGGATCCACGGCACCGTGATGCGCTCTGAGGCCACGTCGGCCGCAGAGCGCGACCAGGTGAACCCGCAGGCCTCCCGCGACGCGGCCGCCGCGCTCTGGAAGCAGGCCGGCATCACCAGCCCGATCGACGAGATCGACACGGCCGAGATCTACGTGCCGTTCTCGTGGTTCGAGCCGATGTGGCTGGAGTCGCTCGGCTTCGCGGAGGCCAACGGCGGCGGCTGGAAGCTCACCGAGTCCGGCGCCACCGCGATGGACGGCCGGCTCCCGGTCAACTGCTCGGGCGGCGTTCTCTCCTCGAACCCGATCGGCGCCTCGGGCATGCTCCGCTTCGGCGAGGCCGCTCTCCAGGTCCGCGGTGCCGCCGGCGAGCACCAGGTCGACGGCGCCCGCAAGGCACTGGGCCACGCGTACGGCGGCGGCTCGCAGTTCTTCGCGATGTGGGTGGTCGGATCGGAGAAGCCGTCGAACTAGTCCTCGTGGGCGTAGAGGCAGAACGGGTGGCCGTCCGGGTCGTAGAACACCCGGACGTCGTCCTGCGGCTGGAACTCGGCGAGCACCGCACCGTTCTCCAAGGCGTACGCCGTGGCCTCGGCCAGGTCTGAGACCTCGAAGTCGAGGTGCATCATCATCTGCTGCTCACCCGCAGTGTTCGGCCAGACCGGGCGGACGTAGTCCTCCTTGAGGTGGAACGTGATCCCGACGACGCCCTCACCGGAGTCGATCGCGGCCTCCCCGGGGTCCATCTCGTCGGGCTTCCACAGCTCCCAGCCGAGCAGCTCGGAGTAGAAGCGTGCCAGCGCCTTCGGGTCCGCGGAGTCGATGACGACTCCCCACCAGTCCGAGCGGTCCCAGCGGTCCTGGTCCGGCGTTCCTCTGCGGCGTCCTCGCATACTGGGCACCCTAGGCAATCGTCGTGCGTTGGGAGAGACATGGCCGAGCTGATCCGCACCAACGACGTCGCCCTGATCTCAGTGGTCGAGGGGCTGTTCCAGGAGGCCGAGATCCCCGTTCACATCGCGGACCGGCACACCAGCGCCCTGGAGGGCAGTCTCAACTTCCTGCAGATGCGAGTGCTGGTCCCAGACGACCGGGAGGCCGAGGCGCGCCAGTTGCTGGCCGATGCCGAGCTCGGCGAGTGGCTGCGGACCTGACGTTCGCCCTGCGCGAACGCCCGGTCCGACCCGCCGACTCGCACGCCGCCCGGGCGTAGCCTCCGAACATGGGTGAGCTGATCCCGTTCCCGATGCCGGAGCCTGACGTGCCTGCCGAGCGCGAGCCGCTGTGGCGCGAGGCCGCGGGCCAGGAGCTCCGAGACGAGCGGCATGACGCCGGGCGGACGCTCGCCGATGTCGCCGAGGAGGCAGGCGTGTCGACGCAGTACCTCTCCGAGATCGAGCGGGGCCGCAAGGAGCCGAGCTCGGAGGTGCTGCAGGCGGTCGCCGGTGCGCTCGGGCTGCGGCTGGTCGACCTGACCATCCGGGTCGCGCGGCGGCTCAGCCAGGTGCGCGGGCCGGTCTGCCTCGCGGCCTGAGACTCACGGCAGCAGCAGCATCGAGTCCCCGAACTCGTGCCACAGGTAGTGCGGCGCGTCCGGCGTGGTGATGTCGGCGTACGCCCGGTCGACCAGCGACCGCCCCGCCACCGCCTCGAGGAGGTCGAGGTGGCTGGCTTCGGGCTCGTGCAGCCCGGTGATCAGGCCGCTCACCACCCGCGCCGGCCGGGCGGACGAGAGCACCAGCGACGTCCAGCCGTCGTACGCCGACACCGCGCCCTCGACGGACGCGGCGGTCTCGAGCGCCCGGACCACCGTGGTCCCCACCGCGACGACGCGCCCACCGGCCGCGCGGGTGACATTGACCAGCCGGGCCGTCGACTCCGGGACTGAGAGCCACTCGGGCTGCGGCGGCTCGTGCGACTCCTGGCTCGCCACGCCGGTGTGCAGCACCAGCGGCGCCACCACGACGCCCGCGGACATCAGGTCGACCAGCACCTCGCGCGTCAGCGGCCGCCCGGCGCTCGGCATCTCCGCGCTGCCGGGGACGGTGGCGTAGACGTTCTGCAGGTCCTCGATCGGCCACACGCCCTGCAGGTAGGGGTAGCGGATCGGCGACCCGTGGCGGCGCAGGTACGACACCCGGTCGGCGGTGGGCAGGGTCGTCGCCCGCCACAGCCGGGTCTGGCCGGCCGGGTGCGGCGCCGCGATGCGCAGGCGTACGCCGCCGGGCAGCCGCAGCACCTCTCCGGCCTCGGGAAGGCCCGGTCCGGCGCCACCTGGTCGCCGCAGCTCGACCACCCACGCGCCGTCGTCCAGCTCCGCGGAGACGTGCAGGCCCCACGTGCAGCCTTGTCGCTCCACCTCCAGCGCGGACGGCAGCGTCGCGCTGGTGTTGACGACGAGCAGGTCGCCGGGCTCCAGCCACATGGGGAGCTCGCGCACCTGACCGTGGTGGGTGCGCTCCTGGGTGACGACGGCCATCCGGACCTGGTCGCGGGCCAGGCCCCGGGCCTCGGGCGGCGCGGTCGCCTCGCTGCCCGGCGGCAGCACGAACCTCGCTTCGGTGGCGGCGGCGGTCATGCGGACGCCAGCTCGCCGTCGTGGGCCAGCAGCTCGGACGCGCGGTAGCGGCCGCTGGGCAGCGATCCCTCGAGGAGCCGGAGCAGCGCCGGTACGGCGACCGTCGGATCCGGCCGGTCGGAGATGTCCTCGCCGGGGAAAGCATCCTGATGCATCTGCGTGCGCATGTCGCCCGGGTCGACGGCGTACACGCGCAGCGCGGGCTCCTCGGCCGCGAGCACCCGGGTCGCGTGGTCGAGCCCGGCCTTGGACGAGCCGTAGCCGCCCCAGGTCTCGTAGGCCTCGACCGACGCGTCCGACGAGAGGTTCAGGACCACGCCACCGTGGTTGCGGAGCTGGGGCAGCAGCGCCGCGGTCAGCGCCATGGGCGCGACCAGGTTGACCTGGAGGATCTGGAGGTACGTCGCGGTGTCGAGCTCGGCGAACGTCGGCAGCGGGCTGGTCCCCAGCGTGCTGGCGTTGTTGACCAGGGCGGTGGCGCCGCCCAGCTCGGCGGCCACGTCGACCAGGTCCCGGCGATGCACCGGGTCGGCGACGTCGCCGGCGATCGCCGGGTGCGGCCCGCCCGGCAGCGCGCGGACGGCTTCGGTCAGCGCGGCCTCGTGCCGCGCGTCGAGGACGAGGGACCAGCCGCGGCTCGCCAGCTCGTGGGCGAGCGCGCGGCCGAGACCCTGGGAGGCACCGGTGATGACAGCTACGGGAGAACTCATGCCTTCATCATGAAACTTCAAGTTAGGTTGAGTTCAAGGGCGAGCGAGTGCGAGCTTCCGATTGTCGAGAATCGCGTCCGCCAGCCCGTAGTCGACCGCCTCCTGCGCCGACAGAACCAGGTCACGGTCGGTGTCCGCCCGGATCTGCTCCACGGTGCGGCCGGTGTGCGTCGCCAGGATCTCCTCCATCTGCGCGCGCAGCCGGACGATCTCCTTGGCGTGCAGCTCGAGGTCGGGCAGCGTGCCCTGGCCCCCACCGGACGGCTGGTGCAGGACCATCCGCGAGTGCGGCAGCACCGTCCGGCGACCCGGGTCGCCAGCCGCCAGCAGCACCGCGGCCGACGAGCCGGCCTGACCGATCGCGGTCGTGCCGACCGGCGAGCTGATGAACTGCATCGTGTCGTAGATCGCCAGCATCGCGGTCACCGAGCCGCCCGGGGAGTTGAGATAGATGTCTATCGGCGACTCGGGGCGGTCCGACTCCAGGTGGATGAGCTGGGCGATGACGACGTTGGCGACTCCGTCGTCGATCTCGGTGCCGATGTAGACGATCCGGTCGGTCAGCAGCCGGCTGTAGATGTCGACCGCCCGCTCGCCGCCGCGCACGGTCTTCTCGATGACGCTTGGGATCGTGTAGCTGCTCATGACGCGCTGCGCTCGTTGCTGGGGGCGAACGACGCGCTCGGCGGCCGGTACGGCGTCACCGACGAGACGTCGGTGAGGACCTGGTCGACGAAGCCGTAGTCGCGCGCCTGCTCGGCGGTGAACCACCGGTCCCGGCGGGAGTCCCGCTCGATCGTCTCCACGGACTGACCGGTGTGCTCGGCGATCAGTCCCAAGATCACTGCCTTGGTGTGCTCGAGGTTCTCGGCCTGGATCTCGATGTCGATCGCGGTCCCGCCGATGCCGGCCGAGCCCTGGTGCATCAGGATCCGGCTGTGCGGCAGCGCGAAGCGCTTGCCCGGCGTACCGGCGGACAGCAGGAACTGCCCCATGCTCGCGGCCAGCCCCATCGACAGCGTCGCCACGTCGTTCGGGATCAGCCGCATGGTGTCGTAGATCGCCAGGCCGGCCGAGACGGAGCCGCCGGGTGAGTTGATGTAGAGCGCGATGTCGCGCCGTGGGTCCTCGGCGGAGAGCAGGAGCAGCTCCGCGCAGAGCTTGTTGGCGATCGCGTCGTCGACCTCCTGGCCGAGGACAATGATGCGCTGGTGCAGCAGGCGGTCGGCCGCGGACAGGCCGGCTGGGTTGGGCCCAGAGTTCATGGAGTGGCTCATGTCTTCGAGCCTGCGGGACCGGCGTACGCCGATCCAGCGAATCCGCTGAGGGCGGTTCTGCCGAGAGCAGAGGATGTGCCCCTTACCGCGGGTCGTCGAGAGCCCCGAGCTCCTCCGGCGAGAGCTCCAGCGACGCCGACGCGAGCGCCGAGTCGAGCTGCTCCAGCGTGCTCACGCCGACAATGGGCTTCCACCCGCGCGCCAGCAGCCAGGCCAGCACCACCTGCGACCTCGCGACGCCACGCGTCGCCGCGACCGAGGCCAGCGCGGCGAGCCGCGCGGTCGTGCCCGGGTGGTCGTACGCCGCGGGGAACGGCCGGTCCGCGCGGTCGTAGCTGCCCTGCACCAGCGGACTGTAGACCCAGAGCTCGAGGTCGGGGTGCTCAGCGAGGTAGTCCACGGTCTCGTCGCTGACGAAGCCGAAGCGGTGGTCCTTGCCCTCCACCGGCGCACCCGGCCGCGGCTCGACGTACGAGGTCGTCAGCTGGAGGGCGGAGTACGGCTCGACGCCCTGGGCCTCCGCGAGCAGGCGAGCCTGCTCGACCCGCCAGACGGGGTGGTTGGAGACGCCGAGCCGGCGTACGGCGCCCGTGCCGACCAGCGCCCCGAACGCGGCCACGGTCTCCTCGATCGGGACCGAGCGGTCCTCTCCGTGCGCCCAGTAGACGTCGATCACGTCGACCCCGAGTCGCTCCGCTGAGAGCGCGGCTTCCCGCGCCACCACCGGCGCCGAGAGGCCCTCCACTCCCCCGTCGACCGGCTCCTGGCCGACCTTGGTGGCGACGACGAGCTCGTCGCGGAGTCCGGCGTTCGCCGCCAGCCACCTGCCGATCACCGATTCGCTCTGGCGGCCGTGGCCGGTCGGCGAGGTCCAGAACGAGTAGCAGTTCGCGGTGTCCAGCACCCGACCGCCGGCGGCGACGTAGCGGTCCAGCATCGCGAACGACGTCGCCTCGTCGGTCCGGGTGCCGAAGTACATCGTGCCGAGTACGAGGTCCACTCAAATGACCCTAGAGGGCAGGGTGGCTGAGCACAGATCCGATCTCGACAGCGCTCTTGGCCAGCACCTCGGCGGCCGCGTGCACGACGTCATCGCCCATCCTGGACAGCGGCCCGGACATGGAGATCGCCATCGGCTGCGGAGCGGTGGGCACCGCCACAGCGACGCAGCGGACCCCGACCTCCTGCTCGCCCTCATCGATGCCATAGCCCAGACGTCGCACGTCCGCGAGCGCCGCCAGGAACTCCTGTGGCGTGGTGAGCGTGGTCGGTGTGTAGCGCGGCATCCCGGTGCGCTCGAGCAGCTCGACCACCTTGTCATCGGGGAAGCCGGCCAGGATCGCCTTGCCGACCGCCGTGGCGTGGGGCGAGGTGCGACGGCCCACCTCGGTGAACATCCGCATGAAGTTCTGGGAGGGCTGCACCTGCGCGACGTAGACGATCTCGTCACCGTCGAGCGTCGCGAGATTGACCGACTCACCGAGCTTGGCCACCGCTGCGTCCATCGCGGGCCTGGTCCAGGTGCCGACCCGCTTGGAAGCGGTGTCGGACAGGCGCATGAGCCGCGGCCCGAGGGAATACTGACGGGAGGCCTCCTGGCGCACGTAGCCGAGGTCGACCAGGGTGCGCACCAGTCGGTGGATGGTGGCGAGCGGCAGGTCCGCCTTCTCGGCGAGCTGGGAGAGTCCGATGATGCCCCCCGCGTCGGCCATGGCCTCCAGGATCGCGAAGGCCCGATCGAGCGACTGCACTCCACCGGAGCTCCGGTTGAGGTTGGGCTCCGTGGTGTCGGCGGTCATGGCACTCCTGGTCAGTTCGCTGACAATTTGGTTCCGTATCGTGGAAAGCCTAGCGGGTCGGTGCGGACCCGGTCCGGATATCCGGCGCCGGCGCCCGCGCGGCGTCGTTCTCGAAGGTGCGCAGCAGGGCTGCCGCGACGCTCACGGCGATCGCGGCCGGCTGCTTGCCGGAAATGCCCTCGATCCCGATGGGGGTCGTCACCCGGGCCAGCGCCTGCTCGTCGATGCCCTCGTCGGTCAGCTTCTTTCGGAACCTCGTCCATTTCGCGCTGGACCCGATCAGGCCGATCGAACCCAGGTGCGAGGTGCGGAGCGCGGCGTCCACCAGGGCGGCGTCCTCAGCGTGGTCGTGCGTCATCACGAGGACGTGGGTGCCGGGGGGCAGCTCGCCCAGGATCAGCTCCGGCAGCACCGGGACGTGGTGTGGGTGGATCCTCGCCAGGGCGTCGTCCAGCGAGGAGAGCATGGGCTCGGAAAGCTGGTCGGAACGGGAGTCGACCAGATGCAGGTCGAGCTCGTGGCGAGCCAGGATCCGGGCCAGCTCCAGGCCGACATGGCCGACGCCGAAGATCGCCACCGCCGGCCGGACCGCAAGCGGCTCCAGGAGCACCGTCACCTCTCCCCCGCAGCACTGCACGCCGTGCTGGAACGGCGCTTTGTCCGACAGGTTCGCCGTGAACCAAACCGGCGCAATTGCGCTGGATTGGATCATTTCGCGCGCGCGGCGTACGGCCTCCTCCTCGAGGTTCCCCCCGCCGACCGAGCCCCAGGCTTCGCCCGCAGCGACGACCATCTTGGCGCCGGGCTCGCGGGGCACGTGCCCCCGGGCCGACGTGACAGTCACCAGGACCCCCGGCTCTCGCCGGGAGCGCAACCGCTCGACCGCGACCA
>CAWDBZ010000019.1:0-63657 GCA_963800715.1 uncultured Actinomycetota bacterium | reverse complement strand
AGGAACCGGCGACCATAAGAGCCGTACCACCTGCGCTGACCTGCCCAACCGCGAAGCGGACCCTCCGGGGGTCCGCTTTTCGCTATGCCCGGCACCTTGGGTCACATGACCCTGTTGCCCGGGAAGCAGGGACCGGGATTCTCGTGTCACACCTGGTATCTATCCGGAGGAGACACGATGGCTCAGACTACTCAGGGCCGGTCCGGGCACCGCGTCAGCCCAGCCGGCTCACGTTGCATGATGGTCGTCCTGACGACCGCAGCTCTTGTCGCTGGCGCCGCGTGCTCGGATCCGGGTGCCGCTCCCGGCGAGGCCAACAGTGAAGGACCTGTGGTGGCCGACGCCTCGGGCTCCACAGACTCAAGCTCCGCAGCTTCGGAGGAGGAAGCGCCCAGCGCCTTACCTGTGCAGATGCCTGAAGGACTCCCCGGCGGCGAGATCGCCTTCCGTCGTTTCGACCAGGAACTGCAACGGGCAGCGCTCTTCGTGATGTCGACCGACGGCACCGGTGCCCGCCCGATCACCGAGCCGGGGCCCGAGGAGGTGGACAACCTGCCGGACTGGTCGCCCGACGGCACTCAGATCGCCTTCGAGCGGATCTTCCCGGGCAGGCCCAACGAGGTCTTCGTGGTCAACGCGGACGGCTCCGACGAGCACCCCGTGGACCCTGGCTGCCCCGTCGCACGGCCCCGAGCAATCATCTGCGAAGAGACCGCGCCGTCGTGGTCCGCCGACGGACGACAACTCCTGTTCGGCTGGCCCTACGGTGAAGTCACTGGAGGCGTCATCGACGTGTTCGCCGTCGGGATCATGGACGCCGACGGCCGCAATGCCCAACAGCTGACGAACCTGACTACCCCGACGACCTACGAGGACTTCGGCCCAGAGGGCTCGCCCGACGGCACCCAGATCGCGTTCCTCAGGTGGAACAGCTCGGCGAAACCGGTGGACGCGACCGCCGTGTTCGTGATGAACGCCGATGGGACCGGCCAGCATCGCATCACACCCTGGAACCTCCGGGCAGAGGACATCGCCTGGGCGCCCGACGGCACCGCGCTGACGTTCAGATCAGAAACAGGCCCCAACGACTTCGAAGGTGACCTCTACACCGTGGCACCGGACGGCACTGGTCTCACCAAGGTCACCGATCACGACCCAGGGACCATGACGCTGGGCTCCAGCTGGTCCCCCGACAGCCAGTGGATCGTCTTTGCTCGCACCGGCATTGCGGGTCTGCCCGACCTGTACGTCATGCGGCGTGACGGCTCGGAGCTCACGCCGCTGACACGGACCCCGGTCTGGGACAGCGCCCCCGCGTGGTCGCCAGGTTTCAGCTAGACCGGTCCCCACGCTGCCCCGTCGATCGCGGCCACGAGCTGGGGCGGCGCCGTCCTGGCCCCGATGGCCGATCAGGCGGGCAGACCGGCAGGCGGACCTCACGCTCTCGTCATACGTCGGGATATCCAGCCTCGCGCGCCAGCATGACGAGCTCGGCGCGGTCGCGGGCGTGCAGTTTGGTCAGGACGTTGGAGACGTAGTTGCGCACCGTTTTGGTGCTGAGGCCCAGGGCTCGGGCGATCTCCTGGCTGTTGTGGCCGCGGAGGATCTCCTGGAGCAGGTCGTGCTCGCGATCGGTGAGCTCTGGGAACGGTCGAGCCGACACCGGTGCCAGCGTGAGTCGCCGGTGCACGTGCTCGGCCGCCCGCTTGGACAGGATTGTCTCGCCTCGGTGCACGGCCGTGATCGCTCGGACCAGGTCGTCGACCCCCGCGTCCTTGAGGAGGTAGCCGCGGGCACCTGCCCGAATGGCGGGCAGGACCGAGTCGTCGTCCAACATGGTCAACACGAGCACGGCGACGTCAGGGTGTGCGGCGGTCAACTGTTCGGTCGCGGCGAGTCCGCCTGCCCCGGGCATGTTCAGGTCCATCAGCACGACGTCGGGCTGCAGCAATGCCACCTGTTGGAGGGCCTCCTCGCCGGTAGCGGCCTCGCCCAAGACCACGATCTCCTCAGGGCGGGTCGCCAGCAGTGCCTTGACGCCCTCGCGGTAGAAGACGTGGTCGTCGACGACCAGCACCGCGATGGGCGAGGTCACGACAGCCCCCGGAGCGGGATCATCGCGCGGACCCGGGTGCCGCCGCCTGGGGCGTCCACGACCTCGCACCACCCGCCCAGCTCGTCGGCGCGCTCGCGCATGGACCGCATACCGGTCCCGAGCCGCGCCCCCGCCTCCATGCCCACACCGTCGTCTACGACTGAGACGACGAGCGCATCGTCCGCCACGTCCAGCCGCACGGTCGCCGAGGACGCCGCAGAGTGTCTCGCGACGTTGGTGAGGGCCTCGACCGCAATCCGGTACGCCGCTGCCTCAACGACCGGCTCCAGTGGGGGCAGGTCCCCGGCGGTCACCCGGACGACCAGGTCGTCGAACCGTGAGCCGACGGACTCGAGCGCAGCGGCCAGGCCCAGCTCGTCGAGCTCGGGCGGGTGCAGCTCGCGCACCAGCGAGCGGATGTCGCCGATCACCGAGCGGGTCTGCTCGGCAACGTCGGACAGGAGCCGGTCGGCGGCGGCCTGGTCACGCCCGAACAGCGAACGGGCCGCGTCGACGCGTTGGTAGAGGCTGGCCAGGGTCGGCCCAAGCCCGTCGTGCAGGTCGCGCTGCAGCCGTCGCCGCTCGTCCTCCCGGGCGACGAGGATCCGCTCGCGGGACTTCCGCAGGTCGTCGTTGAGTGTCGCGGCCCGGACCGCGGACCCGGCCTGGCGCGCCAGGCCCTCGAGGAGGTCCCGGTCCGAGGCGCTGAGGTCGTCGCCGGGCCGCGGAGCGACCACCAGGGTGCCGAGGTCCTCGTCCTGCCACCGAAGGGGGAACACCTCGGCCCGGCCCGATCCCGCGACCGCACCCTCGGGCCAGGTGACCACCACGTCCCCGTGCGCGGCCGCGACGTAGTCCAGCTTCAGGGTCGTGCCCACCTCGTGCACCAAGGTCTGCAGCACTTGGTCCGGCGGCACCACACCTTCGAGCCGTCGACCGAGATTGGTCAACACGGTGTACGGCTCCTTGCGACCGCCGTAGACGAACCCGTCCACCCACCGTTGCGCCCTGAGCCTCAAGGGGTGGAGCACGACAGCGATGACCACGGTCGCCGCCAATGGCGCGGCCAAGTCGTTGTCATGCCAGATCAGTCCGGCCAGTCCAGTAAGGAGGGCGTACGAGCCGACCACTGTCACCGTCAGCACGCCGTAGACCAGCACACGGTTGACCCACACCTCGACGTCGTAGAGGCGGTAGCGCAGCACGGCGACGGCGATGGAGGCCGGCAGCAGCACGCTGACCAGATAGCTGCCGAGAAATATGACGACGTTGGCCGCGAGTCCCGCCCCGCTCACCTGCTCGAGCAGGCCATGCAGAGGCGTCGCGATCGTCAGCAGCGCCAGCATGAACCACAGTCCGAGCGCGGCGACCACGCCCCTGGTCTGCAGCCGCTGCTCGCCCGTGGACACCCGCCGGTAGCGGAACACGGCGGAGATCACGCAGGTGCCGAACAGGACGAGGAGCGGCAGAGTCTCGACCAGGCTGTCCGGGTCCGACTCATAGCCGAGCAGCATCGCGAGGCCGACTGCGGGCAGGTACGCCGCCCACCCGACGGCCGCCCACCGGGTCCAGCGAGGCACGAACCGGCCATCTGGGAACAGGTAGGCAAGCGGGAACACCGCAACCCAGCCGAGACCCTGCAGCAGCGGCGGCACCTCGGCGACGGGGCCGTCGAGCACGGCTCCATAGAGAACCGGCATCGTCCCGCCCATCGTGACCCACAGCGCGATCGCGACAGCGACGTACAAGTGGAACCACGTGGTCGCCCCGCGCAGCACCAGCACCGCCGCGGTGATCCCGGCTGCCGCGGCAAGCAGCTCGAGCACCATCACGAAGACAGAGAGAGCGCCGGTCGGGATGCCGGCGTCCCGGAGCACCCCGCGCAGGTCCCCCTCCGACCACGCATCAGGGAGCAGCCAGAGTACGGCGGTCAGGTCATCCCCACGGGCCCACAGCACGACACCGAACGCGAACAAGGTGCCGCAGGCGGCCACCCCGACCCGCGCGGCCTGGCGGCCGACTCGCCACCTGGACGAGCCGACCGCCGGGGTCGCGGGAACCGCGGTCACGCCTCGGAAGGTACGCGCGCCCGTAGCACGATGCCACCGAGGACGGCCCAGCAGATCCCGAGCAGGAACGGCGGCAACCCGACGGTGTCCGCGAGCGTGGCCGAGCCGAGCAGCGCAGGCAGGTAGGTCAACAGCTCCACAACCAGGTACAGGGTGGTCACCGCAGCGAGGGCATACATGGACCTCCGGGCCAATCCCCGCCGGGCGAGCCCAACGGCCACGAGGATGGTCGCCGGCTCGGTGCCGACCCAGCCAACCGCGATGCTGAGGAGCACGCCCACGGCGTACAGCCGACTGTCACCCCACGTCGCGCCGTCGAAGCCGAACGCGAGCAGCTGGACAACGAGGTATGCCGCCGCCAGGACCACCGCCACGCCCGCGAGGGCTCGGACACCACCACCGTGTCGAAGCTGCCCACGCGACGCGATCTGCGCCAGACCCACGGCGGCGAGCACCGAAGGAAGCATCCAGAACACGTGCAGCGCGACCCACGAGGGCCCGAGGTCGGACAGCTGCGCCGGGGTGAGCTCGGCCGACGACGTCTCTACCTTGGTCGCGATCGTGGCGACGGCCACCACCAGATAGCCGACAAACGCAGGCAAGGTCAGGACCAGCAGCCAGGCCGGCCTCTTGGTCGCGGTCTCAGGTGCGGCAGTCAGGGTCATCGGAAGCCCCTCTCGGTGTCTGGTGACCACACGTTGCGAGCACGGCTGTCCCGGGCGCCAGAGACACCTGTCAACGCGACGCCGGGAAGATCGCAGGCTGTTCCGCGAGGTGAATGACGCCCGGACGGTCAACGCCCGGGACCCGGGCGAAGGTGGCGGACCCGGCGATGCCGGTGAAGAGCTCGACGGTGTCGACGGTCGCGTTGGTGTTGGTGTTGGTGTTCACCACGAGCACGACGCGTTGACCGTCCAGGTCGAGCACCCAGTACCGGCTCACGAACGTGTGGTCAGCACCTGCGGGCTCGTCGCCCTCTGTATCCCAGAGGATCAGCTCTTGTCACGGCATGCGCTGGAGTCGAAGCCGGCTGGCACGGAGATCTCGAGGTAGACCCCGTTATGACCGTCCACCGACACGGGGACGGGCTTCGTGGTGGTCGTCGCCTTCTGGGCGGTGAGTGCAGCCGCGAAGTCCTCCACCGAGGGACCGACCTTGGGTGGGCTTCCGGGGCGGCAGCACGGGTCCGGGTACACGTCGCCGACCTGCAGGAAGGTGATGGCACCCCACTCCTCCTCCCCGTCGCCGTTGACCCACACCCACGCGTCGTTTCCCGTGAAGCCTGCGGGGAGGTCCAGCTCGGCAAGAGGACTGCCGAACAGCCCCCCAATCTTGATGCCCCAGCAGCCAGGGCGAGCACCTCTCGGTGTTGGCCCACGGCCTGGCACTCGGCGACCTGCGTGGTCGTAGCGCTCGTCGCTTGCTTGTTGGCTTTCGGGTCGGTCTCTGACGGGTCCCCGCTGCACGAGCTGAGGACTGCTGCCAGCGCGAGCGCCGCGGTTCCGTATCAAATCTTTCGCATGATCATCTCCTTGTCCGGTGCTGGTCCCTTCCAGGAGTGCGCCACGCGGGTATCGACCACCTGCCGGTCGGGTATCAGCCGGGTATCGGCCCGGTTGACGCCGCCGTCGGGCGGGGCGACAGTCGCAGCAGGAGAGGTCGAGCAGATCGCGGACTCCGCGACACTCCCCCCGCCAGTCAGAGCCTGGTCCTCTCACCGGACGGGACCCGCTTCGCGGCGGTCAACTCGGACGACCAGCTGCAGCTGCGCGGCGTCGCCACCTGGACCTGGTTCGGCCCGGCCTTCGACTGGGGCGACGACTCGTTCCTCTTCTCCCCGGACGGCCGCCAGGTCGCCCACCTCGAGGACGACCGGCTGTCGCTGCGGGACGGCAGGAACGGCGAGCTCCTGGCCCGACTCCCCATGTCCGACCTCGTGCCCGAGGCGCGGATGGCCTACCTGCCTGACGGGAGCGGGATCCTCGTCGCAGGCCTCGACGGGAGCACCTGGACGGTGCCGGCAGAGCCGAGCGCCTGGCTGGAACGAGCCCGCCGGACCGCCGGACGCAACCTCACCCGGAGTGAATGGAACGAGTTCTTCCCGGGCAGGTCGTACGAGGTCACCTGCCCTGAATGGCCCGCCGGCACCTGAGGTCCGTTGTCTTGTACGACATCGGCACCCCACGCCTACGACTTCCGCTCCACGCACCTGAATCCCACATGTGAGGTGGTGTCGCGGATGCCGTGGCCCTGCCGAGCCGCCGGACGGTAGCGCCGGCAGTAGTGCGGCGAGCACAGGTGAGACCCGCCCTTGGTCACCATTCGCACGAGCTCCCCAGGCACGGGCACCAGGCTCCCGCCGCAGCAGGTGGGCTTGCCAGACTCCGGATGCGACGTGCCGGTGCCGGCCGGCTCAGCATGGTTCGGCGTCCACGGGGTGCGGGTCCACTCCCAGACATTCCCGATCATGTCGAAGAGTCCGTAGCCGTTGGGCGGGTACGACGCGACCGGCGACGTGCGGTGGTGGCCGTCCGGGTCCTCGCTGCGCCATGGGAACGGGCCCTGCCAGGTGTTGGCCATGACCACTCCCTGCGGTACGAGCTCATCGCCCCAGGCGTAGTCCGCACCGACCAGAGCCCCGCGCGCCGCATGCTCCCATTCGGCCTCGGTCGGCAGGTCCCGGCCGGCCCAGGCGGCGTAGGCAACCGCGTCCTCCCAGCCAACGTGGACCACCGGGTGGTCCGCACGGTCCCGCCAGTCGCTGCCCGGTCCCTCCGGGTGCCGCCACTGGGCGCCCTCCTGCCAGCGCCACCACTGCGTCCAGTCGTGCAGCGGGACTGGGCCAGGCGTCTCGGTGAACACCTGAGACCCCGGCACGAGCAGGTCGGGATCGGCGCCCGGGAAGTCGGCGGGGTCCAGCGGAAGCTCCGGCACGGTGACGTGACCGGTCTCGGCGACGAACGCCGCGAACTGTGCGTTCGTCACCGGGTGCGGCTCCCACCAGAGGTCCGCCACCTCCACCTCGACGACGGGATGCTCCTCGGGGTAGAACCGCTCGCTTCCGATCCGGTCGTGGCCTCCTGGCACCAGCACGTGCTGCAGGCTAGGCGGCAGACTGTCCGCCATGCGACTCGGGCGACGACGTGTGGGTGGCAGGGGGCCTCGACAGGTCTTCAGCGAGTGGGAAGCGGCGGACGAGGCCGGTGACACCCAGGCGGCAATCGCGCTCGCCGAGGAGCTGCTGGCGCTGACACCGGACTCGTCGTTCAGCTGGTTCCACGCAGGACTGCTCTCGAAGGCGCTGGGCCGGTGGGAAGAGTCGGCGTACCGCAACCAGCGGGCGGTCGAGCTCTTCACGTCAAGCGACGCCCAGGCCTTCGACGGCGAGAACCCTGCGGCCTGGAACCTCGGCATCGCCGCCACGGCACTGGGTGACTGGCGGACGGCCCGGAATGCCTGGCGCGCCTACGGGATCGAGCTCGACGAGTCCGACCAGCCCATCGAGGGCACCTTCGGGTTCGGTCCGGTCCGCATCAACCCCGAGCCGGCCATCCCGCACCAGGTGCTGGACCACCTAGGTGAGACCGAGGTCGTCTGGTGCTGGCGCCGAAGCCCGGCCCACGGTGTCATCGCCAGCGTGCCGCTGCCCGAGTCCGGGCACCGGTTCCGCGACACGCTCCTGCACGACGGCGCACCGCGCGGCACTCGGGTGCTGGACGGTCGTGAGCTGCCGGTCTTCGACGAGCTCGTCCGCCTGGAGGACTCGGGCCTGCCTACCTGGCAGGCGCACGTCGTCGGAGCGGGGAGCGACGAGCTCCAGGCGCTGTCGGAGCTGCTCGATCCACGTGGGATGGGCCTCGACGAGTGGTCGGGCATCCGCATGCTCTGCGCGGCCTGCTCGCTCGGGTCGCCGGACACTGGCCACTCCCACGAACCCATCCGTGAGGACGCCGTCCGGCTCGGCCTCGCTGGTGGCGAGAACGAGCTCCGGAGCGCGCTCGACGAGTGGCTGGACGCACGCCGTCACGTAGTCCTGGAGCTCGAGCTGCTCTGGTGAGCGGCCGGGTGGACGCGATTGCGACCGGATACCCCTATGGGTACTCGCCCCGGTTGGGTCACAATGACCTGGGCGCCCCTCTCGCTCTCCCCGTGGCGGGAGGGGCGTTCCTGCGCCCTCAGGCTGGTCCCTATCGTCCTTTCGGCCACTGTGCCGCCGCCGAACGACCACAATTTCTCGGTTGCGCCGTCGCGTCGTGGCGTCTCGTCGTTTGATGAACGTGCCGACTGGAGCCGTGCGTGGATGGGGACGCGCCGGCTGAACGGGGGGAGTTGGGGGTCGTCTGGCTGTCCAGATTTGGGGACGCCGGCGAGATGGCCATCACGAACGCCCTCCGCAACGGGGTCTGCGGGGGGCGTTCGCCACGTCAGCCGCTGTCGGAGCCGCGCTCGCGCCACCAATGGATGCCGGCCGGGATGATCGTGAGCAGCAGGAGACCGAGAATCAGGTAGTCGATGTGGTGGGCCAGCCAGGGAAAGGTGTCCCCCACGAAGTATCCGGTGAGGGTGATGCTCAGCACCCAGAGCAGCGCGCCGATCAGGCTCCAGGCGAAGAAGCGCGGCCGCTGCATCTTCGACGCGCCGGCAACCACGGTGACGTACGTGCGCACCACGGGGACGAAGCGTCCGATGACCAACGCCTGGCGGCCGTGCCTGTCGAAGAAGGCCTCGGTTCGGTCGAAGTAGCTCCGCTTGAGGATCTTGCCATCGTGCTTGTAGATGACTGGCCCCATCTTGTTGCCGATCTCGAAGCCCAGCACGTTGCCGAGGAGCGCTGCAGCCACCAGCAGCAAACAGCCGACGGCAAGGTCGAGCAGGGCGGGCCCCGGCAGTATCGAGAACTTGTCGCCGGCCAGGAACAGCCCGATCGCGACGAGCAGCGTGTCGCCGGGCAGGAAGGGGAAGAACAGGCCGCACTCGACCACGATGATGGCGAGACTGACCCAGAAGAATCCGGATCCGAACTGGGAGAGCAGCCACTCGGGGTCAAGCCACGTGATGCCGAACAGCATCGGGGCGAGCGAGGCGTGCGTCATGGCTGCCCTCCCGTTCACGTCATGACGTGGTTGTGGAACCCCCGGTAACCCAATGCGACTTCGGTAGCGATGACGCGTGGTCTGTCTCGCTGCGAGGATGGCCGGGTGCGTCGTGCCGTGGCTCCTCTGCTCGCGGTGACCGTGGCGCTGGTCCTCGCGGACTCCGCTGTGGTGACGCTCGCACTGCCCGACATCCTGAGGCACCTGAACACCTCCGTCGGGCAGGTCGCCTGGGTCTTGATCGCGTTCAATCTCGTGCTGGGCCTCGCTGCGGTGCCGGCCGCCATGAGTTTCACTCGAGCGCAGCCGCGGTACTTCAGTGCCGTCGGCATCGCAGTGTTCGCCGGGTCGTCGGCGTGGTGCGCGCTGGCGCCGTCGATCGACGCACTGATCGCGGCGCGGTGCCTGCAGGCCCTCGGGGGCGCGCTGGCGCTGGTCGGATGCCTGGAGCTCCTGGTCGCGGTGTACGGCGAGCGTCGCGGCGTCGCGGCCTGGGTCACGGCCGGCGTGGTGGGCACTGCCAGCGGACCCTTCGCGGGCGGACTGCTCACGCAGGCGTTCTCGTGGCAGGCCATCTTCGTGGTGCAGGTGCCCTTCGCGGCGCTGGCCGTACCGGCCGCGCTCTCCGTGCGCGCCGTACCAGCGCTCACGCCGGACCGGCATCGTCCGGCGATCCGCCCCAACCTGACCCTCGCCCTGCTGGCCGCAGCACTCACGGCCGCGTTGTTCCTGCTCGTCCTGCTCCTGGTCGAGGGCTGGCGCCGATCCCCAGGTACGGCGGCCCTCACCGTCTCCGTCGTGCCGGTCGCTGCCCTCGCCGCACGCCCCCTGGCCCGACTCCTGCGACCGCCGCCCGAGGTCGAGGTCGCCGTGGGCTGTTTCCTCATCGCCGGCGGCCTGGTCGGCCTCGCGATCCTGCCGTCGGCGGACCTCGCGTGGACTATCGCGCCCCAGGCACTCGTGGGCCTCGGGCTCGGACTGACGGTTGACCGGCTCACCTCTCAAGCGATGGAGATGCGCCTGCCGCGGGTACGGCACGCCGGGTGGACCATCGGCGCTCGGCACATCGGCGTGGTCGTGGGACTGGCCATCCTGACGCCGGTGTTCACCGCGGACCTGCAGGACGCCCAGGTGCCCGCCCAAGAGGCCATCGCGTCCCTGGTGCTCGACGCTCCGCTGAAGCCGGACGACAAGATCGCGATCGCGCAGGCGCTCGGCCGCGAGCTGTCGGACGAACAGGGTCGGATCCCCGACCTGCACCGTGCCTTCGAGACGGCAGACCTCGCGCCGGAGGAGGGCCCCGCCGCAGCCAAGCTCGAACGCGACCTCGAAGCACAGCTGGAGCGCGCCGCCACGCGGGCTTTCCGCGACTCGTTCCTCATCGGCGCCGGCCTCGCGCTGCTCGCCTTGCTCACGGTGATCGCGCCCCGCCGGAAGGCGAGCTCATGACCAGTCTGGCGCGCATCGTCGGCATGCCGGCCGCCGCGCTGGTCCTTGTGAGCGGCGTGCTCGGGGTGCAGCTCGCCCACGGAGGCGGGGAGTTCGAGCCACTCGCATCGGCGGACCCGTGCGTCGAACGCACGGTCACCTCGCAGGCCGAGGGCATGGACGGCCTCACCGAGCGTCTCGTGCTGCTGGGCATCGACGGCGCCGCCTGCCGCCTGCACGTGAGCCGCGAGGCGTTCACGCTGGAGCTCGCGCAACCCGGCCCCCGCACCGACGCCGAGGTCGACGCCCTGCACGACGGCCTGCTGGCCGCTGTCGCCAGGATGAAGGACGACGGGTCCCTGCCCCCAGCGTCGGACCTGGTCGACGAGGCACTCGAAAATGCGGATCTCAACCGCTTCCTCGAGATCGCGATCCGCGCGCTCCCGGACTCGGTGGTCAATTCGGCGCTGAAGGTCGACGACGTCCTCATCCGCACGATCAACGATCTCGAGCTGCGCAGCATCCTGGAGAACCTCGACAACGAACAGGACCTCTACCAACAGGTCAACGCCGCGGTCGAGCAAGCCGTCAAGGACTCTCTCGTCGCCCGCCTCCGCGACCTGCTGCCGTGAACGCAAGTGAAAAGTACGTAAACTGAAGGCTTATTCAAGTCATGTAGTCTCCAGAGCGGGTAGAACGCGGAACCGGGCGACACGATTCGACAAGCTGACCGATCGAACGGACCGCCCACGAGGAGGTCACCGGATGCCCAGATACAAGGTCACCCCCCTTGACGGCGTGACTCTGATCGAGTTCGAAGGGATCGTCGAGAACCGGCGGTTCTGGTGGCTGGGCGCTCTGGACGCCCTGATCCTGCGCGGGCACCGCGACTTCGTGGTCAGCTTCGAGAAGGCTCGACTCCAGGACGTCGGGGACGCCCGCCTCGTGCGTGCGATCGCCGAGCATGTCGTCGGACACGACGGCCGAGTGGTCTTCGTGCCACCGCCCTGGCGTCGCGGCGCCGCCAGGGTGCGATCGGCAGCACACAGCAGCCGCGTCCCGGCAGCGCAGACGGTGGAGCTTGCCCTCGCGACCATCCGACGCACCGGACCGCCGACTCCGCCCTGAGCAGACTGCCAGCGGAGCGAACGATTCATCTTCGAACGCGGAGTCCCAGCCGGACGCTCAGTCCAGCAGCGCGGTGAAGAGGTCGACGTACTGCACCAGGTGCCGGTCGCCCAGGTACCTGTCCCGGACCGTCTCGCGAGCCGCGATCCCGAGCGAACGACGGAGGCCGGGGTCCCGCATCAGGGTGCCCACCGCCGCTCCGAAGCTCTCGAGATCCAGTGGGTCGTCGAGCAGCACCCCGTTCTCGCAGTCGACGATCTGGTCCTGGATGCCGCCCACACGCGACGCCAGCACGGCGCGCCCCTTCCACATCGACTCCGCCACCGTGAGTCCGAACCCCTCGGCGATGCTCTTGTGCACGACCAGGTCGGCATGCCGCTGCAGGGCGTTGACGATGTGGGCGTTCTCGTCGGGGTCGTCGGTCGGGAGCCAGCAGATGTGGATGCGACGCAGGACGTAGGCGGGCAGCTGCTGCCAGGCGCCCACGCACTCCTGAGCGACGTGGTTGCTCTCCGGGTCGTCGGAACCGACCTCCGGCCGCGGACCGGCCAGCACCAGGTGTACGTCGTTCGGCATGGAGCTCAGCGCCGAAGCGAAGCCAGCTAGCACCCCGGCCGCGTCCTCGAGGCGGTCCCAGCGGCCGAGCTGGAGCACGTACCTTTCGCCGGCCGGCAGCAGCTCGTCGCTCATCGTGACGCCAGAGTGCCGACGCACGTGCCCCGGCGAGCCGTCGCGCCGAGTGAAGTCCCTGAACCGGTCGCCGACGGCTCCAGCGATGATGCCCGCCGCCCGCAGGGTCGCCTCCACCTGCTCCGAGGTCAGGTCGCAGTTCCTGGGACCCAACGGGTCCAGTGCGGGCGGGATGGCGAACGTCCGGTACGGGTTGAGCCAGCGAGGGGCACACCCGGCTCGCGGAAAGGTCACTGCGTCCGCTGCCTCGACGTACGGACGCAGGAACGACCAGGCCGTCTCGGTGACCCGGTTGGCCATGCCGGTGGCGCTGTGGGAGAGCCAGATGACCTGCGCGCCCAGGTCACGGAGACCCGGCGCCAGGCCGGCGGTCGGCGCGTCGTGGAGCAGGACCAGGTCGCCGGGACGCAGCTGTTCGGCCATCCGCGCGAGGTTGGTGGCCAGGACCGCGTCGTAGTGCTGTCTCTCCGGCTCGTCCAGCCGGCCGGCGTCGCCGACCGAACCGCGGAGGAAGTTGTGCATGCGCTTGGTGATCCGGGAGAACGCCGGATCGCCGTCGAGAACCACCGAGCGCGTGTCGACGCCCGCACCGGGTCCGTGGCCCAGCAGCACGAACAGCATCTCCGCGTCGTCGTCCCCGGAGGCGGTCGCCCTCACGTTCCACACCGTCCGGTGGCCGAGCACCCGACGGGCGCTCTCGGCGTAGGCCCGCAGGCGCTCCGCGCGCTCCGGCTCGAGCAGGAGCGCGAGCCGCTCCAACGGCGAAGCCTCGTCCCGCACCTGCCGAACTGTCACCTCGGTCATGCCGCTGCCAATCCTCGACCCCGAAACCCTGGCCGCGCAGCGGGTGTGCGGCCAGCCCCTGGGTCGCCCGGCAGTGAACAAGGTGCGATCGCGGGCAGACTTGCGATCAACGTAGTGGCCGTCGAGCGCCGCTGCAGGCTTCCGGCGAACATCCCCCAGCTCATCCCCTTCCGGCGGTGGGTGGTGCAGTCCAGTCGGGCCACCGGGTCTCGTCGTCCTAACTATACCCCTCGGCCGGCTTCCGGTCTTTCGCGTCGGGTCAGCGCTTACCGCGGTGCCGCAGGATCGCGACACCCAGGGCGGCCACCCACAGTCCCCAGCCCGTGCTGCCGAGAAGGCCGGCGAGGTCCCAGACCGGGAAGTCCGGGATGGCTGTGGCCATGATGTCGCCCTGGTTGAGGAAGTACAGGACGCTGACCACCAGGCCGCTGACGCCGACCCAGCCGGGCAGCACCTTCGTGCGCAGCACCACGATCGCCACGGTGACCGACCAGGCGATCGCCATCAGCTCACCGAGGTGCTCGCCGAGGAGGGCGCCGCCGTACTGGTGCTGGGCCATCCATGCGCCGCCACGGCCTCGCGGGTGGGTCGTCGCCGGCGACGTAGTCGCGGGCGAGCGCCGGAACGACGAACACCCAGCGCAGGAAGCCCGCCACCGACAGCACGACGGAGGTGGCCCCGATCGCGGTGGCGGCCCGTAGGACCACGTCGTCCTTGCGGCCCAGCGCCGCGGGGAGCAGGAGCATCGGGACGCTATCACGCCATAGGTCCAGGCGACGGCGAACCAGGTCCAGATGAGGCTGTTGCCGCCGTCGGCGAAGCTGGGCAGCACCACGTCGGCGGGCTCGCGCAGGATGTCGGGCCACTCGAAGGTCGAGGACAGGACGGTGGCGGCGACCCCGAAGGCGAGGGCGCCGATGAGGAAGAGCCAGCCGGTCGTACGTCGCAGCGCCCGGCTCGAGGCGAAGTCCGTCGAGGTGGCCTCGCGGGTGAGTGTGCTCATGACAGTTTCCTTTCGTGGGTGGTGATCAGGCGTTTTCGAGAGCGCGCGTCGACACGGGCTCGGGTTCGGGCGGGGTGGTCGTCCCTTCGATGTCGAGGGTCGGCAGCAGGCGGTCGAGCCAGCTCGGGATCCACCAGTTGTGGTCGCCGAAGAGGTGCATCACGGCCGGGACGAGCAGGAGCCGGATGATCACGGCGTCGATCACAACGGCCGAGGCCATGCCGATCCCGATGATCTTGAGGAAGATCTGGTCGTCGAGGACGAACGCGCCGAAGACGGCGGCCATGATCAGCGCCGCAGCAGTGATCACCTTGCCAGTGGACGCGAGCCCGTCCGTGACGGCTGAGGCGTTGTCACGCGTCCGCAGATACTCCTCGCGGATCCGGGACAGGAGGAAGACCTCGTAGTCCATGGAGAGCCCGAACAGGATCGCGAACATCATCATGGGGATGAACGCCGGGATCGGCGTCGGCGTCGTGATCCCGACCAGGTCCCCGAGCCAGCCGCCCTGAGCCGCGTAGGCAACGACGCCGTACGCCGCGGCGATCGAGAGCAGGTTGGACACGGCGGCCTGCGCGGCGATCACCACGGAGCGGAAGACCGCGACCAGCAGCAGCAGCGCCAGCAGGATGACGGCCACGATGAACAGCGGCAGCCGGTTCTGGATGCTGTTGGTCTGGTCGACGTCGGCCGCGGTGATGCCGCCCACCTTCACCACCACGTCGCTGCCGGCCAAGGCGTCGGGGACGACGTGGTCTCGAAGGCGCGTGAGGAGCAGCTTGGTGTCGCCGTCCTGGGGACTCGTGGTCGGCGTGAGGGTGATCAGGGCGGCGTCCTCGCCCGGTGCGGGGATCGGCGGTGACACGGCGGCCACCCCCGGCGTGTGCTGCAGGGCTTCGTCGAGGCGTCCGAGATCGGCCAGGGCCGACGCGTCACCACGATCGGCGACCAGCACGAACGCACCGTTGAATCCGGCGCCGAACCCGTCTGTCATGAGGTCGTATGCACGGCGGGTGGTCAGGCTCGTGGGGTCGTTGCCGTCGTCGGGGTAGCCGAGGTGGAGATCGGAGATCGGGACGATGAGCACGCCCAGGGCGGCGGCGCCAGCGAGGGCAGCGAGGATCGGGCGGCGCTGGATCACCCGGCTGTAGCGGTGCCAGAAGCCCTGACCCTCGGTTGCTCGGGAGCGACGCGGGAGCGGGATCCGCAGCCGGTCGATGTTGCGACCGGCGAAGCCGATCAGAGCGGGCAGCAGGGTCAGGGCCGCCAGCATCACCGCGGCCACGGTCAGGACTGCCGAGAAGGCGACGCCCGGGACGTAGGGCTGGTTCATCGTCAGCATGCCGAGCAGCGAGATGACGACGGTCACTCCGGCGAAGACGACGGACCTCCCCGCGGTGGCCATGGCGGTGGCCGCGGCCGCTCGCGGCTCGGCGCCGGCGCCGAGCTCGCTGCGGTAGCGGGTGAGGATCAGCAGGGCGTAGTCGATGCCGACACCGAGTCCGATCATGATCGCCACCGAGCTCGCCCACTCGGGGACGTCGATCACGTTGGCGATCAGCTTGCCGCCGGCCAGGCCGATCCCGACTCCGAACAGCGCCGTGGCCAGCGGCAGCCCCATCGCAACCAATGAGCCGAAGGCGACGAGCAGGATCAGCGCAGCGATCGCGAGACCCGGGCCCTCGGCGCCCATGCTGCTGGACTGCACGTTCTCGATTGCCTGCCCGGACAGCTCCATCTCGACGCCGGCCGCCCGGGCGTCGGCGGCGAGGTCGACCATGTCGGAGGCGACGTCGACGGGGAAGCGCGCACCCGTCGTGTCGAGCTGGACGACGGCGTACGCCGTGGTGCCGTCGGCCGACACCTGACCGGCTGCCGGCGGCCTCCCACGGAGAGACGACGTCGACCACGTGGGGCAGCGCACGCAACCGGTCGACCACGGGCTCAGCCACGGTGCGGACGGCCTCGGACCCGACTCCCGCGTCGTCGTGGACCACGACGGCGACGGTGTCGCCGGCCCGGTCCGGGAACCGCTCGTCGAGCAGCGCGACGGCGGCCTTGGAGTCCGTGCCGGGCGAGAGGAACTCCTGCTTGCTCTCGCCTCCGAACATGGACCCGGCCACGTTCACGGACACCAGGACCGCGAGCCACGAGACCACGACCACCCACCGGTGCCGGTACGACCACGAAGTGATGTGCTGCAACATGTCTGACGCCCTCCGTCGATGTGTGCACGCCGCTCGGCGTCTGTACCGATGGTTGGGACTACCGCTGACGACGGCGCTGACGATGCGGGCCCGCTGCCGTCAGGACCCCGTCAGCAGCCCCGGGCAGGGTCATGGCCATGAACGAAGAGCGCCGCGGGCGCGGTGATCCGACAAGCCATCGGCGGCGACGAGGCCGCCATCTCCTGGATCGTCGGGAGCGCCGACCACACCAAGACGCCCTTGTCGTCGTGATGGCGGCGCTACTGGAGCCGGCGCCCGCACGGCTGGCGCGCGCCCAGGATCTCGCGGTCAGCAGCCGGGACCGGCAGGCGGTGGCGATCGCACGCGCCCACCTGGCGGGCGACTCCGAGCTGGTCGATGCGCTGGCTCGCGACCACCTGGTCACCTATCCCGACAGCCTGATCGTCTCCTGGATCGCTTCGGACCCCGGCTCGCGCGAGGACCCCGTCGGACTCTGGTGAGGCCTACCCTCCGAGTACCGATGACTGCGATGACCCCCGCCGTGCCCGTCCGGACCCTGAGTGCCCGGACGCTCGGGGCGCTCGCCGTCGTGGGCGTCGTCGTGGCGTTCTCCCTGAGCTCGACCCTGGTCAAGCGGGCCGAGACCCCGGGCGTGCTGCTCGCGTTCTGGCGGTTGGTGACGGTGACCATCGTCTGGCACGTCTACCTGCGGATGACCGGCCGGCGGGTCACGCTGCGCGACGTCCGCCAGGCCTTCGTCCCAGGTGTCTTCTTCGGGCTGAACCTGGCGATCTTCTTCGCCGGAGCCACCCACAACAGCGTCGCCAACGCCGCCCTCATCGGTTCGCTCGCGCCATTCCTCATCGTCCCGGCCGGCGCGCTGCTCTTCCACGAGTACTTCAACACCCGCGCTCTGGTGTTCGCCCTCGTGGCCTTCGGCGGCGTGGTGATGGTGCTGCTCAACGCCCCGGCGAACGGTGATGCCTCGCTCCGCGGCAACGTGTTCGGCTTCACGGCGATGCTGCTCTGGACCGGGTACGTCGTGACGACGCGCTACTTCCGTCGCGACATGGAGGTCGCGACGTTCATGGCCACGGTGAGCCCGATCGGCGCGGTCGCGGTGCTACCGCTGGCGCTGGCGAACGGCGACGTCCTCGGCCTGAGCAGCACCGGCTGGACCTACATGCTGATCCTCAGCCTGCTCACCGGTGTCTGTGCGCACGGCATGCTCGTCTACGCCCAGCGCACCATCCAGATCGGCACCATCGGGATCGCCCAGGTCGTGCAGCCGGCCCTGGCTGTCGTGTGGTCCTTCATCCTTCTCGACGAGCGGCTGCGCGACCCGCAGGTGGTGGGCATCGCGGTGGTCATGACCGGGCTGTTCGGCTTCCTGGTCCTCAACGAGCGGCGCGGTCGGACCGTCGTACCCAGTGCGCATCCGCCCGATCGTGATCCGTGATGAAGTGCGAGGCCGCCTCCATCCGGCGGTCCGCCTCGGTCCAGGAGCTCCAGAGCCTCGACGTCGTTGCCTGAGTCGGCCGCTATCCGGGCCAGCGCGTCCAGCGCGAAGACCTCCACGTGGGCGGCGTCCTGCTCGCGCGCCTCGGTGAGGAGAGTGAGCAGGCGGTCCTGCGGCGAGCGGTTCGCCGTCGGCCGCATCGAGGGCCGCCAGGAGGCACTCGCCGAGCAGCGCCTGCTCCCCGCCGCCGGCCTCGCCGGTGCCACGCGGCCGCCGACTCCAGCGCCGCACGAGCCCCGGCCATCTCCGCTTCGGCCCGCAGCACCCGGCCCAGGTGCACCCTGATCAATGCAGCCAGCCGCACGTCTCCGGTCGCCTCCGCCTTGTCGATCGAGGTCCAGCAGGGTGACGACCCCGGCGGCGTAGTCGGCCGCCTGCCACTGCGCGCGTCCCAGGCTCGACAGCTGGTAGGCCTCGGTCTGGAGGAACCCGAGCCGGTGCGACGCCTCCACCGCTGACGTGAGGTGTACTACGGCGTCCCGGAAACGGTGCTGGACGCGCGCCAGCTCGCCCTTGATCGCCTCCCCGCGAGCGTGCAGCCACGGGTCCTCGACGACTTCCAGCCACCGCCCGACCGCGGCGACGGCCACGACGCTGCGTTGCCCGTCGGCCGCCGAGATCGCGGCGCGGGCGGCGAACAGCTCGTTGGCGGCCTGGTCCCACGGCCGGTCCAGCCCGCCGTAGATCGCCCGGCTCCGGTCGGTGAGCACAATCGCCTGCAGGTACTCGCCGTGGTGCGACACGACGTACGCGAGGTAGTAGGCGCAGCGGGCCTGAAGATCGAGGTCATCGCTCGACTCCGCCAGGCCGGTCGCGGCGTCGACGTGCTCCCGCGCCAGGCTCAGGTCACCGGTCGATGCCTCGATCCAGCCAGCGAGGAGCAGGGCGACCGCCCGCTGGCGGTCCTCGTCGAGGCCGGCGGTGGCCTCGCAGGGCGGCCACGATCCGCTCCGCACCGCGGCTGTCGCCGAGGACGACCCAGGCCCAGCCGAACCCGGTGGCGAGGTCGAGGGCTCGCATCGGATCGTGCCCGACGCTCCACGCCAGGGCCGCGTCTATGTTCGCGCGCTCCGTGCGGGCGAACCGGAGATGCCCGTCCTGGCCGGCGCTGCGTACGCCGGCCGTGGACCCCGCCGCCACGTCGGCGTACCAGCGTGCGTGCGAGTCGAGCGCCCGATCGGCCTCGCCCGCTTCGGTCATCGCCTCCATCGCGAAGGCCCGGATGCTGTCCAGCAACCGGTAGCGCGGCCCGCCGTCGGCACCCGGGTCGTCGTGGAGGGTGACCAGCGACCGGGTGACCAGCCTGTCCACCACGTCGATCGTCGCGGCGGCGGGCACCCCGAGCGCCTCGAGGACGAACTCCACCGCCGGCAGCGGCGCACCACCGGCGAACGCCGCCAGCGCCCACAGGCCTCGCTGGTCGTCGGGGAACAGGAGCTCGTAGCTCCACCCGATGGTCGACCTCAGCGACCGGCGGCGCTCGGGCCGACGGCTGCTCGGGTCGTTCAGGACGCTGAACCGGTCGTCGAGGCGACGGGTGATCTCCTCGACGGTCAGGGTCCTGGTGCGCGCCGCGGCGAGCTCGATGGCCAACGGCAGGCCGTCGAGGGACCGGCACAGGTCGAGCACGCTCTCGTCGTCGCGCGGCGTACCGGTGAGCCTCGAGGCCCGCCGTCCGAACAGCTCGACCGCGTCGGACAGCTCGAGGGGCGCGAGCTCGACCACGCGTTCACCGTCGATCTCGAGGGCGAGCTGGCTGGTGCACAGGATGTGCAGGGCCGGGGCGTGGTCGAGCAGCCGGACCGCGAGGTCGGCGGCCACCTCCACGACGTGCTCGCAGTTGTCGAGGATCACGAGGGCGGAGCTGGCCCGGAGCCGTTCGAACAGGGCGGCTTCGCTGCCGGGTCCGTGCAGCGCCGCGATCAGGACGTCGACGACGTCCGCTCGGGTCACCGTGTTCTCCAACCGGGCCAGCCAGACGGCGTCGACCGCGTCCGATGCCAGCAGCCGCCGACCGACGTCGAGGGCGACGCGCGGTCTTGCCGATCCCGCCCGGGCCGATGACCTCGACCAGCCGCTCCCGGGACAGCAGCTCGGCCAGCGCCTGCACGTCGGCGTCGCGCCCGACCAGTCCGGCCGACATCGACGGGAGGTTGCCTCGTGGGCCCCCGGACCCGTCCGATGCGGCCGCCAGCGGAGCCGCGGCGACGTCCTGCGCCAGGATGTCGCGCTCCAGCTCTTGCAGGGCCGGCCCGGGGTCGAGCCCGAGCTCCTCACCGAGCAGGGTCCGCACGCGCTGGAAGGCCGCCAGCGCATCGGCCTGTCGCCCGGTCCGGTAGAGCGCTGTGATGAGCAGCTCCCACAGGCCCTCATGGAACGGGTACTCCGCGACCGCGCCCTCGAGCTCCCCGATCACGCTGCCCGCCCCACCCAGCTCGAGCCGTGCCCAGAACCGGACCTCGAGCAGGGTGGTGTGGGCCTCCTCGACACGGGTGCGTGGAACGCTGGCCCACTCGGCGTCGCCGGCCACCTGGAGCGGCGTTCCTCCGAACAGGCGCAGCGCCGACCCGCACAGCTCCGCCGCCTGCTCGGGCTCGCCACCCTCCCGGAGCCGGGCTGCCGTCGTCGCCGCCCGCTGGACCGCGAGGACGTCCACATGGTCCGCCTCGACCTCGAGTGCGTAGCCACCGTCGCGGCTGGCGACGGACGCCGGTCCGAGGGCGCGCCGGAGCATCGCGACCTTGGACTGCAGGGTGTTGCGTCGGACCTCGGTGGTCGTCGACGCCCACAGGTCCTCGACCAGGCGCTCGGCGCTCACGAGCTCACCGGCCTCGAGCGCGAGCCGCGCCAGAAGCTCCGACGCCTTCCCGTTCGGCACCTCGACGGGTCGCGCGTCCACCGTGACCTCCAGGGGCCCCAGGAGCGCGACGTCGAGAACCCAACAAGACGAGGGCGCGCGGGAAGTAGTGATCGCGCCCCGCGCGATGCCGCGCTACGCTTACAAGGACTTGACCGTCCCGGTCCTCGACGGCGCACCCCCGCACTTCAGTGGAGGGCCCGTGACCGAACGGACGACACTCGCGGTCCCGCGTGGTGCGGCGGCGCGGGCGACCAGTTCCTACACGGAGCTGGTGCAGCTCGTCCGCGACGGCGGACTGATGTCACGCCGGTACGTCTACTACTGGGGGCTGTTCGTGTGCGGGGCCCTGGCGCTGGCCGGGCTCGTCATGACGATGCTCTGGCTGGGCAACTCGTGGTTCCAGCTGATCGTCGCCGCGCTGCTCGGCTGCGTGCTCTCCCAGTTCGGCTTCCTCGGTCACGACGCGGCGCACCGGCAGATCTTCAAGAGCGCGGCCTGGAACGAATGGACCGCACGGCTGGTGTCCGGCGCCCTGCTCGGCCTGAGCTACGGCTGGTGGCGCGGGAAGCACAACAGCCATCACGCCGCCCCCAACCAGGTGGGCCGGGACCCCGACATCTCCTCCGGACTGCTGGCGATGACCAACGAGCTCGCCGGCCGGCGTACCGGGCTGGCCGAATGGCTCACCCGGCGACAGGGTTGGCTGCTGTTTCCGCTGCTGACCCTCGAGGGGCTGAGCCTCCACGCGGGCGCCCTGAGGCAGCTGTTCTCGTCGCGGGACTCGCACCGAGCACTGGAGCTGACGTTGATCGTGGTCCGCCTCGGCGGGCTGGTGGCGCTGCTGGTGCTCCTGCTCCCCCTGGGCAAGGCGGCGGCGTTCCTCGCCGTGCAGGTCGGAGTCTTCGGCTTCCTCCTCGGCGGATCGTTCATCCCCAACCACACCGGGATGCCGATCGTCCCGAAGGGCGCCCGGATCGACTTCCTCAACCGACAGGTCCTGATGTCGCGCAACATCCGAGGGAACGCCCTCGTCGACGTGGCCATGGGTGGCCTGAACTACCAGATCGAGCACCACCTGTTCCCCAGCATGCCCCGCCCCCACCTGAAGCTGGTCCGCCCCGTCGTGCGTGACTACTGCGCGGTCCGTGACGTCACCTACACCGAGGTCGGCTTCTTCGCGTCGTACGCCGCCGTCGTCGACTACCTCAACCACGTCGGGCTCAGTGCCGTTGACCGGTTCGACTGTCCGATGGCCGCGCAGCTAAGGGATTGAGATGGGCCTCATATCGATCCACAAGCCCCGCAGCCGCCGGCTGGCGAACCGACGCGTGTGGGCGCTGCACACCCTGCGCCTCCACGTCGAGGAGGACGGTCTCTGTCACTTCTGTGCCTCGAAGTACGGCGCCGAGCACCCGTGGCCCTGCGTCCCCGCCCGCATCGCGTTGCTCTACATCGGTCAGCCGCAGCAGGGCGACCAGCAGGCCCGGCCGGGTGACCTGGCCACCTGACGGTCCGTGACCGGGCTGCGGGTGGTAGGCAGGTCCGGTGCGAGAGCTGCAGTTCATCCGACGAGGACGGCTGGAGTGGCGGGAGAAGCCCGCGCCGACCCTGACCGGTCCGCGGGACGCTCTCGTGCGACCGTTCGTGGCCGCCCGCTGCGACGGTGACTCGCTGCCCATCCACCAGCCGGTGTCCCGCGCCCTGCAGCTCGGCCTGAAGCTCGGCCGGATCGACCCGGCGGTCGGTGCCATCCTGGGGCCGGTCCCGTTCCGAGGTCCGTTCGGCATCGGGCACGAGTGCATCGGCCAGGTGGTGGCCAAGGGCGACGACGTCACGGACCTGGCCATCGGGCAGACCGTCGTCGTGCCGTGGGCGGTCTCGTGCGGCTCCTGCACCGAGTGCGTGCGGGGCATCACCGCCAAGTGCTCCACCACGCGGGTCGGCGAGCTGGCGGCGTACGGGTTCGGTCCGTCCAGCGGGCCCTGGGGCGGCATGATCGCCGAGGAGATCCTGGTCCCCTATGCCGACCACATGCTGGTGCCGGTCCCCGACGGCGTGGACCCGGTGCGGGTCGCAGCCGCCGGCGACAACCTCACCGACGCCTGGCGCACCGTCGTGCCCCAGCTCGAACGGCGGCCCGGCGGCTCGGTGCTGGTCATCGGAGGCGGCGCCCAGAGCATCGGCCTCTACGCCGCCGGACTGGCCGTGGCGCACGGCGCGTCGGTCGTGGACTACGTCGACGACGACACGGACCGGCTCACGATCGCGGAGTCGCTGGGCGCCCGCGTCCATCCCACCCAGAAGAAGCGCCATCGCCACCAGTTCGCCTCGATCCCCGGTCGCTACGACATCGCCGTCGAGGCCTCGTCGCTCGGCGTCGGGGTCCGCGACGCGTTGCGCGCACTCAATCCCGGCGGCACCTGCACCGCGGTCGGCTACTACCTGGGGACCAACACCAAGACCCCGCTGATGCACATGTACGCCACCGACATCACGCTGCACCTGGGCGTCTCCAGCGTGCGTCCGCTCTTGCCTGAACTCCTCGAGTTCGTGGCCCGCACCGGCTTCGCCGCCGAGAAGGTGACCAGCGTCCTCGCCGACTGGGAGGACGCGCCCGAGGCGTACAAGGCGCGCACCACCAAGCTGGTCCTTCACCGACCGCCGCTCCCCGCGTAAAGATGTCAGTCAGGAGGTAGCCATGCCATTCACCCGAGGCTTCGTGGGCCGCCGGCGGGACCGCGAGGGACGGCTCCCGCCGGGACAGTACGACACGGGAACCGGCTGGCCGGTGCTCACAGCCGAGGCGACGCCGAAGATAGACACGTCGCGGTGGTCGATGACCGTGGACGGCCTCGTCGAGCGACCGACGACGTGGTCGTGGGACGAGATCCACGCGCTGCCGGACTCGTCGTACTTCGGAGACATCCACTGCGTCACCACGTGGTCGAAGTTCGACGTGGCGTTCCGCGGCGTGAGCGTCGACGTGCTGCTCGAGGCGGCCGGGCCGCTGCCCGAGGCGGCGTACGTGATGGCGCACTCCACCACCGGCTACACCACCAACCTCCCGATGTCCGACCTGGTGGACGGCAAGGCCTGGGTGGTCTGGGAGTACGGCGGGAAGCCGCTGCCGCGCGAGCACGGCGGCCCGGTCCGGCTGCTGGTGCCGCACCTGTACTTCTGGAAGTCGGCCAAGTGGGTCTCCCGGCTGGAGCTGATGGCGTCGGACCGGCCGGGCTTCTGGGAGCAGAACGGCTACCACGACCGCGGCGACCCGTGGCTCGAGCAGCGCTACCAGGGCGATTAGGGGTACTGACGTGAGCGCGATCGACGACGTCCCGGCGGTCGAGACGGTGTGGACGACCGGGCGGATCATCGAGAAGTCGCTGCCCACTCCGATGACCGTGCGGCTGCGGATGCAGATCGACGACCGGCTGCGGCACCGGCCCGGCCAGCACTACCTGATCCGGCTCCGCGCGCCCGACGACTACACCGCCCAGCGCTCCTACTCCCTCGCCTCGGACGACGACGATCCGCTCGTGGAGTTCCTCGTGGAGCGGCTGCCGGACGGCGAGGTGTCGATGTTCCTGGCCGACGAGGCCGAGGTCGGCGACGTGCTCGAGATGCGCGGGCCGATCGGGCGCTGGTTCACCTGGGACGTGCACACGCCCGCGCTCTGCCTGGTCGGCGGCACCGGCGTCGTGCCCGCCGTCTCGATGCTCCGCACCGCCCGCCGGCTCGGCCGCACCGACCTCCTGCGGGTGGTCGCGGTCGGCCGCGACCCCGAGATGCTGCCGTACGCCGCCGAGCTCGGCCGCTCCGGTGCCCTGCTCGCCTACACCCGGCACGACATCGCGGACCGGCCCGCCGGCGCCCCGACCAGCGCCGAGGTCACGCCCCTGCTCGACGGCGTCGAGCTGGCCTACGTCTGCGGCTCGGCCCGGTTCGCGTCGTACGCCGAGACGCTGCTGGTCGACTGCGGTGTCGAGCCGCAGGCGATCCGGGTGGAGAGGTTCGGGCCGACCGGGTAGTGCAGCGGTCAGCCAGCGGTCAGCCAGCAACCTCGACCCGGCCCCTCGCCCCCAGCCCAGGTTGCCCACTGACCGCCGCCCCGCCTCACACCCCCACAGCGGTCAGCCAGCAACCTCGAGCCCGCCCCCGCCCCCCGCCCAGGTTGCCCACTGACCGCTGCCCCGACCCACGCCCCCACAGCGGTCAGTCAGCAACCGACGACCCAAGGTGCCCGACTCCCTCCCGCCCATGTCGCCACCAAGTCGAGGTCCCTAGGCTCGCTCCATGAGTGAGTACGACGTCGCGAAGGTCCGGGCCCACTTCCCCGCGCTGGAGAGCGGGCTGGCGTTCTTCGACGGGCCGGGTGGGTCACAGACGCCGGACGTCGTCGCCGAGGCGGTGCGGAGCACGCTGCTCGGGCCGCTGAGCAACCGTGGCGACCTGACCGTCGCCCAGGACAACGCCGAACGGGCGGTGGTCGAGGCCCGGGCGGCCCTGGGCGACCTGCTCGGTGCGGCGCCGGACGGCGTGGTGTTCGGGCGCAGCTTCACCCAGCTCACCTTCGACATGAGCCGGGCCATGGCCAAGGAGTGGGGGCCCGACGACGAGGTCGTCGTGACCAGGCTCGACCACGACGGCAACGTCCGGCCTTGGGTGATCGCCGCCGCGGCGGCCTCGGCGACCGTGAAGTGGGTCGACTTCGACCCCGAGACCGGCGAGCTGTCGATGGATTCCCTGGAGGACGCGCTCTCCAGCAGGACGAAGCTGGTCGCGGTCACCGGCGCCTCAAACCTGATCGGGACCCGGCCGGACCTGCCCGCGGTCGCGGAGCGGGCGCACGCGGTCGGTGCCTGGCTGTACGTCGACGCGGTACACCTCACCCCTCACGCCAGCCTGTCGCTGGCCGGGTCGGGGGCGGACTTCCTGGGCTGCTCGACGTACAAGTTCCTCGGCCCGCATGCCGGCGTGCTGGCCGGACGGGTGGAGCTGTTGGAGCGGCTCAAACCGGACAAGCTCGCTCCCGCGTCGGACCTGGTGCCCGAACGGTTCGAGCTCGGAACGCTGCCCTACGAGCTGATGGCGGGGGCGACCGCCGCGGTCGAGTTCGTCGCCGACCTCGCACCCGGTGGGGCCACCGGCCGGCGCGAGCGGCTCGAGGCGTCGATGGCCGCTGTCGAGGCGCACGAGGACAGGTTGCGCGTGCGGGTCGAGGACGGGCTGCGGGCACTGCCCGGCGTCACGCTGCACTCCCGCGCGGCGATGAGGACACCCACGGTGCTCGCGACGTTCGCGGACCACGACGCCGGCGACGTCGCCCGGCACCTCGCCGGCCTCGGCATCAACGCACCGGCCGGCACCTTCTACGCCTACGAGCCCGCGAAGCGGCTCGAGCTCGGGTCGGGCGGCGGGCTGCGGGTCGGCCTGGCGCCGTACTCCGACGACAGCGACGTCGACCGGCTGCTGGCGGCGCTCGCGGCGTACCTCTGACGGTCAGGCGTTGCAGTCAGCCTGGGCGCGATTCAGCTTCTCGTTGGTCGTGTTGAAGTCCGGGTCGTCCGGGCTCATGCCATCGAGCTCGCGTTGCAGACTGCCGACGTCGTCGCAGGTCGGGTCCGAGCTGCAGGCCACGACCACGGGTGACGTGGCCAGGAGCAGGGCGGCGAGGCCGGCGAGCTTCATCCGCTGACTGTAGGGGTGTCCACACAGGCCGGCGCGCCACCGCACGGAGCAGTGACGCGCCTGCAGATTCCGTGTCGCCACACGGCGGGCGCGAGCAAGGTCTGCTCCCGACCGTCGCGCTCCCTCCCCAGGGGGCTCCACGTCCTCTGCGCCAAAGGTAGGCGTTTTGCAAACCCAGGCAAAAGGATCAGGCACAGAACCACCCGGACTGACCAGGCAGAAATGGCCCGGCTCGGCCGGGGGCGCCGGGTCCCGGCCACCCGGGTGGACCCTGCGAACCGGGACCGTGGTCCCCCGTCGGCGCCGTCTGACACAGTCGGATGCATGGCCACCGGAGTCGTGTTCACGCCCCAGAACCCGCCCGAGCAGCTCCGGGCCACCGTCGAGGCCGCCGAGTCGGCCCGCATCTCCGAGCTGTGGCTGTGGGAGGACTGCTTCCTCGAGGGCGGGCTGACCACCGCCGCGGCCGCGCTGGCGTGGTCCGAGCGGATCGCGGTCGGGATCGGGCTGCTGCCGGTGCCGTTCCGCAACCCGGCGCTGGCCGCCATGGAGCTGGCCACGCTCGCCAGGCTGTTCCCCGGCCGGCTCACCGTCGCGCTCGGCCACGGCGTCCAGGACTGGATGCGCCAGGTGGGCGCCGCGGTCGACTCCCCCATGACGCTGCTGCGCGAGCACACCACCGCGGTCCGCGCGCTGCTGGCCGGGGAGACCGTGACCGTGAGCGGCCGCTACGTCCAGCTCGACAAGGTGGCACTCGACTGGCCGCCCTCGGCACCGCCCACCCTGCTGATCGGCGCCCGCGGCCCGAAGACGGTCGCGCTGGCCGGCGAGGTGTCCGACGGCGTACTGCTCGACACGGTGACCGAGCCGGACGTCTTACGACGCGCCCGGGAGCTGGTCGGCGACAAGCACATCGCGGCCTACACGCCGATCGAGCCGTCGCTGGCAGCGGGTGCCGTGCGGGACTGGATTGCCGAGCTGACCGAGGCAGGCGCCGACTCAGTCATCCTGCATGGCACCGACGGCCACCCCGACCCCGCGCCGCTGATCGCCGCGCTCGCCTCCTCCTGACCCCTAGGCCGACGGACACCGGCCGCACGCGACTTCTGCCATTCCGAGGTCGAGCGCCGGGACTGTGGGTGACCATGGTCGGACGACCACACGGCCAAGAGGACTCGACGCGAGCGGGGGGAGGCATCGTGGGCGCCAAGCACCGGGGCAAGCCTGCCCACCGCCGGATGCGGGCCACCGCGCTGGTCACCGCCTGCGTGCTGGTCGTGGAGTTCATGTTCCTCACCTGGCTCTTCCACCTCGACGACCCAGCCCAGGACCGGTCGCGAGCCCAGGCACGCGCGAGCGTGGCCCTGGCCGGGTGGCACCCCGGCGAGGACCCCGCGCCCGTGGCACGGGAGATCCGAGCGTTGGCGGACAGCGGGGTCCCGGACGCGGACCAGCTGCGCACCCTGACCTCGCAGTGGGCCGAAAGCGGCAGCGCGTTGGACACCGAGGCACTCACGCAGGCCACCGAGGCGGCCGGCAGGGCATCCGCAGCGGAGCTGCGGTCGGCCGACCGCGCGGTCTCGGTCATCCTCGTCGTGGTGCTGCTCGTCGTCTCGTGGGGCTGGTTCGTCTGGTTCCGGCGCGTCATCCGGCGCCAACGTGACCTGCAGCGCGGGATGACCGAACGCACGGTCATCGACACCGGTGAACGCCGACTGCTGGCGTTGGTACGGAACAGCACGGACGTCGTGGCCGTCATCGATCCCGACTCGACCGCGACCTTCCTCTCTCCTGCGGTGGCCGCCCTGGGCTGGTCACCCGACGAGCTGACCGGGCGACCGCTGCTCGACCTGGTGTCCCCCCAGGACCAGCCGGCGCTGGCCCGGCTGCTGACTGCGTCCACCAGCGACATGCACTCGCTCCAGATCCGGATGCGCCACCGCGACGGACGCGAGCTGGTCATGGAAGGCAGCCTGGTCAACCTGTGCGACGACTCGGCCGTCCAGGGCTGGGTGCTCACCGTCCGCGACATCACCGAGCGCAAGCGACTGCAGGAGGACCTGACGACCCAGGCCTTCCACGACGCGCTCACCGGGCTACCGAACCGGCAGCTGTTCTTCGACCGCCTCGAGTTCGCCCTGACTCGCCGCGAAGCGCAGCCGTGGCGCCCGCTGGCGGTCCTGTCCATCGACCTCGACGACTTCAGCGACGTCAACGACAGCCTCGGCCACGCGAGCGGTGACCTCGTCCTGCTGACGGTCGCCCGACGGCTGACCGGCGCCCTCCGCGACGAGGACACCGCCGCGCGGCTGGGCGGTGACGAGTTCGCCGTCCTCATGGAGGGCATGGACCTGGCCACCGCGACCCAGGTGGCGCACCGCCTGGTCGGCACCCTCGCCGCCCCCATCGAGATCGACGGGCAGCTGCACGTCGTCCGGGCCAGCATCGGGCTGGCGGAAGCCGTGCCCGGGCGGTCCAACGGGACGGACACGATGCGCAACGCGGACGTGGCCGTCGACATGGCCAAGGAGCGCGGCAAGAGCAGCCTGGCGATCTACGACCCGACCTGGCACCGCCACGCGGTCGAGACGTTCGCCGAGCGCCAGGAGCTCGAGATCGCCATCGCGACCGATCAGCTGACCCTGGTCTACCAGCCGATCGTGACCCTAGAGACGCACGCGGTTGTCGGGTTCGAGGCCCTGGTGCGGTGGGAACACCCCGAGCGTGGCCTGTTGTCCCCGGAGGCGTTCATCCCGCTCGCCGAGCAGAGCGGCCTCATCGTTCCGCTGGACGACTGGGTGCTGCACGCCGCCGTGCATGGCTGCGCCTCTCTGCAGACCGCGGACCACACGCCGTCGATCGCGGTCAACGTCAGCGCCAAGCAGCTCAGCCAGCCCGGCTTCGAGCACATCGTCCTCGCGACCCTCGCCGGCGCGGGGCTGCCCGCCGACCGCCTGGTGCTCGAGATCACCGAGTCGGCGCTGCTCGACGAGCTCGACGTGGGAGTCAAGGCGCTCGTCGAGCTGCGCGCCCATGGGGTCAGGGTGGCCATCGACGACTTCGGCACCGGCTACAGCTCCCTGACCCACCTCGCCCGCCTCCCCGTCGACCAGCTCAAGGTGGACAAGTCCTTCATCGAGCAGCTGCGGCACGGCAACCAGGACGGCGTGCTCGTGTCGACGTTCCTGGCAACTGCTCAAGGCATGCGCCTGCTCACCGTCGCCGAGGGCGTCGAGGACGCACGCCAGGCCGCGTGGCTCCACCGGGCCGGCTGCGATCTGGGCCAGGGCTTCCTGTGGTCGCGACCGGTCGACCTGGCCACGGCCCGGGAGCTGCCCAAGAGCCTGTCCCGGCCCGTGATCGAGGCCGAAATCTCCGCCGGCGTCTGAAGGCCCGCGGCACGGGAATGCGGGACGCTCTCGAGCTGTTCAGGTAGTTGCATCTTGAACCACCTGTCCGAGGAGCACACCATGCAGTTCGGGATCTTCACCGTCGGCGACGTCACGGCCGACCCGACCACGGGTCGTACGCCGAGCGAGCACGAGCGGATCAAGGCCACCGTCGCGATCGCCAGGAAGGCCGAGGAGGTTGGGCTGGACGTGTTCGCCGTCGGCGAGCACCACAACCCACCGTTCATCGCATCCAACCCGACCGCGACGTTGGCCTACGTTGGCGCCCAGACCGACCGGATCATCCTGTCGACGGCTACGACGCTGATCACCACCACCGACCCGGTTCTCATCGCCGAGGACTACGCCAAGCTCCAGCACCTGGTCGACGGCCGCGTCGACCTGATGATGGGCCGCGGCAACACCGGCCCGGTCTACCCGTGGTTCGGCAAGGACATCCGCGACGGCATCCCGCTGGCGATCGAGAACTACGCGCTGCTGCACCGGCTGTGGCGCGAGGACGTCGTGAACTGGGAGGGCAGGTTCCGCACCCCGCTGCAGGGCTACACCTCCGCGCCGCGGCCGCTGGACGGCGTTCCCCCGTTCGTCTGGCACGGCTCGATCCGCTCCCCCGAGATCGCCGAGCAGGCGGCGTACTACGGCGACGGCTTCTTCCACAACCACATCTTCTGGCCGCCCTCGCACGCCGCCCGGCTGGTCGCGCTCTATCGGCAGCGCTTCGAGCACTACGGCCACGGCACCGCAGACCAGGCCATCGTCGGCCTCGGCGGCCAGGTCTTCATGCGCAGGAACAGCCAGGACGCCATCGACGAGTTCCGCCCGTACTTCGACAACGCGCCGGTCTACGGCCACGGTCCCTCGCTGGAGGACTTCACCTCGCAGACGCCGCTCACTGTCGGCTCGCCACAGCAGGTGATCGAGCGCACTCTCGGCTTCCGCGAGTACGTCGGCGACTACCAGCGCCAGCTGTTCCTCATGGACCACGCCGGGCTGCCGCTCAAGACCGTCCTCGAACAGCTGGATCTGCTCGGCGAGGAGGTCGTGCCCGTGCTGCGCAAGGAGTTCGCGGCGCTCAAGCCGGCGCACGTGCCAGCCGCTCCGACCCACGCGTCGCTGCTGGCCGCCCGCGACGAGCAGTCCGACGAGGAAGTGTCGGCATGACCCGTCTGGTCGTCGTCACCGCCGGGCTGAGCCAGCCCTCGTCGACGCGGATCCTGGCCGACCAGCTCGCCGCGGTCTCGGTCACTGCCCTTCAGACCAGAGGCCTGCCGGTCGACGTCGAGGTCATCGAGCTGCGGGACCTTGCCCACGCGATCACCGACAACCTGCTCACCCGGTTCCCGTCCGGCGCCTTGGCCGACGCGGTCGCGTCGGTCGCGGCCGCGGACGCGGTGATCGCGGTGACGCCGGTGTTCAGTGCGTCGTACAGCGGGCTGTTCAAGTCGTTCTTCGACATCCTGGAGGACGGCACGCTCGACGGCACCCCGGTCCTGATCGCGGCGACCGCCGGCACCGCCCGGCACTCGCTCGTCCTCGAGCACGCGCTGCGGCCGCTGTTCTCCTACCTGCACGCCACTCCCTTGTCGACAGCCGTCTTCGCGGCGTCCGAGGACTTCGGCTCCCCCGGCCTCTCCGGTCGGATCGAGCGTGCGGCCGGTGAGCTCGCCGATGCGCTGCAGCGCCGGCCGCGGCTGCGGCTGGTCGGCGAGCTCGAAGAGGTCACGCCGTTCGAGGATCTGCTCCGCGGCTGACAGGATCAGCACCATGCGCCTGGTCGACCTCAGCCACACGATCTCCGACGGACTGATCACCTACCCCGGACTGCCGGGTCCGGCGATCTCGGACCACCTGTCGTTCGACGCCTCTCATGCGGTGTACGACGAGGGCACCGAGTTCTCCATCGGCCGGATCGAGATGGTCTCCAACACCGGCACCTATCTGGACACGCCGGGCCACCGGCACCGCGGCGGGCACGACCTCAGCGGGTTGTCGCTGGAGAGGTGCGCCCTGCTCCCGGCCCTGGTCGTGGAGGGCGAGGCGACCGGCGCCACCGGCCTGGCGGCGTTCGAGGGCCTCGACGTCGCCGGCCACGCCGTGCTGGTGCACACCGGCTGGGACCTGCACTTCGGCACCGAGGCCTACGGGGCACCCGAGCACCCGTTCCTGGCCACCGAGGCCGCGGAGTGGCTCGCCGACCAGGGGGTCGCCCTGGTCGGGATCGACTCGGTCAACATCGACGACACCCGCGGCGGCGAGCGGCAGGTGCACACGCTCCTGCTCGAGCGCGAGATCCCGGTCGTCGAGCACCTGACGGGACTCTCCGCGCTGCCGCCGACCGGGACGACGTTCACCGCCGTACCTCCAAAGGTGGCCGGCATGTCGACGTTCCCGGTTCGGGCCTTCGCGACGCTGCCCTGACGCCGATTCGTCTGCGCCTCGCAGCGAGAGAAACGCCGTCAGGCCGCAGACGAATCGTCCAGGAGGTCGGCGTACCAGCCGGCGACGGTGGCCGGGTCCTTGTCGAGGGCAGCGCGGTGGATCGTCACCTCGGTCATGGCGACACTCGGGGCGCGGGCGGCCCACCAGCGGCCGCACGGCTGGACGTGCTCCTTCTCCATGAACTCCGTGACCCGCTCGGTGATCGCGTCGGGGTCGCCGTCGGCGAACAAGAGGAAGGTGTTGGTGTGCGGCGGGTCCGGCTGCACCCGCAGCCCGCGCTCGACCAGCTGCTCGGCAAGCGACCTGGCCCAGGCCACCGAGTCACCGATCAGTGGCAGCTCGTCGTGCAGCCCGACCAGCGCGGACAGGGCGTACGGCGTCATCCCGAACAGCGTCCCGCCCATCCGCTGCCGCCAGGCTCTCAGCTCGCCGGCCACCTCCTCGTCGCACGCGACGGCGGCGCCGGCCATCGCGCGTAGCCCCTTGTAGAAGGAGACGTAGACGCTGTCGAACAGCGCGGTGATCTCGGGGAAGGAGTGGTCGAGGAACGGTTGCGACTCCCAGAGCCGGGCGCCGTCGGCGTGGAACGGAACCCCGGCCTCGCGCGCGGCCTCGGAGAACGCCGTGAGCTCCTCCCAGCTCGGCAGCAGGCAGCCGGCCTCGCGCAGCGGCAGCTCCAGCTGGACCGCACCGAGCTCCCGGTGGCCCGGGATCGCGCTGAGCGACTCGGCGGTCGCGGTCTCCCAGCCCTCGGTGAGGGTCTCGAAGCGGAACCCCTGCAGCAGCCGCGGCCCGTCCGTCTCATGACGCAGCTGGTGCGCCAGGTCGGGGATCGCCACCCGCTGCGAACGACGCCGCTCGCACCAGACCCGCAGCGTCGCCTGCTGGGCCATGGTGCCGCTCACGAAGAAGACGGCGGCCGGCTTCCCGAGCAGCTCGGCCACGTCCGCCTCGATCCGCTCGACCGCACCCCTCTCGCCGTACCGATCCCACTCGTCGATGCCGAGCTCCTCGGCCGCATCGGCCAACAGCCTCATCGTCTCGGCCGGCCGGCGCTGCGCGTGCCAGACCACGGTGTCGTCGCACGCCTCGGCTGCGGTCCGGAACCGCTCCTGGAGCTCGTTCACACCGCGGAGGCTACGCCGGGTCTCGCAGCGCGCGGCAAGCTGTGGACCGGCACAATGACCGGATGGCCGACCGGCTGGGAGTGCGGCTGCTCGGTGAGTTCCGACTCGATGGTGCCGAGCTCGCCGCGCTGCGCAGCCGGCAGGCCCGGACCCTGCTCAAGCGGCTGGCTCTCGAGCGCGGCGGGACCGTCGGGTCGAACAGCCTGGTCGAGGCGGTCTGGCCGGCTGGGCGTCCGGCCCAGCCGGACCGGGACCTGCACGTGCTGGTGAGCCGGGCCCGGACGGTGGTCGGCGCCGATCGCGTCGTACGCCGGGACGGCGGCTACGCCCTGGCCGCGGACTGGTGGGACGTCGACGAGCTGGCCACGCTGGCCCGGGAGGCCGTACGCCGGGCCGACGCGGGCGACCTCGTCGGCGCCCGGACCGCCGCAGAAGGAGCCCTGGCCCTGGTCCGCGGCGTGCTCCTGGCCGATGAGCCAGACGCCGAGTGGGCCGCGGACGCCCGGTCGGCCGCGGACGCGTCCGTGGCGGAGGTACGCCGGGTGGCGGCGACCGCCGCGCTGGCCACCGGCCAGGTCGGCGACGCGGCCGCGCACGCCGGTGCGGCGCTGCGGGCCGATCCGTACGACGAGGCCGCGTTGAGAACCCTGATGCGGGCGCACGTGGCCGCCGGTCGGCCGGCGTCGGCGCTGGCCGAGTTCGCCCGGGTTCGCGAGCTGCTGGCCGAGGATCTGGGCGTGGACCCGGCGCCCGAGACGCGAGCGCTGCACGAGGAGCTGCTGCGCGACGAGCCGCCCACTCCCCCGGCTGCGGAACCCACCCCGGAGAAGCTGGTCGGCCGCGCCGCCGAGCTCCGCGCAATGGACGCCGAGCTCGAGAGGTCGCGGACGGGAGCACGGGTCGTCCTGGTCAGCGGCGAGCCGGGGGTCGGCAAGACCGCGCTGCTCGATCACTGGGCCGCGCTCACGAAGGCCTGCGGCGCGGTGGTGCTGCGCGGCCGCGCCGAGCAGGGCGAGTTAGCGCTGCAGCCGGTGCTCGACGCGCTGGCCGGACGGCTCGCCGACGTGACACCGGACGAGTGGGGGGCCGCGACCGGGCTGCCGGGACCGGGCGCCACGGTTGACGCGCTCAGCATGCGGGTCTTCGCGCACCTCGACGACGCCGTGCGTTCACTGCCGGCCGGCGCTGGCACCGCGCTGGTGCTCGACGACGCAGACGGCGCGGACCCGGTGACCTGGGCCTGGGTAGCGCACGTGCGCCGGCGCCGCGAGCTGCCGCTGCTGGTGGTCGTCGCGCTGCGCGACCAGGCGGCGGCCGGGATCGAGCCGGACGCCACGCTCGCCATCGAGCCACTGGACGCCGCCGAGGTGGCCGAGCTGATCGGCCCGCGCCGCGCGTCCGAGCTGCTCGCACGCAGCGGCGGCAACCCGCTCCTGCTCACCGAGCTCGCCCGCGCCGACGAAGCGGACCGCGACGAGATCCCGGGCTCGCTGCGCGAGGCGGTGGCCGGGCGGCTGCGGCGTACCGGCCCCGCTGAGGCGACGCTCCGTGCCGCCGCCGTCCTCGGCGCCACGATCGATCTCGACCTCCTCGCCGCGGTGCTCGGGGCCGCGCCCCTGGACGTCCTCGAGCAGCTCGACGTGGGTGCGCGCCACGCGTTCCTCGTCGAGCGGGAGGGGGCGCTGGCTTTCCGGCACGAGCTGGTCCGGCTCGCGGTCGCAGCGGGGGCCAGCGCTGCCCGGAGGGCCTTGCTCCACCGGCGCGCCGCCGAGGTGCTGCGAGCTCGGCCGGACGCCCATCCGCTCGAGCTCGCCCGGCACGCCCGGGAGGGCGGCGACCGGCCGATGGCAGCCGCGGGACTGGGGCACGCCGCCGACGTCGCCCTGAGCCGGCTCGACCTCGCCGGTGCCGAACGGCTGCTCGACGAAGCGATCGAGCTGCAGGACGGCGGGAGGCTGCGGCTCCAGCGGAGCCGGGTGCGGATGTCGCGCGGCGACCTGGACGGCGCCGACGCGGACGCGGTGGCCGCAATGGCCACCGACGACACCGGGGAGGCACTGGAGCTGCGCGCGTGGGCGGCGCGCAACCGGCACGACCTGGACGGCGCGATCAGGCTCGGCCGGGCCGCGGCCGGCGCCGCGACCGACCCGACGATCCGGGCCAGCAGCCTGATCGCGGTCGCCTTCGGCCACCGCGGCAACGGCGACCTGCGCGAGGCCGAGGCGGTGCTCGGCGAGGCCGCCGGAGCGCCGGCCGAGCTGGGGCTGCCGGCGTGGACCGGGGTCCTGCGGGTGCACCAGGGTCGGCCCGCGGACGGGCTCGCCACCCTGGAGCCGATGCTCGGCGCCGAGGCGCGGCGCGGCGGGCAGGGCTTCTGGGTCGAGCACACGGTGCAGATGACCGCGCACGCGTACGGGCTGCTGGGCCGGAGTGCAGACGCGCTGCGCGTTCTGGTGCACCTCGAGCACGAGATCGAGAGGCGTGGCACCGACGTGCGCTACGCCGGCGTCCAGCACACCTACCGGAGCTGGATGCTGCGCAACCTCGGCGACCCGGCCGCCGAGGAGCTCGCCCTGACCGGCCTCGGCCTGGCCCGGTCGCAGGAGGTCCTCGCCCAGTGCCATCTCGACGTCGCGGACTGCCTGCTCCGCGCCGGTGACCTCGCGGGGGCCACCGACCGGCTCTCGGTGGCGGAGACCGAGTCGGGCACGCGCTGGTTCCACAACAAGTGGCGGTTCGACCAGCGCCGGGGGCTGCTCCTGGCCCGGCTCGCGCTGGCCGAGCAGGACGCCGCGGCGGCGCTCGACGCGGCGGAGCCGGTGGCCGCTGCCGCCGAGGAGCGAGGTGACGCCCGCTACGCCGTGCTGGCCCGCCTGGTCCGCGCCGCCGCGCAGGCTCGGCTCGGGCAGTCGATCGACGAGCCCGTCCTCACCACGGACCTGGACGCGCTGGCCGGGGTGGCCGCACTCGAGGGCTGGTGGCTGGCCGCCGACGTGGCCGACGCGACCGGATCGACGTACGCAAGGTCGACAGCGACGCGGCTGGCCGAGCACGTAGCGCGCGAGGCGGCCGAGCGCGGCGAGGCGTTCCGGACGGTCGCCGCTGCGCGGCTCGGCTAGCTAGCCGACCGCGACGGCTTCGACGACGACAGGTGCGAATCGTTCGCCGGTCCGGCGCACGGCCTCGACGGCGTCGGCGACCAACGCGTCACGTGCGTCGGTGGGCAGGGATGCGACGAAGCGGTGGAGGTGCGGCACCGCGAGCCGATAGCGCACCACGTCGGCGGGCTGGGTCAGTCCGACGTCGATCGGCTCCTCGGTGACCGTCCAGCGAGTGAACCCGGCCGCCGCCAACGCCCGCTCGACCGAGGAAGGATCGCCGACGGCGTGTGCACACTCCTGGAGGTCGGCGTACCAGGCGGGGGCTACGAAACCGTGCGCCGCCGCCACCTCGTCCACCGCGCCCTTGGCCGCCGCCCGCTCGACCGAGAACGTCGAGGCGAGCACCGCGCCACCGCGGCGGGCCACCCGGCGGAGCTCGGTCAGGCCGGCCACCGGATCGGGCAGGTGGTTGACCACGAACGCCGCGACGACGATGTCGAACGTCCGGTCCCGGAACGGCAGCGCGGCGACGTCGGCCGTCACCGCCGGGCGGGCGCCGTGCAAAGACATGTCGAACTCCCGGTCTGCCGCGACCACGCGCGCGCCCCGCATCCGCAGCGCCTCCCCGGCCACGCCCGAACCGGCCCCGGCGTCGAGCGCTCGGGCACCACTCAGGTCGACCGGTGCCCGCGCGACCAGATGCCGGGCCATCGGGCCGTAGGCGAGGGTCGCGTCGGTCCCCCAGACCTCCGCCATGCCGGCGTACGCCGTCTCCAGGTCGGAGTTCAGAGCCACCTGGCGCCGCCCAGGGCCGCCCGCTCCCACCAGTCCAGCTCGGCCTGGTCACCGACCGCTTTCTCCCACGCGAAGACCGCGGCCATGCCGACGAAGCTCAGCCCCAGCTGGCGGTCCCACCACTCGGCGGTGGCGACGCCGTGCGCCTCGAGCCGCTCGCGGTAGCGGGTGATCGTCTCCTCCTTGCTCTCCGGCAGCCGCGCGCGGTTGAGCGCGAGGTACCAGGTCAGGTCCCAGCACGGCGGCGCCTCGCCCGGGTAGGCCCAGTCGAGTTGGATGGTGCGGCCATCGGGGCGGTGGCCGACGTTGCCGAACTTCCAGTCCCCTGGGACGAAAGTGAGCGGCGTGGTCCGCAGCGCGTCGCTGAGCGACTCGGGGTCGCGGTGGACGTCTCGGACCAGCTCGTGGAGGCGAGGCGCCCGCTCGGGGAGCAGCCCCCAGCCCTGGTGGGCGACCGCGATCGGACCCGGCACGTCGGCTCCCTCGAGCTCGGGCGCGATCGTCTCGGGCGCGAAGAAGAGCCAGCGACGGGACAGGTCCTGCAGGCCGAGCTCGTCGTGCCAGCCCATGAAGTGCGCGTGCATCGCCGCCATGGCGTCGATGAAGTCGGCGTGGTGCTCGGCTGGCACCAAGTCGTCTCCCGGCGGCACCAGGTCGTCGCCGCAGTCGGTCATCAGGATCGAGAGCCGGTCACCCTCGAGGGCCATCCCCCGGACCGTGTGGTCGATGACCGGCGGGGTCTGGGCGTAGATCCCGGCCTTCCAGACCTTGAACTCCCAGTTGGACGTGTTGCCCGTGACCCGCATGATCCAGTCGTCGGCGGCCGAGAGCGACTTGAGGAAGTGCTTCTCCCCGTCGATGACGAGCCGCTCGAACCGGGCTCCCGACCTCGCGTCGGAGGTACGGACCTCGACCCGATCCGTCGCCCCGACGACGAGCTCCTCGAGGGTTTCTGCAACACGTGGGGTGATGTTCGGAGCGGTGTCAGTTGCCACGAGCGGCCTCCATCTCGGCCAGCAGCGCGGCCGGCCAGCGGCCGCCGCAGAACACAGTGTCCCGGCTGATCCGGTCGCCGTCCACGGTGATCAGGTGCACCTGGTGCGCGGCGTGCGGCACCCCGCCCTCGACCCAGCTCAGGTCGAGCTCGACGGCCTCGCCGCCGGGGATCGGGCGCCGGACCGCGGTCTCGATGGTGGTCGGTGCGTCGTACCAGCCGGACAGCTGGGCCGCGACGGCCTCGGCGCCCGTGAGCTCGAACCTCCAGTGCGGGACCGTCGCGTCGAGGGTGGCGTCGTCGGCCCAGGCGGTGGTGGTGATGCCGGTCCCCTCGCTGATCTCCGCGAGGAACTGGTCGACGGGGTGGGTGTCTGTGGTCATGGCGACACGGTCCTCGACCGGCGTTGCAGCGACCTTGCAACGGCATGGTCCGGCCGCTGCAAGGTTGTTGCAGGGGCGCCGGGCGAGGGTCAGGGCGCTGGCAACCCCGCCGGCCCCAGCCCTTCCAAGCAGGAGGCTCTCCATGTCCGACACCCTCACTCCCGCGACCGCGATCGACCCCGACCAGCTGCAGTCCCTCGTGGAGCAGGCCGTCGGCGACTTCGGTGCGGTGCTGAGCGCCGCGCTGGTCGTCGTTGGCGACCGGCTCGGGCTCTACCGTGCCCTCGCCGAGCACGGCTCATCCACCCCTGCCGAGCTCTCGGCGGCAACCGGCACGGTCGAACGCAACGTGCGCGAGTGGCTGTCCGCCCAGGCGGCGGCCGGCTACGTGACCTACGACGGACCCGACCCCGATCGGTTCTCGCTCTCGCCCGAGCAGGCCGAGGCGTTCACCAACGAGGGCAGCCCGGCGTTCGTCGTCGGTGGCTTCCAGGTCGTCACCGCGGCGGCCAAGGCGGACGAGAAGGTCACCGAGGCGTTCCGCGGCGGCGAGGGTGTCGGGTGGCACGAGCACCACCGTGACCTGTTCGAGGGCACCGAGCGCTTCTTCCGGCCCGGGTACGCCGCGAACCTCGTCGACGCATGGCTCCCGGCGCTCGACGGCGTCGTCGAGAAGCTGCGCAGCGGTGGCCGCGTCGCCGACGTCGGCTGCGGCCACGGCGCATCGACCATCCTGATGGCGCAGGCATTTCCTGCATCGACGTTCGTGGGCTCCGACTACCACGCGTCGTCGATCGGCGAGGCGCGCGCGGCAGCCGAGGTGGCCGGGGCGGGCAACGCCGGGTTCGAGGTCGCCTCCGCCACCGAGTTCGGTGCCGCGCCGTACGACCTGGTCTGCTACTTCGACTGCCTGCACGACATGGGTGACCCGGTGGGTGCGCTCCGGCACGCACGCACGCAGCTCGCCGAGGACGGCGTCGTGATGCTGGTCGAGCCGCAGGCCGGCGACACGGTCGCCGACAACCTCAACCCGGTCGGTCGGGTGTTCTACGGGGCGTCGTCGCTGATCTGCACCCTGGCCTCCCAGTCGCAGGACGTCGGGCTCGCACTGGGTGCCCAGGCCGGCGAGGCGCGGCTCACCGAGGTGGCCCGGGAGGCCGGCTTCACCCGGGTCCGCCGGGCGGCCGAGACGCCGTTCAACCTCGTGCTCGAGCTGCGGCCTTAGGCGCTTAGGTCAGGAAGCGCAGGTTGGCCGGCGTACCGCCGCCGCGGTGCACCTCCTCGACCAGCTCCTGGAGGGCGGTCAGTGCGACGTTCAGCGAGAGCGGGCCGTACGACGTCCGCGCGACGCCGTGCTCCTGCTGCCAGTCGCGGAGCGGGCTGCCGGGCACGCCGATCGTCGTGAGCCTCTGCGGTCCGAACGCATCGACCAACGCCAGGATCATGTCCTCGTTCAGCATCGCCGGCACGAACACCACCGGGGCACCGGCGGCGAGGTAGGCCTTGCCGCGCTCGATGGCGATGGCGAGGTTCTCGCCCGGATCACCCTTGCGGTTGAGCGAGAACGCATCGGTGCGGGCGTTGAGCACGAAGTCGACGCCCTCCTCCTCGGCGACCTTCATGATGTCCTCGACCTGCTGGGCCGCCTCGGCGATGGGCTTGAGCTGGTCCTCGATGTTGGCGCCGACGACGCCGACCCCGATGGCGCGGCGGACCGTCTCGGGCGCATTGCCGTAGCCGCCCTCGAGGTCCGCCGTCACCGGGAGGTCGGTCGAGTCGACGATCCGCTTCACCTGCTCGAGCACCAGGTCCAGCGGGATGTTCTCGCCGTCCTTGTAGCCGAACGCCGCGGCCACCGAGTGGCTCGCGGTCGCCAGCGCCGTGGTGCCCTCGGTCTGGGCGACGACCTTCGCGCTGACCACGTCCCAGACGTTCACAAGCGTCAGCAGCTTCTCGTCCTGGTGGAGGCGGAGCAGCTCGGCTCCCTTGGCCTTCGTGGCGTCATCGGCGGTCATGGCTTCCAGTCTGCCGCGCCAGTGCCGGGCATCAGCTGGGCGGTCGATTGCTGGCATCGCCGTGCGCTCATCCCCGGTGGGTGCCACACTCCCGGTCGTGGACTCTCCGGACACCCCTCCCGCGGCTGCGCCGACCGCGACGCCGGAGCCGCGTGCCGGAAGCACCCGGTGGCCTGCGCCCAGGCGGTTGGCGACGGTCGCGGTCGTGCTGATCCTGATCGCCGGTATCGCCTGGCTGGGCTGGACCTGGCGGCACCCGGATGTGTTTCCCGAGGCCGGCGGCTGGGGTGTGCGCAACAAGCACTTTCCGATCGGTGAGCCGTTGTACGTCGGCATGTCCTACGAGGACGAGACGGCGAGGGGCACGATAACTGTCGAGTCAGCCCGCGCTCGCGTCGTCACGAACACCGCAGACGCCAAGATCGAGTTCTTCGTCTGCGTGGTCGATCCGGCCTCCGGCGTCGGGTCGGTCGGCGCGGTGCGGCAGGACGACTTCGAGGACGAGTGCCCCTCCGCCACGCCGGTCGAGGGTGCCGCGCTCGAGCTCAAGCTCAACGCCACGCCGCGCGAGGAGGTGGTGATCGCTGTGACCTTGAGCCACGCGGGCCAGATCAAGATCGAGGGCTTCGACCTGACCTACAGCCGCGGCTGGCAGCACGGGACCCAGCACATCGGCGGCGAAGTGGACCTCGCAAACAACAACCAGACGTAGTAGGTATGGCCTCAGGCCACGGCCAGCGTGACCTGCATGTTGCCGCGGGTCGCGTTGGAGTAGGGGCAGACCTGGTGGGCCTGGGCCACGAGCGCCTCGGCAGTCTCGCGGTCCAGTTCGGGGAGGGAGACCTCGATCTGGGCGGCAAGCCCGAAGCCGCCGGTCGGCAAGGCGCCGAGGGAGACGTCCGCGACGACCTCGGAGTCGGAGGTGTCGGCGCCGGACGTCGCGGCAACCAGCTTCAGCGCGCTGTGGAAGCACGCGGCGTAGCCGGCGGCGAAGAGCTGCTCGGGGTTGGTCGCCTCGCCGGCGCCGCCGAGCTCCTTCGGCGTCCGGACCGGGGCGTCCAGGAGTCCGTCGAGGGAGGTGACGCGGCCGTTGCGGCCGTCACCGGTGGCCACTGCACTGGTGGTGTAGAGAGTCTTCATGCGTGCAACTATATTGTGCACAATTGAATTGTGCAATTCGGGTATGCTGAGACCCGTGACACAGCGATACCAACAGCTCGACCTCGACGCGCAGCTCTGCTTCCCGCTCTATGCGGCCACCCGCGCGGTGACGCGCCGCTACGGCGAGCTCCTCGCTGAGGTCCAGCTGACCTATCCGCAGTACCTCACCCTGCTCGCGCTCTGGGAGTCCGACGAGCCGCCTTCGGTGGGCCAGCTCGGCGAGCGGCTGCGCCTCGACTCCGGGACACTGACCCCCCTGCTCAAGCGGCTCGAGTCGGCGGGGCTCGTCATACGCCGTCGCGACGTGAGCGACGAGCGCCGGGTGCTGATCGAGCTGACCGACGAGGGCTGGGCGCTGCGGGAGCGGGTGGCGCACGTCCCGAAGGAGCTGTTCGCCTCCCTCGACTTCTCCCCCAACGAGGCCAACCAGCTCAGGCGTTTGCTGGGCAAGGTGCTCGAGAGCGTCGGAGGCTGAGCCCGCGCGCCGGAGCCCACCGACCGCGGACCGTCTTCTGTGCCTCATCCATGGCGGGCCTCGCTACCGGGCTGCCATTCTGTGGCCATGGCAATCGCGAGTGTGGTCCGCCAGGAGCAGGCGTCCGACGCGCGCCTGGCCCTGGCCCTGGCCACGGTCTGCGCTGTCTCCTTCCCGCTGTTCGTGCTGTTGCCCTACTCCGCCGGTCACTCCTGGCAGCCGCCCGGTGTGGACGAGCTCTGGGTGCTGGGGATGCTGTTCGCGGTGCTGATCGGTCCCGTCGTCGCGGGGCTGGCCGGTTGGGCCAGCCTGGTCGCGCTCTGGACGCGCGGTGCCGTGCTGCCGCGCAGGACGCGATGGCTGCACCTGGCCACGCTGCTGCTCGTCGCTGCCCTGTTCACCACCATGTTGATCGCCAGGGACGCCGGAGTGATGGCGTGGCTCAGCGACTGACGCTCAGGACCACTGCCTGCGCATGACGGTGCTGGCCGCGAACGGGTCGGTGGCCTGCTGGGCCGCGAGGATGCCCTGCCCCTCGGGCGAGCCGGTGTAGATGGGGGCGCCGCCGCCGACCCAGTGGTCCCAGGCCTTGGCGTAGGCCGCGGCGCGCTCGGCGTTGAGGCCGAGGACGGTCGGTACGGCGTGCCAGACCACGCCGTCCGGCTTGAGGCGGCCGAAGCCTGCCCACAGCGACCGCCACCAGGTGACGTCCCTCTTGGTCCGCACCCAGCGCGGCAAGAGGTAGCGCGGCAGGTTGATCGGCGAGACAGCCTCGTCGAGGGCGGTCGCGAAGACCTCGGCCTCGACCTCGTCGACGTCGTGGAGGACGCAGCGGTACTCGCCGTCGGCGTCGAGGGCCACCTCGACCGAGTCGGAGCCACGCCGGACCAGCCCGGCGCTGAGGAGTCCGTCGGCGACGGCGGACGCGATCCGGATGACCGAGGGAGCCTCCTCGGCGCCGTGCAGCAGCTCCTCGCCGTGGCGGAGGTGGCTGCGGACCCGGGCGTACGCCGCGGCCACGCCCACGAGCACTCCCCCTGCCAGCACCAGGGGCGCCCCCGCGACCCCGGCGACCAGTGCGGCCAGCACACCGGCGCCGACCAGCAGCGAGGTGGCCCGGTCGCGTCTCGCGTGGCTACGCAGGCCGCGCAGCTCGGCGGCGTCGGGGCGGAGCACCACGTCCGCCGGGCCGCTACCGAGGCCGAACCCGAATCCGCCGGCGACGCCGCGCTCCTTGATCCGGATGCCGTAGACCGCGGTGTCGACGTACGGCTGCCCGACCTGCCACTGGTCGCGGATGGTGGCGCGCTGCTCGCTGCGCACCGTGGCCCGCGCGTTGGTCGCGTCGAACTCCGAGACCGGGGGCGGCACGAACGGCGAGAACAGCGGGTCGAGGTGGGCGACGCCGTCGACGATCTGCCCCTCGGGGTCGATGCCGAAGTAGCCGGTGTGCTTGCGGACCAGCCGGTCCCAGTCGTTGCCGCCCTTGGGGTGCTTGTCGGAGACGCAGACCAGGGACCAGTTCACCGCGACCTTCTCGGGCCACAGCGGGTCGGTGCGCAGCGCGCGGCCGCGGGTCTGCACGACCGAGGTGATCGTGGTGACCGCGGTGACGTCGGCCAGTCCGGTGATCCGCTTCGCGTCCCAGCCCTCGCCGAGCAGGGCGCGGGTGCCGACGAGGACCTGGCAGTGGCCGTCCTGGAAGTACGTCGTGAGCAGCCCCACCCACTGCCGGGGCTCCCACGGGCCAAGGATCTGCTGGAGCGTCGAGCCCGCTCCGAGGGGCTCGACCCGCAGCGACGCCGCGAGGGCGCGATCAGGCAGCCAGGCGAGGAATGCGTGCAGGGTGGCCCCGGCCCCGGCGACCGTCTTGCCGGTGACGAGCATCGGGTTGAGCCCGCTGGTCTCCGGGGCGTCAACCAGGGCCTCGAGCATCGCGTGCGCCGAGCCGGCCTGCTGGTCGATGACCCCGGTGAGGTCCGCGGGCAGGGTCGCGCCGGCGCGCTCGTGGTCGCAGAGGACCAGCATCCGCATCCGCTCGGCGAGGTTGAGGTGCTCGTGGGCGCAGATCTGGACGACGGCGGCGGACTTCGACGCCGAACGCGCCAGCACGCGGTCGACCGGGCTGCGGCCGCGGCGGATGCCGCGCTTGGTCCACTGGTAGCCGACCGACGGCAGCGCGCGGCGTACCGCCTCCACGACCTGATCGTCCTGGGCCAGCCCGGTCTTGGTGAGCCGTCCGGTCAGCCAGTCGTCGACCAGCAGCACCCAGTCGTCCGCGGTCGGCGCCGAACGGTGCTCCTCCTGCATCCGGGCGCCGCTCGGCAGCCCGATCATCCCGACGTGGTGCAGCCGCAGCACCGCGCGGCACACGTCCGGCTGCTCCTTGACCAGCGTCAGCCACGGCGACCGGCTGGCCACGAACCGGGCGTCCAGCCACTGCAGGAAAGGAATGGAGCCGAAGGTCGGGTCGGTGAGCTGGGTGATCAGCTCCCGGAACCGCTCGGCCTCCTCCTTCAGCCAGTCGTCCTCGCTCGGTGTCGGGGTGGTCAGCCAGGCCAGCTCGACGAACGGCGCCAGGTCCCCCGCCTTGACCACCGCGGGGATCGAGACCCGGTAGAGCGGCGTGCCGAACAGATCGTCGACGAGGAGCGCCTGGTCCGCGGTGAGCGCCTCGGGCGGGGTCGCGGTGAGCCCGAGCACCAGAGCGTTGGGCAGCTGGTCCAGCAGCTCGCCGATCAGCCGGCCCCACACCTCGAGCAGGTGGTGGCACTCGTCGAGGACGAGCAGCAGCGGCCCGGCGGCCTTGAGCTGCTCGATGAACGCGCGGCCGTTCTCGTGCAAGCGGTCGAGAAGGCTGCCCGCGACCGGCACCCCCGCTGGTTGAGGAGGGCGCTCTGCGCCAACCGCTGGTTGAGGAGGGCGCTCTGCGCCAACCGCTGGTTGAGGAGGGCGCTCTGCGCCAACCGCTGGTTGAGGAGGGCGCTCTGCGCCCGTCTCGAAACCAGGTGGGCCGGGGCTGGGACTCGCGGTCGGGTCACCGGGGTTTCGAGACGGTTGCTGCGTAACCTCCTCAACCACCGGAACCGGTGGTGCGAGCTTAAGAGGCTCGACGCCTGCGTCGGCCGTCTCCTGCCCGTCGTCGTCGACCTCGTCGTCGGGGTCGAAGACCGCGAGCGCCTGGTAGGTCAGCGCCGTGAGCTGGTGCTGCAGCGACCGGTCGGTGCCGACGTCGATCCCGAGCGCGGCCGCCTGGGCCGCCCACTGGCCCTGGATCGCGGTGTTGGGGCCGAGCACCACGGCCTTGCCGACCGCGCCCGCGGCGACCCGGTCCCGGACGGTCATCAGCCCGACCAGGGTCTTGCCGGCGCCGGGCGGGAGCGCCACCCAGGCCCGGGTCTTGCCGGCCGTCCACGCGGCGGCCAGCGCGGCCAGCGCCTCCTGCTGGTGGACGCGGAGCCTGATCTCAGCCGCTGGTTGAGGACGGCCTTCTGCGCCGCCCGCCGTTGGTTGAGGAGGGCGCTCTGCGCCCGTCTCGAAACCAGCCGCACCGGCGCTGGGACCCGACGTCATCCCCAGAACACCCGGTCCACGACCGCGTGCGAGACCCGCATGGTCCGCAGGTGGTCGTTGACCATCTCGTCCGTGGCGCCGGCCGGGTAGCCGAGCACGTTCGCGACCGCGGCGCGCTCTCGGATGTCGTGCGGGAGCTGGTCGCTGCCCCGGCCACGCACCAGGGTGATCGCGTTGCGCACCCGGCTGACCCACCGCCACCCGCTGATCAGCGTGTCGGCGTCGGACTCGGACATCAGCTCCGCCTCGCGCGCGGCTACGAGCGCCTCGATGGTTCGCGAGGTGCGCAGCCCGGGCACCGTCGCGGCGTGCTGCATCTGCAGCAGCTGAACGGTCCACTCGATGTCGGCGAGGCCGCCCCGGCCGAGCTTGAGGTGGCTGTTGGGGTCGGCGCCGCGGGGCAGCCGCTCCTGGTCGACGCGGGCCTTGATCCGGCGTACTTCCAGGACGTCGTCCTCGCTCAGCCCGGTCCCGGAGGGTCCCGGCTCCGGGTAGCGCAGCGGGTCGACGAGCTCGACGAACCGCTGGCGCAGGTCCGGGTCTCCGACCACCGCGTCGGCGCGGAGCAGCGCTTGCGCCTCCCAGACCTTCGACCACTTCGCGTAGTAGGCCGCATGGGACTCCAGGCTGCGCGAGAGGGGCCCCTGCTTGCCCTCGGGGCGCAGGCCGGCGTCGACCTCCAGCGGCGGGTCGCCGCCCGGGAGCGCGAGCAGGCGGCGGAGCTCGTTGGCGACGGCGAGGGCGTACGACGACGCCTCGTGCTGGTCGACGCCCTCGGCCGGCTCGTGCACGAACAGCACGTCGGCGTCGCTGCCGTAGGAGAGCTCGAACCCGCCGTAGCGGCCCATCGCGATGACCGCCATCCGCGCCGGCGGGACCTCGGCCTTCTTGGCATGGGCGACCGAGGCCAGCACCACCTGCAGCGTGGCCTCGAGGGTCGCGTCGGTGATCCGCGAGAGCGCAGCGCCGACGTCGGCCACGTCGATCAGGCCCAGGCTGTCGCCCGCCGCGACGCGGAACAGCTCGCGGCGGCGTACGGCGCGGATCGCGCTCACCGCCGCCTCGGGGTCATCGCGCCGGGCGCCCGCAGCGCGCATCTCCTCGACCGTCAGCTGGTTGTACTGCTCGGCCTCGAGCGGGGCGAGGTCCTCCCCCAGCATCCGCACGCCGGCCGGCTCCTTCTCGAGCAGGTCGGAGACGTAGCGGGAGGTGGCGAGCAGCTTCGCCAGCCGCTCGGCGACCTGGCCCTCGTCGCGCAGGGTCTTGAGGTACCACGGCGTCCGCCCCAGCGACTCGCTCAGCTTTCGGAAGCCGAACAGCCCCGCGTCGGGATCCGGCGCCTCGGCGAACCAGTCGAGCATGGCCGGCAGCAGCTGACGCTGGATGTTCGCCGTCCGGGTCACCCCCGAGGTGAGCGCCTCGAGGTGGCGGAGTGCGGCGTCAGGGTCCGCGAAGCCGAGGGCCGCCATCCGCCGGGCCGCCGCCTCCGGCGTGAGCCGGGCCTCGTCGCCGACCAGCCGCGCCACCGCGGTGAGCAGCGGCCGGTAGAAGAGCTTCTCGTGCAGCCGGCGCACCTCTCGGCGGTGGTGCTGCCACTGGCGATCGAGGGCCTGGACCGGCTCCTTGGTGAAGCCCATGCTCCGACCGAGTCGGCGCAGCGACGGCTCGTCCTCGGGTACGACGTGGGTGCGACGCAGCTGGAACAGCTGGATCCGGTGCTCGAGGGTGCGCAGGAAGGCGTAGGCGTCGCGCAGGGCCTCGCCGTCCTCTCGGCCGACGTAGCCGTGGCGGGTGAGCTCGGCGAGCGCGCTGAGCGTGGTGGACTGGCGGATCTCCGGGTCGGCGCGGCCGTGCACGAGCTGGAGCAGCTGGACGGCGAACTCGACGTCCCGCAGCCCGCCGGAGCCGAGCTTGAGCTGCCGCTCGGCATGGTGGGCCGGGATGTGCTCGATCACCCGGCGGCGCATCGCCTGGGTGTCCTCGACGAACCCGTCCCGCTCGACAGCACTCCACACCATCGGCTGGACCATCTCGACGTACTGCCGGCCGAGGTCGAGGTCGCCGGCGACGGCACGCGCCTTGAGCAGTGCCTGGAACTCCCACGTGCTCGCCCACCGCTCGTAGTAGCCCTCGTGGCTGGCGATGGTCCGGGTCAGCGGGCCGGACTTGCCCTCGGGCCGCAGCGCCGCGTCGACCGGCCAGATGGTGCCCTCGCCCGTCTGCTCGGAGCAGATCCGCATCAGGTTGCTGGCGAGCCGGGTGGCGACCTTGAGCGCGGCGTCGGGATCCACCCCGTCCGCTGGCTCGTGCACGAAGATCACGTCCACGTCGGAGACGTAGTTGAGCTCGTGGCCGCCGCACTTGCCCATCGCGACCACGGCGAGCCGCGCCAGCTTCGCGTCTTCTCCGACGCGTTGTCGCGCGATCGCGAGCGCGGCGTCGAGGGTGCCGGCGGCGAGGTCGGAGAGCTCGGCCGCGGCATCGTCGACCCCCAGGTGGTGGGTCAGGTCGCGGGAGGCCAGGCGGAGCAGGAGCCGGCGGTACTCGACCCGCAGCGCGTCCACGGCCTCGTCGTCCGGTCTGCCTGCGACCGCCGCGAGCAGCGACTGGCGCACGGCGTACGCCGCGGGGCGGGTCGAGCCCATCGTCGGATCGGTGAGCTCGCGCCAGTGCTCCGGGTGGCGGCACAGGTGGTCGGCCAGCGCCTCGCTGGCGCCGAGCACCGAGAGCAGCCGCATCGCGGTGCCCTCGTCGTCGACGAGTGCTTGGAGCATCGGCTCGGGGTCGTCCTGGGTGGCGACCAGGTCGACGAGGCGGTTGAGCGCCAGGTCCGGGTCCGCGGTGCGGGCAATCAGCGCCAACAGCGGTTCCGCGACGTCCTCCCCGAGCGTCCACAGATCCGTCTTGGCCGACTCGGGATCCTGGAACCCCATCCGCGCGAGACGTCCCTCGCCGGTCGTTGGATGGCTCATCTCGGCCGGCTCATCTCGCGGGGCCTCAGGAGTGTGCTGACCAATTGCGCGGCGCCAGCGCCGCGATAGCCGCACGCTGGCTTTGTTGCCGCCCCTCGAAAGGCGCCCAGCCTGCCTTCGGGACGGCGTCGTGCCATCGCACGACTCTCACGACGCTGGCATCCACGCACTTGGTCAGCACACTCCTAGCGCCACGTCCGCGAAGCCCGCGGCCAGCGGCGCCCACGCGCGGTCGAGCTCCTCTCGGGCCGCCTTGATCTCGCCCAACAGCGCGTCCGCGTCGAGGCCGCGGTCGGCGAGCTCGCCCCGCTCGGAGTCGGTGACCCAGGTGCCGACGATGGTCTCGTCGACCTCGGGGTGCAGCTGGACACCCCAGGCGTTCGGGCCGAAGCGGGCGACCTGGACCTCGCCGTCGGGGGTCTGCGCGAGGACCACCGCGTCTGCGGGAGGCTCGACGAGGAGGTCGTAGTTCCACTGCACACCGCGCCGCGGCGTGGCCAGGCCGCCGAAGAGCCGGTCGCCGGCCGCCGCGTCGGTCCACCCGACCGGGATCAGCCCGACCTGCTGGCCGCGCGGGTTGGGGGTCACCCGCCCCCCGAGCACCGCGCCCATGAGCTGGTGGCCGAGGCAGATGCCGAGGGTCGGGACACCCTCGGTGACGGCGTCGCGGATCAGCTCCTTGACCGCACCGATCCAGTCGAACACCTCGTCGTCGTTGGCGCCCATCGCGCCGCCCATGACCACCAGGCCGGCGTAGCCGTCCAGGGTCGGCACGGGGTCGCCGGCGTACGGATGGGCGACGTCGAGGGTGCAGCCGGCCTCCTCGAGCCAGTCGCCGAACAGGTGCGCGGGGTCGTCGACCTCGGGCTGCACGACCAGGATGCGGGGGTTCACGCGTCGACCTCGTCGGAGATCAGCGCGAGGAAGAGCAGCCCGAGCCCCACCAGTGGGAGCAGGAACGCCAGCCAGGACCCGGCCAGCGCCAGGCCGGACAGGAGGCACAGGACACCCGTCACGACGGTGGCGACCTTGGCGGGGCGCTCGGCGTCACCGAGCAGCTTGAGCGCGGAGCCTCCGGCACCGAGCAGCAGCCCGGCCACGACCATCGCCAGCACTCCCGCGGCGCGATGGTCGCCGGTCGCCAGGATGAACGCCGCGAGGACCGCGGTGAGTCCCGCGATCGCCATCACGACCCAGAGCACCATGCGCAGCCGGTTGACCCGGTCTTGGCTGTAGACGGCCATCGCGTTCTAGATGACCGGAAGCATGCGGTCCCGCTCGAAGGCGGAGACCTGGCCGCGGTACTCGTCCCACTCGGCGCGCTTGTTGCGGAGGAAGAAGTCGAAGACGTGCTCGCCGAGGGTCTCGGCCAGCAGCTCGGAGCGCTCGGCGATCTCGATCGCCTCGTTGAGGCTCGTGGGCAGCGGCTCGATGCCCAGGCTGGTGCGCTCCCGCTCGGTGAGCGACCACACGTCGTCCTCCGCCTCGCGGGGCAGGTCGAGGCCCTGCTCGATGCCCTTCATGCCGGCGGCGAGGGTCACCGCGAACGCGAGGTAGGGGTTGCACGCCGCGTCGACGGTGCGCAGCTCGATGCGCGTGGACTGACCCTTGAGCGGCTTGTACATCGGCACCCGGATCATCGCGCTGCGGTTGTTGTGGCCCCAGCAGACGTACGACGGCGCCTCGCCCCCGAACATCATCCGCTTGTAGCTGTTGACCCACTGGTTGGTGACGACGCTGATCTCCTGCGCGTGCGCGAGGATGCCGGCGATGAACTGGCGGCCGACCTTGGACAGCTGGTATTCGGAGCCGGCCTCGTAGAAGGCGTTCTGGTCGCCCTCGAAGAGGCTGACGTGGGTGTGCATACCCGAGCCGGGGTGACTGGTGAACGGCTGGGGCATGAACGTCGCCCAGATGCCCTGGCTGAGCGCCACCTCTCGGATCACGGTGCGGAACGTCATGATGTTGTCCGCGGTGCTCAGCGCGTCGGCGTACCGCAGGTCGATCTCCTGCTGGCCCGGGCCGCCCTCGTGGTGGCTGAACTCCACCGAGATGCCCATCGCCTCGAGCATCGTGATCGCCTCGCGGCGGAAGTCCGAGCCCTTGGACTGGGCGGTGTGGTCGAAGAAGCCGCTGCGGTCGACCGGCACCGGCTCGACGCCGTCGACCGGCACGTCCTTGAACAGGTAGAACTCGATCTCGGGGTGGGTGTAGAAGGTGAACCCCTTGTCGGCGGCCGTTGCCAGGATGCGCTTGAGGACGAACCGCGGGTCGGCGTACGACGGGGAGCCGTCGGGCATCACGATGTCGCAGAACATCCGCGCCGTGGTGGGCCCCTCGCCACGCCACGGCAGGATCTGGAACGTCGAGGGGTCGGGCTTGGCGAGCATGTCGGACTCGTAGACCCGCGCGAACCCCTCGATCGCGGAGCCGTCGAACCCGATCCCCTCCGCGAACGCGCCCTCGAGCTCGGCCGGCGCCACCGCCACGGACTTCAGGAACCCGAGCACGTCGGTGAACCACAGCCGCACGAACCGGACGTCACGCTCCTCGAGCGCGCGCAGTACGAAGTCTTCCTGCTTGCCCATGGGGTGAGCCTAGAGGTCGCCGTACGGCGCCCGTGGTCGCGTCCCAGCGCGCGCTGCGGAGGTTTCGAGACGCCACCATCTCGACGCGCGCCTGCGCAACGCTTGGCCTCTGCTCAACCATCGGTGGTTGAGACGGGCGCTCTGCTCAACCACCGGTGGTTGAGGAGGGCGCTCTGCACAACCACCGGTGGTTGAGGAGGGCGCTCTGCACAACCACCGGTGGTTGAGGAGGGCGCTCTGCGCCCGTCTCGAAACCACGCAAGCCGAGGCTGGGACGCAGCCATGCGCGAACCACGGAGTGGCTAGAGCCTGGCAACCTTCACAGGCCGACCATGTCGCCGAGGTCGCTGACCCCGTCGGCCACCGCGTCCCCGGCGTCGCCGATGCCGTCGACGCCGTTCTCGAACGCGGAGTCGATGGCCCCCGAGGTGACGACGCCGACCCCGGTCCCGACGATGGCGCCCACGCCAGCCCCGACGAGGGTGCCTCCGACGGGCACGATCGAGCCGGCCGCAGCTCCGGCGGCAGCTCCGGCCGCGGTGCCGGCCAGCAGACCGCCTGCGTTGGAGGCGACCGCCTGCTCGGTCGACTCGCCGTGGTTCATGTCGTAGTACGCGCCGTAGCCCGCCCCCAGCACCCCCACCCCGTGCCCGAGGGCCTTCACACCCTTGGGCGTGTCCGGGTTCCGCGAGCTGGCGAGGAGGTCGTCCGCCGAGTTCTGCGCATGGCGGCCCCACCCGATCAGGTCGTCGTAGGCCTGCTGGCTGAACGGCAGCTTCCCGTTGAGCATCTCGTACGCCGTGCGGCGCGCCGACCGGGCCAGATCCATGTGCTCGGCCGCCTGGCGGGCCAGCTGCGGGGACAGTCGCAGCTTCACGCCGGCGCCCGCGGCGCTGACCATCAGGCTGCCGACCTTCAGCGCCAGCTTGGTGTCGTCCATCGACCAGTCCGAAATGGCACCGGTGAGCGCCTTGTCCCAGTCCTTGAAGATGTCCCGGGCGTCGTCGGCCGCCCGGCGGTAGGCCTTCACCTTCTCCTGGTAGGCCTCGAACAGGGCGGCCGCCTGCTGCTGGCCGTCTCGACCCGGTCCGTCGAGCTGGGCGAGCGGCACCAGGCTCGGCACCGGCACCGGAGTCGGCTCGTGGATCACGGTGCCCGACACGACGAGTCCGGCGCCGGCGGCCCCCTGGCGTACGTCGGCCAGCGCCTCCTTCGCCGTCCGCATCGCCGAGGCGAGGGTCGCGAGCGCCGCGCCGCCCGCGCGGGCGACGTTGGCCACGGTGTCGGCGGCATGGCCCAGGGTCGCTGCCCGGCCACCGAACGCCTCGCCCGCGGACCCCTGCCAGTCCGAGGCGAGGCCGCGGCGCTGCTCGACGACCGTGTCGCCGGCGCTCGACGCCTCGCTGGCGAAGCGGCCGCGCAGCCAGGCGGCGGCGTCGTTGATGGCGGTCGGCTCGCCCTCGAGCTTGGTCTCGACGGTCACGGCAGCCTCCCCGTGCGGAGCACGTCCACGGCCTGCAGCGCGTCGGTCGACTGCATGCTGGCGCTCACCACGTCGACGGTGCCGGCCAGCACGCTGGCCTCGGCCGCGAGGCTCGCTCCGGCGTCGGACACCGCGCCGACGATGGCTGCGACCAGCGGTGCGGCCGCGCCGTAGTCGCCACCGCTGGGCGCGGATCCGCCGGCCGAGTCGAGACTGGCGGTGCTCGACCGAAGCGCGCACGCCGCCTCGCTCATTGCGACGTTGTCGTAGCGGAGCTCTCCGCCGCCGCCACCCGATGAGCTGTACATGCCCGAGGCCTCCTGTTCGATCCGCCTTCTTCGGAAGGCTGCCCGGGAGGATCGGTGACAAACCCTCGTCGACGGTCAGTCGTCCTCGGGCAGCTCGTTGCGCTCCAGCTCCGCGACCGTCGGCTCACCACGGTTGCAGAAGACCTCGATGTCGATCGAGCGCCGAGCTTGGGCGAAGACGGCGTCCACGTCGTCGTCCGGGCCCCGCTCGAAGCTGACGACCCGCCAGCCGGCGGCCTCGTCGGGGACCACCTCGACGCCGTAGGCGTAGATCCCGCGGCACTCGACCACGAACGAGCCGAACTCCTCGTCGATCGAGCGGCGGACCACCTCGGCGTCGGGGTCGGGGGTGGCGGAGCCCTCTGTGAGCTCGGCCTGGCGGATCAGCTCGTTGTCGCCGATCGGGCCGCGGTCGCGACTGCTGGCCCCGAGCTGGTTCACCACGACCACGCCGACCGCGACCGAGAGCGCGGCCGCGAGCAGCCAGCCGAGGGTCCAGGCCAGGCTGCGGCGCGAGGGAGAGGGCGGGGGCACCCTCCCATCGTGGCCGAGCGCCGGGAGTCGCGGGACTATGGGAGTGCTAAGGGATGGCTAAGGCCGGGGTCGGACCCGCCGGACTCGCGACGGGTCCGGCTAGGTTCGCGACGTGGTGCAGGTGCTGATCATCGAGGACGACGACCGGATCCGGCCGTTGCTGATGCGCTCGCTGGACCAGCGCGGCTACGCCGTCGACTCCGCGGTCACCGGCATGCAGGGGCTGCAGCGCGCGATCGAGACTCGCCCGGACCTGGTGATCCTCGACCTCGGGCTGCCCGACGTGGACGGCACCCAGGTGCTGACCATGCTGCGCGCCGTCAGCGAGGTCCCGGTGATCGTGGCCAGCGCCCGCGACGACGACCCGTCCCTGGTCGGCTGCCTGGACGCCGGCGCGGACGACTACGTGGTCAAGCCGTACACGACCGCCCAGCTCGAGGCCCGCATCCGCGCAGTGCTGCGGCGTACGGCTGGCGGGCGCACGCCGCGGCAGAGCCTGGTCGTAGGCGGCCTGGAGCTCGACGTCGCGGCACGTCGGATCACCCTGGACGGCGAGCCGGTCGAGCTCAGCCCTCGAGAGTTCGACCTGCTTCGCCATCTGGCCGAGCGGGCCGGCGAGGTGGTCACCAAGAAGGAGCTGCTAAGCGAGGTCTGGCATCAGGCCTGGGGCGGCTCGGACAAGACCGTCGACGTCCACCTGTCGTGGCTGCGCCGCAAGCTCGGGGAGACCGCGGCCGAGCCGCAGTACCTCCACACGGTCCGCGGGGTGGGCGTCCGCCTCGCCGCGCCGGAGTCCTGACCCGTGCGCCGCAGCCTGATCACCACGGTCACCGCGGCGGTGGCGATGGTGCTGCTGGCGATGCTGGTGCCGATGGCGCTGCTGCTGCGCGGGTACGCGCTCGAGGACCGGATCTCGCGGGCCGCCCTCGAGGTGCAGGCGACGGAGACGGTGGTGTCAGGCGCCGGCGACGACCGAGGAGCGGTCGGTGCCTACCTGGACAAGATCAACCGCGACACCGGGATCGACACGACCGTGCTCTACCCCGGTGACGACCTGTCGACCGACGTCGGGCCGGATCCGGGCGAGGACTACCGGGTCGTCGACGCCCGCAACACTGGACGCGCGCGACTCGACGACGCGGCCGACGGCGCCGAGTTCCTGGTGCCGGTCTCGCTCGGGGGAAGCACCGCCCGGCCCCAGGACACCCCGGTGATCCGGGTGGTGGTGCACGAACCGGGCTGGTCCGAGTCCGGGATCCTGCGCAGCTGGGTGGTACTCCTGCTGCTCGGCCTGGCGCTGCTCGCGGGTGCGGTCGCGCTGGCCGATCGGCTCGGACGTTCGTTCGTGCAGCCGATCCGGGCGCTCGCGTCGTACGCCGGCGCGCTGGGCGGCCCGACCCGTCCCGAGCCGGTGGCGCCGACCGGACCACCGGAGGTGCGCGAGCTGGCGTCGGCGCTGACCCGGCTGGTGGGCCGGATCCAGGTGCTGCTCGAGCGTGAGCGGGCCGGCGTGGCCGACGTTTCGCACCGCCTGCGCACGCCGATCACCACGCTGCGGCTGCGGGTCGAAGGGCTGCCGGACGGTCCCGACCGCGACCGGCTCGCCGCCGACCTCGATGAGCTCGAGGCGATGGTCGACCACGTCGTGCGCGAGGCCAGGCGCTCCGACCGCGAGGGGCTGGTGGCCTCGTCCGACGGCGTGGCCGTGCTGTCCGAGCGGGCGCGGTTCTGGGAGCCACTGGCCGAGGAGCAGGAGCGTCCGTTCACGTTTGCGAGCGACGTCACCGGGCCGGCCCTGGTCCGCGCCTCCGAGGAGGACCTGGTCGCAGTCGTCGACGTACTGCTCGAGAACGTCTTCACCCACGCGCCCGACGGGACGTCGGTGGCGGTGTCGCTGGCCGCGCGCCCCGAGGGCGGACTGGTGCTGACCGTCGAGGACGGTGGGCCCGGCTTCCCCGAGGGCCTCGACGTGGCACGCCGCGGCACCTCGGGCACCGGCTCCACCGGCCTGGGCCTCTCCATCGTCGACAAGACCGCCACTGAGTCCGGTGGCGGTCTGTCGCTGGGTCGCTCGCCGTACGGCGGCGCCAGGGTGGTCGTGGAGCTGGGTGCGCCCTAGGGCGGCGTGGCTCTTAGCCGACCGTGATGGTGGAGGCGCACTTCGCGCCGCCGCCGGCCGGGACGGCCTTGAAGCGGAAGGCGTCCGAGCCGCTGGTGTTCGGCCGGTTCACGTCGACGTCGAGCTCGCCCTCGTTGTCGGCGGTGCGGGTGACCTTGCTGACCCGCTGGCCGTCGTGCTTGATGACGACGGTCCAGCTGGACCCCGGGGCGAGGCGGTCGAGGTCGGCGCTGACCTCGAAGCCGCCGCCGTCCTCTCGGTCCTCGCGGTCGACCTGGAACTCGTAGCTCCCTTGGCCGCAGACGCCACGCTTGGTGGTGTCGGCGGACGCCGGCGAGGCGGCGAGGACGGTGGCGAGCGGGGCGGCGACGAGGGCGCCGGCGGCGATCAGTGCAGTCGTGCGGTTCATGTTGATGCTCCTTGGTGAGTCAGGTCAGGGGGTCAGGGTGGCGGTGCAGGGTTCCCCGCCGTCGGCGGGGGTGGCGGTCGCGGTGAACTCGTTGCTGCCGTTCTCGTCGGCAGGTGCGTCGAGGTCGAGCTCGGCGTCCTCGTCGGTCTGACGCTGGCCCTCGAGCAGGGTTGTGTCGCCCTGCTGGAGCACGACGTCCCAGGTCTCGCCTGGTGCCGTGGACTGCAGCTCGAAGGAGACCTCGATGCCGCCGTCCTCGTTCTCGACCGACAGCTCGGTGACCCGGCTGTCGCAGGTCCCGCGGGCAGTGTTCTCGTCGTCGTCCTCGGCGCCGAACGCCGCCCAGGCGCCCGCGCCGAGAGCCGTGGCCACTACCACTGCGGCGATTGCCAGCAGTACCTTCTTCATTGCTTCCTCCGTGTGATCGTTTGTCGATCTGACACGGAGACCGTCTCGGCGAAGCGGCTAAGCGCGAACCAGCGAGCGGCTAAGGCGAGGCAAAGTTCCCCGGCTACTTCTTCGGCACGTTCTCCAGCTCGGCCAGCCACGCCGTGGGGTGGGCGTCCGACGGCATCCGCCAGTCGCCACGGGGAGACATGGTGCCGCCGGCGCTGACCTTGGGGCCGTTGGGCAACGCGGAGCGCTTGAACTGGCTGGCGAAGAACCGCTTGATGAAGACCTCCAGCCACGAACGGATCGCGCCCAGGTCGTACGACGTACGCCGCTCGTCCGGGAAGCCGGGCGGCCACTCCCCCTCCGACTCGTCGTGCCAGGCGTGCCAGGCCAGGAACGCGATCTTGGAGGGCCGGTCGCCGAAGCGGAGGACTCGGAAGAGCGAGAAGTCCTGGAGCGAGTAGGGGCCGACGGAGTCCTCGGTCGCCTGCGGCTTCTTGCCCTCCGTGGTGGGGATCAGCTCGGGCGTGATCTCCTGCCCGAGGATCTCCTCGAGCAGCTCGTTGGTCCCCTCGTCGAACTGGTTGGTCTCGGCGACCCAGCGGATCAGGTGCTGGACCAGCGTCTTGGGGACCCCGGCGTTGACGTTGTAGTGCGACATCTGGTCGCCCACGCCGTACGTGCACCAGCCGAGCGCCAGCTCCGAGAGGTCGCCGGTGCCGACCACGATGCCGCCGCGGTGGTTGGCCAGCCGGAAGAGGTAGTCGTAGCGGAGTCCGGCCTGGACGTTCTCGAACGTGACGTCGTAGACCGGCTGACCATCGGCGAACGGGTGGTCGATGTCGTCGAGCATCTGCTTCGCCGCGGGCCGGATGTCAAGCTCCTCGAAGGTGACGCCGAGCGACTTGGCCAGCCGGGTGGCGTAGGACTTCGTGGTCTCACCGGTCGCGAACCCCGGCATCGTGAACGCGTGGATGTCGGAGCGCGGGCGACCGAGCCGGTCCATCGCCTTCGCGGTGACGATCAGCGCCTGCGTCGAGTCGAGGCCGCCGCTGACACCGATGATCGCCTTCGGCTGGCCGATCGCAGTGAGCCGCTGCTCGAGCCCGGAGACCTGGATGTTGTAGGCCTCGTAGCAGTCGAGCGCGAGCCGCTCCGGGTCGTCCGGGACGAACGGGAACCGGTCCACCTTGCGGCGCAGCCCGACGTCACCCGTGGGCGCGTCGAGCTCGAACTCGATCGTCCGGAATGCTGCGATCCGCTCTGCATGAGTACGCCGGTTGTCGTCGTGGGTGCCCTGCCGCAGCCGGTCCTGGCGCAGCCGGCCGAGGTCGATGTCGGCGATCGTGCAGACCGGCCCCTCGGGGAACCGCGGCCCCTCGGCCATCAGCTCGCCGCTCTCGTAGACCATGGTCTGGCCGTCCCAGCTCAGGTCGGTCGTCGACTCCCCTTGCCCGGCGGCGGAGAAGACGTACGCCGCGTTGCAGCGTGCGCTCGCGCTGCGGACCAGCAGCCGGCGGTCCTCGGCGCGCGCGACCGTGATCGGGCTGCCGGACAGGTTGGCCAGCACGGTCGCACCGGCGAGTGACGCCTCGGCGCTGGGCGGCACCGGCACCCACATGTCCTCGCAGATCTCGACGTGCAGCCTGAGGTCGGGATGGTCGGAGGCGGCGAAGATCAGGTCAGGCCCGAAGGGCACCTGGGCCCCGTCGACCTCGATGGTGGCGCCGCGCCGGTCGTCGCCCGGCGCGAAGTGGCGGCGTTCGTAGAACTCGCGGTAGGTCGGCAGGTAGGACTTCGCGGACACCCCGAGGATCCGGCCGCGGTGGATCACCACCGCGCAGTTGAGGACACGGGTGCCATGGACCAGCGGGGCGCCGACGACGAGGACCGGCAGCAGGTCCGCGCTGCCGAGCACCACGTCGTCGATCGCGCGACCGGTGGCCTCGAGCAGGGTGTCCTGCAGGAGCAGGTCGTCGATTGCGTAGCCGGTCAAACACAGCTCCGGAAAGACCGCGACCGCCACCGCGTTGTCGTGGCACTCCTTCGCCTGGGCCAGCACGGCGCGCGCGTTGGCCGCCGGGTCGGCGATCGCCACCGGCAGCGTGCAGGCGGCGACGCGGGCGAACCCGTGTGCGTACGCCGAATAGAAGTCCACGATTCGAGTCTAGAGACGACGGCTTGATCGGGCGCGCGATGTGCGCGCGATGAGTCGGCGTACGTCGCCCGGTCTGTCCTGACATGACTCTCGCAGCGAACCCCGCGATCAGCCCTTGCCTCTGGTTCGACAACGAGCTGGAGGAGGCGGCCGAGTTCTACACCAGGATCTTCCCCAACTCCCGGATCGGGCACATGGCCCGCTACACGGAGTCCGGCCCTGGCGAGCCGGGAACGGTGATGGCCGGCGACTTCAGCCTCGACGGCCTGACCTTCCGCGGCATCAACGGCGGCCCCGACCACGCCGGCTTCACCGAGACGATCTCGTTCTCCGTCACCTGCGCCGATCAGGCGGAGGTCGACCACTACTGGACCTCGCTCACCGCGGACGGCGGCGAGGAGTCGGTGTGCGGCTGGCTCAGGGACCGCTTCGGGCTGTCGTGGCAGATCGTGCCGAAGCGCCTCTACGAGCTGATGGAGGACCCCGACCCCGTGCGCGCGACTGCCGCCATCGAGGCGATGCTGAGGATGCGGAAGATCGTGGTCGCCGAGCTCGAGGCCGCGGCCGACGCGGCAGCGCGGGCTCATGCTTCGTGACGACAAACACAGAGGGTTACCCGCGCGTACGTCGTTAGCCTTTCAGTAGTCCGTGGACTCCATCAGGGAGCTGCGAGACGACTTGAACGGAGCTCGACGATGAGCGAAGAGACCGCTCCCTACGGAACCGGTCCGGCCAAGGCCGACGCGCCCGCCCCGGTGCGAAAGGTGCGCACGCACCACCTTCGGGAGATGAAGGAGCGCGGCGAGAAGTTCACGATGCTCACGGCGTACGAGCAGTACGCCGCCCAGACCTTCGACGAGGCCGGCATCGACGTGCTGCTGGTCGGCGACAGCGCCTCCAACAACGTCTTTGGCAACGAGACCTCGCTGCCGGTCACCGTCGACGAGCTGATCCCACTGACCCGGGCGGTGTCCCGCTCGACGAAGCGCGCGCTGGTGGTCGGGGACCTGCCGTTCGGCTCCTACCAGGCGTCGCCCGAGCAGGCCTACCTCACCGCCGTCCGGTTCATGAAGGAGGGCGGGGCCCACGCCGTGAAGCTCGAGGGCGGGGTCGAGATGGTGCCGCAGATCGAGCTGCTGGCCCGCGGCGGCATCCCGGTGATGGCGCACATCGGCTTCACGCCGCAGTCCGAGCACGCGCTCGGCGGCTACCGGATCCAGGGCCGTGGCGAGACCTCCGCCCGCGTGCTCGCCGACGCCGAGGCGATCCAGGACGCCGGTGCCTTCGCGGTCGTGATGGAGATGGTCCCGGGCGACGTGGCCGGCGAGATCACCCGCAAGCTCCGCATCCCGACCATCGGCATCGGCGCCGGCAACGAGACCGACGGCCAGGTGCTCGTCTGGCAGGACGCCTTCGGCCTCCGGACCGGGAAGATGGCGAAGTTCGTCAAGCAGTACGCCGACATGCACGGCGTCCTCCTCGACGCGGCCAAGGCGTACGCCGACGACGTGAAGGCCGGGACGTTCCCTGGCCCGGAGCACACCTTCTGAGTGGGACGTCATCACGATCGTGCACCCGTCTCCACGATTGTGATGACGTCCGGCGCGCTACCCGACCCGCAGGATCAGCTCGTTCCAGCCACGCCGGCGCGCCAAGGGTCGCCCCTGCGATCGCGAGGATGCACAACGGCGATCACGCCGTCGTTCAGCTCGCCGACGATGGTGACCCCCAGCCCGCCGGCGATGGTGGCTCCGACGGGCAGATCGACCTCCGCGATCCGGCCGACGAGCATGTCCAGCGCGATGTACTGACGCGGACTCTCGGGGCGGTCACCCTCCGGGTCGGGCTGGTCCACGAGGTATCGGTAGCGGTCGTTGTTCTCGCCCAGGGTGAGACCCGTATCTCGACCGGTAGGCCGTCGTGCGGTCTCCGGTCGCCCAGCTCATCCAGACCAAGGCGTTCGCGGACTCGACGAAGGCCACGTGGTCACCGACGAGGGCGACGCCCTGCATGTCGAGAGGCACGGGCTGGGTCGCGAGGACCTTGTACTCGACCGGCGGGGCCGGCGTGGTCGCCTGCGCCGTGGGACCAGTCGAGGTCGACGAGAGCGGCGAGGGCGAGGGGGCTGACGGCGACGCGGAGCGGTCCGGGTCGTCGCACGCCGCAAGGGCGAGCGCCAAGACGGTGCCCAGCAGCAGCGCCCTCATGCAGGTACGACACCGCAGACTCGGCCGGAGTCGTGACTGACATTTGTCATGCCGCCTTCATGACGCTCCAGCCAGGGCCAAGATGCCCGGAAGCAGAACGCTGGAGCCATGACAACAACCCAGCTCTCCAGGACCGCCGCCACCACGAGAGTGCCCGCGGTCTCGCTCTCGGGGGTGACCAAGGCCTTCGGCGACGTCGAGGCAGTGCGCGGCATCGACCTCGAGCTCCAGCAGGGCGAGATCGTCGCCTTCCTCGGGCCGAACGGCGCGGGCAAGACCACGACCATCGACATGGTGCTCGGGCTGTCGAGGCCGACGACCGGCGAGGTGAGCGTGCTCGGCCTGGAGCCGCGGCAGGCGATCGCCCGCGGCCTCGTCAGCGCGGTGATGCAGACCGGCGGCCTGATCAAGGACCTCAGCGTCCGGGACACGGTGGCCTACACCGCCAGCCTGTTCGCCGACTCGAGGCCGGTCGACGAGGTGCTCGAGAACGCCGGCATCACCGGCATCGCCGACCGCAAGGTGGCCAAGTGCTCGGGTGGTGAGCAGCAGCGGCTCCGGTTCGCGATGGCACTGCTCCCGGACCCCGCGTTGCTGCTCCTCGACGAGCCGACCACGGGCATGGACGTCGAGGGCCGGCGTACCTTCTGGTCCGCCATCCGGCGCGACGCCGAGCAGGGCCGGACCGTGCTGTTCGCGACGCACTACCTGGAGGAGGCTGACCAGTACGCCGACCGGATCGTGCTGATCAGCCGGGGCAGGATCGTGGCCGACGGGTCGGGCAGCGAGATCCGCGCGCTCGCCGCCGGCCGCTCGGTCCGGGCCACGCTTCCCCACGCCGACACCGACCGCCTGGCCTCCATCGGCGGCGTGGAGGGTGTCGAGCTCCGCGGCGAGACCGTCATCCTCCACGCCACGGACAGCGACGCCGTGGCCCGCTACCTGCTGACCGAGACCGACGCCCGAGACCTGGAGATCACCTCCAAGGGACTCGAGGACGCCTTCCTGAGCCTGACCCACGAGGAGAAGTGATGACCACCGCAACGATCGACCCGACCACCCGCAGGGTCCCGCCGTTCGGCGGCTTCAACGCCACGATCCTCGGGATCGAGCTGAAGCGGATGGTCCGCAACCGGCGCACGATCATCTTCACGCTGATCTTTCCCGGCGCTTTGTTCCTCTCCTTCGGCAGCAGCCAGGGCTGGAACGACGACGCCGGCCGCGGCAACGTCGCGGCGTACATCATGGTGTCGATGGCGCTGTACGGCGCCGCGCTCACCGCCGCCTCGTCCGGCGCCATGGTCGCCATGGAGCGGGCCGTGGGTTGGTCCCGCCAGCTCCGGCTGACTCCGCTCAGCCCGGTCGTCTACATCTCGATGAAGGCGCTGGTGGCGCTCGTCATGGGCGCCGTCGCGGTGGCCGTCGTGAACGTCGTCGGCGTCTTCCAGGGCAAGCCCGACATGCCCGTCGGGATCTGGGTCTCGTGTGCCGTGCTCGCCATCCTCTGCACGCTCGTCTTCGCGGCGCTCGGCGTCTTCGTCGGATACCTGGTGCCCGGCGAGAACGCCATGCAGATCCTCGGCCCCGGCCTGGCCCTGATGTCCTTCCTCGGCAACGTGTTCATCCCGATCGACGACCACACGAGCCTGATCTGGCACATCGCCCAGTGGACGCCGATGTTCGGGGTCGCCGAGATCACCCGGGCGCCGCTCACCGGCGAGCTGCCCTGGTACGCCGGCGTCAACGCACTCGGCTGGCTGACGGTATTCGTCCTCGGCGCGGCGTGGCGGATGAGCAAGGACACCGCTCGCGTGTGACTACGGTGCTGACTGTGAGCCAGTCCCGGCCGGACCCCCCGGGGCCGGGGGTCTCGACCCCCGGCTCGACTGGTCGGCTGGGTCCGCTGTTCGCCGGCATCTGGCTCTTCTTCCTCGCCAACCCGCTCCACGAGGGCTGGACTCACCGCGACGAGCTGCGCGGCGTGCTCGGGATGGCCTGCACGCTCGCGTTCGCGGCCGTCTACATGTCGCTGTGGGTGCGGGCCCGTGCCGACCGGCAGAGGCTCATCGACACCCCACCGCTCAGCTGGTCGCTGCCCTACCTCGGCGCGCTGGTCGGGCTGGGCGCGATCACGATCGCCTGCGTGGGCGAGGCCGGCATGGCCTGCACGGTCTACGTCAGCGTCGCGTGCGTCATGGTCTTCCCGTTCCGGGTGGCCGCACCCATCGCGGTGGCCCTGGTCGTCGGGACGATCGCTCTCGGCGCCCGCGAGGACTGGGGCAGCCAGGTCGGCACGGCGTTCGGGATCATGGCCGCCTCGGTGGCGGTCTTCGGCCTGCGCGCGGTCATGACCCGCAACATCGACCTCGTCAACGCGCAGCTCGAGAACTCCCGCCTCGCGGTCGACAACGAGCGCACCCGCTTCGCCCGCGACCTGCACGACATCA
>CAWDBZ010000018.1:0-65674 GCA_963800715.1 uncultured Actinomycetota bacterium | reverse complement strand
AGGGGTCCGACCCGGACCCACGACCCGGGAGGGCCATGGCAGAGCGACGGCGTGATGCCGAGTTCGCGGAGTTCGCAACGATCGAGCAGCAGCGGATGTACCGCCGCGCCCGGCTGCTGACGGGCGACGCCCACGCTGCCCAGGACCTCGTGCAGGCCACTCTGGTGAAGCTGTACGTCGCCTGGCCGGGAGTCGAGCAGCCCGCGGCGTACGCGCACCGGGTGCTGGTGCGAACCTTCCTCGACGGCCGCCGGCGGTCGCGTCGCGAGCGGGAGCTGCTCGCGCTTGCCGACCCGCAGCGCTCCGAGCGCGACCCGGACCGGGTGGTGACTGTCCTCGGTGCGCTGGCCGAGCTACCGCCACGGACCCGGGCGGCCGTCGTCCTGCGCTACTGGGAGGACCTCAGCGTGGATCAGACCGCGGTCGCTCTCGGTTGCAGCGCCGGGACGGTCAAGTCGCTCTCGAGCCGAGGCCTCGAGCGGCTGCGCGAGCTGCTGCGCGAAGCATTCGAGGAGCGCGTCGAAGCGGGCGCGCTGCCTTCTGACCCGAACGGAGGAACCCGATGAGCCCCACCACCGAACAGCTGCGTGGCCGGATCGCCGACGAGCTCGAGGAGCTCGGCCCGATGCCCGACCTGAGCGGCGCCGCCGCACGTGAGGGGGCGCGGATCCTGCGGCGCCGCCGGATCGCCGCCGGATCACTGCTCGGAATCACCGGGGTGGGCGTCTGCTCGCTGGTCGGGGCGGTCGCCGCCGGGGCGCTGCCCGGGTCCGATGGCCGGGTCGCCGACCACCCGACCCCCAGCCCGGTCCCCAGGCCGACCCACCGCCCGGTGCCCAGCCCGATGCCCAGCCAGATGCCCAGCCAGGTGCCCAGCCCCATGCCGACCGGCGCTCCGACCTCGATGCCGCCGGCGCCGACCCCGACCGCGGTGCCGTCGGGCGCCCCGTCGCCCGTACCGACCTCGGTGCCGCCGGCGCCGACCCCGACCGCGATGCCGTCGAGCGTGCCGTCACCCGTCCCGACCTCGATGCCGCCGGCCCCGTCGCCGACGAAACCCTAGGGAATCCGGGTGATCGTCCCGCGATAGAAGCAGTCGTTGGCGCCGTTGTTGAGATTGAGCTCGTAGATCCCCGCGAACGCCGCGGTGACTGACCCGCCGCCGGCCAACACGATGGCGGCCGTGAACTGCCCGTCGGTCAGATTGGCGATCGTGGTCTCGCCCGGGGCCAGCGACTCCACGAACACGTTGTTGGGATCCCCGAGGCTGGTGAACACCATCGGGGGCCCGCTGGCTGCACGGCTGTAGGTGAGGTTGAGGCTTCCGGTGCAGTCGAGGCTCAGGACCGTTCCGGACTGGCTCAGCACCGGCACCGCGGCGGCACCAGACTGAAGTGACACGGACAGCGGGGTGACCTGCACGCCGCCCACTGCCGTCGCGTTGGGCACGATGCCGAGGCTGCTCTCCGCGACGTCAGCGCCGGTGAGGCCGTCGTCCTTGACGTCCGCGGAGGCGAGCGAGCATCTTGCACGTCCCCAGACCCCCGTCTGCGACGTCACCCGACCCGAGGGAGCCGTCCGCGACGTCCACGGACTCGACGGACCCGTCCTTGAGGTCCTGGGACTTCACGTTGTTGTTCTTGATCGACTTCGAGGTCACCGAGTTCTTGGCCGCGATCTTGGCCGCGGCGGTGGCGACGGCAGTGCCGCCACCCGCGACGAGCGCGAAGGCGAGCACGGCGACGGGTATGGCGAGGGCGGGGCGAGTCCGGGCAGACATGGCGGCTCCTGTGGTGGGTGAGTCCGCCGACGCTACCGTCCTCAGCTGAGCCCTCCACCAAGAGACGTCGCGCCGTGCGCTCGAGCTGCGCGGGATCCACGACGGACGGGACGTCGTCGGCCGAGTGGTACTGGGCGTACGGCGTGCTCCCGAGCCGGACGCCGGGCAGCCCCTCCTGCACGAACGACCAGTGGTCGCTCGACTTCTGGTAGGTGTCGACCAGCGTCGGCACTCCGGCCCTGCGGGCCGCCTCGCGGAGCTCGTCCGACAACGCATCCGGCTCGTACGCCGAGCCGACCGGCACCACGTCCCCGACCCCCACCCGGTCCATGGCCACCATGCCGCGCAGGGTCCGGCGCTGGGCCCGGGTGAGCGACTCGACGTACGCCGTCGAGCCGTAGTGGTGGTCCGCGTCGCTCTGGCCGCGAGGCTCCTCGGAGCCGAACGCCACCAGCACCACCGGCAGCCGGGTGCGGTGGCCCGCCAGCGCCTCGGCCGTCGCGAGCAGCACGCCGATGCCGGAGGCGTTGTCCTCGGCGCCCGGCGCCTGCGGCACGGTGTCGAGGTGCGCGCCGACGAGCAGCCAGGGCTCGCCGGGCACGACGTCACCCCGGGTGGCGACCAGGTTCACCGACGGCCCGGCCGGCACCGGTACTCCCCACGAGACCCCTCCCGGGGTGTGGAACCGCTGCCGCTCCACGGTCCACCCGAGCCGGGTGAGCTCGGTCTCCACCCACTGCGCGGCCCGGAAGTACGCCGGCGACGTGCCGTGCCGCGGGCCGATGGTCCCGGCCAGGTGCCGCACGGCGGCCATCGCGGTCGCCACGTGGAGGTCATCGGGGTCTGCTCGCGGGACCGGCGCGGCAGCGGATGACGGCGGAGGAGCCGACGGAGCCGCGATGCCGGAGTCGATGGCGAGGGAGTCGATGGAGCCGGAGTCGATGGAGCCGGTCGACGCTGGCGGTGGGCGCTGTGGAGGGCGCGGGCGGCTCGTCCTCGGTGCAACCCGCGAGCAGCACTCCGGCCACGACCGCAGCCGCGACGGGGCCCCTCATCAGTGCCTGCGGAACGCGTCGGCGGCGGCCTGGACGCGTGCGACGTACGACGACCAGAACGCGTCGTCGCCGACCTCGTCGCGGTCGGGAGGGCCCTGGCCGTCGATGATCTCCCGGCAGATGTCGGCGTGGCCGGCGTGGTGGGCGGTCTCGTCGACCATCCGGATCAGCAGCACCCCGAGCGTGGTGGCCCGGCGCTCCTCGTCCCAGTGCGGCACCGAGCCCGGGGAGTCGAGGTCGAGCGCCGCGATGGTCTCGTCGCCGTGCGCGCACGCCTGGGCGTAGAGGTCTAGCAGCCACTCCCGCGGCTCGTCCTCGGTGGCCCACATGTCGGCGCCGTCCCAGATCGACCCGTCCTCGACCCAGGTCAGCGTGAACGGCGGCGGCCGGTCGAACGAGGTGCCGAGGTAGACCCGCTCCATGCCGATCAGGTGCTTGACCAGGCCCAGCAGGCTGGTGCCGCTGGCGGTGACCGGCCGGCGCACGTCGTAGTCCGAGAGCCCCTCGCACTTCGCGACCAGCACCCCACGGGTGACCCGCAGCTTCTCGTGCAGCTCCGCCTTGAGGTCCACCCAGCCAACGGTAGCCCCGAAAATTGCTCCCCCGGTTCGGGAACACTGGGCGCGCCCAGTAGCGTTGAGCCGAGTGAGCAAAGTTGAGTCGATCGGACTCAACCCCGAACTTAGAACACGAAAGAGGAACCAGACATGGCACGAGCGGTCGGCATCGACCTCGGCACGACCAACAGCGTCGTCGCCGTCCTCGAGGGTGGCGAACCCACCGTCATTGCGAACGCCGAAGGCGCCCGGACCACTCCCTCGGTCGTCGCCTTCGCCAAGAACGGCGAGGTGCTGGTCGGCGAGGTCGCCAAGCGCCAGGCGGTGACCAACATCGACCGGACCATCCGGTCGGTCAAGCGGCACATGGGGACCGACTGGTCGGTCACCATCGACGACAAGACCTTCACGCCCCAGCAGATCAGCGCGTTCGTGCTCCAGAAGCTCAAGCGCGACGCGGAGGCCTACCTCGGCGAGACCGTGACCGACGCGGTCATCACCGTGCCGGCGTACTTCTCCGACTCGCAGCGCCAGGCCACCAAGGAGGCCGGCGAGATCGCGGGCCTCACCGTGCAGCGGATCGTCAACGAGCCGACCGCGGCCGCACTGGCCTACGGCCTCGACAAGGGCGACGGCGACCAGACCATCCTGGTCTTCGACCTCGGTGGCGGCACGTTCGACGTCTCCCTGCTCGAGGTGGGCAAGGACGACGACGGCTTCTCCACGATCGAGGTGAAGGCCACCTCCGGCGACAACCTCCTCGGTGGCGACGACTGGGACTCGCGGATCGTCGAGTGGATGGTCAAGAAGTTCAAGGACAACAACGGCGTCGACCTGTCGCAGGACAAGATCGCCAAGCAGCGCCTCCAGGAGTCCGCGGAGAAGGCCAAGATCGAGCTCTCGGCGTCCAGCGAGACCACGGTGCACCTGCCCTACATCACCCACGGTGAGTCCGGCCCGCTGCATTTCGAGGAGAAGCTGACCCGCGCGGAGTTCGTGAAGATGACCTCCGACCTGCTCGACCGGACCCGCGAGCCGTTCAAGGCCGTGCTCAAGGACGGCGGCGTCGCGATCCCCGACATCGACCACGTGGTGCTGGTCGGCGGCTCGACCCGCATGCCGGCGGTGACCGACCTGGTCAAGGAGCTGCTCAACGGCAAGGAGCCCAACAAGGGCGTCAACCCCGACGAGGTCGTCGCGGTCGGTGCCTCGCTGCAGGCCGGCGTGCTCAAGGGCGAGGTCAAGGACGTCCTCCTGCTCGACGTGACCCCGCTGTCGCTGGGCATCGAGACCAAGGGCGGCGTGATGACCACGCTCATCGAGCGCAACACCACCATCCCCGCGAAGCGCTCCGAGATCTTCACCACGGCCGACGACAACCAGCCCTCGGTGGAGATCAAGGTGGCCCAGGGCGAGCGGCCGATGTGGTCGCAGAACCAGCCGCTCGGCAACTTCGAGCTGACCGGCCTCCCGCCGGCGCCGCGGGGCGTGCCGAAGATCGAGGTGACCTTCGACATCGACGCCAACGGCATCGTCCAGGTCCACGCCAAGGACCAGGCCTCCGGCAAGGAGCAGTCGATGACGATCACCGGCGGCTCGGCGCTCGGCAAGGACGAGATCGACCGGATGGTCAAGGAGGCCGAGCAGTACGCCGCCGACGACGCCCAGCGCCGGGAAGCCGTCGAGACCCGCAACCAGGCCGACCAGCTCGTCTACACGACCGAGAAGTTCCTGGCCGACAACACCGACAAGGTCCCCGAGGACGTGAAGACCGAGGTCCAGGCCGACGTCGACGCGCTCAAGGCGACGCTGGCGAACACCGACGCCTCGGCCGAGGAGATCACCTCCGGCGTGACCAAGCTGGGCGAGTCGAGCCAGAAGATGGGTGCGGCCATGTACGCCGCGGCCGAGGCCGACTCCGCGGCCGCCGGCGGAACCACCGGTGCGACCGGTGAGGCCGACGACGACGTGGTCGACGCCGAGATCGTCGACGAGCCCACCGAGGGCTCTGACGACACCGCCGGCGACGCTTCGGACGACGCCGCAGAGGGCGAGAACAAGTGACCGACACGCCCCGCGAGGACGTGACCTCCGAGGAGGAGCCCGCGCAGGCGGGCTCCTTCCCGGAGTCGGCTTCCGAGATCGCCACCGAGACCGAGCTCGAGGAGGAGCCGGTGATGGCCCAGCCCTCGATCGAGGAGGACGACCTCACCGAGCTGCAGATCCGGCTCGCGGAGCGCACCGCGGACCTGCAGCGGGTCCAGGCTGAATACCTCAACTACAAGCGCCGGGTCGACCGCGACCGGGAGCTGGTGAAGCAGAACGCGACGTACGCCGCCCTGGCCCCGATCACCGAGGTCATGGACACCATCGACCTGGCCCGCGAGCACGGCGAGCTCGAGGGCGGCTTCAAGGCCGTCGCGGAGCAGCTGGAGCGGATCCTGGCCGGCGTCGGCCTGGTGAAGTTCGGCGCGGTAGGCGATCCGTTCGACCCGATGTTCCACCAGGCGCTGAGCCACATCGGCGAGGACCCGGACGTCACGGTGACCACCTGCAAGGTGATCGCCAAGGCCGGCTACCGGATCGGCGACCGCGTGGTCCGCGCCGCCCAGGTCCTGGTGGTCGACCCGGTGTCGGGTCCGACCGAGCCGGCCCCGGAAACGGCTCCGGAGGAGCCGGCCGAGGCCACGGCAGCGAGCGACGTACCGAACGACAACGACGAGTAGCGGAGGGGAGGTGCGCGCATGGCCACCACCGAGGGCTTCCGGCCCGACTGGGCCCAGAAGGACTTCTACGCCGAGCTCGGCGTGAAGAAGGACGCGACCAACGCCGAGATCAAGAAGGCCTACCGCAAGCTGGCGCGCGCCAACCACCCCGACTCCAACCCGGGCGACGACGCCAAGCACGACAAGTTCAAGACGGTCGCCGAGGCCTACGACGTCGTCGGCGACCCCGAGAAGCGCAAGAAGTACGACGAGATGCGCGAGCTCTACGGCTCGGGCGGCTTCCGTGGCGGATTCGGTGGTGGCGGCGGCTTCAACCTCGACGACCTGCTGCGGGACCGCGGCGGCGCCGGCGGTGCGGGCGGAGGGATCGGCGACATGTTCGGCGACCTCTTCAGCGGCTTCGGGCGCGGCCGCACTCAGGCCCAGCCGCGGCCGCAGAAGGGCTCCGACGCGGAGACCACCGCGACGATCGGCTTCACCGACGCGATCGATGGCGTCACCATCTCGCTGCGGCTGACCTCGGACGCGCCGTGCCCCGACTGCAACGGCACCGGCGGCAAGCCCGGCACCCGTCCGCACATCTGCCCGGAGTGCGAGGGCGCCGGCTTCATCGTCAACGCCGTTGGCGGCGGTGCGTTCTCGCTCAACGAGACCTGCCCCAAGTGCGGCGGTCGGCAGCTCATCTACGACGAGGCGTGCCCGACCTGCCACGGCAGCGGCCACGGACTGTCCGCGCGGAGCATCCAGGCGCGGATCCCGGCCGGCGTGAAGGACGGCCAGCGGATCCGGCTCAAGGGCAAGGGCTCGGCCGGCGTCAACGGCGGTCCCGCCGGCGACCTCTACGTCACGGTGCAGGTCTCGAAGCACCGGCTGTTCGGCCGCAAGGGCGACAACCTCACCCTCGACGTACCGATCTCCTTCGACGAGGCGGCGCTCGGTGCGGAGATCAAGATCCCGACGATGGGCGGCAGCCCGGTCACGGTGAAGGTCCCGGCCGGCACGCCCAACGGCCGCACGTTCCGGATCCGCGGCAAGGGGTCGCGCAAGAAGGACGGCACCATGGGCGACCTGCTCGCCACCGTGCAGGTCCAGGTGCCCGGCGCGTTGAACGCCGAAGCGCGCGCCGCCGTCGACGCCTATCGGGCCGCCGGCAACGACCAGTCCCTCCGCGCCAACCTGTTCACCGAGGCGGGTTCATGACCACCCCACGGAACGACGCGGGGGACGCGCTGCGCGCGAAGCGGCCGTCCTTGCGCGGGTTGTGCCAGCGCGGCGCAAGCACGCCCCTACTGACGCATAGCGGAAAAGCATGAGCGATCGGCAGCCGTTCTTCGGGGCTCCGTCCCCGGACGCTGCTGTGTTCGTGATCTCCGTCGCGGCCGAGCTGACCGGCCTGCACCCGCAGACGCTGCGCACCTACGAGCGGCTGGGGCTGATCAGGCCCGGCCGCACCGGTGGTGGCGGCCGCCGCTACTCGGCGCGCGACATCGACCTGCTTCGCGAGATCTCCGACCTCACCTCGGCCGGCATCGGCATCGAGGGCGTACGCCGCATCCTCGACCTGGAGAACCGGGTCGCCGCCCTCTCGGCGCGCAACGAGGAGCTGCTCGCCGAGCTCGAGGCCACCCGCGAGGCGCTGCGCCAGACCGTGACCGGCCGGATGCCATCCTCCGGCACACGGGTGCCCGCCGTACGCCCCAAGCAGCAGGGCAACCAGTCGATCGTGGTCTGGCGCCGCGGCCGCCAGGGGTAACTCACCGTTCGGTGGGGTTCCATGGCGTTCGAACGCTGCAGATGCTGACCGAACGGTGAGTTACCCCAATGGGCTCGGCCCTACGGCACGAGGGTGAGCGCCGGCGTCGACCGGTCGGCCATGCCGTCGACGGTGCCGTCGACGATGCCGCGCACGTAGTCGAGGATCCGCTTGAGAGACATCCCCTTCTGCAGGTAGCCGTCGGCTCCGGTGGCGAGCGCGCGCTCGGACATCCTGGTGGCCCCGAAGCCGGAGAACACGATGATCTTGGCGGCGGGGACGAGGTGGCGGATGCTCGGCAGCGCCTCGAGGCCGTCCATCACGGGCATCGACAGGTCGAGCAGCACGACGTCGGGCTGCTCCAGGCGCACCGCCTCGATGCCGGCCAGGCCGTCACCAGCCTCGCCGACGACCTCCATGCCGCCGCGGCTCAGCGCGAGGCGGAGCAGCTCGCGCAGGTCATCGGTGTCATCGACGATCACCACGCGCACCGGTCGGGTGCGCGGCGCGACTGCGCTCATCGGGGGTTCCTCTGCAGGTCGTTGGGGGTGGGGGTCACGACAGCGGCGGGGACGCTGCGAAGGAGGTCGAGGGAGTTGTGCTGGCTGCCGAGCAGCTCGGTGATGACGCGGCTGGTCGAGGCGATGGACGCCGAGAGCGCGTCGTTCGCCTTGACCGGCTGGTCAAGGTCGAGGGCCAGCTTGGCGACGACCAGGCCCTGCAGGACGGTGTCGGCGAGCTCGAGTGCCTGCTGCTCGCGCTGGCGCAGGTCCAGCAGGAGCTGTGCGCGCTGCATCGTGTTGCCGGCGAGGTCGACCTGCCAGAAGCCCACTGCCACGCCTTTCCCCAGGAGTGACGCCGAGCTCCGCTGACGCAGGGAGCGATCAGTAGGCGTCGGGTCGAGACTAGGTTCAGCGCAGAGGTCGCCGCGGCAGCACGGCGGAATTGTCAACCAACTGTGGAGATTTCCACCGCCGTATCGCACAGATTGTCAAAGTTGAGTGGAATGGACTCAACTTTGCCGACGTTGAGAAGAATGACGCCAGACCAACCCCGAACCGCCCGCAGGAGACGCATCAGATGAGCCAGTTCGGCGCCGAGAAGTTCACCACCCGCAGCCGCACGGCGATCGAGGCCGCCCAGCTCGCCGCGACCACCGCCGGCAACACGTCGACCGAGCCCGTGCACCTGCTCGTGGCGTTGCTCCGCGACGCCGAGGGTACGGCGGGGACGCTGGTCAGCAAGGCCGGCGTCGACCCGCGCGTGCTGCTCGGACAGGCCGAGACCGTCATGACCGCGCTGCCCCGGGCGACGGGCAGCACCGTCCAGCAGCCCGGCGCGTCCGCGGCGCTGACCCGGGTGCTGGCCGCCGCGCTCGACCTCGCGCAGTCGATGAAGGACGAGTACGTCGCGTCCGAGCACCTGCTGATCGCGCTGGCCGGGGTCCCAGACAACAGCACAGCCTCCGCGCAGAAGTTGCTCAACGACAAGGGGCTCACGGAGTCCGGGCTGCGCGAGGGACTGACCGCGGTGCGCGGCAACCGGCGGGTCACCAGCCAGGACGCCGAGTCGACGTACGAAGCTCTGGAGAAGTACAGCGTCGACCTGACCAGGTCCGCCGAGGAGGGCAAGCTCGACCCGGTCATCGGCCGCGACGCCGAGATCCGCCGGGTGATCCAGGTCCTGTCCCGGCGTACCAAGAACAACCCGGTCCTGATCGGTGAGCCCGGCGTCGGCAAGACCGCCGTCGTCGAGGGGCTCGCCCAGCGCGTGGTCGCCGGCGACGTGCCCGACTCCCTCAAGGGCCGCCGGCTGCTGTCGCTCGACCTGGCCGCGATGGTGGCCGGCGCGAAGTACCGCGGCGAGTTCGAGGAGCGGCTCAAGGCCGTGCTCGAGGAGATCAAGGACTCCGGCGGCCAGATCATCACGTTCATCGACGAGCTGCACACCGTCGTCGGTGCGGGCGCCGGCGGCGACTCCGCCATGGACGCCGGCAACATGCTCAAGCCGATGCTGGCCCGTGGCGAGCTGCACATGATCGGCGCGACCACGCTCGACGAGTACCGCGAGCGGATCGAGAAGGACCCTGCCCTGGAGCGCCGGTTCCAGCAGGTCTTCGTCGGTGAACCCACCGTCGAGGACACCATCCAGATCCTGCGGGGCATCCAGGAGAAGTACGAAGCGCACCACGGCGTCCGCATCACCGACGCCGCCCTCGTCGCTGCCGCGACCCTCTCCGACCGCTACATCACCGGCCGACAGCTGCCGGACAAGGCCATCGACCTCATCGACGAGGCGGCGTCCCGGCTGCGGATGGAGATCGAGTCCTCGCCGGAGGAGATCGACCAGCTCCGCCGCCAGGTGGACCGGCTCAAGATGGAGGAGTTCGCCCTCGACAAGGAGACCGACGACGCGTCGGTCGAGCGGATCGCCGCCCTGCGCAAGGACCTCGCCGACAAGGAGGAGGAGCTGCGCGGCCTGGACGCCCGCTGGGAGCGCGAGAAGACCTCGCTCGAGGGCGAGGGCGAGCTGCGGCGCCAGCTCGACCAGCTGCGGATGGAGGCCGACAAGCTGACCCGTGAGGGCAACCTCGAGGCGGCCAGCGAGATCCTCTACGGCCGGATCCCGGCGCTGGAGGACCAGATCGCGAAGGTCGAGGAGACCGACGGCTCCGACGTCGAGCCGCTGGTCGGCGAGGAGGTCGGGGCCGAGCAGATCGCCGACGTCGTCGAGGCCTGGACGGGCATCCCCACCGGCCGGCTGCTCGAGGGCGAGACCGCCAAGCTGCTCCGGATGGAGGACGTGATCGGCGAGCGGCTGATCGGCCAGAAGGACGCCGTGCGTGCCGTCAGTGACGCCGTACGCCGTTCCCGCGCCGGCATCGCCGACCCCAACCGGCCCACCGGCTCGTTCCTCTTCCTCGGCCCCACGGGCACCGGCAAGACCGAGCTCGCGAAGTCGCTGGCCGACTTCCTCTTCGACGACGAGCGGGCGATCGTCCGCATCGACATGAGCGAGTACTCCGAGAAGCACTCGGTCTCGCGACTGGTCGGTGCCCCGCCCGGCTACGTCGGGTACGACGAGGGCGGGCAGCTCACCGAGGCGGTGCGGCGGCGCCCCTACAGCGTGGTCCTGCTCGACGAGGTCGAGAAGGCGCACCCCGAGGTCTTCGACATCCTGCTCCAGGTGCTCGACGACGGCCGGCTCACCGACGGCCAGGGCCGCACCGTCGACTTCCGCAACACGTTGCTGGTCCTCACCAGCAACCTCGGCTCCGGCTTCCTGGTCGACCCGACCCTCGACCCGGACAAGAAGAAGGAGTCGGTGCTCGCGACCGTGCGCGCGTCGTTCAAGCCGGAGTTCCTCAACCGGCTCGATGAGATCGTGGTCTTCGACGCCCTCACCCAGGACGAGCTGGCCCGGATCGTGGACCTGCAGCTCGCCCTGCTCGGGCAGCGGCTCGCGGTCCGGCGGATCACCATCCAGGTCACCGACGCGGCCCGGCAGTGGCTCGCCGAGACCGGCTACGACCCGGCGTACGGCGCCCGGCCGCTGCGCCGCCTCATCCAGTCGGCGATCGGCGACCCGCTCTCGAAGATGCTGATCGGCGGCGAGGTCAACGACGGCGGCGCGGTCGTGGTCGACCGCGGCGAGGACGGGCTGGTGCTACGCGCCGACTGACCACGGCTTCGCGACCGTTGGGCGGGGTCCGGGTGCTCGTGAGTGACGGGCGAGCAAGACTGGTGCCATGAGCGAGCCGAAGTCTGTGCGCCCGCCCCAGGCCACGGTGGCCGGGTGGCTGGTCGTGGGCGGGTCGGTCGTCGTCGTACTGATGGCGCTCAGCCAGGGTGCCGTGCTGCAGTCGCTCGACACCCAGGAGGCGGTCGAGGACTACATCTCCCGCCCGCCCGGTGACCAGCTCGGCCTCGGCGTGCAGGGCATGCTGACGCTGCTGCGGGTCGTGTGGACGGTCACGGCGGTCTCGGCAGCGGCGGCGGCGGTCCTCGGCTGGTACGCCCTGCACCGTTCCAAGGGCGCCCGGCTCGCGCTGTCGGGGCTCGCGGTGCCGCTCTTCGTCACCAGCTTCTTCTTCGTCGGGCTGCCCGGTGCCAGCGCCTTCCCGGCGATGGTGACCGCGGCGACCGTGATGCTGTGGTTCCAGCCGTCCCGGGACTGGTACGACGGCATCACGCGCGAAGCGCCCGCGCAGCCGCCCCCGCTGCCCGCGCCGCCGACCGGGCCGACCGGCCGGGACCCGTTGCTCGACCTCCCGCCCCCGACCACCCCGCCGCTGCACCCCACGCCGTACGCCGCCGCCCCGACTGGCGCCGTCCCGCTCGTCCGGCGACCCGCGTCGGTGACGTGGGCCTGCGTGCTGGCATGGCTGTCCACGGCCGCGGTGTTCGGGCTGCTGGGCCTGGTGCTGATCGTGATGCTCGCGTCGCCCGACGCGCTGATCGAGGCTGCCCACCGCGAGAACCCCGACCTCGCCGACCAGGGCCTGACGGACGCCGAACTGAAGACGAGCACCTACGTCGCGTGCGCGGTGGTCATGGCGTGGTCAGCAGCGGCCGCCGCGCTCGCACTGCTCGCGTGGCGTCGGGTCCGCTGGGCGGCCACGGGCCTCGCCGTCTCGGCCGGGGTGGCCAGCCTGCTCTGCCTGATCAGCGTCGTCGGCGCCCTCGTCGTGATGCTGGTGCCGCTGGCGGCGTGCGCGGCCACCGTCGCGTTGCTGCTCCGCCCGGAGTCGCTGGCCTGGTTCCGGGCCCGCAGCCCGGCCTGACAGCTCAGGCGGTGAGGTCGACCTTGGCCAGTCGGGCGGCACCGTCCTCGATCACCTCGCGGGTCTTGCAGAACGCGAACCGCACCAGGTCTCGGCCACCCTCGGCGTCGGTCTGGTCGTCGTAGAAGACCTGGGTCGGGATCGCCACGACCCCGGCCCGCTCGGGCAGCGCCCGGCAGAACGCCAGCCCGTCCGGCCAGCCGAGATCGCGCACCGACGCGGTGGCGAAGTAGGTGCCCTGGGGGAGGTACGCCGTCAGCCCGGCCGCGCGGAGCCCGTCGACCAGCAGGTCTCGCCGCTCCTGGAGGTCGCGGGCGAGCGCCAGGGGGAACTCCTGCTCCTCGTCGAGCGCCAGGGCCACCGCCGGCTGCAGCGGCGACCCGGAGGTGAAGGTGAGCCACTGCTTGGCGGCCAGCACCGCGCCCACGAGCTCGGGCGGGCCGGTCGCCCAGCCGACCTTCCACCCGGTGAACGAGTAGGACTTGCCGGCGCTCGACAGCGTCAGCGTCCGCTCGAACATCCCGGGCAGCGTCGCCAGGGGCACGTGCTCGGCGGCGCCGAAGGTGAGGTGCTCGTAGACCTCGTCGGTGATCACCACCAGGTCGTGCTCGACCGCCACGTCGGCGACCGCCTGCAGCTCCTCCCGGCTGAGCACGGTGCCGGTCGGGTTGTGCGGGCTGTTGAGCAGGACGAACCGGGTCTTCGGAGTCACCGCCGCCCGGAGCCCATCGACGTCGAGCCGGAACTCCGGGGCCCGCAGCGTCACCGGACGGCGTACGCCCCCGGCCATCTGGATCACCGCGACGTAGGAGTCGTAGTAGGGCTCGAGCACGACCACCTCGTCGCCAGGATTGACCAGTCCCAGCAGCGACGCCGCGATCCCCTCCGTGCACCCGGTGGTCACCACGACCTGCCGGTCCGGGTCGAGCTCGAGGCCGTAGTGCCGCTGCTGGTGCCGCGCGACGGCCTGCCGCAGCTCCGGCCGGCCGGGACCGGGTGCGTACTGGTTGGCGCCGTGCTCCAGTGCCCGCACCGCCTCCGCGATCACCTCCGGCGGCCCGTCCTGGTCGGGGAAGCCCTGCCCGAGGTTGACCGAGCCGGTCCGCACCGCCAGCGCCGACATCTCGGTGAAGATCGTCGGGGCGATGCCCTGCAGCCGGTTCGCGAGGGGAGTCACGCCCTCACGCTACTGACGATTCGTCTGCGGGCTGACGTGTGTTCCCCCGCTCACGGGCGCAGACGAATCGGGGTGTTGGATGGCTCCGTGACCGCAGACGGAGCCCTGGCCGCCGACATCGACGCCGCGTGCCGGCTCTCCGGCACGTTCACGCTCCGGTCGGGGCAGGTGTCGCACGAGTACTTCGACAAGTACCTCTTCGAGACCTCGCCGGAACTGCTGGCGCGGGTGGCGGAGGCGATGGTCGAGCTGGTCCCCGAGGGCACCGAGCTGCTCGGCGGCCTCGAGATGGGCGGGATCCCGATCGCGACCGTGCTGAGCGGCCGGACCGGGCTGCCGGCGCTGTTCGTGCGCAAGAAGGCCAAGGAGTACGGCACCTGCAAGCTCGCCGAGGGACCTGCCGTGGCCGGGCGGAGGATCACCTTGGTCGAGGACGTGGTCACGACGGGCGGGGCGGTGCGCGACGCGACGAACGCGCTGCGCGACGCCGGGGCGACCGTGGACGTCGTGGTCTGCGCCATCGACCGCAGCCCGGAGGGCCAGAACCCGCTCGCCGACGTCGGACTCGAGCTCCGCCCGGTGCTCACCAAGGCCGACCTCGACGCCGCGCGCGCGGCCGGCTAGGCCGGGCGGCAAGACGACGAGGTCGCGGCGTGGTGCGCTCCGGGCCGCCGGCATCCTGTTCGTGCTCGCCGGCCTGGTCATCGTCGGCGTCGTCGTGTGGCAGCTGTGGGGTACGACGTACGTCTCGCACCGCCGCCAGGCCGAGACCGTGGACGACCTCCACAAGGCCTGGCGGGACGGAGCCGTCGAGGTGAAGACCGATCACGGCACCGCCACCGCGGTCGTGCTGATCCCGGACTTCGGCGACGACTACGAGGTACCGCTGCTGGAGGGGACGTCGGACGACGTGCTCGCGGCCGGCTTCGGGCACCTCCCGGAGACAGCCGGTCCGGGCGAGACGGGGAACTTCGCGATCGCCGGCCACCGGATCACGCACGGCGAACCGCTGCGGGACATGCCGGACCTCGAGCCCGGTGACCAGGTCGTCGTCGAGACCGCAGAAGCGATCTACGTCTACGAGCTCGACACCGGCGGCGACGACTTGGAGGTGCCGTTCACCGCCGAGTGGGTGCAGCAGCCGCAGCCGGTCAACCCGGACGCGGACGGCGTCGGGCCCATCACCGCACCCCAGCTGCTCACGCTGACGACGTGTGCGGACCTGTTCCACTCGGACGAGCGGCTCGTGGCCTTCGGCCACCTGGTCGAGACCCGGCCCCGTTGAATCAGGCCTGGGCCTCCTCGACGGCCGGCTCCCCGGACCCGGCTTTGGCGGCCGCGGCCCGGCGCTCCCGCTCGCGGCGGCGGCGGCGCTTGATGTACTCGTAGAGGATCGGGATCACCGAGAACCCGAGGATGACGAGGACGGCGTAGTCGATGTTCTCCCCGAGCGCCGGGAACGTCTCGCCCAGGAAGTAGCCGAGCGCGGTGACGCTGACCACCCACAGGACCGCGCCGACCGCGCTCCAGGTGAAGAACCGGCGCCGCTCCATCAGCGTCACGCCGGCAACGACGGTGATGTAGGTCCGGACGAACGGCACGAACCGGCCGATCACGAGCGCCTTGTTGCCGTGCTTCTCGAAGAACGCGCTGGTCTTGTCTAGGTGGGCTCGCTTGATGATCCGGCCATCGCGCTGGTAGAGCGGTGGCCCGATCCGGCGGCCTATCTCGTAGCCGGCCACGTTGCCGAGGAACGCCGCGACCGTCAGCATCGACATCGCGACCGCCAGCCCGGCGGCCTTGTTGTCGATGCCGAGCACGTCGTACTTGCCCCCGGCGATGAACAGCCCGAGCGCGAACAGCAGGGTGTCACCCGGCAGGAACGGGAAGAACAGTCCGCACTCGACGAAGACCATCGCGAGGCTGACCCACAGGAACGCGCCGCCGAACTCGCTCAGCAGCCAGTCGGGGTCGAGCCACTTGATGCCGAGCAGCATCGGCTCCACGAACACGTGCAGGTCCGGGAGCGCGGTCACGCGGAAACGGTACCTGCCGTCCGGGTACGCCAGCCGACCGTTCCGTGTACATCCGCTGGTGTGTCTACTGTCGCGACGTGGAGCCAGAGCAGGAGCCAGAGAAGGAGGAGGACGAGCGGGCGCCGTACGACCCGATGCCGCACGGGCCGGCCGAGGTCGGGCTCGGCCCGTGGGAGGGCCCGTGGCCGACCGGCGAGCAGTACGACGCGACGCTGCTCGCCGAGGGCGACCGCCGCAACGTCGTGGACCGGTACCGCTACTGGACGATGGCCGCGATCGTCGCCGATCTGGACGCCCGCCGGCACGACTTCCACGTCGCGATCGAGAACTGGCAGCACGACTTCAACATCGGCACGATCGTCCGCTCCGCGAACGCGTTCCTCGCCCGGGAGGTGCACATCGTCGGCAACCGGCGCTGGAACCGGCGGGGCGCGATGGTCACCGACCGCTACCAGCACGTCGTCCACCACGAGGACGTGCCGTCGCTCGCGGCGCACCTGCGCGACCAGCCCGGCGGGCCGGTAGCCCTGTGGGGCATCGACAACCTGCCCGGCTCCCTGCACCTCGAGACCACCGAGGTGCCGCGCCGGGTCTGCTTCCTGTTCGGACAGGAGGGCCCCGGCCTGTCCGCGCCGGCCCACGAGGCCTGCGATGCGACGTTCTCGATCGCGCAGTTCGGCTCGACCCGGTCCATCAACGCTTCGGCCGCCGCCGCGATCGCGATGCACGCGTGGGTGCGCACCCACGCGGACCTGTCCGGGGATGACGCCTGGCGGGGGTGACGGCCGGCCCGCGCAATAGGCTGATGCCATGCCGATCGCCACCCATGAGAAGTACGCCGAGATGCTCGACGCGGCCCAGAAGGCCAACTACGCGTTCCCGGCCATCAACGTCTCGTCGTCCCAGACCCTCAACGCCGCCCTCCAGGGCTTCGCGGAGGCCGGCTCCGACGGGATCGTCCAGGTCTCCACGGGCGGCGCGGAGTACCTCTCGGGACCCACCATCAAGAACATGGTGTCCGGCTCGGTCGCGTTCGCGGCGTACGCCCACGAGGTGGCCAAGAGCTACCCGGTCAACATCGCGCTGCACACCGATCACTGCCCCAAGGACAAGCTCGACGGCTTCGTCCGGCCATTGCTCGACATCTCTGTGGAGAGGGTGGCGCGCGGCGAGCAGCCGCTGTTCCAGTCGCACATGTGGGACGGCTCGGCGGTGCCGCTCGACGAGAACCTCCAGATCGCCGAGGAGCTCCTAGCGACCTGCCGCAAGGCCAACATCGTCCTGGAGATCGAGGTCGGCGTGGTCGGCGGCGAGGAGGACGGCGTCGAGGGTGCGATCGACGACAAGCTCTACAGCACGCCCGAGGACGCCATCGCCACGGTCAAGGCGCTGGGCACCGGCGAGAACGGCCGCTACCTCACCGCACTGACCTTCGGCAACGTGCACGGCGTCTACAAGCCGGGCAACGTCAAGCTGCGCCCGGAGATCCTCAAGAGCGCCCAGGAGGCGGTGAACAAGGAGCTCGGCCTGCCCGAGGACTCCCGGCCGTTCGACCTGGTCTTCCACGGCGGCTCCGGCTCGACGCCGGAGGAGATCAGCGCGGCAGTCGACTTCGGTGTGGTCAAGATGAACGTCGACACCGACACCCAGTACGCCTTCACCCGGCCCGTCGCCGCGCACATGTTCGGCAACTACGACGGCGTCCTCAAGGTCGACGGCGAGGTCGGGAACAAGAAGGTCTACGACCCTCGGGCATGGGGCAAGGCGGCCGAGGCCGGCATGGCGGCGCGGGTCGTCGAGGCCTGCCAGAACCTGCGCGCGGCGGGCCAGTCGATCGGCTGAATCCGGATTGCGATGGATACCCCTTGGGGTGTCATCATCCGCGCGTGAGCCAGCCGTCGCGTCGACCTGTTTCGACGAATTCGGCGGTTCTCCTGCGGAGATGGTCGAGCGGATGTAAATATCGATTCGTGGCGACCCTAAGCCGCCACACCTTCTCGGGGGCCGTTGCTGCATGCCTTCTGGCTGCGTCGGCGGTTATCGGGGGGGTGCCCGCGGCGACAGCAGTCTTGGCGACGAACTCGAAGCTCGTCGCCACTGACACCTGCCCGGCCACCTGGCCGGCGCTGCAGCTCGGCCCGCCATCGGGGGCCTACGACGGCAACGTCTCGGTCCTGGTCGGTGGGAGCCTGCGCGTCAGCGGGGCCGCTGCCGGTGCCGAGGGCACTGTCGTCGCTTTCGGTGACGCCGTCTTCGCGCGCGAGGTCCCCGGGGCCTACGCGGTCGGCGTCACCGCGCTCGGTTCACATGTCGTGCCGTACGCCGGCAGCGACATGCTCGCGGTCGGCGGAAACCTCGCCGCCTCAGCCGGCACCCACGTCGACGTGGGGCAGGGCCTTGGCGGTGACGTCGTGGTGGGCGGCGGTGTGGCCGACGGATCCGACCTGGACCCCCACGGCGGCACGGTGGACACCGGGATCGCCGCCGCGACCGCGCCGTACTTCGACCTCCGGAGCCAGCTGGCTCCCAAGTCCGCGGCGTACGCCGGCCTCCCGAGCACCGGGGTCGCCGAGGTCACCGACGGTGCGATCACCCTGACCGGTGACGGGGTCTCCACCACACAGGTCTTCAACCTCGACGGCGCAGCCCTGGTGGCGCAGGGCGACCTCGGACGTTCCCTGCAGCTGCTCGCCGTGCCGCCGGACGCCGCCGTGGTCGTCAACATCGTCGGCACGGAGGTCAGCCTCAACGTCGACAAGCTGCTGACACCGGACGGGCTCCTGGTCGACCCGCTGACCGACCCCTACTTCGCGAGCCTGGCGACGCACATCCTGTGGAACGCACCGTCCGCGACGACGGTGAACATCGGCGGCCTCGCCCAGCTGCCCGGCTCACTGCTGGTCCCCACCGTGCCGAGCACCACCACGCTGGCGGGCCTCGGCACCAACGGCCGGATCCTCGTGGGCGGCGACCTGGTGCACACGGGCGCGGGCGAGCTGCACGCCTACCCGTTCCTCCCAGACGACCAGCTCGACTGCGCTGTGGACCCGGTGCACTTCACCACACTGACCCTCGACATCGTGCTGGTGGACCCGGACAACGTCGTCGAGCCGGGCCGGTTCTTCGAGGGCGAGTTCGAATGCACACTGGACGACGATGACGTCACCCCGGCCGACCACACCTGGAGGCTGCGTGCGGGAGCGCCTCCCCGGGTGCTGAGCGACGAGATCCAGGCCGGCGCCACCTGCAAGATCACCGAGCGGCTCTTGGTACCGCCCGCTCCGCTCCGTGCGTGGGCCGATCCCGTCATCGAACCCGGCACGGTGGTCGTGGCGAAGCGCCGAGACCTCGGCTCCACGATCACCAACCGGGTCAAGGACCTTCCTCCGCAGCCCACGCAGACCCCGACCACGCCCACCCCCACGCCGACGGCCACCCCCACGCCGACGGAGTCGGTCCCGGAGCCGCCTCCGCCGCCGACCCCGTCGTCGTCACCGACGCCGTCAACGATCCTCGAGCCCACCAGCCGCCCGGAGCTCCCTGGCTCGCCGACGGCGCTGGCCACCGCCGCGCCGCCGACCTCACCCACCTCCACGAGCGACGCCGAGGCGCCGAACGCCGACCCGCCGCGTCAGAGTGGTGGGTCAGGCCCCATGACCGTGACCGCACCGTTCACTCTCCGCGGCGCCTTCGTGTGGGGACCGATGCTGCTGCTCAGCCTGCTGACGCTGGTGGTGCGGATCCGGCGTCGGCCGAAGCGACTGCACTAGGACCAGTGCCGGGGCACTACGCGCCGGGGTCCGGCTGGGTCATGACCCAAGCCGACACCCGGGCGAGGACAATGCATTCCGTGACCCACCAGGACCTGATGGCCGGCCCCCCGCCCACCCACCTGCCCCGCGACCCGGCGCAGGACGACCTGGACGCCGGCATGGCGCCCGGTGACGTCGTACGCCGCCACCCGGCCTCACCGGTCGCCTGGCTGGCCGTGGGCACGCTGGCCGCAGTCGAGGATGCAGATCCGCTGACGGTCTACGCGTACGCCCGGGTCGGCTACCACCGCAGCCTCGACCTGCTGCGCCGCAACGGCTGGAAGGGCCAGGGCCCGGTCCCCTGGGAGCACGAGCCCAACCGCGGCTTCCTCGGCTGCCTGGCCCTGCTCGCCAAGTCCGCGAAGGCGATCGGCGAGACCGACGAGTGGGACCGCTGCTCGGCGTTCCTGCGCGACTCGAGCCCGGCCGCCTACGACGAGCTGCTCGCTGGCGTCGAGTGAATTGGGGTAACTCACCGTTCGGTGAGCTCCTGCAGCGTTCGAACGCCATGGAAGCTGACCGAACGGTGAGTTACCCCCAAGGGGCCGGGCCGGCTCACGCGCCGCGACGACCACCAGAGCCGTATTGACGCCGGAGCTCACGGGCGTTGCGGGCGAGGTGCTCGGGCAGCTCCGCGCCGAAGCGCGCCACGGTGTCGCCGTACTCCTCACGCATCCGCCGGAGCACCATCGCGCGGTCGGGGTTCCAGTAGTCCGCGAAGACAATCGGCGAGGTGCCGAGTCCCTCCCGATGCATCTGGCGCTCGCGCTTCTTCTCGGCCCACACCACTTCAGTGGCTTCTCGGTCCGCCAGGCCACCTTGCGCCACGGACAGGTACTTCACCTTGCCGTGGCACTCGAAGATGTGGCGGCCGACCCGGATGTCACCCCAGACCACCCGCCCACCGTCGAGCGCAAGCGGGAACTGCGTGTCGACGTCGCCCACGCCGAGCGCGCTGACCAGGAGGCGACCGAGTGTCTCGAGCACGCTCTCTGCGCCGGGATCTGCGAATGCAACGGCGTCCCGGGCCCGCCTTGAGTACGGCCAGAAGAGCATGGGCTCCACGGCCAGCTCCAGCGCCGCCCGGGTCACGCCCCGGCGCATGGCGGAGTCGCAGGCGATCTCGCCGTACGGCGTCCCGTGCTCGCGTGCGACGTCCACGGCCGTCCTGGCCATGTCGAGGACCTTGAGCCCGTTCAGCTCGACCACCTGGTCGTCGTCGTACCTCGCCAGGTGATGCTTCACGCCGAACTTGGTCCAGGCGCCCGTCGTGCCCGGACGAGTGATGTGCACGTGCGGATCGGGTGGGTTGAGGATCTCCATGGCGTTCTCGTGGGCCGAGGAGTCATGGCTGACGACCCAGCCCCTCCGCATCGTGGCCAGGGCCGCGCGAGTCTGCAGGCGGGGACGCCCCACGTAGTCGTCGAGGCTGTTCCACACCTCCGCATCGGCGTAGACACCTCGTCGGACGAGGACCAGGACGCCGGTGTTGAGCAGGTGCCGGATCTCCGCACTCGACAGGCCGGAGTCAAGCGCCTGCGGTCGCGTGATGAGTCCATGGTTGGCGGCCATGACGGCCTGAGCCTTGACGTTCATGCATCGGCTCTTGCCCCGATCGGGCCGTGACCACCGACGCCAACGCGAATCTGTGGACAGGCCTCGCCGGCGCCGCCGAGGGGTAACTCACCGTTCGGTGAGCTCCTGCAGCGTTCGAACGCCGTTGAAGCTCAACCGAACGGTGAGTTACCCCAACTCGCCAGCGTCAGGCGGGCGGCGGGGTGAGCAGCGACCGCACCCTGTCGGCGCCGAGGGCGACGAACAGCGTCGGCAGCCGAGGCCCGCGGTCGGCGTCGACCAGCAGGTTGTAGAGCAGCCTGAAGAACGCCTTCTGGTCGGCCTTGATCTGGTCGGTCGGCTCGTCGTCGAGGCCGAGGCCACGAGCCAGCTTGGGTACGCCGTACACCAGCGCGGTGGTCGCGTCGAGATCCAGATCGTCGGGGAGCCGCTCGAGCAGCTGGGCCAGCCAGAGGCGCTCGTCCTCGGTCAGCGAGGACAACCGTGAGAGGTCGGGCGCGGTGCGGACGGTGGTGCGGTCGGAGTCCGGCACGAAGTCGCGGGTCCAGGCCATGGCACGCGAGAGGCGCGGCTCGAGGTCGGCCACCGAGGAGTGCGGGTGGCCGACGTTCGACACGATCTGGCTGATCAGCTCCGCGCTGCCGGCGGTCACGTCGGCGACCGACGACAGCAGCCGGAACGGTACGACGACCAATGGCGTGGGAAGACGACCGGCTGAGTCGGTGGCCGACGCCCGCTCGAAGGCGAGTACCTGCGCGTCCCGACGATCTGGGTCGAGAGCCTTGCGGCCGAGCGCGTCCCACTCGTCGTACAGCCTGACCACCTCGGGCCCGAAGTCGATGTTGAAGGTCTGGCGCGGGTTGCGGCGCACGTACAGCCAACGCAGGATCGGCGCCTCGAGGATCTGCAATGCGTCCTCGGCGGTCGGGGCGCCACCGGCCGAGGACGACATCTTCTGCACACCGGCGAAGCCCACGAACCCGTAGCCGAACCACGCCGGCCGCGGCATGCCGAAGATGTCCTCCACGAGCGAGTGCCCGACGGTGAACGAGGATCCGGGGGTCGCGTGGTCCATCCCGGCCGGCTCGAAGTCGACGTGCTCGAAGGCCCAGCGCATCGGCCAGTCGACCTTCCAGACCAACTTGCCCTCGAACTCGGTCGAGAGGTTCGTCGTGCCCGTGTAGCCGTTGATGCTGCAGGTGTAGGCCAGCACGGTCGTCTCGTCGTCGTACGCCGTGAGGGTCACGGTGTCGCGGCCGCAGTCGCGGCAGTAGGGCTTGTAGGGGAAGCGGGCCAGGTCACCGGCGCCGAGCGGCTCGTCGTCCTCGTCGGACACGACGGACTCGGCGAGCGCGGCGGCCTCCTGCTCGTTCTCCGGCTCGGGGGTCGCGGACTTGGTGCGGTGCCGGGCCAGGACGGCCTCGATCTCGTCGCGCGCGGCGACCGCCGTCAGCACCGCGTCGCGATAGTGACCAGCCTCGTAGCGCTCGGTCTGCGAGATCTCCTCCATGTCGACGCCCATGGCGTGCAGCGCGTCGTGCAGCGGCTGCTTGAAGTGCTCGGCCCAAGACGGGTGGCATCCCTCGGGGTCGGGGACCTTCGAGAGCGGCCGGCCGATGTGCTCGCTCCACGCCTCGTCGACTCCGACGGGGACCTTGCGGAACCGGTCGTAGTCGTCCCACACGTGCAGGTGCCGGGTGGGGATGCCCCGGCGCCGGAGCTCCTCGGCGACGAAGTGCACGGTGAGGAACTCACGCAGGTTGCCGAGGTGCACCCGCCCCGACGGGCTGGCGCCGGAGGAGACGGTGACGATCTCGGCGTCCGGGCCGGCGTGCCGAACCGCGTCGTCGGCGGCGCGGGTCACCCAGTCATGCGGTTCGCTGCTGCTCGACTGAGACCCCTTCGACACGAGCGGCAACGCTACCGGGGTTCCGGAACCGGTCGAGCAGTCGGTCTCGCATCCGGAGCTGTTCGTCGACGCCGGCCCCGAGGAGACCGAAGAAGCGCTGGTGCAGCTCGCCGGGCAGTCGTCGCCCCCGGCGTCCGTGTGCCACCGCGTGGTTGTCGAAGACCAGCAGATCGCCAGGAGCCAGTCGCACCTCGACCGCGACAGCCGCCACGTCGAGGCCGCGGACGGCGAAGAACGCGGCTTCGCTCTCCGCGTCGTCGAACTCCATCCCGCATCGGAAGCCAGGCTCCTTGACGCTCGGCAGCAGTGGCCGAGCGCCGTCGGCCGCCTCGACCAGCCGCGCCAGGCTCCCCTCGGTGTAGCCGTCCCGGTCGTCCCACGCGCCGCGGGTGCGGCCGTACTGCTCGAGCCGGCGCACCAGCTCTTCTCGTTCGGGCCACCTGCGCTGTCCGAGCAGCTCACGCAGTGGGACCAGCCGCGTGGTTGCACCTTCGGTGGGCGTGTCCAGCGGCACCATCAGCGCCGTGTACGTCGCAACGTCGACCGGTCGCACCGGGGTCAAGGGCAGCCCGAAGTCCACGTGCAGGGTCTGGAACGGCCGGGTCGGAGCCCCGTCGGCCGGTGGGACGACGTAGCGACCCACGACGTCCGGCCGGCGCCCGGAGGCGTACTCCACCAGCTCCTCGGCCAGGGTGAACGCCGCTTCGAGCTCGAGGCCGGCCCCGGCAAGGTGCAGAAATGGGACAGGACTCACCGGGGCACGACCAGTGAGTACGCCGCGGGCTCGACCCGCCAGGTGCGGTGCCGCTCGGGTCCGTAGATCTCTCCGTCGGCGCTGCACCAGAACGCCTCTCCCGAGACCGAGACCGTCTTGCCGCGCAGGTACGTCACGTCGTCGCGCTCGGGGTGCCGGCCGACGATCAGCTTGGCGCCGTACCCGAACCTGGCCAGCGAGCCGGTCGCCCGCGAGACCATGACGTCGACCCTGCCGTCGCCGGGGTCCGCGTCGGGCGTCAGCTCGGTGCCGCCGCCGACGCTGGCGCCGTTGCCCACCGCGACCATCAGGATCCGTTCGTCGAGGTCGACGATCACCTCGCCGTCCACCTCGACCCGGACCCGGATGAACGGCGGGTTGACCGCGGCCGCGAGCGCCCCGATCGGGTAGCCGAGCTTTCCGAGGTTGACCTTGCCGACACCGATCGCGTGCAGCCGGTCCTTCCACACCGCGCCGCTCCGGCCGGCCTCGGCCCCGGCGCCGGCGTGCACGTTGTTGACGACGATCTCGCCGACCTCGTCGACGATCAGGTCCATCGCACGGGGCTTCCCGGAGACGAGGACCTGGGCGGCCTCCTCGATCTCGAGCGGGATGTCGTTGCCCCGGGCGAAGTCGTTGCCGGTCCCGAGGGGCAGGATCCCGAGCACGGCGTTCTTCAGGTCGTTGCGCCGGTAGAGCGTGGTGACCACGGCGTGCAGGCTGCCGTCGCCACCCGCGACGACGATCCGGCGGGAGCCGGCCCGGTGCAGCGCGCTGTTGAGCTCGCCCGGGTTGGACGTGGCCTGCACCTCGACCGAGGTGTGCGACCGGAGGACCCTCAACGCCTTCTGAAGGGACTCCTCGTCGCCCGTGCCGGCGTCGCTGTTGGTGATCACGAGGAGGGGGTCCATCGCCGGTGACACTATCCTCTCTCCTGGGCCCGGACCCCACCACCAAGGAGCCGACTCGGATGCCAGCGATCGCGATCATCGGCGCGCAGTGGGGCGACGAGGGCAAGGGCAAGGCGACCGACGTCCTCGGCAGCCGCGTCGACTACGTCGTCAAGTTCAACGGCGGCAACAACGCCGGCCACACCGTGGTCATCGGAGACCAGAAGTATGCCCTGCACCTGCTCCCGAGCGGCATCCTCACGCCCGGGTGCACACCGGTCATCGGCAACGGCGTCGTGGTCGACCTCGGCGTGCTGTTCGAGGAGATCGACGGCCTCGAGGCCCGCGGCGTGGACACCTCGCTGCTCAAGGTCTCGGCGAGCGCGCACGTGATCGCGAGCTACAACAAGACCCTCGACAAGGTGACCGAGCGGTTCCTCGGCTCGCGGCGGCTCGGCACCACCGGCCGCGGGATCGGGCCGACGTACGCCGACAAGATGAACCGCATCGGGATCCGGATCCAGGACCTCTTCGACGAGAAGATCCTGCAGGCCAAGGTCGAGGGCGTCCTTGAGCTGAAGAGCCAGCTGCTCACCAAGATCTACAACAGGCGTGCTCCGTCGGTGGAGGAGATCGTCGAGGAGCTGGCGTCGTACGCCGACCGGCTGGCGCCGTACGTCGTGGATAGCGGGCTGCTGCTCAACCAGGCGCTCGACCGCGGCGAGACGGTGCTGCTCGAGGCCGGCCAGGCCACGCTGCTCGACGTCGACCACGGCACCTACCCGTTCGTGACGTCGTCGTCGGCGACCGCCGGCGGCGCCTGCACCGGCTCAGGGATCCCGCCGACCCGGCTCGACCGGGTGATCGGGATCGTGAAGGCATACACCACCCGCGTGGGCGAGGGTCCGTTCCCGACCGAGCTCAACGACGACGCCGGTGAGCACCTGCGCAAGGTCGGCGCCGAGTACGGCACGACGACCGGCCGACCGCGCCGCTGCGGCTGGTACGACACGGTGATCGCGCGCTACGCCGCTCGGGTCAACGGCGTCACCGACTTCGTGCTGACCAAGCTCGACGTCCTCACCGGGCTCGAGACGGTGCCGGTCTGCGTGGCCTACGACGTGGACGGCGTACGCCACGACGAGATGCCGGTCAACCAGTCGGACTTCCACCACGCGGTGCCGATCTACGAGGAGCTGCCCGGCTGGTGGGAGGACCTGTCCGAGGCCCGCACCCTCGACGACCTGCCGGCCAACGCACGGTCCTACGTGTCCCGGGTCGAGGAGCTCTCCGGCGCCCGCATCTCGGCCATCGGCGTCGGACCCGATCGCAACGCGACCATCGTCGTGCACGACTTGCTCTAGTGACCCGTCGACGCCATGGGCGGGCGTCAGGATGACCATGTCAATCATCCCAGGTGGGTCATCTTCGGACCCTTTCCGCCGTTCGAGCCCCTGAACATTAGTGGTTGACGTCGTCAACGCTTATGGTCCCCGCGGTCGGTGCGAACGACAGGGCAACCAGGAGTGGCTGGACACCTTGCCGGAGCACGAGCGCGACCAGACCCAAGCGGCTGCGAAGGACGAGAACCGCACTGATCCGGACCCAGCGTCGGGGGCTCCTACGGGTGGAGCCGCCGACGAGCCGTCCGGCTCGATTACCACCAACGGGAGACCGAACTAATGAAGAAGATCATCGCTGCTACCGCGGGCGCATTCGTCATCGCCGTGGTCGGAGCCACCACCGGTGCGGTTGCCGGCAGCCTCGTCACCTCGGCCGACATCAAGGACGGCACCATCAAGTCCAAGGACCTGACGTCCAACCTGGACGAGAAGATCGACACGCACGCGACGAACGGCGCCAACGGCAAGGACGGGGCCAACGGCAAGGACGCGACGTTCGGTGCGGTCTACCGGGTCGCCAACTACACCAACGGCGGTGGCGGTCGCGCGACCGTGGCCTGCGCCGACACCGAGGTCGAGAGCATGAAGTACACCGCCATCGCTGGTGGCGCTCGCACCGAGGTTCCCGGGGCCGGGACCAACACCGAGGCGATCGTGTCCTCGTTCCCGGGCCGCATGGACTGGACGCTGGGCCAGGGCGGTCTGCCCAAGCCCAACCGTCTCGACGGCTGGGTCGTCTACTTCGACGGCGGCGCCGCACCGACCGGCGCTTCGGGTCACGCGCTCGAGATCTGGGCGCTCTGCGTCCCGACGACCAGCATCACCAAGCAGGTCACGAACTACTGATCCACCACTGAGCGAGGCCCGTCGGGATTCCCGCGGGCTTCGTTGGACGACCGAGTGCCCCGGTCCGCCACGTGCGGGCCGGGGCACTCGGCGTTTCCCGACGCTCTAGATTGGGTCGACGTGGCGACCTCCCTGAGTCCGCAGCTGGCGATCGACCGGCTCCGTGCGGCGTTCTCGGGACCACCGGGCTACCGCACCCTGCATGCGAAGGGCCGCTTCTACACCGGCACCTTCACCGCGACGCCCGAGGCCACCGCGCTGTGCCGGGCCGGTCACTTCGACGGGCAGCCGCACGAGGTGACCGTCAGGTGGTCGAACGCCGGCGGCAAGCCGCGCTCGGACGGGAAACCGGACATCCGCGGGATGGCGGTGAAGTTCCGACTCCCGGACGGCTCGGCGACCGACCTGCTCGGCCAGACCTCGCCCCGGTTTCCCACGGACGACCCCGAGGTGTTCGTGGCGTTCACGGAGGCGACGGAGAAGCCGCTCACCCTGCCCCTGTTCCTGGCCCTGCACCCCGGTGTGCTGCCCAGCGTCGTGTCCAGCACGAGGGCGGGGGCCGTCGCGCCGCGGACCACCTTCGCGGAGGTGACCTTCTACCCGATCCACGCTTACGGGTGGCTCGCCGAGGACGGCACCCGCACCTGGGTCCGCTACATCTTCCGCGCCACCGCCACCAAGGCCGACCGGCTGGACACGTCGTTCTCGGGCCGGGACCAGCTGGCGGACGAGATGGCGGCCCGGTTGGCCCGTGGACCGGTTACGCACGAGATGTGGGTCCATGTGGCCGGTGAGCGCCACGACCCGCACAGCGCCACGTCGGTGTGGTCCGGGGCTCGAGAGCTGCTCGCCGGCCGGATCGTGGTGACCGCACCAGTCGACGACCCGGAGGGCGGCCCGTCCTCCGCCACGCCGACCGTCTTCGACCCGACCCGGGTGGTCGACGGGATCGAGCTCTCCGACGACCCGATCCTTCAGTACCGGCGCGGTGCCTACACGGAGTCGGTCGCCCGGCGTACGACGTCGTGAAGACCCTCGTCATCGGGACCGGCGGACGCGAGCACGCCCTCGCCCGAGCGCTGGCGCGGGACCCGGGTGTCACCGAGGTGCACGCCGCCCCGGGCAACCCGGGGATGGCCGCGGTCGCGACGCTGCACGACGTCGACCCGCTGGACGGGCCATCGGTCGCGGCGCTCGCCGCCTCGCTCGGCATCGACCTGGTCGTGGTCGGCCCGGAGGCACCCCTGGTGGCCGGGGTGGCCGACGCGGTGCGTACCGCGGGGATCGCGGCGTTCGGACCGTCGGCGTGGGCGGCCCGGCTCGAGGGGTCCAAGGCGTTCGCCAAGGAGGTCATGGAAGCCGCCGGGGTCCCGACCGCGAGGGCATTCGTCTGCAGCACCACCGAGGAGGCGGCCGCAGCGCTGGACGAGCTCGGCGCGCCGTACGTCGTGAAGAACGACGGCCTCGCCGCCGGCAAGGGCGTGGTCGTGACCGACGACCGCGCGGAGGCGCTGGCCCACGCCATCGGGTGTTGCGTCGATGGTGGGCGGGTGGTGATCGAGGACTACCTCGACGGGCCCGAGGTCTCGCTGTTCGGGGTCAGCGACGGCAGCACGGTCTACCCGCTGCCGCCGAGCCAGGACTTCAAGCGGATCTTCGACGACGACGAGGGGCCGAACACCGGCGGCATGGGTGCCTACGCACCGCTGTCCTGGGCACCACCCGGCCTCGTCGACGAGGTGCTCGCCACGGTCCTGCAGCCGACCGTCGACGAGCTGGCCCGGCGGGGGACACCGTTCACCGGGCTGCTGTACGCCGGCCTCGCGCTCACCTCTCGAGGGATCCGCGTGATCGAGTTCAACGTCCGGTTCGGCGACCCGGAGACCCAGCCCCTGCTGACGCTCCTCGAGTCACCGCTCGGCGAGCTGCTCATGGCTGCGGCCACTCGCACCCTCTCCGACGTGGCGGCGCCGGTCTTCGCGGACCGCGCCGCGGTCGCCGTGGTCATGGCCAGCCGCGGCTACCCGGCCTCGGCGTCCTCGGGCGATGTGATCACCGGCGTCGACGTCGCCGACGCGCTGCCCGGCGTACATGTCATCCACGCCGGTACGGCGCTGCGCGACGGCCCCGACGGTGACGAGCTGGTCACCGCCGGCGGCCGGGTGCTCGCGGTGGTCGGCACCGGCCCGGACGTGGCGGCCGCGCGAGCGGCGGCGTACGCCGGGGTCGACCGCATCTCCTTCCACGGCGCCCAGCACCGCACGGACATCGCCGCGGGCCGATGACGTTCGCGCCGGGGACGGTCGTCACCGTCCGCGAGGTGCTGCACGGTCAGACCTGGGCCGAGTTCCCCGAGACGGTCGTGCACGACGACGGCCAGGTGCTCGCCAGTGTGCAGGCCGACGGGTCGCCCCTGACCTTCCCCGAGCACCCGTGGCCGCACCCGTGGGGTCACCTGACGGCGTGGCAGGGCACCACGGTGCTGAAGCTGCGGCGCCTCGGTGACTGGCACTCGGTCTGGAAGTCCTTCGAGGACGGGTTGTTCGCGTCCTGGTACGTGAACTTCGAGACCCCGGTCGTCCGCCGTGACGACGGTGTCGACATCAACGACCTCCAGCTCGATGTCGTCATCGAGCGCGACGGGTCGTGGCGGTGGAAGGACGTCGAGGACCTGGCTCCCGCGCTGGCGTCCGGACGGATGACTAGCGTCGAGCTGCGGGGCGTTCTCGACGAGGCCGCGGTCGTGGCCGACCTCCTGGACCGCGACGACCGCTGGTGGTCGCCGTGGGACGACTGGAGTCCGGCCGGCCATAGGCCGGGGTTGCTGGCTGACCGCTGCCGACGGCGGAGGCGCGGCGGCGGTCCGCAGGCAACCTCGAACTGTCCCGCTAGGTGCCCCGAGGTTGCTGACTGACCGCTGTCCCGGGTCGAGCCAGGGTGCCGGTCAGCCAGCAACCTGGACCTGTCCAGTGGGTCGTCCCGAGGTTGCTGGCTGACCGCTCTCCAGAGTTGAGCCCGGAGAACGGCGTGTCAGCCACCCGGGCGGTGGTGCGAGACAATGGACCCGTGACCATTCCCAACGTCCTCGCGACGAGGTACGCCGGCGCCGACCTGGCCGAGATCTGGTCGCCCCAGCACAAGATCGTGCTCGAGCGGCGGCTGTGGATCGCGGTGCTCAAGGCGCAGCGTGACCTCGGGGTCGCCGTGCCCGACGGCGTGGTCGAGGCCTACGAGGACGTCGTCGACAAGGTCGACCTCGACTCGATCGCGGCTCGCGAGCGGGTCACCCGGCACGACGTGAAAGCGCGGATCGAGGAGTTCAGCGCGCTGGCTGGCCACGAGCACATTCACAAGGGCATGACCTCCCGAGACCTGACCGAGAACGTCGAGCAGCTCCAGGTCCGCCAGTCCCTCGAGCTCGTCCGCGACCGGACGGTGGCCGCGCTGGCCCGGCTGGCGCGGCTGGCCGCCGAGCACGAGACGCTGGTCATGGCGGGCCGGAGCCACAACGTCGCCGCCCAGGCCACGACGCTCGGCAAGCGGTTCGCGACCGTGGCCGACGAGCTGCTGGTCGGGCTGCAGCGCGTCGAGGAGCTGCTGGCCCGCTATCCGCTCCGCGGCATCAAGGGGCCGATGGGCACCAGCCAGGACATGCTCGACCTGCTCGACGGCGATGACGCCAAGCTGGCCGAGCTCGAGCGGCGAGTCGCCGGGCATCTTGGCTTCGACCAGGTGCTCACCAGTGTCGGCCAGGTCTACCCGCGCTCGCTCGACTTCGACGTGGTCTCCGCACTCGTGCAGCTGGTCGCGGCGCCGTCCAACCTGGCGACCACGATCCGGCTGATGGCCGGCCACGAGCTGGTCACCGAGGGATTCGCCGAGGGTCAGGTCGGCTCCTCGGCGATGCCGCACAAGATGAACACCCGCTCCGCCGAGCGCATCAACGGCCTGGCCGTCGTGCTCCGCGGACACCTCTCGATGGTCAGCGAGCTGGCCGGCGACCAGTGGAACGAGGGCGACGTCTCCTGCTCCGTCGTACGCCGCGTCGCACTGCCGGACGCGTTCTTCGCCGCCGACGGGCTGTTCCAGACCTTCCTCACCGTGCTCGATGAGTTCGGTGCTTTCCCGGCGGTCATCCAGCGCGAGCTCGACCGCTACCTCCCGTTCCTGGCCACCACGAAGGTGCTGATGGCCGCGGTGCGCAACGGGGTCGGCCGAGAGGCCGCGCACGAGGCGATCAAGGAGGCCGCGGTCGGCGTGGCCCTCGACATGCGCAAGGGTGCGGCCGACAACGACGTGCTGGCCCGGCTGGCGGCCGACGAACGGCTCGGGCTGACCGCCGAGCAGCTCGACAGCCTGGTCGCCGAGCCGATCGCGTTCACCGGGGCCGCGGTCGCGCAGACTCGGGAGGTCGTACGCCGGGTGGCGGAGGTGACCGCGCGCCACCCCGAGGCGGCGGTGTACCTCCCCGGCTCGATCCTCTGAGCCGGTGGTTGAGGAGCTCGTTCTGCGAGCGTCTCGAAACCCGGCTGCAACGGTCCGGCCCCATCCGGACATGTGACTGACGTGGCCCTCTCCCTCGACGAACGCGAGCGCGCCTTCCGGGAGCTCTACGCGGCCCACTTCGACACAGTGCTGGGGTTCGCGCTGCGTCGGGTGGACCGGCCGGAGGACGCGGGTGACGTCACAGCCGACACGTTCCTCGTCGCGTGGCGCCGGCTGGCGCACGCGCCGCAGGGCTCAGAGCTGCGGCCGTGGCTCTACGGCGTCGCCCGTCGCGTGCTCGCGAACCATCGTCGAGGCGAGAGGCGCCGCACCGCCTTGGGTGACCGGCTGCGCCGCGAGCTGAGCACCTACGTCCCGGACACGAGCGACGACGTTGTCCAGCGCCAGGACGTCACCGTCGCGATGCAACGGCTGAGCGCCCGGGACCAGGAGGTGCTCGAGCTGCACCTGTGGGAGGGGCTGGAGTCGCGCGAGATCGCCGAGGTACTCGGGCTGACCACTGCGGTGGTCCGGCCACGGCTCTCGCGCGCCCGGACCCGGCTGCGCGAGATCCTCGGCAACGATCCGGCGCCGCCCGGACATCACCACTCCGACAGACCAACCGAGCTCATCCGGAAGGAGCGGTGACCATGATCCCGAAGCTGACTGACGAAGCGGTCTCCAGCTTGCCGCTCGGGTCCGGGCGGGCCGAGCTCCTGGAGGAGATCATGACCACCGTCGCGCCCGACCGACAGAACGCCGAGCCCACCCCGCTCCATGGCGGCCACGGCCGCGCTCGCTGGCTGGTCCCGCTCGCCGTGGCCGCCGCCGTGGCCGCCGTGGCCAGCTCCCCGCTCTGGTGGGGCGGCGGTCAGGACGGCTCCGACGGGTCGCCGGACACCTTCCAGGCGGCGCCGGACTCGCCGGGCACCGGCTACCGAGCGGTCGTCACCGCCCCGGGCTGGAGGGCGGAGTACGTCAGTGAGGACGACAAGTACGGCGGCGAGGTCCAGTACACGAACGGCGGGCAGAACCTCGCGATCTCCTGGTACCCCGAGAAGACCTACCAGGACTACCTCACGGACCGCGAGCACATCCCCTACCCGGACCCGCCCGCGCCGGGGGACGCGGTCGAGGTGCTGGGTGTCGCGGGCCAGCTGTGGGCCTACTCCGCCACCGACCACACCGTGATGCGCGAGCCGGACCTGGGCCACTGGATGGAGTTCCGGGGCGACGGCATGGACCGCGCCGCCTTCGAGGAGCTGCTCACCCACCTCAAGCTGGTCTCGTTGGAGGAGTTCGAGTCGGCGCTCCCGTCGTCGTTCGTCACAGCCGGGGACCGGCCCGCCGCCGTCAAGAAGATCCTCGACGAGATCGAGGCGGTCACCGGCGTGACGGTGCCGGCCGGCACCACCCTGGACACGAAGTCCGACGAGAGTGACCCCTACCAGCTCGGCGCCGACATCGCCGGGCAGTACGCCTGCGCCTGGATCACCGAGTACGCCGACGCGAAGACGTCGGGTGACCAGGCACGTGCCGACGAGGCCGCGAGGGTCATGGGGACCTCGCGTCAGTGGCCGGTGCTGCAGGAGATGAACGCCGAGGGCGGCTACTCCGATGTCGTCTGGGACTACGCCGACGACATGGCCGCCGGCAAGGTCCCGGAGGGGTACGCCGAGGGGATCGGCTGCATGTCTGGCACGCCTAGCGGCTAGCGGTCTCGGCGCGCGCGGCACCGACGGGCACTGGCGTCGCTGCCGCGCGTGATCGAAGCATGGCCAGTCCCAGTGCGAACGGCGCGATCGTGGTCATGAACGGGATGCTGGTCACGAAAGCTGCCCACGCCGGCACCAGGTCGGCTTCTCGTGGGAGGGCAATCGCCGCGATCGCGCCGAGGATCAGCACGGATGCCAGGGCGTACGCCGTGCGGCTGATGAGGGTGCCGGCCCGCTGCGACACGGCACCTTCGCGCTGGAGCAGCCGGGCGATGCCGGCGAAGGCCAGATACGTGACAGCGACGTAACCGAGCTGGAGCAGGTCGAACCACACGAGCAGGTAGCTCACGTAGTCGGGGCTACCGTCGAGGCCCCGGAGGTACTCGTAGGCGACCCACGCGTGGTCCTCGACGGCCGCTTGCCGGTCGGTCCCGCCGGCGAGCACGACAGCCACGCGGGCGACCGGGTTGGCCAGGTTGGCCAGGTTGGCCAGGTAGAGCGTGCTGCCGATCACGAGCAGCACGAGACCGCCCTCGGCGGCGGGCAGGTGGGGGGAGGCGCGGTGGTCGGTGACGATGCGGACCGCAATCAGCAGCAGCGCGAGGGCGACGACCATCAGCGCCGCAGTGTTGAGCAACATCAGCTGGGGTTCGTCCGCGGTTGGTGGTCCCGGGAAGCCGACCAGCGCGAACAGCGCGGGTGCGACGAGCACGAGGGCTGCCTCGGTCCTGGTGGACGTCCCAGCTCCGGAGGAGTGCCAGCACTCCCGCCGCGTAGACGACCGTCAGCGCCACGTAGACGGGCGCGGGCATCGCCTCCATGTTGAGCGCGACCAGCAGCAGTCCGACCGGCCAGGTGAGCAGGGTCGCGATCGTGAGCTGACGGCGGGTCATTGCGTCGGCTCCAGGGTGCGGGCCACGAGGCGTTCGAGCAGGTCGGCACCCTCGCGGCCCGCGTCGTGGTCGACCATCTCGGCCCGGACGCGTCCGGCTGCGGCGGCGTACCGCTTCTCGGAGAGCACCTCGTCCACGGCCCTGCGCACGACCCGGGGCTCGGGCCGGGTGGTGCCGAGCTTCTTGCCCGCACCCGTCCAGGCGATCCGGGCGGCGATCTCGGACTTCTCTTCGGTGGTGCCGGCCTGTACGAGCGGTACGCCGTGGTGCAGGGCGAGGGTGACGCCGGTGTAGCCGCCGTTGGTCACGAAGCAGCTCACGTAGGGGAGCAGCAGGTCGTAGGGGACGAACTTCGCGACGCGGGCATTGGCAGGTAGCGCCTCGCCGTAGGCGCGCTCGAGATCGACGGGGTCGGCCTGGCCGGTGGTGACGACGACGAGCACGTCGGCGTCGGCCAGCCCGCGGAGCGTCGATGTGACCAGCTCGGTGAGGTCGGGCCGGATGCTGCCCTGGGAGACCAGGACCACCGGCTTCGACGACGTGGTGACCTCGGTCCACCAGTCCGGCCGGGGCCAGACCTCGGGGTGTCGGGACGCAGCGCCCCCACCCAGTGCATGTGCGCCGGCAGCCGCCGCCGCGGGTAGTCGAACGAAGGCACCGCACCGTGCAGGTGGAGGTACGGCGACATCGACTCCTCGAGCACCGGCCGGTGTGCGGGCGGCAGCTCGAGGTCGGCTCGCGCGTCGTCGTAGCGGCGCTGGGCCTCGGCGAAGACGATGGTGGGTCCGACCCAGCCGACGACCCGGTTGCGGACGCGTCCGACGAGGCCGCGCATCGGCGACAGGCCCGGGCCGAACGGCGGGTTGTCGGGCTCGAAGTAGGGCAGTGGTCCGTCGCCGAACGTCGCCCACGGGACACCGGTCAGCTCGGAGCGCTGCGTCGTGACCTGACCATCAACGCGCGTGGGACCGGATCTGGACGCTGACCAGCCCAAGCCTCTGGCACCTGCTCACCCGGCAGCGCGGCTGGTCCGGGGACGACTACGCAAAAGTGGGTCGGCGAGGCGCTCGTAGACGCAGTTCTCGAGCGCTCGTCAGCCGCCTGACCCGGGCTGGTCGCGACGTAGCTGCTCGACCCGTGCGAGCAGCCGCTTCTCCTCGTCCGCGGTGATCGGCACCGCGAGCTCGTGCAGCAGGTCGCGCAGCTCAGGGACCTCGATCTCGCGGTGCTCGGTCGGCTGGCCGGCCCGCCGCGTTGTGACGGTGCGGTGGGTGAGGGAGACGTGGGCGCCGTCCACGTGCCTGGTGAGCATCAGCATGTGCCGGAAGTGGCTGGCCGGGAACGTGCTCGTGTAGTGGTGGCCGGAGACCAGGTCCGGCGGCTGGACCTGCAGCTCGTCATGGGTGTGCATCAGCTCCCACTGCTCCTCGCGCCAGCGGCTCAGCTCCCACGCCCGCACCTCACCGGCCCGGACCTCCTTCAGCTGGTAGGACCAGCCCCTGAAGTCGTCGGTGGCACCGTCGGTCAGCGGCAGCGGCCGGAGCAGGCTCATCCCGAAGCCCGGGTCGGCGAGCAGCCGCTCGCCGGCCTTGCCGTCGGGGTCGTCTACCACGACGACGCAGTGGGTCCGGGCGGTGGCCTCCGGCGGACCGACCCGGCCGAGGCGCCGGGTGACGTCGTACCCGAGGCGCTCGAGGACGGCGGCGAACAGCGTGCCGTGCTCGAAGCAGTAGCCGCCGCGGCCCCGGCCGACGAACTTGCCCTGCACCTGCTCGAGCCCGACCCCCGGATGCTGGTCGAGCAGCACGTCGACGTTGTCGAAGGTGAACGTGCGGACGTGCGCCTCGTGCAGGGCGTCGAGGGCCGCTCGCGACGGCGGGAGCGCGTCCTGGCCGACCCGGGACAGGTAGCCGTCGAGGTCGAGCCGGCCCACCTGCCAGAGGTCGAGCTGCGTATCGGTCATACCGCATTCTTGTTGGCGCAGCCCGCGGACCGCCATGCCAGCAGTCATCGGGGCCGTCTTCGGGCCTCGGGATACGTTGATTGCATGAGCCACGCGTTCCGGACCGACGGCGCCGACCCGGCCGGCCGGCCGGACATGGTCGACTGGGACCTCGCGGTCCGCATCGGTGGCCGGTTGGCCGGCGAGGGGCCCACGGTGGGCCGCGACGAGGCGGCCGCGATCGTCGAGGAGCTGCGCGCGGGCGCGGACCGCTCGACCGGTCTGGTGCGCGAGTTCACCGGGCTCGTGGCACGCGAGCACTCGGCCCCGGTGCTGGTGATCGACCGGGCCAGCTGGGTGCAGGCCAACGCCGACGCGTTCGCGACGCTGCTGGCGCCGATCGTGGACAAGCTCACTGAGAAGAAGCCGCCGACCGGGATCACCGCCGCCATCGGGTCGCGGGTCACCGGCGCCGAGGTCGGCAGCGTGCTCGGTTTCCTCGCGTCGAAGGTGCTCGGGCAGTTCGACCCGTTCCACGAGCCGGACGGCCGGCTGCTGCTCGTGGCCCCCAACATCGTGCACGTCGAGCGCGAGCTCCAGGCCGACCCGCACGACTTCCGGCTCTGGGTCTGCCTGCACGAGGAGACCCACCGCGTGCAGTTCACCGCGGTGCCGTGGATGCGCGACCACATGTTCGGGCAGATCCAGAAGTTCGCCGAGACGATGGAGCCGTCCGGGCTGCTGGAGGACGGCCTGACCCGGGTCATCGAAGGGCTCAAGAACGCCCGCGCCGGCGGTTCGTCGGGCGGCAGCCTCCTCGACGTGGTCGGTACGCCGGAGCAGAAGGAGCTGCTCGACGGCCTGACCGGCGTGATGTCGCTGCTGGAGGGCCACGCAGATGTCGTCATGGACGGCGTCGGTCCGACCGTCATCCCGTCGGTCGCCAAGATCCGCGCCAGCTTCAACGAGCGTCGCAAGGGGGTCGGGGTGCTCGACCGGCTCCTGCGCCGGGTGCTCGGCCTCGACGCGAAGATGGCGCAGTACCGCGACGGCGCCGCCTTCGTCCGCGCGGTTGTGGACAAGGCCGGGATGCCCGGCTTCAACCTGGTCTGGGAGCAGCCCGACCATCTGCCCACCCGAGCCGAGATCTCCGACCCCGACGCCTGGATGGCGCGCGTTCTGAGGTCCTGAGCGCCCGTGCCCGCCGTTCATGTAACTCACCGTTACGTCGTCTTGTCAGGTGTAATTTCACCCCTACAAGACGACGTAACGGTGAGTTACAAGTGCCGGGCGGCCGAGCGGTGAGCCTCCACCCCTCCGTCGCGACGGTCCGCGTCGCCGTACGCCGGACCCTGGCCGGGCTCGTGGCCGAGCAGCCCGGCCGCGGGCTGCCGCCGGAGTCCGCCGTGCTGGTCGCGTGCTCCGGCGGGCCGGACTCCCTGGCGCTGCTGTCCGCGACGGTCTTCGAGGGTCACAAGCTCGGCCTGCGGGTGATCGGGGTGACCGTCGACCACGGCCTCCAGGAGGAGTCGGCCGCGCACGCGGAGCGCGTGGTCGCGCAGATGGCCGAGCTGGGCTCCGACGAGACCGCTACGGCGCGGGTCGAGGTGCAGGGCGGCGGTCGCGGTCCGGAGGCGGCGGCGCGCGAGGCGCGGTACGCCGTCCTCGACCAGCTGGTCCAGCACTTCGGCGCGATCGGTGTGCTGCTCGGCCACACCCTCGACGACCAGGCCGAGACCGTCCTGCTCGGGCTGGCCCGCGGCTCCGGTGGGCGGTCGCTGGCCGGCATGCGCCGAAGCTTCGACCACTACCGCCGGCCGCTGCTCGACGTGACCCGCACCGACACCGTGACCGCCTGTCAGGTCGAGGGCATCGAGTACTGGAACGACCCGCACAACATCGACCCGACGTACGCCCGGGTCCGGGTGCGACGCAAGGTGCTCCCGACGCTCGAGGACGAGCTCGGACCGGGCGTGGCCGGTGCGCTGGCCCGCACCGCCGACCAGCTCCGCGCCGACATGGAGCTCCTCGACCAGCTGGCCCAGGAGGCGTACGACGAGCTCAGCGAGCCGGACGGGCTCGAGGTCAAGACGCTCCTCGACCTGCCGCTCGCGACCCGCCACCGGATGCTGCGGCTGGCCGCGCTGGAGGCCGGCGCGATCGGTTCCGAGCTGTTCCACGTCCACGTCCTGGCCCTGGCCCAGCTGCTGTCGTCACGCGACGCCGGCGGCGAGGCCCAGCTGCCGGGCCACGTGACGGCGTACCTCTCCTCGGATGGTGAAGCCCGTCGGCTGCGGTTCCGCCCGACGGCTGTGCAAGGCTGACCGCCATGCACGCTGCCGACGTCGAAGCCGACCTCGTCGAGGTTCTCTACACCGAGGCCCAGATCCAGGAACGGCTCGGCGAGCTGGCCCGTGAGATCGAGGCCGACTACGAGGGCAAGGACCTGCTCATCGTCGGCATCCTGCGCGGTGCCGTGATGGTGATGGCCGACCTGGCCAGGTCGTTCTCGCGGCACGTCGAGATGGACTGGATGGCGATCTCGTCGTACGGCTCGGGCACCAAGTCCAGCGGCGTCGTGCGGATCCTGAAGGACCTCGACACCGACATCACCGGCCGCGACGTGATCATCGTCGACGAAATCATCGACACCGGGCTGACCCTGTCGTGGCTGACGTCCAACCTCGGCTCCCGCGACCCGGCGAGCGTCGAGATCTGCACGCTGCTGCGCAAGCCCGAGGCGCTGACCATGCCGGTCGACGTCAAGTACATCGGTTGGGACATCCCCAACGAGTTCGTCGTGGGCTACGGCCTCGACTACCGCGAGCGCTACCGCAACCTGCGCGACATCGGCACCCTCGCGCCGCACGTGTACGGCGGCTGACGGCAGTCGGGATACCCGGGTACCCGGGTATCCATGACGATCTGGGCCGAAATTTCGCCGAGATCCTCTGGTTTACCCGGGTACCCGGGTAAACCTGCACGGCCGGGGCTCGCACGGCTGAGCAGATACTGAGGATCCGTCCTCCCTCAGCGAACGGCGCCACTTCGACTCGCTGGATGCCAGAGCACCTGAGACACTTGACATTGCCGACGGTCTGTACCGTCGATCGTTCATACGTGTCCGCAGCTGAGAGAAGTCCGTGAAGCGCATCTTCAAGGGTCCACTGATCTGGATCGTCGTCGCGGTGGTCGGCGTGCTCATCGCCATGCAGTTCCTGATCAGCTCCGGCGGTGGAGACGAGATCAGCGCGTCGCAGATGAACCAGTACATCGCTGACGGCGAGGTCAAGGAGATCACCTTCGTCGACGGCGACCAGGTCATCAAGGCGACCCTCGACGACGACGTCAGCCGCGAGGGCGGCCGCGAGGTCACCACCAAGTGGCTGACCGGCACCCAGGACGACATCTCCCGCGCGGTGCAGCGCCAGATCAACGACGACACCATCGAGAAGTCGACGGTTGAGGTCTCCCGTCCAGGATTCCTGAGCTCCTTCATCTTCTCGTTCCTGCCGATCATCCTGCTGGTGGTGCTGTTCCTCTGGCTGATGAACTCGATGCAGGGTGGCGGCGGTCGTGGCGTCATGCAGTTCGCCAAGTCCAAGGCGAAGCTGATCACGAAGGACATGCCCAAGACGACCTTCGCCGACGTCGCCGGCTGCGACGAGGCCGTCGAGGAGCTCGGCGAGATCAAGGAGTTCCTCCAGGAGCCCGCCAAGTTCCAGGCCGTGGGCGCCAAGATCCCCAAAGGCGTGCTGCTCTACGGCGCGCCCGGCACCGGCAAGACGCTGCTCGCCCGCGCCGTGGCCGGCGAGGCCGGGGTGCCGTTCTACTCGATCTCCGGCTCCGACTTCGTCGAGATGTTCGTCGGTGTCGGTGCCTCCCGGGTCCGCGACCTGTTCGAGCAGGCCAAGGAGAACGCGCCGGCCATCGTCTTCATCGACGAGATCGACGCCGTCGGCAGGCACCGCGGCACCGGCATGGGCGGCGGCCACGACGAGCGCGAGCAGACCCTCAACCAGCTGCTGGTCGAGATGGACGGCTTCGACGTGCGCGGCGGCGTCATCCTGATCGCGGCCACCAACCGGCCCGACGTGCTCGACCCGGCGCTGCTGCGCCCGGGCCGCTTCGACCGGCAGATCCAGGTGGACGCACCCGACCTGGCCGGCCGCGAGCAGATCCTCACGGTGCACGCCCGCGGCAAGCCGCTTGCGCAGGACGTCAACCTGACCGCGGTGGCGCGTCGTACGCCCGGCTTCAGCGGCGCCGACCTGGCCAACGTGCTCAACGAGGCCGCGCTGCTCACCGCGCGCACCAACCAGAAGATGATCACGATGTTGACCCTCGACGAGGCCATCGACCGCGTGATCGCCGGTCCCCAGCGGCGCACCCGCCTGATGAGCGAGAAGGAGAAGCTCATCACCGCCTACCACGAGGGCGGCCACGCCCTGGTCGCGGCGGCGCTGCCGGGCAACGACCCGGTGCACAAGGTGACGATCCTGCCGCGCGGCCGTGCGCTCGGTTACACGATGGTGCTGCCGGACTCCGACAAGTACTCCCAGCCGCGCTCGCAGATGCTCGACCAGCTCGCCTACATGCTCGGCGGCCGGGCCGCCGAGGAGATGGTCTTCCACGACCCGACGACCGGCGCCGGCAACGACATCGAGAAGGCCACGGCCGTGGCGCGCGCGATGGTCACCCAGTACGGCATGACCGAGCGGCTGGGCGCGATCAAGCTTGGCGACGGCAACGCCGAGCCGTTCCTGGGCCGCGACATCGGCCACGCCCGCAACTACTCCGAAGAGGTCGCCGGCATCGTCGACGAGGAGACCAAGAAGCTCCTCGCCACGGCCCATCAGGAGGCCTTCGACATCCTCGAGGAGAACCGCGACGTCCTCGACTCGCTGGTCCTCGAGCTGCTCGACAAGGAGACCCTCGACAAGGCGCAGATCGCGGAGGTCTTCGTGCCGCTGCGCCGCCGCCCCGAGCGGCCGGCGTGGACCGGCTCGCCCGACCGGCGTCCGTCCACGATCCCCGCGGTGGAGATCCCCGAGGAGATCAGGCTTCGTGCGGCGGTCAACGGCTTCGCGCCCGGCTCCAACGGCTCCTCGCCCGACTCCGACTCGGAGGAGGGTGGCGTGGTGGTCACCCCGCCGGGAGCCGGTGGCGACGTGCACGGCGTCCCACCGCTCGGTGGCACCGAGCCGCCCACCCCGCCGTCCCCGGGGTCAGCCGGACCGACGTGACCGAGGAGCCCCGCACGCCGGTCGACGTGCCGGCGTTCGACCATGAGCGCGCCGCGGCCGCCGTCCGCGAGCTGCTGATCGCGATCGGCGAGGACCCGGAGCGCGATGGGCTGCGCGACACCCCGGTCCGCGTCGCCCGCGCCTACGAGGAGCTGACCTCCGGGCTCCGTCAGGTGCCCGAGGACGTGCTGACCACGGTATTCGACATCGGCCACGACGAGATGGTGCTGGTCCGCGACATCGAGCTCTGGTCGATGTGCGAGCACCACCTGGTGCCGTTCACCGGCGTCGCCCACGTCGGCTACATCCCGGCCGTGAGCGGCAAGATCACCGGCCTGTCCAAGCTGGCGAGGCTGGTCGACGTCTACGCCAAGCGACCCCAGGTCCAGGAGCGGCTCACCACCCAGGTCGCCGACGCGCTCATGAAGCTCCTCGACGCTCGCGGCGTCATCGTCGTGGTCGAGGCCGAGCACCTCTGCATGACCATGCGAGGGGTCAAGAAGGCCGGCGCCCGCACCATCACCTCCGCGGTCCGCGGCCAGTTCCTCACCAGCGCCAGCACCCGTGCCGAGGCGATGGCGCTGATCCACCGCGGGGGCTGAGCGCCGCCGGGGCCGAGCTTGTAACTAACCGTCCGGTGTTCTTCCATGCGGTTATAACCGCATGCCAGAAGTCGTAACAGTTAGTTACATGCGGCCGGGCCGGCCGGCCGGCGGCCCGACATTTCCCCTTCCTCCAAGACACCGCTTTGCGTCGTCCGGTTGGCTGACCACATGAAGACGGTGTACGACGAGATCGGCGGCGCCGACGTGATCCTGGCGCTGGCGCACGCGTGGCACGAGCGGGTGCTCGCCGACCCGGTGGTCAGCCATGCCTTCGCCCACGGCTTCCGCGACGACCACACGGAGCGACTGGCGGCATACTGGGCCGAGGTCCTGGGCGGCCCGACGATCTACTCGGAGACCATGGGCGACGAGTCGCACGTCGTCCGGCTGCACACCGGCAACGGGCCGCACGACGAGATGGACGCGCTGGCCGTCCAGTGCTTCGCGGACGCGCTCGAGGACGCCGGCGTACCCCGGGCGCGTCACGGGGAGCTGGTCGCGTGGTTCCGCGACGCGAACCAGTACGTCAACCACCACTTCGGCTCGCCCGACGACGTGCCGGACGGGTTGCCGATGCCGGTGGTGGGCGGGTCATCTCGCGTCGAGTGACGGGTAATGGCTGTGGAATCCCACTCTGGACAGCCAATTTCCGCAACTCGACGAAAACTGACCCAACTCAGAACTCGTAGCCGAGCTGCGCGATCGGGGCCGCGAACAGCTCGGCCACCCGCTCCCGCGAGGCGTCGTCGTAGTACGAGCGGTACGACGGACCGTGGGGCCGGGAGCCGCGCTTGGCGTGGGGGAGGTCGGGGGCGCCGGGCAGGCCGAGCTCGGTCCAGACGGTGGCCAGGTCGGCGTCCAGCGACTCGTAGCGAAGCACCCGGTCGACGGCGACCTCGCCCTTGATCCGGTAGATCCGCTGGTTCTTGGCCGCGAACGTCGCGACCGCCTCCGAGGCGACGTAGTCACCGAACGACTCCAGGGCGGAGCCGGGCTCGGAGTCGCGGTTTCGCCAGTGGTAGAGCGAGACCACGGCGTCCCAGGGGTTCCGCTCGATCGCGAAGGAGAGGTAGGACTCGAACTTCTTCCGCCCCAGCATCTTGCGGACCATCGAGACCGGCATGTGGTTGAACGCCTTGCGCTCCAGATGCGGCGGCGACTCGTAGTGCTGCGGGCCGCGGCCGCCATTGGCGCGACGGAGCGCCTCGTCGTCCTCGGTGACCGGGGTGATCACGTCGTCCTCGCCGCAGACCCGCGACAGCGAGATCTCGACGCTGGTCCCGGCGGTCTTGCGGGTCTTCATGAAGACGAAGCCGTGCTCGTGGGAGACGATCACCCCCAAACCGTAGGCTGCCGATGAAATGAGTGAGCACACGGTCGTTCTCGTGACGGGCTCCATGCGCAGCGGGACCAGCTCGCTGGCCGGGAGCCTCAAGCACCTCGGCTGGCACGTCCCGCAGCCCGAGGTGCCCGCGTCCGAGCGCAACGCCAAGGGCCACTTCGAGCCGCGGTGGGTGATCGAGTTCCACAAGCGCCTGATGCGCGGCGCCCTGGTCCGCCCGAGCGACGGCAGCCCGCGCGCCGAGGAGCGGCTGGCGGCCCTGCTCGAGGACGGCACGGTCGAGGCCGAGCTCCGCGACTGGATCAGCGGCCAGCCGGAGCCGAACGTCGTCGTCAAGGACCCGCACGCCGCCTGGTTGCTGCCGCTGTGGCAGCGGGCCGCCGAGCAGGCCGGTCGCGAGGTGCGGATCCTCACCGCGCTGCGCCACCCGGCCGCCGTGGTCGGCTCGCAGGACCGCACCTGGGGAGAGGGTCGGCGTACCGACGCCGAGCGCCGGGTCAAGGAGACCTCCAACACCGCGGCCTGGCTGAACGTCGCCCTGGTCACCGAGGCGGGCTCGCGCGGTGCCCGGCGCGCGTTCATCCGGTACGACGACCTGCTGGCCGACTGGCGGACCGCCCTGAAGCAGGTCTCCGACCAGCTCGACCTCGCCCTGCCGCTCGACGAGGACCGCGGCCTCGACGCCTTCCTCGACCCAGGGATGCGCCGCTCGCAGGTGACCTGGGACGACATCGTGCTGCCGGACTGGCTGCGCGACCTGGCCGAGGACGCCTGGCAGCAGCTGGGCGGGCTGGTCCTCGACCCGGAGGACCGGACCGCCGGCACCCGGATGGACGAGCTCCGGGAGGCCTACGACGCGCACTACTCGGAAGCGGTCGCGGTGTCGCTCGACGAGGCCCGGCACCGCGAGCGCCGCGGCTCGGCGGCCGGGGCGGCCAAGCTCCGGGGTCGGCTCAAGGACGAGCGGATGCGCCGGCGCCAGGCCGAAGGCAGGCTCGAGGAGGGCGGGAGCGGCACCCTGGCCCGGTTGTTCCGGGGTCGCGGCCGGTGATGGCCTCGGACGGGCAGCGCGTCCTGTTCGTGCACGTCCAGAAGACCGGTGGCCAGAGCGTCGAGCACGTCCTGCGCCGGCACGTCCCCGACGTCCGCAAGGTGACGGGGCTGCCTGGCGCCAAGCACGCGACGTACCGCGCCGCCCTGCGCGCCCATCCCGAGCTGGCCGGCTACTGGTCCTTCGGCTTCGTCCGCAACCCGTGGGCACGGCTGTGGTCGTGGTACCAGATGATCGAGCGCCGCAAGGCCACCGCCGAGCGCGGCAACGCGTGGGTCGCACAGAGGATCGAGCGCAACGACTTCTGGTCCGGTGTGCTCGAGCACTGCCCGGACTTCGAGAGCTTCGTCATGGAGGGCACCCAGCGGTTCGATCGGCTGCGGCGGCCCCAGCTCGACTACCTGCGCGACGGCGACCGGCAGGTCGACTTCATCGGCCGGACCGAGACCCTCGCCGAGGACATCACGACGGTCGGGGAACGGCTCGGCTTCGACCCCGAGCTCGACCAGCGCAATGCCGGTGGCGGCGGTGACTTCCGGAGCCACTTCACGCCCGGCATGCGTCAACGGGTGGCCGACCTGTTCGACACCGACCTGCGCGAGTTCGGCTACACCTTCGACTGAGCCAGCGTGTCAGCCGCTGGGGTAGTCGGTGATGTGGCTGGGATCGACGACCCGCTCGTAGGCCGCCAGCGACTCTTCGGCGGAGACGCCGTGCTCCTCCAGCAGCGGACCGAGCCGGTGCAGCAGCACGTCGTGGTCGCGCGCGAACTCCGGGAAGGGCAGCAGCAGCGTCGGAACGCCGTACCGCGCCAGGGTGTGCACGAGCCGGTAGAGCTGCATGCCCAGCCGCTGCTCCTGCTGCTTCGGGTTGCCCTTGGCGCCGAAGGACAGCCCGCCGGGCTGGGAGTGCGGATCCCGGCCGGACTCCTCGGCGCGACGGGACACCTCACGCCTGCTCTCCGCGGCGGCGTGCAGCTCCCGGATCGGCACGATCATCCAGCGCACGGCCAGGTCACCGCTCTCCAGCCGTTCGCCGAGGTGGTTGCCGTACCAAGGCGACTTCGAGACGTACGCCAGGTTCCCGCGACCCAGGCTGTGCTCGAGGCCACCGCGTGAGATGGGGTCGACCCGCGCCATGGCCTCCTCGACCGTGTAGCCGGTGTCGAAGCCGAGGACGGTGAAGTACTGCACGAGCACCGTGGTGCCGGCCCGTCCCGTCCCGCCGATCAGGATGTGTCCGTCGTCGCGGGAGCGTCGGTCGAGGTGAGCCACGAGGTCATTGTGCTGGCCAAGACCTAGAGTCTCCCAAGTGACCGCCACGGATCCGGGGCCGCCCATCGTGGCGGCCCTGGCCCAGGTCCTGGCCAGTCGCACCTCCGAGGCCGTGCCGAGGGTCGCAGTGGTCGTGGACGACCGAGAGCGGCCCGCAGCCGGCGAGGTACGTCGGCGCTGGCCGGACGCGGTCGTCGTTCCGGTCGTGCTCGGCTCCGGAGGGCCGCGTCTCCACGTGCAGCTCGCGGCCCACGGTCCCTTTGACGCCGTGGTCGACCTCCTCGCACGAGGGTCGACAGAGCGCCGGGCGCACCTGCTCGGACACCTGCGCACCGGCGGGGGCTGGGTCAGGAGGACCTCGGAGGGTCCCGAGACCACGTGGGCCGACCGGGCTGCCCTGTCGGTCGTCCGCGACGGCGAGGCGGCCGAGGTGCTGGCGCTCGAGCCCGGCCGCGGCCGGCTGCTCGACACGGTCCCGGGTGAGAAGTGGCGGGCGCGCAGCAGCCTGCGCACCAGCGGACCGTTGCCGGCCAACCCGTTGCCCGAGGAGTACGACGCCCCGGCCATGTACCTGCGCGAGTACCACGACGTCGTCTGCCTGCCGCGCCAGCTCGTCATCCAGGGCGGGCTGGTCCTCCCCGAGACCTTCACGACGGTGGAGCGGCACCGTCAGCGCAATGCGTTTCTCACCAAGACCGGCGTCGACTTCGCCGAGCCGCCGGCCGGGCTGGACGCCGCCGAGCCGCTGCCCGGGCGGTGGTTCCACCTCGACAACCACATGGTCGGGCACTTCGGGCACGCGCTCACCGAGCAGCTGTCCCATCTGTGGGGCTGGCCGCGCGCTCGCCAGCTCGACCCGTCGCTGGGCGCGCTGGTGTTCACCGAGTCCGGGTCTCTCACCGCGTGGCAGCGCGACCTCCTGTCCGCCGGAGGGGTCGACCCGGACGTGGTGCACGTGGGCACGGCACCGCTGCAGGTCGAGACGCTGGTCGGGTGCACCCCCATGTTCAGCCGTCCCGCCTTCGTGCACCCGGCGATCCTGGCGACGTACGACGCGGTCGGTGCGGCTCTCGAGGCGCGGGCCGGCACCGGTCCGAGACCTCGCCGGCTCTTCCTGGGTCGGCGCAGCGCCAAGCGTGCGTGCACCAACGCCGAGGAGCTCGTGGCGGAGTTCACCGCGGCCGGGTTCGAGGTGATCCACCCCGAGGACCACCCGCTGGCCGAGCAGGTCGCGATGGTGCGGCGGGCCGAGGTCGTCGCCGGCTTCGCCGGTAGCGCCATGTTCCACATCGCGCTGGCCGGCCGGCCCACCCACGTGGTCGTGGTCGCCTCCGAGTCCTACCCCGCCCACAACGAGTACCTGATGTCCGCGGTCCTGGGCCACCAGCTCGACGTCGTCGCGTGCCAGCCGGAGGTGCCCCGGGTCGACGGCCAGTTCACCCGCGCGAGCTTCCACTCCGACTTCACCTACCGTCCGGAACGGGAGGGGATCTTCCTTCGCTCGGTGCTGGCCGAGCTCGCATAGGGCGTGTCTCCCAATTCCTGGCGGCGCTGGACGCCGTCCAGATCACGCCCTGGCGGCGTCGCCGACCCTTCGAAGACGCCCAGTCTGCGTGCCCGCCGGCGCCTGGCCAGGGCGCGCCTGAACGACGCCAGCATCCACCACGAATCGGGAGACACGCCCTGACCCGGCCGGGAGCGGGGCCCCCTACGATCGGGCGGGTGCGGATCATCCTTCACGCGGGCCTGCACAAGTCCGGGACGACGTCGTTGCAGGCGGGCTGGGGCGCCGCCTACGCCGAGCACCCGGACGTGGCGTACCCCCGGCGAGGGCACGGGCCGCCCGGTCATCACGACCTGTTCCGGCCGCTGCTCGTGGCCTTCTCCGAGGGCAGGGCCGCGGACCTGGCCGGAGCCCGCGCCCGGTACGCGCTGCGCAGCCACGAGGGTCCGGGCCTCGCCGAGGTCGTGGCCACCGCGGCCGGCCGCGGCACCGGCACGCTGCTGCTGTCCAGCGAGAGCCTGGACCGCGCCGTCGAGGAGGACCGGCCGCAGCTGGTCGAGGCGCTGGGTGACCACGACCTGACGGTCGTGCTGACCGCTACCCGGCCGGCGCACCGCTGGTGCTCGGGCTGGCAGACGCTGGTCAAGCAAGGGCTGGCGCAGTATCCCGCGGACGCCGCCTCGCACATCCTCGACTTCGCCGCGCTGCGTCCCGGCCGGCTGGCCGAGCTCGTCCAGCTGCTACCCGCCACTCGGCGCGTGGTCCGCACTCGTGCGGACCTCGCCCCCCGAGCCGGGTCTGGCGGCGGGCCTGGCCGCATCCCTCGGCCTGCCCGACCACGAGCGAGCCGCCGAGCAGCCGATGCGCAACACCTCGCTCGGCATCGACACCGAGGTGGTCCTCCGGATCAACCGCGCCGATCTCGCCCTCGGCACCAGCCAGGACGGCAAGCGGCTCTTGGCCGAGCTGCGTGGCGAGGGCTTCAGCTATCGCGACGACGCCGGGTTGGCCGACCGCTACGCGTTCCCCGACGCGCTCGCCGAGGGTGCGGACGCCGAGGCGGCCTGGTTGGCCGCACCGGGGCCCGGGGTCGAGGTGCTCGACCCGCACGGGCTGCTGACGGACTGGGCCGACTCGACCGCGCCCGAGTGGTACGCCGAGATCAGCCGTCGCGAGGCCGTGGTGCCCGCCCTGGAGCCGGCCGAGGACCGCGAGACGCAGCTGTGGCGCGCCCGCCAGGAGAGAGCGGCGTACCAGCGCCGGCTGCAGCGCGCGCAGGGACAACCGTGACCGCCCTCCCGATCCTGATGGGCGTCGTCAACGTAACCCCGGACTCGTTCAGCGACGGCGGGCTGTACGCCGACGCCGAGAGCGCGATCGCGCACGGCCGGCAGCTGCTGGCCGACGGCGCCGACATTCTCGACGTGGGCGGTGAGTCCACCCGGCCGGGCGCGACCAGGCCGCTGGTGGAGGAGGAGCTCGACCGCGTCGTGCCGGTGATCACCGCGCTGGCCGCGGACGGCGCGACGGTCTCGGTGGACACCATGCGGCACCAGGTCGCCGCGGCGGCGCTGGCCGCGGGCGCGAGCATCGTCAACGACGTCTCCGGCGGCCTGGCCGACCCGGAGATCCTGCGCGTGGTGGCCGACTCCGGGGCGACGTACGTCGCGATGCACTGGCGTGCGCACGCCGACCACATGACCGACTTCGCGACGTACGACAACCCGGGCGGTGTGGTCGCCGCGGTGCGCGACGAGCTGGCCGAGCGCGTTGACGCGGCGCTCGCCGCGGGAGTGGCGGGGGAGCGGCTGGTGCTCGACCCCGGGCTGGGGTTCGCCAAGCACGGTGCGCACAACTGGCAGCTGCTGGCCGAGCTCGGGCCGATCAAGGAGCTGGGGTACCCGCTGCTGGTCGGCGCGAGCCGCAAGTCCTTCCTGGGCACCCTGCTCGCGGACGCCGACGGCAACCCCCGCCCGGTCGGCGGCCGGGAGGCCGCCACCAACGCCCTCAGCGTGGTGCTTGCACGGGAGGGGGTATGGGGGCTGCGGTTGCACGACGTACGCTCCACTCGCGACGCCCTGCGAGTGCTGCAAGCACTCGACGCCGCTCGGGAGGAGGGGCTGCCGTGACCGATGAGCTCGCCCTGACCGGGCTGGAGTGCTGGGGCCACCACGGCGTTTTCGAGCACGAACGGCGCGACGGCCAGCGCTTCGTCATCGACCTCGTCCTGGGCGTGGACACCGCCGCCGCGGCGGCATCGGACGACTTGTCAGCGACCGTGGACTACGGAAGTCTCGCGTTGTCGGTGAAAGCCGCCGTAGAGAAGGATCCGGTCGACCTCATCGAGACGCTCGCCCACCGGATCGCGGAAGTCTGCCTCTTGGACTCCCGTGTTGAATGGGTGCGTGTCACGGTGCACAAGCCGGATGCGCCCATCGACGCGACGTTCTCGGACGTCGCACTGACGATCACTCGCGCGAAGACCCAGGAGGGCCACCCGTGACCGAGACCCCCAACCCGAACATCATCGACGCTGACACGCTGACGGGCGAGATGCGTCCGATCCGGCGGGCGGTGCTTGCGTTGGGGTCCAACCTCGGCGAGCGGATGGACAACCTCCAGGGAGCGGTGCGGGCGCTGGCCGACACCCCAGACGTGTGGTTGACGTCTGTCTCTCCGGTCTACGAGACCGAGCCGGTGGATGCCCCGGAGGGCTCCGACCAGTTCCTGAACGCCGTGGTGCTGGCCGACACCACGCTGGCCGCCTCGCGACTGATGGATCGCGCGCTCGCGATCGAGGACGCCTTCGACCGGGAGCGCAGCGATGTCAAGAACGCGCCGCGCACCCTCGACGTCGACCTGATCGTGGTCGGCGACCGCCGTGCCGACGACGACCAGCTGAGGCTGCCGCACCCGCGCGCCGCCGAGCGTGCCTTCGTCCTCCGGCCCTGGCTCGACGTGGACCCGCAGGCGGAGTTCCCCGACAAGGGTCCGGTCGCCGACCTGCTCTCCGCGGTCGGCGAGAGCGGGATCGCCCGCCGCGACGACCTGGTCCTCGAGCTCGAGTGACCCGCGAGTGACCCGCGAGGGGCCTCTCGGGACTGACGACGAGGACGACCCCCCGGAGCCCGTGGGGACGCTGCGGCCGCTGTCGTACGCCGTCGTGATCGCCTGGGCAGTGGCCGGGCTGGTGCTGGGCTGGCTGTGGCACCCCGTGGCCGAGCGGCTGACCGGCACGGCGCCCGTCATCTCGTGGTTCCAGCCCGCTGCGGTCTGGCTGGTCGCGGTGGTCATCTGGATCACGTGGTGGCAGACCTACCGGGCGGTCCAGCTGCGCCGGGAGCGCCTGGAACCACACCAGGCGGTGAACCGGCTGGTGCTCGGCCGAGCCGGGGCGCTGGTGGGCGCGCTGGTCGCGGGAGGCTACGCCGGCTACGCGGTCAGCTGGATCGGCGATCCCGCCGAGCTGGCCGGCCAGCGCATCCTGCGGTGCGCCGTGGCGGTCGTCGCGGGGGTCTTGACGGTGATCGGAGCACTGCTCCTCGAACGAGCGTGTCGCGTCCGTAAGCCTCCCAACAGCCCATAACCTGCTGGACATGGCTTCCCCATCTGCAACACAGGCAACACGGAGACGTCAGCGGTCCATCCGCGTGACGGCCGCCGTGTGCCTGCTCGTGCTCGCTGCCCTGGTCGTTGCAGGTGCAGCCCTGAGCGGCTCGTGGCTTGTGGTCACGATCGCCGCCGGGCTCGGTGTCGCCCTAGGCGCCGCGGCCACCCGGATCACCCACACCGAGCTCGTCGCGTCCAGGGTCGAGGCGGCACGTGACCGTGCCGTCCAGGCCACGGCGTACAACGAGCTCACCGAGGAGCGCACCACCGAGCACGCGTCATACGTCGCCGACGTGCGCACCCGGCTGACCGCGAAGGAGCAGGCCCTCGAAGAGATGGAGTACGCCCTGTCCCTCTCCCAGCGCCGGGCGGCGACCTCCACTCGCAAGCGCAACGCCGAGGGCCGCCGGGCCGCCGGCCTCCAGGTCCAGCTCAGTGGCGCCGAGGAGCGGGCCGCGATGGCCCAGCTCCGCGTCGTCGAGCTCGAGCAGGAGGTGCTCGCCCTGCGCGCCGAGCTCGACACCGTCACCGCCGCCTGGCACGCCGCGGAGAACGTCCGCCGGCACGCCTGACCTGCTCCTCACCCGACCAGATCAGCGCAATCGCGCTGATCTGGTCGGGTTTCACGCGTGAAACAAGACCAATTCCGCGCAATTGCGCTGAACAGGTCGATCTGTGGGTGCGGCAGGATGGCGGGTTGTGATCCCCGAGGAGAGCCGGTTCGAGCCTGACCCGGAAGAGTTGGTGAGGCCGCCGGAGGGGCTGCCCGCGGGGTGGCAGGTCGGTACGCCGGACCCCGACGACCTCGGCGACCTGCGCCGGCTGACCGAGCTGATGCGCGCGCACGAGCGGGACGGGCGGGGCTGGGCGGCGGCCGGCAAGGAGGACGTGCTCGTCGAGGTGTCCGACCACGGGGTGCGCACCCGGCAGAACGTCGTCGTCCGCGACGAGGCCGGCCTGATCCGGGCGTGGGGGAGCGTGCACGACCGGGCGAGCGGCCGGATGATGTTCGTCCACGTCGTGGAGCGCGGGCTGCCGGAGAAGGCCGGCCGCGCTTGCTCCGACCTGCTGGTCGAGTGGGCGGTCGGCCAGGCGCGGCAGGTCGGCGCCAGCCGCGGCCTGGCCGTACAGCAGATCGACACCGGGGCCTACGCCGACGACGAGCGGCAGCAGCGGTGGCTGGCCGCCGCCGGGTTCACCAAGGTCCGGACCTGGTGGCAGATGAAGCGTCCGGTCGCACCCGAGGAGGCGGGGCTGGTCGACGACCCGGTGCGCTGGGAGCGGGACGGCGTCGTGGTGCGGCTGGTCGACTGCGAGGACGACGGCAAGCCGGTCGAGACGGACCTGCGCGCCGTTCACGACGTGCTCGAGGCGGCGTTCACCGACCACTTCAACTCCAAGCCGGAGACCTTCGACGAGTTCCTGTTCCGCCTCCTCCAGGACCCAGGCCACCGCTGGGACCATTGGTGGCTGGCCGAGGTCGACGGTCGCCCCGCTGGAGCGCTGGTCGGGACCGAGTCCGGCTCCGGGTCGTACGTCGCCTACATCGGCGTCATCGAGCTGGCCCGTGGCCGCGGCGTCGCCAAGGGACTCCTCCGGACCGTGATCTCGGACGCCGCATCGCGGGGCCGCGACAACGTCGCCCTCGAGGTTGATGCCAACTCCTCGACCGGCGCGGACCGGCTCTATCGCAGCCTGGGCTGGGAGGCGTCGTACGTCACCGAGTCGTGGCACCGCGACGTGCCCGTCGCCTGACGCCTGACGCCTCTTGTAACTAACCGTTACGACTTCTGGCATGCGGTTATAGCCGCATGGCAGTTGGACGGACGGTTAGTTACAAGTGCCGCCGCCGCGCTAGGCGGCCGGCTCCGCCAGCGACGCCCGCAGCGCCTTGTGGATCCCGTTGGGCGTGAGTACGCCGACGAACTGGGCGCCGTCCCGCACCCCGACCACGCCCTTGTCGCTGCGCAGGATCACGGTCAGCGCCTCCTCGAGGGTCGCGGTGATGTCGACGGTGTCGGCGAGGTCGCCGGTGCTGACTCCGTCGATCGGCTCGAGGTGTCCGCGGTCGATCTGGGTGACCGTGAGCCGGCGCAGCCCCTTGGTGGCGCCGACGAAGTCCTCGACGAACTCGTCGGCCGGGTGGCCGAGAAGCTCGGCCGGGGTGCCGAACTGCGCCAGCCGGCCGCCGGTGGCGAACACCGCGACCCGGTCGCCCATCCGGACCGCCTCGTCGATGTCGTGGGTGACCATCACGACGGTCTTGCCCAGCTCGGACTGAAGCCGGAGGAACTCGTCCTGGAGCCGGACCCGCACCACCGGGTCGACGGCCCCGAACGGCTCGTCCATGAGCAGCACCGGCGGGTTCGCGGCCAGCGCGCGCGCCACGCCGACCCGCTGCTGCTGGCCACCGGAGAGCTGGTGCGGGTAGCGGTCGCCGTACGTCGCAGAGTCCAGCCCCACCAGGTCGAGCAGCTCGCCGGCACGCTGTCTCGCGACCGACTTCGACTCGCCGTACAGCAGAGGCACGGTCATCACGTTGGTGACGATCTTCTGGTGCGGGAACAGTCCGATCTGCTGGATCACGTAGCCGATACCGCGGCGGAGCTTGACCGGGTCCGAGCGGGTCACATCGGCGCCGTCGATCTCGATGGTGCCGGTGGTGGGCTCGATCAGCCGGTTGATCATCTTCAGCGTCGTGGACTTGCCGCACCCGGACGGACCGACGAGGACGACGAGCTCCCCCTCGCTGACGTCCAGATCCAGCTCCTGGACGGCGACGGTCCCGTCGGGAAAGGTCTTCCCCACCCCAGAGAGCCGGATCATGATTTGTCCGGTTCCTCTATCGGTATTGTCCATGCGGTGACCCTACCCGCGGTGGCGGTGCTCGGGACCGCCTCGGCGGACGGGCCCACGTGCTACAGCCGGCTCACCAACGAGTGGATCTGCCGCCAGTACGTCGAGGACTTCCGGCCCGAGATCCAGCACGCGACGATCGAGCATCTCGAGATAACCGCGCTCTCGGTGCTCCTCGGCCTTCTGATCGCGTTCCCGCTGGCCCTCTTCGCGCGCCGCTTCATCCGGCTGGAGTCGACGGTGCTCGGCCTCTCGACCGCCATCTACACGATCCCGTCCCTGGCCCTGCTGCCCCTGATGGTGCCGTTCACCGGGCTCTCCAAGACCACGGTCGTGATCGCGCTGGCGCTCTATGCCCTGACCATCCTGGTGCGCGCCGTGCTCGAGGGCTTTCGTGGCGTGCCCGACGAGGTGGTCGAGTCCGCGCGCGGGCTCGGCTACGGCACCGGCCGGTTGCTGTTCCGCATCGAGCTGCCGCTGGCGATCCCGGTGATCATGGCCGGACTGCGGGTCGCGACCGTCTCGACCGTCGCGCTGACCACGATCGGCTCGCTCGTGGCGTACGGCGGGCTCGGCAACCTGATCAAGGACGGCGTCAACTCCAACTTCCGCGCCGAGCTGTTCACCGCGTCCGTGCTCTGCGTCGTGCTCGCGGTCGTGCTTGACGTCGTCATCGTGGTGGCGCAGCGGCTGCTGACCCCCTGGAGCCGCGGAGTGCGCGCATGATTTCCCCACGAAAGCGTGCCGAAGGGGCGCTACGCGCGGTGGCCGTCACGCTTCCGCGGGGCCCCCGAAAAGCATGAACACCTTCCGCGACACCTGGGACTACCTGACGACGTGGGCCAACTGGGCCGGCGACAGCGGCATGCTGCACCTGATGCAGCAGCAGCTGCTGCTCACGTTCACGGCGCTGCTTATGGCCCTGGTCGTCGGGCTGCCGCTCGCGCTGTGGCTGGGCCACCTCGGCAAGGGCGGCTTCCTGGCCATCAACATCACCAACATCGGCCGGGCGATCCCCACGTTCGCGCTGCTGGCCATCTTCGTGACCGCCGACTTCCCCGGCGTGCGCGAGTTCGGGCCCTACGGCCGCGCCGGGCTGGCCACCCTGCTCGCGCTGGCGCTGTTCGCGCTGCCGCCGATCATCACCAACTCCTACGTCGCGGTGCGCGAGGTGCCGGCCGACGTGAAACAGGCGGCCGACGGCATGGGGATGACGGGCAGCCAGAAGTTCTTCCGGGTCGAGCTCCCGCTGGCGCTGCCGCTGATCGCCAGCGGCGTACGGCTGGCCCTGGTGCAGGTGTGGGCGACCGCGACCATCGCGGCGCTGGTGGCCGGACCCGGGCTGGGCCGGGTGATCACCGACGGCTTCTTCCGCACCAACTACGGCAAGGGGATCGCCGGAGCGGTGGTCGTGGGCATCGTCGCGCTGGTCCTGGAACTGCTGGCGGCGGGGCTGCAGCGGCTCGTGACGCCAACTCACCACGGCGGCCGTAACGGATCGTCACCCAAACGTGACTCAGGAATGTCGGTGGGTACCCCTAGCGTTGCCGCGGATGCCGGTTGACACTCGGGGGGCCGCCGGCCCAGGACCGCCCATGCAGCATCCGGACACGCGTGGCCAGCCGGCCACGGGACACAGAAGGAAAATCATGTCGATCAGACGATCTCTTGCCGCGGTGCTCGCCGTAGGCACCCTCCTCCTCGCCACGGCGTGTGCCGACGACGACCTCGACTCTGGCTCGGACAACGCCGACGACAGCACGTCGCCGAGCGCGACCGCGTCCGAGTCCGAGTCCGCCAGCACGACCGCGGGCGGCCCGGTCACGCTGTCCGGGCAGGCCTTCCCCGAGGCGACCCTGGTCGCAGCGATGTACGAACAGCTGCTCACCAACGCCGGATACGAAGTCACCACCAAGCTGGTCGACACCCGCGACGGCTACATGGCGACGTTCCCGGGTGACGTCGACATCGTCCCCGAATACGTCGGCGGCATCGTCAACTTCCTCAACAGCGCCAAGAACGGCGACAACGCCTCGCCGTTCGAGGCCGGTGACGGCCAGCAGCTCGCCGACGACGGCAAGGCCCTGCTCGACGAGGCCGGCATCACGCTGCTCGACATCTCGGGTGCGACCGACACCAACGCGTTCATGGTCACCCAGCAGTACTCCGACGACAACGGGGTCACCAAGCTCTCCGACCTCGAGGGCGTCAGCGTCAAGCTGGCGGCGCACCCCGACTGCGAGGGCCGGCTCGACTGCGAGGGTGGGCTGTCCGACCAGTACGGCATCGACGTCACCGAGGTGCTGCCGCTCGGCTACGCCAGCGACCAGACCTACAAGGCGGTGATCGACGGCGAGGTCGAGCTCGGCGAGACCAGCACCACCGACGGCACGCTCGAGGCGCAGGGCCTCCTGGTCCTCGAGGACGACAAGCAGATCCAGCCGGCGCAAAACCTCGTGCCGGCCGTCTCGACGGAGTTCCTCACCGCGCACCCGGACCTCGCCGACATCCTCAACCCGCTGATGGCCGCGCTCACCACGGAGAACCTCACCGAGCTCAACGGCCGGATCTCGGTCGACCGTGAGAAGCCCGAGGATGTCGCAGCCGACTTCCTGACCGAAAACGGCCTGTTGTAGCTGTCAATTGCAGGGCAGATTCACCGGGTACCCGGTGAATCTGCCCCTGACCGTAAGGAACTCCATCCGGGAAGCGGGAGTTTCACCGGGTACCCGGTGAAACTGCCCGCTCAGCGCTCGGTGTCGCGGAGGGCCAGGGCTTGGGGCGCGACGGTGGACAGGTCGAGCACCGGTACGTCTAGGCGGCGGCCGTCGGGCGTCTCGACGCGGTCCACCGGGCGGCCGAGGTCGCGGGCGTAGGCCACCACCGCGGCGGCGTCCTCGCGACGACCCTGCTCGACCAGCCAGCCCACCAGCCTGTCGATGGGCAGCAGGCCGCTGTGGGTGAGCGAGCGGGAGCCCCAGATGGAGAGGACGCCGGTGCGGAGCAGCTCCCACCACTCGTCGTCACAGCCCGGGATCTCCGCGAAGTAGCGGTGCAGGTCGCCGGCTAGCACCCGGTCGCGGAAGACCGAGGTGACCTTCGGGGCGCCGTACTCCTCGACGCTGCGCAGGGACGTCAGCTTGGTCTCCCAGCGGTCGCGCAGGTCCTGCGTCGAGGAGCGCTGCTGGGTGATCGAGGTGCCGTCCGAGCGGATCCGCCAGTGGTAGACGACCTCGGGGACGATCCCGAACCGCCGGGCCCGCAGGTGGGCCAGCGTGGTGGTCGGCTGGTCCTCGTAGCGCACCCCCTCGGGCCACGAGAGCCCGGTCGAGCGCCAGAAGTCGGTGCGGAACAGCTTGTTCCACGCGAACACGTCGCCCAGGATCTCCGGCAGGTCGTCGATGACGAGGTCCATCCGCTGCCGGTGCAGCCGCTTCATCCAGGGCGGCTCGACCAGGGACTCGCCCTCCGGCCCGAGCTCCCAGCGGGCCACCGAGCCGGCCACGAAGTCCGAGCCGGTGCGGGTCAGCTGATGCAGCAGCGTCGCGTAGGACCCCGGCGGCACCACGTCGTCGGAGTCGGCGAAGGCGAGCAGGTCACCGGTCACGTGGCGAAGCCCCTCGTTGCGCGCCGCACCGAGCCCGTGGTTCTCGGTGTGGACCACGCGCACCCGGGAGTCTCGGGCGGCGTACGACTCCGCGATCTCGCCCGACTCGTCCGGCGAGCCGTCGTCCACGACGACCACCTCGAGCCCGGTCTTCCCGAGCGTCTCCGACTGGGCGAGCACCGAGTCGAGGCAGGCCGGCAGGTACGCCGCGACGTCGTACGCCGGCACGACCACGCTGAGCAGCGACGGCCGGCGTTTCGCGAACATGGGCGCCACGCTAGCCACCGATAGAGTCGGACCCCGTGACGACCGCGCCCGAGCAGCCCAGCAACGAGCTGAGCCTGACCGACGCCGCGACGTACCCGCGCAAGGTGCTGTTCGTGGCGGGCGCGGGCCGAAGCGGCACCAGCACCATGGCCGGGCTGATGCGGATCATGGGGCTGCACGTGCCCCAGCCCGAGGTCACCGCCGACGAGACGAACCCCAAGGGGTTCGGTGAGCCGCGCTGGGTGGTCGACCACCACGACCGGCTGCTCAGGGAGGCGCTGGTCCAGGTCAGCGACGCCAGGCCGGAGGCGTGGTTCGAGACCGGCCGGGTCGCCACCCGCGAGCCGGAGCGGATCGTCACTGCCGAGTGGCTGGAGAGCCACTTCCAGGTCAGCCCCGAGCTGGTGGTGAAGGACCCGCGACTGGGCTGGTTCCTCGGCCTGTGGCGGGTCGCCGCAGTCCGCACCGGCGCCACGCCGGTGTTCGCGACCATGCTCCGCGCCCCGAGCGAGGTGGTCGGCAGCAAGCAGACCTACTACGCCAACCGGCTCGGCTCGGCACACCTGGCCGCGAGCTGGCTGAACATGATGCTGCACACCGAGCGCGGCACGCGTGAGTCGGTCGCGGACGGCGGCCGGGTCTTCGTCCGGTACGGCGACCTCCTCGACGACTGGGTGAAGTCGTCGATGCACGTGGCCGAGACGCTCCAGCTCCAGCACGTGCTGCACGCAGACAGCGAGCAGATCCGCGAGGGCCACCGGTTCGTGGACCCCGGGCTGCGCCGGATGAGCCAGACCCTCGAGGACCTCGACCTCCCGAAGCAGCTGCACGAGCTCACCGCTGCAACGTGGGACGAGCTCAACAAGCTCGCCGACCCCGGTGGTGACACCCCCGCGGTGCACGAGGCCCTCGACCAGCTCCGGGAGGCGTACGTCGACCTCTACGAGGAGTCCGCCGCGATCTCACGCTCCTCGGTCGTGGCGGCCGAGCAGCGGCTCAAGCGGCAGAAGGGCCCGGGTACGGCCATCGAGCTACGCGGGGCGGACAAGATTCCGCACGGCGTGCGGGCCGCGATCCCGCCGTCGGTACGCCGCGGGCTGCGCAGGATGGCGGGCCGCGAGCGACCCGAGACCCCATGAGCGGCGCTGGCATCCAGAACCTCGAGGGCCACACCGACTACGACATCACCTGGCCCTGGACGAGGCCGGGCGGCCTCCGCCCGGGCGCCACCGCCGTGCTGCGCGTGAAGGACGAGGCCCGCTCGCTGCCGTGGGTGCTCCCGCCGCTGCTGCGGGCCTGCGACCACGTGCTGGTCGTCGACAACGGCTCGACGGACGGCACCCCCGAGGTGACTGCCGAGACCGCCGCGACGGCCGGGCTCGCGGACAAGCTCAGCCAGGCGACGTACCCGTTCAGCGTCGCCCGCGCCGGCGCCGAGCACCTCGCCCAGCCGGAGCACTCGGTGCACTCGCTTGCCTACTTCTACAACTGGTGCTTCGCGCAGGTGGAGACCCGCTACTCGTGGAAGTGGGACGGCGACATGGTCCTCACCACCGAGGGCGAGGTGTCGATCGGCGACCTGGGCTGGCAGGTCGGCGACGTCCAGTCGATCATCCGGGTGCCGCGGCACGGGCTCTACCTCGAGAGCGACTCCAAGGGCTACCTCGACCTGGGGCTACGGAACGCCGAGGAGTGGGGCTTCCCGATCGGGCCCGACTTCGTCTTCACCAAGGCCTACGAGTGGGAGATCCGCACCACACCCGACCCGGTCCGCTCGATCGGCCTCCCGCACGGGCTGTGCGTCGAGCTGAAGTACCTCGACGGCGACGAGTTCGCGCACTGGACCGACCCGGCGTCGTTCGCGACCAGCTACCGCAACAAGCGCAAGCGCCGCGAGTGGACGGTCTACAACGCGCTGCTGGAGGGCACCGTGCTGCCGGGCGTGCACGAGATCACCGCACCCGCCGGCGTGCACATCGTCGACCACGTCACCCAGGACTGGCTGCCGCGCGCGCCGCGGCCGCTGGAGGTCGGGCTGCCCGAGCTGGCGCCGCTCTCCCCGGCCCAGCAGGCGCTGGCCCGCACCGACCCGGCCCTGTAAACCCCGGGCAGTGTCGCCCTCATCACGTCCCTGGCGGTGTCCGAGCGGGAAACTTCCCCGTACCGTTGTCGTTGAACACCACGAAGTAGTCCGGTACCCACCCCGGCCTCTCCTCCGGGAGAGGTGGTCGGAGGGATTGGAACGAAAGAGGTTCAGATGTCCCGCATGCGCATGCGCGTGGGTGTCGTCGGCGCGGGCCGCGTCGGCGCCGTCCTGGGCGCGGCGCTGCGCGCCGCAGGCCACGACGCTTTTCCCGGGGTCCCCGCGGAAGCGCGAGTGCAGCGAGCGTCTTCCGTGGGGTGGGAGGTGGTGTCCGCCGCGGGCGAGTCCGACGCCTCGCAGCGACGGATGGCCGAGCTGCTCCCTGGTGTGCCGCGCCGCAAGCCGACGGCCGTCGCCCGCACGTCTGACCTGCTGCTCCTCGCCGTGCCCGACGACATGCTCGGCAACGTCGTCAAGACGCTCGCCGACAGCGGCGCGCTCCACGAGGGCCAGCACGTCGTGCACACCTCCGGCCGGCACGGGCTTGCCGTCCTCGAGCCGGCCCGCGCGGTCGGAGCCCGGGTGGCCGCGATGCACCCGGCGATGACGTTCACCGGCACGGCGGTCGACCTCGACCGGCTCCCCGGCACCGTGTTCGGGCTGACCGCCGAGGCGGCCGAGCGCCCGGTGGTCGAGTCGCTCGTCGCCGACCTCGGCGGCACGCCGATGTGGGTGCCGGAGGAGATGCGCACGCTCTACCACGCGGGCCTCGCGCACGGCGCCAACCACCTGGTCACCCTGGTGACCGAGGCGATGGAGATCCTCTCGGCGGCCGGCGCCGCTGACCCCGCGGGCACCCTGCGCCCGCTGCTCACCGCCGCCCTCGACAACGCCCTCGAGCAGGGCGACGCCGCGCTGACCGGCCCGATCGTCCGCGGCGACCTCGGCACCGTCCGGGCCCACCTCGAGGACATCACCGCCAACGCGCCGCAGACCCTGGGCTCGTACGTCGCGCTGGCCCGCGCCACCCTCGACCGCGCGGTCACCGACGGCCGCATCGTGCCCATCCGGGCCGCACGGATCCGCGACCTGCTCGATGCCGCGGTCGCCGGACGGGACCTGCGGAAGGTCCAGTGACACACCCGCCCCTCCTCGCGCACACCCGCGAGGAGCTGGACGCACTCCTCTCCGACGACCGCGGCGCCGGCCGCAGGATCGGCTTGGTGCCGACCATGGGCGCCCTCCACGAGGGGCACGCGAGCCTGCTGCGCGTCGCCCGCGAGCACGTCGCCGAGGGCCCGGTCGTCACGTCCATCTTCGTGAACCCCCTGCAGTTCGGACCCACCGAGGACCTCGACCGATACCCGCGCACCCTCGACGCCGACCTCAAGGTCTGCGAGCGCGAGGGCGTCGACGTGGTCTTCGCGCCCGCGGTCGAGGAGGTCTACCCGGGCTGGCCGGCCCAGCCGCAGGTCACCGTCGAGCCCGGGCCGCTGGCCACGGTCCTGGAGGGCAGGACCCGGCCCGGCCACTTCCGCGGCGTGCTCACCGTGGTCGCCAAGCTGTTCGGGCTGGTGCGCCCCGACCTGGCCGTCTTCGGCCAGAAGGACTACCAGCAGCTGGTCCTGGTCCGCCGGATGGTCGAGGACCTCTGCCTTGCGGGATCTCGGGGAGGAGTCGAGATCGTAGGCGCCGAGACCAGGCGCGAGCCGGACGGCCTGGCGCTCTCCAGCCGCAACCGCTACCTCGACACCGACCAGCGCCTGGAGGCGGTGGCCCTCAGCCGGGCCCTGCGCGCCGCGCAGGTGGACGGCCAGCGGGGCGTGGGCGCAGCCCTGGGAGCGGCGCGAGCCCAGCTCCGCGCCACCCACGTTGTCGACCTCGACTACCTCGTGGTCACCGACCCCGACCTCGGCGAGCTGCCGCGCGACGTACCAGCCGGCACCGAGGCCCGCATCCTCGTCGCGGCCAAGATCGGCAGCACGCGACTCATCGACAACCTCCCCCTCACGATCGGCAGGTCCTAGGGTGCCTCCTCCAATACGCCGGCGGCGCCAGCGCCGCCCAGCACGCACGCTGGCGGCGTTGCCGATGCTCGAAAGGCGTCCAGCCTGCCAGCGCACCGGCGCCAAGCCACCACCCCACGAAAGACGCTCGCTGCACTCGCGCTTTCGCGGGGACCCCGGAAAGACGTCGCACGCCCTGGACGACGCTGGCATCCACCGAGCATTGAAGGAGGCACCCTGCTAATGCTCCGCACCATGATGAAGAGCAAGATCCACCGGGCCACGGTCACCCAGGCCGACCTGCACTACGTCGGCTCGGTGACCGTCGACGAGGACCTGCTCGACGCGGCGGACCTGCTGCCCGGCGAGCTCGTGCACATCGTCGACATCACCAACGGCGCGCGGCTCGAGACCTACACGATCGCGGGCGAGCGCGGCAGCGGGGTGATCGGCATCAACGGCGCCGCGGCAAGGCTGGTGCACCCCGGCGACCTCGTGATCCTCATCGGCTACGGCCAGATGGACACCGCTGAGGCCAGGGAGCTGACACCCCATGTGGTCTTCGTCGATGCCGACAACAAGATCCGCAGCCTCGGGTCCGACCCGGCCGAGACGTTCGGCGGTCCCGGACTCACTCGGGGCGACCTGACGGCTTCTCGCTAGATTCCTCGCGTGACGACGTTGAATCAGGGGGGTCCCCTCCGCCGGCTCCCGGGCCGCCTCGCGGCGCCCGACCCCGGCTGGACGACGACCGCCGACGTCGTCGTCATCGGCTCGGGCATCGCCGGGCTCACCGCCGCGCTGCGGCTCAAGGAGTCGCTGGCCGACCAGGGTGGCAAGGTTCTGGTCGTCACCAAGGACGTCCTGAACGCCGGCTCGACGCAGTGGGCCCAGGGCGGCATCGCGGCCGCGCTGGGTCCGGAGGACTCCCCCGAACAGCACGAGTTCGACACGCTCGTTGCCGGGGCTGGCGCCTGTGACCTCGACGCGGTGCGCGTCCTCGTCCAGGAAGGTCCCGAGGCGGTCCACGAGCTGATCGCGCTCGGCACCAACTTCGACCACAGCTCCGACGGAGAGCTGTCGCTGACCCGGGAGGGTGGCCATCACCGCGACCGGATCGCGCACGCCGGCGGCGACGCCACAGGAGCGGAGATCCAGCGGGCCCTGATCGCCGCCGTCGAGCGCGCGCCCGAGATCGAGGTGATTCAGCACGCCCTGGCCGTCGACCTGCTGCTCGCCGAGGACGGCGGCGTCGCCGGCGTCACCTTGCACGTGATCGGCGAGGGGCTCCGTGACGGCGTCGGCGCGGTCCACTGCCGGGCGGTCGTGCTCGCCTCCGGTGGTCTCGGCCAGGTGTTCTCCCAGACCACCAACCCCGCGGTGTCGACCGGCGACGGCATGGCGCTGGCGCTCCGGGCCGGTGCGACCCTGCGCGACCTGGAGTTCGTCCAGTTCCACCCGACGGTGATGTACCTCGGCCCCGACTCCCGCGGCCAGCAGCCGCTCATCTCCGAGGCGGTCCGGGGCGAGGGCGCCTTCCTCGTCGACTTCGAGGGTCACCGGTTCATGCAGGGCGTCCACGAGCTGGCCGACCTGGCCCCGCGCGACGTGGTCGCCAAGGCGATCATGCACCGGATGCTCGAGACCGGGCACCCGCACATGTGGCTCGACGCGCGGCACCTCGGCGCTGAGTTCTGGGCGCGCCGGTTCCCCACCATCCTGGCCACTGCCCGCTCGCACGGCGTCGACCCCGTCGCCGACCTGATCCCGGTCGCGCCCGCCTGCCACTACGCCAGCGGCGGCGTACGCACCGACCTGTGGGGCCGCTCCGACCTGGCCGGCCTCTACGCGACCGGCGAGGCGGCCTGCTCCGGCGTGCATGGCGCGAACCGGCTGGCCTCCAACTCGCTGCTCGAGGGGCTCGTCTTCTCCCGGCGCATCGCAGACGTGATGCCGGGCGAGCTGCGGGACTGGGCCGACCCGGCCACCGACGGGCGCACCGCCGGCCTGGTGCCCGGCGGGCTGCGCCGCGAGCTGCAGGAGACCATGACGGCCGAGGTCGGCGTACTCCGCAGTGCAAGCGGCCTGGCCGAGGCCACCGCCGAGCTCGACAAGCTGGCCGGCGTGGTCGCCGAGGTCGTCGACCTCGAGTCCTGGGAGACCACCAACCTGGTCACCATCAGTACGGCGATGGCCGACGCGGCGGCGCTGCGCGAGGAGACCCGCGGCTCGCACTGGCGGGAGGACTTCCCGGATCGCGACGACGCGAGGTTCGCCGGCCACTTCGACGTCGTGATGCACGACGGCGAGACCGAGCTGGTGTTCGCTCCGAGCCCTGCCACGGACATCCTGTGAACCTCCACGCCGATCTCGTCGAGGCCGGGCTGGACCCTGGCGAGGTGCAGGCCGCGATCGACCGGGCGCTGGCCGAGGACGTGCCCACGGAGGACGTCACCAGCGTCGCGACCATCGCCGCCGACGCCCGCGGCGAGGGGGTGTTCGCGGCCCGCGAGCCCGGCACCGTCGCCGGCCTCGGCATCGCCGCCCTGGTCTTCGAGACCGTCCTTGGCGACGGCGTCGAGGTCAGCGACCGGGTCCCGGACGGCACCCGCGTCGGGGCCGGTGACGTCGTCTTGCGGGTGGCCGGCCCGACCCGAGGCCTGCTCACCGCCGAGCGCACTGCCCTCAACTTCGCCTGCCACCTCTCCGGGATCGCGACCGCCACCGCCGCCTGGGTGGAGGCCCTCGAGGGCACCAGCGCCGGGGTGCTCGACACCCGCAAGACGCTGCCCGGCTGGCGGGCCCTGCAGAAGTACGCCGTGCGCTGCGGCGGCGGACTCAACCACCGGATGAGCCTCTCCGACCGAGCCATGGTCAAGGACAACCATGTGGTCGCCGCGGGCGGCGTGGTGCCGGCCTACGCCGCGGTCCGCCGCGCCTACCCCGACCTCCGCGTCGAGGTCGAGGTCACCGACCTCGACCAGCTCCGGGAGCTGCTCGAAGCCGGCTGCGAGGAGATCCTCCTCGACAACATGCCCACCGAGGTCATGGCCGAGGCGGTCCGCATCACTGCTGGCCGCGCGAAGCTCGAGGCCTCTGGAGGGCTGACCTTCGACCGCGCTCACGAGGTGGCCGCGACCGGGGTCGACTTCATCTCCGTCGGGGCGCTGACCCACTCGGTCAACGTCTTCGACATCGGCTTCGACCTGAGCGAGGGCTGATCGTGGTGGCCGCGGCTACATCGACCCGTTCCGTGCAAATGCGCCGATCCGGTCTTGTTTCACGCGTGAAACAAGACCAGTTCCGCGCAATTGCGCCGAACTGGTCTGTCGGGGTGCGCGCCCACACAGTCCCGGGGCGCTGTCGGTGAGCCTCCTGGCCGCCGACATCGGCAACAGCCACACCGTCCTCGGGCTCCTCGACGACGGCGAGGTCAGCGCGGACTGGCGAATCTCGACCGACGACCGCCGCTCGGCCGACGAGTGGGCGGTGCTGCTGCGCGGGCTGCTGGGCGACGCGATCGAGGAGGTCGACGGCATCGCGGTCTGCGCGACCGTGCCCGCCGTCCTGCACGAGTGGCGGGAGATGCTGGCGCGGCACTTTGCCGAGATCCCCGCGGTCGTGGTGGAGCCCGGCGTGCGCACCGGCGTACCGGTACTGATGGACAACCCCCGTGAGGTCGGCGCCGACCGGATCATGAACGCCCTCGCCGCGGTCACGGAGTACGGCGGCCCGTCGATCGTCGTCGACTTCGGCGGCACCGCGACCACGTTCGACGTGGTGAGCGGCGCCGGCCAGTACGTCGGCGGCGCGATCGCGCCCGGCATCGAGATCTCCCTCGATGCCCTGGGCCATCGTGGGGCCCAGCTGCGCAAGGTCGAGCTGGCCCGGCCGCGGACCGTGATCGCCAAGAACACCGTCGAGGCGCTCCAGTCCGGCATGGTCTTCGGGGTCGCCGCCCAGGTCGAGGGGATCGTGGCCCGGATGATCGAGGAGCTCGGGGCCGACCCCGGCGACGTGCACGTCATCGCCACCGGCTACCTGGCGGACCTGGTCGTCGACGAGTGCCGCTGCTTCACCGACACCGCCCCGTGGCTGACCCTGCGGGGGCTGGAGCTGGTCTTCGACCGGAA
>CAWDBZ010000017.1:0-172083 GCA_963800715.1 uncultured Actinomycetota bacterium | reverse complement strand
CGGGGGGCCTCTTCATGTCCGGTTCATGTCCGGCTCATGACCCGCCGGGCAGGATCGAGGAGTGAATCCCGACGACATCCCTCCGGACGCCTTCGACGAGCTGGTGCGCAACGCTCTCGACCAGCTCCCGGACGAGGCGGCCGCGCTCGTCGCCCACATCGCCGTGGTCGTGCGCGAGCAGCCGGAGCCCGACGACGTGGCGCCGGGGCAGCTCCTGCTCGGGACGTTCCGCGGGATCGCCCACACCCGGGCCGGGGGTCGGGTGCCGGGCTCGTTGCCCGACGTGATCACGCTGTACCGGCTGCCGATCCTGAGGGTCTGCCGGAACGCGGACGAGGTGCCCCAGCGGGTGCTCAAGGTGCTCGGCCACGAGGTCGGGCACGCCCTGGGCCTGAGTGAGGAACAGCTGCGCGCCTACGGGTGGGCCTAGGGCCCCACCGGCCGCCTTTCGAGTGTCGATGCCGCCAACTAGGGTTCAGGGGAAATGGAGTCCCCACTCGCGCTCTATCGCCGCTACCGGCCGGAGACCTTCGCCGAGGTCATAGGGCAGGAGCACGTCACGGAGCCGCTGCGCGCCGCGCTGGCCGGCAATCGCGTCAACCACGCCTACCTCTTCAGCGGCCCTCGCGGGTGCGGCAAGACGACGAGCGCCCGGATCCTGGCGCGGGCGCTCAACTGCGAGCAGGCTCCGGTCGCCGACCCGTGCGGCGAGTGCGACAGCTGCCGCGACCTGGCTCGCGGCGGGCCGGGGTCGATCGACGTCATCGAGATCGACGCGGCGTCGCACGGCGGCGTCGACGACGCGCGGGACCTGCGGGAGAAGGCGTTCTTCGCGCCGGTGAAGAGCCACTACAAGGTCTACATCATCGACGAGGCCCACATGGTCTCGACGCAGGGCTTCAACGCGCTGCTCAAGCTTGTCGAGGAGCCACCGGAGCACCTGCGCTTCATCTTCGCGACCACCGAGCCCGAAAAGGTCATCCCGACCATCCGCTCGCGCACCCACCACTACCCGTTCCGGCTGATCCCGCCGCGGTTGATGTCCTCCTACCTGTCCGAGCTCGCCGACAAGGAGGGCGTGGCCGTCGAGCCGGCGGCGCTTCCGCTGGTGGTGCGTGCGGGCGGCGGCTCGGCCCGCGACTCCCTGTCGGTGCTCGACCAGCTGATCGGCGGGGCGGGTCCGGCCGGGGTCACCCACGACCTGGCAGCGGGGCTGCTGGGCTACACCCCCGACTCGCTGCTCGACGAGGTGGTCGACGCGTTCGCCGCAGGTGACGGAGCGGCAGTCTTCGGCGTCGTCGACAAGGTGATCGAGTCCGGCCAGGACCCGCGCCGCTTCACCGAGGACCTCCTGCGCCGGTTGCGCGACCTCGTCATCGTGGCCGCGGTCCCCGGCGCGACCGCGAGCGGCTTGATCGACGTCTCCGAAGACCAGGGCGAGCGGCTGGTCGCGCAGGCGGCGCGGTTCGGCGCCAGCGACCTGAGCCGGGCGGCCGACATCCTCGCCACCGGGCTCACCGAGATGCGCGGCGCCACCGCACCGCGGCTGCTGCTCGAGCTGCTCTGCGCCCGGGTGCTGCTGCCCGGAGCAGACCACACCACCCACGGCATCGCCGCGCGGCTCGACCGGCTCGAGCGGCGGGCCTCGATCACGGGCACGCCCTCCGCGGCGGCACCGCCCGCTCCCGCCCCTGCTCCGGCCCCGCCCCAGGCGCCCGCCCAGGACCGGCCTGCGCCCGCTACGCCCACCGCGGTCGGCACTCCCGTCCCCGAGCCGGAGCCGGTCGTGGAGGCGCCGGAGCCGGCTCCCGAGCCCACACCTGTCCCGGCGGCCCCGCCTGCCCGCGGAGGAGGTGGCGGACTCTCGCTGGTCGACGTACGCCGCCTCTGGCCCGACGTCGTCGAGTCCACCAAGGCCCGCCGCCGGATGGCCTGGATCCACCTGACCCAGAACTGCCAGGTGGTCGCCCTCGACGGCAACGTGCTCACCCTCGGCTTCGCCAATGCCGGCGCCCGCGACAGCTTCGAGTCCAGTGGCTGCTCGGAGGTGGTCCACCAGGCCGCGATCGACGTGGTCGGCGCGGACTGGAAGATCGAGACCATCGTCGACCCGGGGGCCCAGCCAGAGGGCGCGCCGACCATCACCAAGGCGACCACCGACACGCCAACGCCGCCGGCAGCGCAGGAGGTCGGCCCAGGGGCCGCGCCGGAGGCCACGCCGGAGCCGGAGACGCCCGCGGCGCCTCCCGCTTGGGCGAGCGACGAGGCACCGGCGGAGCCGGCGCCCGACCCGAGCGCCGCCAAGGCCGCCGCCCGGGAGGCGATCCAGCAGACCCGGGCCAAGGGTGCCGAGGCGCCGCGCGCCGACGACCTGGCCGTCGCCGACGCGGAGGTCAGCCGCGACGACCTCGACGAGGACCCGGACAACCTCGGGGGCGAGGACCTGCTCGCCCGCGAGCTGGGGGCGTCCACGATTGAGGAGATCAAACACTCATGAAGCTCCCTCCAGACCACCACCGACCAGACCACCGAGAGGCATCACGATGACCGAGGGCCAGAACCCCTTCGAGGCGCTCGGCGCCGGTGGCTTCGACATGAACGCGCTGCTCCAGCAGGCCCAGCAGATGCAGGAGCAGCTCGCCGAGGCCCAGCAGCGGCTGCACGACACCGAGATCGAGGGCAGCGTCGGCTCGGTCACCGTGAAGGTCAACGGCGTCGGCGAGCTGACCTCGGTCGACATCAAGCCGGGCGGCTTCGACGGCTCCGACCCCGACGCCCTGTCCGACCTCGGCGACATGATCGTGGCCGCCTACCGCGACGCGAAGGCCAGGGCCGACGCGATGGCGACCGAGGCCCTCGGCCCCCTCGCCGGAGGCATGGGCGGCCCGCCAGCGGAGCCTGGCCAGCTCGGGTTCCAGGGCGGTCCTTAAGGGCATGTCTCCCAATTCCTGGCGGCGCCGGACGCCGCCCAGATCACGCGCTGGCGGCGTCGCCGACCCTTCGAAGACGCCCAGTCTGCGTGCGTGCCGGCGTCTTGCCAGCCCGCGCCTGAACGACGCCGGCATCCACCACGAATTGGGAGACAAGCCCTAGATGTACGAAGGCGTGGTCCAGGACCTCATCGACGAGCTCGGCCGGTTGCCGGGTGTCGGGCCGAAGAGCGCCCAGCGGATCGCCTTCCATCTCCTCCAGGCCGACGAGCCGGACGTACGCCGACTGGCCGAGGTGCTGATCGAGGTCAAGGCGCGGGTGAGGTTCTGCTCGATCTGCTTCAACGTCTCCGAGGACGACCAGTGCCGGATCTGCCGCGACCCGCGGCGCGACCAGACCATCCTGTGCGTGGTCGAGGAGTACAAGGACGTCGTCGCGATCGAGCGGACGCGCGAGTTCAAGGGGCGCTACCACGTGCTCGGCGGCGCGATCTCGCCCATCGACGGCATCGGCCCGGAGCAGCTGCGCGTCCGCGAGCTGATGATGCGGCTTTCCGACGGCACGGTCACCGAGCTGATCCTCGCGACCGATCCCAACCTCGAGGGGGAGGCGACGGCCACCTACCTCACCCGTATGTTGAAGGACCTCGACCTCTCGGTGACCCGGCTCGCCAGCGGGCTGCCGGTCGGCGGCGACCTGGAGTACGCCGACGAGGTCACCCTCGGACGAGCCCTGGCGGGAAGACGGAGCGCACAGTGAACGAAGAGAAGGTCGTCACCAGCGAGACGGAGGACTTCGCCCAGAGCATGGCGGACTCCTTCTCGAGCTTCCTGCTCGCACTCCGCGAGATCGCGAGGGAAGGCCACGTGGGCCGGTCCATCTCGCTGCTGCTGCTCGAGATCAGCCAGATCTCGCTGGCGGGCGCCCGCCTCGGCGCGCAGCGGGACTTCGAGCCGCGCCAGGAGTACCAGCCCGACGTCGGCCCCGAGTCCGACCTGGACGAGATGCGGCTCCGGCTGGCCGAGATGCTCGACAACCTCGACACCTACAGTTACGTCTTCGACCCCTACGTCCCGGGGGTGGTCGAGAGCCAGCTCTCCGACGACCTCACCAGCATCGCCAATGACCTCGAGACGGGGCTGCGCCACTACCGCGAGGGCGACATCGCCGAGGCGCTGTGGTGGTGGCAGTTCTCTTACGTCTCCTCGTGGGGCAACCTGGCCGGGGTCTCGCTCAACGCGCTGCTCTCGGTGGTCGCCCACGACCGGCTCGACGCCGAGTTCACCGGCGAGGACGAGGACGTCGCGGCGGCCAATGAGATGTTGGACGAGGGCTGACTGTTTACCCCCGCGAGTTTCGGCCCGGGCCCACGACGGACGCTCGCTCCGCTTCGCGGCTTCGCCGTCCGTCGCGGCCACCGGGCCGATTGTGGTTCCCCCCAAACTGTGGAGGGCTTCTCTTAGGCGGCTTCCTGGTTGGGGGCCGTGGTCGTGTGGGTGTTCTCGTAGTTGATCGGGCTCATCATGCCGATCGTGGAGTGTCGGCGGTCTCGGTTGTAGAACCCGTAGCACCAGTCCAGCACGACGGCTCGGGCCTGGTTCGGGTCGGTGAACTCCTGGCGTGAGAGAACCTCCCACTCCAGCGATGAGAAGAACGCCTCGGCCACGGCGTTGTCGAAGCATGATCCGACCCTGCCCATCGACTGGCGTGTACCGAGCTGGCGGCACAGCCGGGTGAACGACTTGGCGGTGTAGGTCGCTCCCCGGTCAGTGTGGAAGACCACTCGCTGGTCCTCGTCCTCCTTCCAGATCGCGTCCCGGCCACCGCGGACCGCGACAGCCATCTTCAGCGCCGCGCACGCCAGGTCGGCGTCTGGATGCGAGCTGGTGGCCGCGCCGAGGAGCCGGCGCGAGTACAGGTCGATCACGGTGGCCAGGTACAACTTGCCCCGAGCGGTGGGGATCTCGGTCATGTCGCCCACCCAGCGTGCGTTGGGTCGTGGCGCGCTGAAGTCGCGTCTGAGCAGGTCGGGGAACTTCGGGGCGGTCTTGTCCTGCCGGGTCAGTCCGCTGCGGCGCCGGATCCGGCGTGCCACCAGCCCCTGGCGGCGCATCGAGTCCGCCACGGTCTTCTCACTGACCCTCCACCCGTCATCACGCAGGTCCTGCAGCAGCCGCGGGGAACCGTGCAGGCCCCGAGCCTTGCCGAAGGCCACCTTCACCGCACGGTCCACCGTGTCGCGGCGCCGGTCCCGGGTGGTGTGCAGCCCGGTGACCGCACCCGGACCCGAAGCGCGGCCGGCCCACTTGTAGAACCACGACAGGCTGACCTCGAGCAGGGCGCAGGTCAGGGTGTGTGGCACCCGGTGCAACGTCCTCTGGTCGGCGATGAAGCGTGCCACGCTCACTTCGTCGCCTCCTTGACCCACAGGACCACGGATCGCTTGAGGACATCACGCTCCATCCGGAGCTCCTCGACCTCGGCACGCAACCGCCGAAGCTCCATCTCGACTTCGCCGGGCAGCTCGGGATTTACCCTGGCCGTGACTGCTTCAGGCCCCTCTCGAGCCGCCTGTCACTCTCACCCGGCCAGGGTCCGCTCGTTCACATCCAGATCGCGCGCGACCTGCGCGACCGTCTTCCCGGTCTCGAACACGATCCGGACAGCTCGCTCCCTTCGCGGCTTCGCCGTCTGCTTCCGTGTCTCTGGCATCGATCCATCTATATCTTCCTCGACGATGTCCTCCACAGCTTTGGGGGGAACCATCACACCGGGCCGATCGCGGGGCGCGCTCGCTTCGCTCGCATTGCTATTTACCCTCGTGAGCTTCAGCCCCGGCTGAATACCCCCGCGAGTTTCGACCCGGGCCCACGACGGACGCTCGCTCCGCTTCGCGGCTTCGCCGTCCGTCGCGGCCACCGATCGCGGGCGCGCTCGCTTCGCTCGCAGGTCGCTGCGCTCCTCCACGCTCGCGAGCCGCGTTGGACTTACTGTCCACGGGAATCCATCGAGTCGGCCGGGGTCGCCGGTCCCGCCTAGACTTTTGGACTGTGGGAATCGTCGTCCAGAAGTACGGTGGCTCGTCCGTCGCTGATGCCGCGGGCATCAAGCGCGTGGCGCAGCGCATCGTCAACACCCGCAAGGCGGGCCACGACGTCGTCGTCGTGGTCTCGGCCATGGGCGACACCACCGACGAGCTGCGCGACCTCGCCGAGCAGGTGACGCCGCTCCCCCCGCCGCGCGAGCTCGACATGCTGCTCACCGCGGGCGAGCGGATCTCCATGGCGCTGGTGGCGATGGCGATCGCCGCGCTCGGCCACACCGCCAAGTCGTTCACCGGCTCCCAGGCGGGGGTGATCACCGACTCCGCGCACGGCAAGGCGAAGATCATCGACATCACGCCGGGCCGGATCGAGCAGGCGATCGGCGACGGCGCGATCGCCATCGTCGCCGGCTTCCAGGGCGTCTCCCAGGACACCAAGGACATCACCACGCTGGGCCGCGGCGCCTCTGACACCACCGCGGTGGCCCTGGCCGCCGCGCTGGGCGCCGAGGTCTGCGAGATCTACTCCGATGTCGACGGTGTCTTCACCGCCGACCCGCGCATCGTGCCGACCGCCCGCAAGCTCGACCGGCTCTCCGTGGAGGAGATGCTGGAGATGGCGGCGTCGGGCGCCAAGATCCTGCACCTGCGGTGCGTCGAGTACGCGCGCCGCTACCAGATGCCGGTCCATGTCCGCTCCTCCTTCTCCCAGAAGGAAGGCACCTGGATCGTCCCCGTCCCCGAGGGAGAAGAACCCGTGGAACAGGCCATCATCGCCGGAGTCGCCCACGACCGCAGCGAGGCCAAGGTCACCGTGGTCGGCGTACCGGACAAGGTCGGCGAGGCCGCCCGGATCTTCGAGGCGCTGGCCTCGGTCGAGGTCAACCTCGACATGGTCGTCCAGAACGTCTCGGCCGCCGCGACCGGCCTCACCGACATCTCGTTCACGCTGCCCCGTGCCGACGGCAACACCGCGATGAGCGCGCTGGCCAAGATCCAGGACGAGGTCGGCTACGAGACGCTGCTTTACAACGACCAGATCGGCAAGGTCTCGCTGATCGGCGCCGGCATGCGCTCCCACCCGGGCATCACCGCAAAGTTCTTCTCCGCGCTGGCTGCGGCCGGCGTGAACATCGAGATGATCTCCACCTCCGAGATCCGCATCTCGGTGATCGTGGACGAGGGCCAGGTCGACGACGCCGTGCGCGCCACCCACTCCGCCTTCGACCTCGACGCCGACGAGGTCGAGGCCGTCGTCTACGGAGGCACCGGCCGATGACCACTCGCACCTTCAACGTCGGCATCGTCGGCGCCACCGGTCAGGTCGGCGTCGCGATGCGCCAGATCCTGGCCGAGCGCGACTTCCCGGTCGGTGACGTCCGGTTCTTCGCCTCCGAGCGCTCGGCCGGCATCGTGCTGCCGTACGTCGGACCCAGTGGTCGGCAGGACATCACCGTCGAGGACGCCGCGACCGCCGACCCGAGCGGCCTCGACATCGCGCTGTTCTCCGCCGGTGCGACCGCTTCCCGGGCGCTGGCGCAGAAGTTCGTCGACGCGGGAGTCATCGTGGTCGACAACTCCAGCGCCTTCCGCAAGGACCCGGACATCCCGCTGGTGGTCTCGGAGGTGAACCCGCAGGACGCCGCGGCAGTCATCGCGGCCGGCCGCGGCATCATCGCCAACCCGAACTGCACCACCATGGCCGCGATGCCGGTGCTCAAGGTGCTGCACGACGAGGCCCGGCTGGTCCGGCTGATCGCCTCGACCTATCAAGCCGTCTCCGGCTCCGGGGTCGCGGGCGTCGAGGAGCTGGCCATCCAGCTCGCGGCGGCCGGTGACAAGGCCCGGGAGCTGGCCTACGACGGCGAGGCGGTCGCGTTCCCCGACCCGGTGAAGTACGCCCGGACCATCGCTTACAACGTGCTCCCGATGGCCGGCTCGATCGTCGACGACGGGCTCGAGGAGACCGACGAGGAGCAGAAGCTCCGCAACGAGTCCCGCAAGATCCTCGGCATCCCCGATCTCCCGGTGTCCGGCATCTGCGTGCGGGTGCCGGTCTTCACCGGCCACTCGCTGGCCATCAACGCCGAGTTCGAGCGGCCGTTGACGCCGGCCCGCGCGAGGGAGCTGCTGACCGGCGCCCCGGGCGTGGAGCTGACCGACATCCCGACCCCGCTGCAGGCGGCCGGCAAGGACCCGTCGTACGTCGGCCGGATCCGCCAGGACCCCGGTGTCCCGGACAACCGTGGCCTCGCGCTCTTCGTGTCGGGCGACAACCTCCGCAAGGGCGCGGCGCTCAACACCATCCAGATCGCCGAGCTGGTCGTCGCGGCGTCACGCTGACTCACGGCTCCGTCAACGAACGTCGTGTTCCTCGGGCTGGAGCTCGGGCACGGACCCGTCGTCGGCCGGGTCGACGTAGGTGCTGGTGACCCAGTGGGCGAGCAGGAACGTCGCCACCGACACCAGCGGGATGACGATGACCATCCACCACTCGAAGATCGACTCGACGAGGAACAGCAGCGTCGCGATGCTCAGCAGCCCGACGGCCAGGAAGCTGGTGCTGCCCGGCTCCGCCACCTGAGCGAGACGCAGCAGGGTGGAGCCGATCAGCACCGCGACGGCCAGGATCGCGAGCAGCAGGAAGAAGCCTTGTCCGCCGCACGACGAGGTGCCCTTGACCTCGGTGCAGATGCGCAGCGAGCCGGCGGTCGCGGCGACGATGAGTCCCCCGACGACCAGACCGATGAGGAGCGCGGCCGGGCGGCCGGTCAGCCACGGGTCGCGTGGCGGCCTGGGCTCGCTCGGTGTGTCCGGGGCGGGATCGGGCGCCGCGACCTGGGTCGGCGCGAGGTCGGCGGTCGGCTCGGTGGTGTCGTCGAAGATGGTGTCCGGGTCGACGGGAGCGACCGGGTCGACCCGAGCGACCGGATCGACAGGAGCGACCGGATCGACCGGATCGACCGGATCGACCGGATCTACGCGCTCCACCGGCACCGGCGGCGCCTTCCGGCGCTTGCGCCTGAACAGCGACGGGGGCTCCAGCGACGGTGCGTCCCGGTCGCGATCCTCGGACATGGGCGCAGTCTCTCAGACGCCGGAACCTGCCTTCTCGATGTCAATCCCGCTGCCAATGCGGCCATGACTCCGGACTGGACCAGTCCGCTCGCGTGCATGCCCGTTGGGGCATTGACATCGCCGTGTTCTAGTCTCACTAGTGCTGAGTTCGTCCAAGGGGGGCTTGTATGGACTTCGAGCCGACCGCCTGGTCATGCTCTTTTTGCGGTAAGCGGGGCACCGACGAGACGCGGTTCGCCGCTGGTCTCGGTGCCTTGATGTGCACCGAGTGCCTGACGTCGTTCTTCGAGGCCTTCTCCGCACCAGAGAACGCCAGCCAACGGATCATCGGGTGGACCGACGACTCCATGTCGGATGCCGACATGCTCGCCCGGCTGCCGCTGATCGCCGCCACCGCGGGCCAGGTGGACCGCTACCTGCGGATGTGGGTCGGCCGGATCCGCGAACGGCACATCTCCTACGCGGAGATCGGCAAGGCCCTGGGTGTCTCGCGCCAGGCCGCCTGGGAGCGGTTCAGCCGGGTCGTCGACGCGACCAAGGACGACGACGACAAGCTGCCGGTCTGACCTGACGGACCGGTGGCCTCAGGCCGCCTCGATCTCGTCCAGGAGCAGGACCAGCTCCCGTAGCGCGCCCTCGATCTCCGCCGACTGCTGCCCCTCGGCCAGCCGGCCCTCCGCCACCTGACGCACGGGCGCGAGCTCCTCGGCCGGCAGCTCCGCCATGCGCGTCATGACGTCCTGCAGCACGACAATCGCGCTGTCCGGGTCGAGCACGTCGTCCGGCGCACCCAGCACGAACACCAGCTGGTCCACCACGATGTCTGCGAGCCTCATCTGCCACCACCTCCGGGCGTCAGTGTCCCCGTCGGCGCGTCAGGAACGGTGCAGGCGCGCACGCACACGTTGGCTGCCGCGGCCGTGCGGCCGCCGTCAGTCTCGGAGGAGTTGGCTGACCAGGGTGTTGGCCAGCCAGGTCTCGTAGCGGTCGGGTCCCCATCCCCGCTCGACGACGAGCAGGTGGAAGACCTCGGGCAGGGTCAGTGCCAGCGTGAGGTCGAGGGCCGAGTCGACCGTGTGGTCCGCGCGGAGCCGCGGGGCGAGGGCGTCGATGAGCTTGCGGATCTCGCGCTCGCGTGCGGCCAGGACGTTGCGCAGGGTCTCGGCCATCTGCGGATCCGACGCCGCCGCCTCCTGGTAGATCACGACGACATCGGAGCCGACCTGCATCTGGCGCCGGTTGAGCTCGGCGAGCATCCTCAGCTGCCGGGCGGGGTCCGGCTCCTGGAGGTACGCCGCGGCACGTGACGTCGTCTCAGTCTCGCTCATCCAGAGCTCGGTGATCTTGTCGAGGATCTTCGCCTTCGATCCGAAGGCCGAGTAGATCGTCTGGACCGGGATGTCGGCCTCGGCGGAGATGGTGCTGATCGTGGTGGCGACGTAGCCGTGCTCTGCGAACAGCGCCCGGGCGACGCGTGCGACCTCCCGCTTGGTGGCTTCGGCCTGGCGCTGGCGGTGGCCGGTGGAGCCCTTGACAGCCACACATCATGGTATCACTATGTTCGCCATAGTCATACTATGACGACTCCGATCAAGAGGAGCACCCATGGACGAGCCGGTCGTGTACTTCAAGCCGGGATGCCCGTTCGGCATCCGGCTGCGGACGGCCTTGACCCTGCACCGGGTGCCCCATCGCTCCGTGCGGTTTCGCGACGATGAGGACGGCGCCGCCCGGGTCCGAGACGTGAACGACGGCAACGAGATCTCGCCGACGGTCCACGTCGCCGGTCGGTGGCTGACGAACCCCGGCTGGCGCGAGGTCCGGGAGTGTGGTTCCCAGGTCAGGCCCGAATGGGGCCCTGACCTGGGAACCGTTGGTCGGGCTGACAGGATTTGAACCTGCGGCCTCCTCGTCCCGAACGAGGCGCGCTACCAAGCTGCGCCACAGCCCGCACGTGAGCGGGGCTCACAAGGTCCGGAGCATACCGGAGCAGCGGGGGCGTTCCCCAATCGGTTCAGTGGGCCCGTGGGACCAGCGTGAGCAGGGTGGCCTCCGGCCGGCAAGCCACCCTGATCCGGGCGTACGGCGAGGTGCCGATCCCGGCCGAGACGTGCAGCCAGGCGGAGCCCGGGTCGCCGTCTCGCGAAGCGGCCGGGTGCCGGTGCAGGCCCTTGGCACGCGCGGGCTCGAGGTCGCAGTTGGTCGTGAGCGCGCCGACGCCCGGCAGGCAGACCTGACCGCCGTGGGTGTGGCCGGCCAGGATCGCGTCGTACCCGTCCGCGGCGAACTGGTCGAGGACCCGGAGGTACGGCGCATGCGCGACGCCCAGCCGGACGTCGGCGCCAGCGTCTGCAGGTCCGGCGACGTCCGCGAGCCGGTCGTAGCCCAGGTGCGGGTCGTCCACGCCGGCAAAGGCGAACGAGAGCTCGCCGACCTTCACGGTCTCGCGTCGGTTGGTGAGGTCGACCCAGCCGGAGGCGGTGAAGACGTCGCGCAGGTCGGACCACGGCAGCTTCACCGACGAGGTGTTGCGGCGGCCGTCGTCGGGGAGCAGGTAGCGCAGCGGGTTCCGGAGGGTCGGGCTGAAGTAGTCGTTGGAGCCGAAGACGAAGGCGCCCGGGGCGTCGAGCAGCGGACCGAGCGAGTCGCGGACCACCGGGACGGACGCGGCGTGCGCCAGGTTGTCGCCGGTGTCGATCACCAGGTCCGGCCGCAGGGTCGACAGCCCGGACACCCAGTCCTGCTTGCGCCGCTGCCCGGGGGTGAGATGGAGGTCGCTCAGGTGCAGCACCCGCACCGGCCGAGCGCCGGGGGGCAGCAGCGGCACCTCGACCCGGCGCAGCGTGTATTGCCCCGCCTCCCACACGGCGTACGCCGTCAGCCCCGCCCCCGCGACCGTCCCGGCGCCGAGGACGCCGCCTAGTAGTCGGGGGAGGCCCATTCCGCAAGGCTGCCACAATCACCGGCATGGCCATGCTCAAGGACCGCCTCCGCACCGACCTCACCGCCGCCATCAAGGGGCGCGACGCCGTCCGCTCGTCGACACTCCGGATGGTGCTGACCGCGATCACCAACGCCGAGGTGTCCGGCAAGGAGGCCCGTGAGCTGACCGACGAAGACGTGATCGGCGTCCTGTCGACCGAGGCCAAGAAGCGCCGCGAGGCCGCCACGGCGTTCGACGACGGCGGCCGGGCCGAGATGGCCGACAAGGAGCGGGCCGAGGCCGCGGTGATCGCCGACTACCTGCCGGAGCAGCTCTCCGAGGAGGAGATCGTCGCGTTGGTCACCGCCGCCATCGAGCAGACCGGCTCGGCCGGCGAGGGCATGAAGGCGATGGGCAAGGTGATGGGCGTCGTTCAGCCCCAGGTCAAGGGCCGGGCCGACGGTGGCGTCGTCGCCGCGGAGGTACGCCGGCAGCTGGGCTGACGATCAGCGTCCTGGTCCGTTGCCGTTGCCGTTGCCGTTGCCGTTGCCACCGCCGTTGCCGTTGCCGCCCCTCGGACCCTTCGGGGGCTTCGGTGGCCTCGCGGAGGTCTGGCCGACGCCCTCGATGCCGACGGGGTAGACGAAGTCGTCGTACGCCGTGCCGTCGGTGAGTGGGCGGAGCGCGTCACCCCAGATCGGGGCTGCGAAGCCGGAGCCGGAGGCGTTGTCGATGTACTCGCCGTTGACGGTCTTGCCCACGAGGGGGTCGGGTCTCCCCAGTGGGTCGATGCCGGCGATCGTGGCGGCGGCGGCGTAGTGAGAGGTGTAGCCGCAGAACCACACCGCCTTCTGCTCCTGGGTCGTCCCGGTCTTCCCGGCGGCCGCCACCGACAAGGCCTCCGCCGAGGCGAAGCCGCCCTCGAGCACGCCGCGGAGCACGTTGTTCACGGCGTCGGCGACGTTCTGCTGCATGACCTGGGTGCACTGCGGGGCGTAGTCCTTCACGACGTTGCCGGCGGAGTCGAGGATCTGCGTCACGGGGCGCGACGCGCAGTGCAGGCCGCGGGCGGCGAAGGTGGCGTAGGCCTCGGCCATCTCCAAGGGTGATGCGTCGGTGATGCCGAGGGTGAAAGAGGGGAAGCGCTCGACGCCCGGGTCGGTGAGCTTGACCCCCATCTGCTGCGCCAGCTCGTAGGGCGCGCAGACGCCGGTCAGCTGCTCCAGCTGCAGGTAGAACGTGTTCACCGATTCGCGGGTGCCGGAGTACATGTTCTTCCAGCCGCTGGTGGTGGAGTTGCTGGCGGGGTAGTCACCTCCGAACAGTCCCTCGCCGGGACAGTTCGAGAAGTCGGCCAGGTCGAACGTCTTCGTCGCGGGCGAGTCGAACTGCGTGCTCAGCGGGTATCCCTGCGTCAGAGCCGAGGCCAGCGTGAACACCTTGAACGTCGAGCCGGGCTGGAAGCCGTTGGCGCCGCCGTACTCCTTGGGCACCGTGAAGTTGATGTAGGTCTCGCCCAGCTTCTTGCGGTTGCCCATCTTCCGCGACTGCGCCAGTGCGAGCACGTTGCCGGTGCCGGGCTGTTCGATCGCCAGCGCTCCGATCGCCGGGTCGGTGGGTCGCACGTGCGCCGCGACCGCATTGTCGGCGGCCTGCTGAGCGGTCATGTCGATCGTGGTCTTGATCGTCAGGCCGCCGTTCTTGAGCAGGTTCCTGCGCTCCTGCAAAGTGGCGCCCAGCTGCGGGTCCTGCAGGAGGTAGGACAGCAGGTAGTCGCAGAAGAACGGCGCCGTCGAGTTCAGGCAGCCGTTGTCGACGTCCTGGACGTTGAGCCCGAGGTCCTTCAGCTTGTTCTTCTCCGCCTTCTCGCGCGGGACCACGTTGAGCTCGGCCATCCGGTCCAGGACGACGTCGCGTCGCTCGGCCGCGCGGTCGGGGAACTTGGTCGGGTCGTAGCCGTAGGGGTTCTTGACGAGGCCGGCGAGCAGCGCGGACTGGCGCAGGCTGAGGTCGCGGGCGTTGACGTCGAAGTAGTGCTTCGCGGCCGCCTGGACGCCGTACGCCCCGTCCCCGAAGTACGCCGTGTTGAGGTAGCGCTCCAGGATCCAGTCCTTGGAGTGCTCTTGCTCGAGGGCGATCGCGTAGCGGAGCTCCTTGAGCTTGCGCGCGTAGGTCTCGACGCTGGCAGCCTTCTTCTCCGCCTTCGACTTGGCCTGGCTGATGAGGGTCAGCTTGACCAGCTGCTGGGTGATCGACGAGCCACCCTGGACCACGCCGTTGTTGGCCTGGTTGGTGATCAGCGCACGCAGCGTGCCCTTCAGGTCGAGCGCACCGTGCTGGTAGAAGCGGTAGTCCTCGATCGCGACCACGGCCTTGACCATGTTGCGAGAGATGCCCTTGAGCGGGACCGTGAGCCGGTTCTCGTCGTAGAGCGAGGCAAGCCGGTTGCCGTTCGCGTCGAGGATCGTGGTCCGCTGTGAGAGCGGGTCGGTCTCGAGCTCCTCGGGCAGGTTGTCCATGGTGCGCGCGACGTTGCGGGCGCCGATGCCGGCAATGCCGGCGAACGGGATCGCGAGCCCCGCGACCACCACGCCGAGCACTGCGGAGACCGCGACCATCACCACCAGGTGGGAGAGCACGCGGTACGCCGGGAGCCGCTCTTGGCGGGGCATGGACACGCTCACATGGTACGGACGCACGGGAGAGCCGCCCAGTTGCCGATCGTCTACCCCCGTGTGCCAAGCGAGCTGCCGGTCATTTCTGACGTGGAACGTATGTGTCGGCGAGCGGAGCGAGCAGGCCGCCGCGGGCCGGGGCCGAAGCTCGCGGGGGGTCATGAAATTGCTGGCGGCCGATTGAAGGCCCTCAGGGAAGGGCGTCAACCGGCCGCGAGCGTGTCCTGACGCGAGTCAGGAACAGTGGGGGATTCAGTTGTGGGGATGAGTCATGGGGGTCAGGCGGAGACTTCCTCCGACTGCAGCTCCGCCTTGATGCGGGCGGCTTCGAGGACGGCGCGCCAGGACGCGTTCGGGCGGCGACGCAGCAGCGCACGGCGCTCCCGCTCGGTCATGCCGCCCCACACGCCCCACTCGATCTGGTTGTCGAGCGCCTCGGCGAGGCATTCTGTGCGGACCGGGCATCCGGTGCACAGCTGCTTGGCCTTGTTCTGCTCGGCACCACGGACGAAGAGCTCGTCGGGCTGCGCCTTCCGGCACGCCGCGCTGGGGGTCCAGTCCTCGATCCACATTTCTCTGCCCTGCCATCTCCGAGAGAAGAATTCTGTTGCCCTGGTGGGTGTTTTTGCACCTGTCCCCGGGGGGCCCGAGCGTTCCTTCCCCGTGGGTATGAAGTTACGAAAGTGAGGAGCTGGCGTGTACGGGTGAACGCTTCAACCTCTATAGCCCGAATTGACTAGTCATTCGTGACCATTGACCCCACTGGGGGTGGCCGAAAAGACGACGCGGAGGCGGCCGGGAGCCTGGAAACCCGCCCCAGAAGGTGTGTCGGGGTTGCACAGGCCACGTTGGCCGCACTCGCCCCAGTCCGTCCCGAGGCGACCCTAGGGAGGACCACTGGGGGAAGGCCGCGCAGGCAAGTCCCGGCAGATCGGAGCGGCCGGAGCGGACTACGGAGCCTGGTGGCCGAGCAGCTCTCCGACCAGCCGGAGGCCGTCGAGGTCGTGGACGTCGCCGGCCAGCGCCGTCACGACAGCCGTCGCAACGCTCGGGTGCGCCGCCGCGAACCGCTGCCGCTGCACTGCCTCCCGCTCGACCATCCGCTCCCGGTCGGCGTGCAGGCGCAGCAGCCCCGCGGTGAGCGGAGCCGTTGGCGAGGGGGCGTCGCGCTGCAGCCGCGCGGACGCCGCCATCGCCTCGTCCGCCGAGAGCGATCCCTGCCCGGCCGGGCTGGCCCGGTTCACGACCAGCCCGGCGAGCGGCATCCGGTCCTCGTCGAGCCGCTCGACGAAGTACGCCGCCTCACGCAGCGCGTCGGCCTCCGGAGCCGCCACGACGAGGAACGCCGTGCCGGGTGCCTGCAGGAGCGCGTAGGTCTGCTCGGCGCGGGCCCGGAAGCCCCCGAAGACCGTGTCGAGGGCGGAGACGAAGGTCTGCAGGTCGGTGATGAACTGGCCGCCCAGGATCTTCGACAGCGCGCCGGTGACCAGCCCGAGTCCGGCGGTCATGATCCGGGCCGGCCCTCGGGCCGGTGCCAGCAGCAGTCTGACGAACCGGCCGTCGAGGAACGACGACAACCGCTCGGGGGCGTCGAGGAAGTCCAGGGCCGAGCGCGACGGAGGCGTGTCGACGACGATCAGGTCGTAGGTCCCGGCCGCGCGGGCGTCGCGCTGGAGCTGGCCGAGCTTCTCCATCGCCATGTACTCCTGCGTCCCGGCGAAGGACGACGACAACGCGATGTAGAAGGGGTTCTCGAGGATCTGCTTCGCCTTCTCCGGGGTGGCTTGCGCCTCTACGACCTCGTCGAAGGTCCGCTTCATGTCGAGCATCATCGCGTCGAGCGAGCCGGCGCCGCCGACGCCGGTGACCGGTCGCGGCGTGTTGTCGAGCGCCTCGATCCCCATCGACTGCGCCAGCCGTCGGGCCGGGTCGATGGTGAGCACCACGACCTTCCGGCCACGCTCGGCGGCCCGGAGCGCCAGGGCCGCGGACGTGGTGGTCTTGCCGACGCCGCCCGAGCCGCAGCAGACGATGATGCCGGTGTTCGGGTCGTCGATCAGCGCGTCGACGTCGAGCGCCGCCACGTTGGTGCGCGACACCAGCGGGCCCACCCGGGGATGTGAGCGGGTCATGACATTCCCTGCTCGCGGAGGCCGCCGGCCAGCTCGTAGAGGCCCCCGAGGTCGACCCCGGCGGCCAGCCGGGGCAGCTCGTACGTCGGCACGCCCATCTCCTTGACCAGCTTGCGCTGGGCATCCTCCAGCGCCCGGCGGATCGCGTGGTCCCGGGCCTCCTCGAGCAGCCCGTCCAGCAGCTCGTCCGACACGTCCACGCCGGCCGAGACCAGGTCGGAGCCGATGGCCTTCCGGTCCAGCTGGCCCTTACGCGCGGCGGCGACGTCCTTGACCCGCAGGTCGCGCGGGCGGACCTGGTTCACCACCACGCCCCCGACCGGGAGCCCCGCCTCGCGGAGGTGCACGATCCCGTCGGCGGTCTCCTGGACCGGCATCTCCTCGAGCACGGTGACGAAGTGCACCGCCGTCCGGGGGGAGCGGAACAGCGTCATCATCGTGTCGGCCTGCTTCTTGATCGGCCCGACCTTGGCCAGGCCGGCCAGCTCGTCGCTGACGTTGAGGAACGGCGTGATCCGGCCGGTCGGCGGCGCGTCGAGCACGACGGCGTCGTACTCGATCGCCCCCTTGTTGCGGCTGTTGCGACGCACCGCCTCGTAGACCTTCCCGGTGAGCAGCACGTCGCGCACGCCCGGGGCGATGGTGGTCGCGAACTCGACGACTCCGAACCGGTCCAGGGCCCGGCCGGCTCGGCCGAGCCGGTAGTACATCGAGAGGTACTCCATGAGCGCCGCCTCGGCGTCGATGTGCAGGGCGTGCACCACCCCCGGCGGCCCGTTGGTCCGCAGGCCCGTGGCGATCCGGCGTTCGGCGTACGGCAACGGGTCGACGTCGAACATCCGCGCGATGCCCTGCCGTCCCTCGACCTCGCAGAGGAGCACGTCCTTGCCCTGCGAGGCCAGCGCCAGCGCGAGCGCCGCGGCGACCGTCGACTTGCCGGTGCCGCCCTTGCCGGTGACGACGTGCAGGCGCACGTTCGGCCAGTCGCTCACAGAGGGAACCCTACTGAGCGGTATCCGGCCGTGCCGGGGGCGCACTACTGTTCGATGATGGGGACTCGGGCCCTGGTCGGCCGCTCGCGCGAGACGACGGCCCTGGCGGCGTTCATCGACGCCCGGGAGCCCGGTGGGCTGGTGGTGACCGGTGAGCCCGGCCTCGGCAAGTCGGCGCTCTGGGAGTACGCCGCCGAGCTGGCGGCCGAGCGTGGCGCCGTCGTCCTCCGGGCGACACCGGGGGAGAGCGAGCAGCGGCACTCGTTCGGCGTACTGCACGACCTCTTCCGCGACGTCGACCTCGACGGTCACAGTCTGCGTGGACCGGTGCGTGAGGCGCTGGCTGCGGTGCTGCTGCGCGAGGCCGTCACCAGCCCGGTCGACGCACAGCTCGTCGAGGTCGGTGTCCACGACCTGCTGACGGATCTGGCCAGGGAGCACCAGGTGGTGGTGTTCGTGGACGACACCCAGTGGGCCGACTCTGGTTCGCTCCAGGCTCTCACCTTCGCCGCTCGGCGCCTGGAACGTGCATCGGTCCAGTTCCTGCTCACCCGACGCAGTGGGTTCAGCCGCACGCCCCTCGAGACGTCACTCGCGCGCCGGGACCTGCGTCAGGTCGAGCCACGGCCGCTCAGCGTCAGGGAGACCGCGCGAGTGCTCAGGCACGACTTCGACCTCACGTTGAACCCCCGCGTCCTGCGGCTGGTCCAGGAGCAGTCGCGGGGCAACCCGCTCTTCGTCATCGAGATGGGCCGGGCGCTGCTGCAGCGTGGCATCCCCGATGCCGGGCAGCCGCTGGGAGTCCCGGGCGAGATGACCGACGTCCTCGGCCTCCGGGTCAGGGACCTGCCCGCCGACCAGCACACGGTGCTCCTGGCGGTCGCGCTGGACGGTCAGCTGAGCGGCACCGACCTGGTGGCGCTGGCCGGCCTGGAGCCGGTCGAACGAGCCGTCAACGGCCGCCTCGTCACCGTTGTCGAGGGAGGGCGGGCCCGTCCGTGGCACCCGCTGCTGGCCGCGGCGGCACGTGAGACGGCGACGCAGGTCGGGAGGCAGGAGATGCATCGACGGCTGGCCGAGGTCGTCAGCCGACCGGAGCACCGGGTCCGGCACCTGGCCCTCGCCGCGGCCCGACCCGACGAGGAGCTGGCCTCCGCCCTGTCGGACAGCGCTCGAGTTGCCGACGACCGGGGCGCGACCGAGACGGCGCTCGAGCTGGCCGAGCTCGCCCTGGTGCGGACGCCCGAGGGATCACCGACCCGCACGGCGCGGGTCCTGGACCTTGCTCGCCGGCTTGGGGTCGTGGACGAGGCCCAGCGGCTCACCGAGTTCCTCGAGCCGGAGATCGGGCGGATTCCGCTGGGGCCCGAACGGGGCCAGGCCCTCCTCCTCCTGCTCGACGGCATGTGGGGGACGGTCGCACACGCGCAACACCTGGTTGACCGCGCGCTTGCCGAGTGTGGGGGAGATCCGCTGGTCCGTGGTCATGCCCTCGCGGCGAGGTCCCAGATCGCCGGCGGCATCTCGGTGGGGAGCGTCGCCGAGTGCCTGGCCTGGGCTGAGGAGGCGATCGAGCTCGTGGCGGCCGACCCCGAGGAGTGGATGCCGATGCGGGCTCGCAGCTGGTGCCTGGTCCGTAGCGGCCGGCCTCCCCAACCCGCCGAGGGAGTCCCGCTCTGGAAGCGGCTCATCTGGCGTGGCGAACTGGACGCGGCAGAGCGATCCATCCGCCACGCCATCGACACAGCCGAGCAGGAGGGTCGGTTCCGGCAGGCGCACGTCCTCGCCGAGAGGCTCTTCGATGTGCTCCAGCGCGGCGGCCACGTCCAGATTGCACGGCAGTTCCTGGATGCGCAGCTGGACCTCGATCTGAGCACGGACGAGGCGCCCACCCTTGTGATTATGCGAGCCGACGTGGCAGTGCGGTACGGCGACGTCGCGGCGGCCCGCAAGTGGGCGTTGCTCTCGCGGGAGCATGCCGAGGCGTTCGGCCACGTGTGGATCCGGCTCGAGTCCGACCACGTCCTGGCCCTGGCGGCGCTGCAATCGGGCGAGCCCGAGGCGGCCGAGACCCTGCTGCGTGGGGTCTTCGAGCACGTGGTCGAAGCCGGTCTGCTGGAACCCGGCACGTTCCCGGTCGCGCCCGACCTGGTCGAGGCCCTCGCGCTGCAGGGGCGGTACGACGCGGCGTACGAGGTCATCGACTGGCTCGAGCGGCTCGCCACCGACCAGGACCACCCGTGGGGTCTCGCGATGACCGAGCGCTCCCGAGCGCTCGTCGGCCTGCTCGACACCTCGGTCCCACCGATGGACGCGTCGTCGCGGATCACCGCGGTTGCCGACGATCTGACGACCCTGGGACTGCTGCACGACGCGGCGCGGGCCCACCTCGTCATCGGCTCGGCCCTGCGCCGCCAGAGGCAATGGGGTCTGGCTCGCGACCACCTCGAGAGCGCGGAGGCCCGGTTCAAGGACCTCGGCGCGGACGGCTGGTCGGCCACCGTCCGCGGGGAGATGGGTCGAGTCGGAGGCCGTCGCCCCGCCGCCGAAGGCGCGCTGACACCCACGGAGCTGGAGGTGGCCCGGCTCGCGGGCGATGGCGTGGCGAACAAGACCATCGCCCGACGCCTGAACGTGTCGATCGGCACCGTCGAGACCCACCTGACCCGGGCGTACGCCAAGCTCGGGGTGCGCTCGCGGGCCCAGCTCGGCGCCCGCCTGCAGGAGCTGTCGGCCGACGTGCCACCGCCCTAAGCCCCGGGGTTTTCCGCGATTGAGGGTTCTCGTGGGGATTCCTAGCGTTCGGAGCCAAGCCCTTGCCGACCGGCAGGGCACCGACGCAAGGAGCACTTCCATGACACCCAACGCCCTCCCCGACCGCCGTCGACTCATGGCACTGGCCCTCGTCGTCGCGATTCTCGTCGCGTTGGCGTGCACCGCGAGCACTGGCGCGTTTGGCAATGACAGGGGCGGGCCGAAGACGTCGAAGGCGACGAGCGTGAAGAAGCAGCTGAAGCAGCTGACGAAGCGCATCGCCGCCCTCGAGCAGAAGAAGTTCCCCGACTCGGTCCCGCCGAGCGGGCCGGCGCGCGGAGACCTGGCCGGCAGCTATCCCAATCCTTCCATCGCGCCGAACGCCGTCGGACCGGGCAAGATCCCCGACGAGACGCTCAGCGGGTTCGAGATCGCCCCGGACTCGCTCTACGCCAACGACCTGGCGGCTGGCAGCGTCGGTGCGAGCGAGCTCAAGGGCTTGCATGTGGTGGTCAGTGCCGGCGCGCAGGTTTCGGCGGGCGACTCCACCTACACGAACGTTGCGTGTCCCTCGAACGAGGTGGTGACCGGCGGCGGGTTCGCCTGGGGAACGGATCAGCCAGGTACCGCGATCATCTCTTCTTCTCCTGCGCAGGGCTCTCGACACATCTGGGATGTCGTGGGGCGGTCTGCCTCCGCGAACACCATCTACGCCTGGGCGCTCTGCCTGCCTGCGTAGGGCCGGGGAGATCGTCAAGCCCCACCCGCGGGGTACTCGTGGGGGTTTTCCGCGATTGAGGAGGCCGACGCCGTCTCCTAGCTTCGCAGCCAGGTCGGTGCCGCCGCAGGCACCGGCACCGACGCCAGGAGACATCATGAGACACCTCGTCAGACTCGGCTGCAGCCTGATGGCCGCTGGTCCGCTCGTCGCCGGCTCGATGGCGATGCCGGCGTACGCCGAGCCGGTCTTCACCGTTCACGACGTGAGCGCGTACAGCGAGGCGTACAACTCCTCGCTCGTTGCCTGCACGACGGCCGACAACCCGACACCGGTCGCCAACAACGTCCCGATCGCCGAGAACGGTGCGCCGACCTCGTTGCCGACCAACAACTCCGGCACGATCACCAGGGACTCCGACCCCACCGACACCATCTCCTTCGCCACCTCGGCGACGGCCACCGGCCGGGTCACGTCGGTCGGCGGCAATCCCGGCGTCATCGAGCTGACCACGATCGGCAACGTGCAGGCGGACACGACCAAGCCGACCTCGACGTGCGTGGTCACGGCGTACAGCGGTGGATACATGTACGCCACGTTCGCCGTCACCCAGGGCGGGTTCATGACCTTCACCACCAGGGCGAGCCGGCACAGCTACGGCGGGGTCCACATCAATGACACCGCCAGCGACCAGGTCCTCGAGATCAACGGCACGGGCGTGAGCTTCTCCGGCGTCACGTCGGTCTATCTGGCGCCGGGGACCTACGCCGGCTACTTCGAAGGGGACGCCTACATCGTCGGCTCGGACAAGGCTGTTCCCTCGACTCCGGTGTCCGTCTCCATCAGGGCGACCTTCGCCGTGGCCGGCTCTCAGTCCAAGGCGGTCTCAGGCACGGGCAAGACCCATCTGACCTTCCCGGCCGCCCGCTCGTGTGCGACCGACTCGGTGGATGCGGTGGTCACCGGCAAGGGCAAGCGCGCCAAGCAGATCCGCAAGGTCAAGCTCTTCGTCAACGGCGCGAAGGTCAGGACCCTCACGACCCCGAAGAAGGGTCAGCTGGTCCAGCTGCCGATCACCGACGCGGCGGACGCCGACGTCCGGGCGGAGGTCACCCTCAAGCCGGCCAGGCCCGGTCGCAAGCCCAAGACCCACGAGGTCACGGTCGGGTACGTCGCCTGCTCGTGACTTGCCGGTCCAGGGTCACTTGCGCTTCACCGGCGCAAGGAGGTTGCCGTCGCCGTGCTTGCCCTTCGGGCCGCTGAGCACCAGCCACAGGCCGTGCTTGCGCGGCTTGGGCTTGCCGACCTGGGGGCCGGCCAGCGCCAGGGTGCCGACCTGCACGACCCTGCCGTGGGCCTTGAACACGACCCGGCCCGGCTTGGTCACCGTGTAGGTGCCGGAGAAGCTGTGGCGCTCATCTCTGTCGCCGACCTGGTAGTAGAGCTCGTAGGTGCCGTTCTTGCGGAACGTCACCGACTGGGCCCAGATGCCCGCCGGGTAGAACCTGGCGCGGAAGTGCCAGGCGCCCGCGAGCCGGGTGCCCTTCGTGGCGAAGGTGAGCGGGTCGGTCGCGGTGTCCTCCATGAACTGGTCGCCGGGCTCGTCGTACGGGACCGCCCAGCCGTCGGTGGCCAGCCCTTGGTCGACGACCTTGCCCACGATGTGGCCACCCACCTGGACCACGCCCGTGGCCGCGTCGTAGGCGTAGGGGACGCAGCCCTTCCCCGCGCTCTTGCACTTCGGCCGTCCGGCCGGCGGCAGCCCGAGGTAGGCGTACGTCGCGTTGACGAAGGTCATCATGCTGGCCGTGCGGGTGGAACTCTCCATGAACGTCTCGTAGTCCATCAAGCCGTAGGACCGGCCGGCCAGGGACCCGGTGCCTGCCGGCACCGGAGAGCCTGCCGCGAAGACGTATGGCAGCGTGACCTGCACCGGGGTCGCCCCCGGCGCGCTGAAGGTGACGGCCAGGGAGTGCATCCCGGGGGTCGTCGCCGTGACACCGAGCCGGATCGAGCCGCCAGTGGTCGTGACCGGCTGCGGCACCCCGGTGCCGGTGACGGTGAGGCCGGAGGCTACGGCGGTCGCGGTGACCGAGGTGTCCTCGGTGGTCGACACCGTGAAGCGAAGGTCCTCGGGGTCACCGTTGAAGGTGACCTCACGGGGGTACGACGCGTCGGGGGATGCGGTCAGGGTCAGGACGGGCGCCTGCTTGGCCTCGGCCGGGTGCGGGGCCAGGACGCTGGCCGCGACGACCAGCGTGGCGACGAGGGTCTTCACCTGACCGAGGGTAGGCGCTCAGAGCGACCCCGGAGGTGGTTGGATCGGGCCATGGACAAGGTGGTTTCGTCGGCGGCCGAGGCGGTGGCCGACATCCCGGACGGGGCGACGGTCTCGGTGGGCGGCTTCGGGTTGTGCGGGATCCCATCGGTGCTGATCGCGGCGCTGCTGGAGACCGGCGCGAAGGACCTCGAGGCGGTCTCCAACAACGCGGGCGTGGACGACTGGGGGCTCGGGCTGCTGCTCGCTGCCGGTCGGCTGCGGCGCATGGTGGCGTCGTACGTCGGGGAGAACCAGGAGTTCGCGCGGCAGTACCTCGCCGGTGAGCTCGAGGTCGAGCTGACGCCGCAGGGGACGCTGGCGGAGCGGATGCGGGCCGGTGGCTCCGGGATCGCGGCGTTCTACACGGCCACCGGCGGCGGCACCCAGGTGGCCGAGGGCGGGTTGCCGTGGCGCTACGACGCCGAGGGCAACGTCGTCCTGGCGAGCCCGCCGAAGGACACCCGGACGTTCGAGACCAAGGACGGCGCTGGTGGGTTGGTGGCCAGGGAGTTCGTGCTGGAGGAGGCCATCGTGGCCGACTTCGGGCTGGTGCGGGCCGCGAAGGGTGACCGGCACGGCAACCTCGTCTACCGCGACTCCGCGCGCAACTTCAACCCGCTCGCCGCGATGTGCGGCCGGGTCACGATCGCGGAGGTCGAGGAGCTGGTCGAGCCGGGCGACCTGGACCCCAACGAGGTGCACACGCCCGGGGTGTTCGTGCAGCGGGTGGTGCCGCTGAGTCCGGAGCAGGCCGCGGACAAGCGGATCGAGAAGCGCACCGTGAGGAGCCGGGCATGAGCTGGACGCGTGAGGAGATGGCCGCGCGGGCGGCATCCGAGCTGACCGACGGCTCGTACGTCAACCTCGGGATCGGGCTGCCGACGCTGGTGCCCAACTACGTCGACGACGACGTCGAGCTGGTGCTGCAGTCGGAGAACGGCATCCTCGGCGTCGGTGCCTATCCGGTCGAGGGCGAGGAGGACGCCGACCTGATCAACGCCGGCAAGGAGACCGTCACGCTGCGCCGCGGGGCGTCGTTCTTCGACTCCGCGACGTCGTTCGGGATGATCCGGGGCGGCAAGATCGACGCCGCGATCCTCGGTGCGATGCAGGTCTCTGCCAAGGGTGACATCGCCAACTGGATGATCCCCGGCAAGATGGTCAAGGGCATGGGCGGCGCGATGGACCTGGTGCACGGCGCCAAGCGGGTGATCGTGCTGATGGAGCACAACGCCAAGGACGGCTCCTACAAGATCGTCAACGAGTGCTCGCTGCCCTACACCGGCCGCGGCGTGGTGCAGCGGATCATCACCGACCTGTGTGTCATCGACGTGACCGCCGACGGACTGAAACTGGTCGAGCTTGCCTCCGGTGTCACCGAGGACGAAGTACGGGAGAAGACCGAGCCCGAGCTCATCTCCGGCTGAGCGCTTCGACCAGCCCGGTCAGATGGTCGATCCGGGCCTTGAGGTCGTCGTACTGGACGGACGCCTGGATGTTCTCCTTCGGAACGACGATGACCTTGCCGCTGGGCAGCAGCGTGGCGGTGCGTACGTCGGCGACGGTGGACGCGCCGGCGGACTGGATCTCCACGAGCAGGTCGTCACGGGTGAGCTCCTCGCGCTCGAGCTCCTCCTCGAGGACCTGGCCGTCCCTGATCAGCTCCGTCGGCGTGCCCTCCACCACCCGCTGCAGCCGACGGTTGCGGAACACCATCCAGGCCAGCCCGGTGTTCACGGCGAACAGCACCGTCGCGCCAACCATCGCACCGGTGATGGAGTTGTCGGCGCCGATCAGCCCGTTCTGGACGGCGTTCGCCACCGCGAGCAGTACGACGAAGTCGAGGGTGTTGAGCTGGGTCAGCTCGCGCTTGCCCACCAGCCGGAGGGCGATCACGAGGAACAGGTAGATGACGACGGCGCGGATGACCTTCTCGCCGAGTGACAGGTCCAGGTCGAACATGGCGTTCCACATGGCTGCATTGTCTGCCCGCCGTGTCGGTCGTCCCGCTTAGGTTGGGCGAGTGGCCATCGCGACGTTCAAGGACCTCTGCATCGACGCCGTCGACCCGATGGCGTTGGGCGACTTCTGGGCAGCGACGCTGGGCCTCGGGCTGACCCGGCTCGACGACGGGGATGTCCGGCTGGACGGCCCCACCCCGCAGCACGCCGTGTGGGTCAACAAGGTGCCCGAGCCGGTGACCGTGAAGCAGCGGGTCCACCTCGACGTGCACGCGGCCTCGGTCGACGAGGTTCTTGCCCGCGGCGCCACGCCGGAGGACCTCGACAGCTTCCGCTGGGACGTCGTCCGGGACCCTGAGGGCGGCGAGCTGTGCGTGTTCGTCCGAGACGAGGTGCCGTCGTACCAGCTCTACGAGGTCGTCGTCGACAGCGCCGACCCGGCCGCGATCGCGAGCTGGTGGGCCGAGGTCCTCGGCGCCACCGTCCAGCACGCCACGGACGAGGGCGGCTCGTCGTGGTTCGAGGATGCGCCGCACGTGCCGTTCGAGTGCTTCGTCTTCGGGGCGGTGCCCGAACCCAAGACGGTCAAGAACCGCATCCACTGGGATGTCGAGACGGCCGACGTCCAGTCCCTGCTCGACCGGGGAGCCACCCTTCTCCGCGGACCCGGCGACGGCATCTCCTGGCACGTGCTGGCCGACCCGGAGGGCAACGAGTTCTGCGCATTCACCTCGGAGGGATGACCTGGGTCCCGACCTTGTGATGGGGTTGGGGGATGGCTGATCTCGGGAGTCAGGCAGTACAGGAACGACCGGTGCGCTGGAAGGTGGTCGGCCCCGGCTTGGTGGTGGCCGCCACCGGCGTCGGCGCGGCCGACCTGGTCGCCACGCTCGTGGCCGGCTCCCGGTTCGGCTACACGCTGCTGTGGGTGGTCGTGCTCGGCACCCTGATGAAGGTCGTGCTGGTGGAGGGCGCGGGTCGCTACTCGCTGGCCAGTGGCCGGACGATCTTCGAGGGCTGGCGAGGCATCGGCGCCTGGACGACCTGGTACTTCGCGCCGTACATCATCGTCTGGGGGTTCGTCTACGGCGCGACCGCCATGTCGTCGTCCGCACTCCCCGTGGTGACGCTCTTCCCCGGGCTCGACCTCAAGCTGGTCGCCGTCTGCTCCGGCCTGATCGGGCTTGCGCTGGTCTGGTTCGGGTCCTACGGCGTCTTCGAGAAGGTGATGGTCGGCCTCGTCGGGCTGATGTTCGTGGCGGTGGTCAGCGCCGCAGTGCGCACGGTGCCCAACCTCGGCGAGATCGTGCTGGGGCTGCGACCGATCATCCCCGACGGTGGTGTGCTCTACCTGCTCGGCATCGCGGGCGGGGTCGGGGGGACGATCACGCTGGCGGCGTACGGCTACTGGCTGCGCGAGAAGGGCTGGGCGGCGCCGCGCTTCATGCGCGTCATGCGGCTCGACAACGGTGTGGCCTACGCGGTGACCGGCCTGTTCGTGGTCTGCACCCTGATCATGGGGGCCGAGCTGCTCTACTCCGCCGACATCGCCCTCTCGGCCGGCGACAAGGGGCTGGTCGACCTGTCTGACGTGCTGAAGGACCGCTACGGCGAGGGTTACCACGTCGTGTTCTTGTTCGGCTTCTGGGCAGCGTCGGTCTCGTCACTGATCGGTGTGTGGAGCGGCGTGAGCCTGATGTTCGCCGACTTCGTCGGCAACCTGCGCGGCCTCCCGGCCGGGCACCCCGACACCAGGACCGGCGGCCGGCTGTTCCGGGCCTACCTGCTGTGGCTGACCTTCCCGCCGATGCTGTTGCTCCTGCTCGACCAGCCGGTCGGGCTGATCATCGCGTACGGCGTCCTGGGGGCAGCGTTCATGCCGTTCCTGGCGGTGACGCTGCTGTTCCTGCTCAACCGGCCCGCGGACGGCGTGCCAGGGGAGTGGCGCAACGGCTGGCTGTCCAACAGCCTGCTGATGATCTGCGCGGCGCTGTTCGTCGCCCTGGCGGTCAACGAGGTGCGCAACGTGACGGCGCCGCATGTCCCGTTCTGGTGAGAGTGGCGGTGAGTAGGGTTCCGATCATGACCAAGTGGGAGTACCTGACCGCGCCGATCCTCACGCACGCGGCCAAGCAGATCCTCGACAACTTCGGGGCCGATGGCTGGGAGCTCGTGCAGATCGCGCCGGGCATGAACCCGGAGAACCTGGTCGGCTACTTCAAGCGGCCGCTCGCCTCATGAGCACTCCCGAGGAGCGGTTGGCCGAGCTCGGTCTCGCGATCCCCGAGGTCCCCAAGCCGGTGGCGGTCTACGTCCCTGCGGTGCGCAGCGGTGGCCAGGTCTTCACGTCCGGCCAGCTCCCGATGCGCTCGGGTGAGCTGCTGGCGACCGGCAAGGTCGGCACCCAGGTCACCGAGGAGGAGGCCTACGCCTGCGCGCAGCAGTGCGCGCTCAACGCGATCGCGGCGATCAGCTCCCAGGTCGGAGACCTGTCGCTGGTCAAGCGCGTCGTGAAGGTCGTCGTCTTCGTGGCGTCCTCGCCAGACTTCACTGCCCAGGCGAAGGTCGCCAACGGCGCCTCGGAGCTGCTCGGCACCGTCTTCGGGGACGCCGGCGTGCATGCCCGGTCGGCGGTCGGGGTGGCCGCGCTGCCACTCGACGCGCCGGTCGAGGTCGAGGTCCTCGTCCAGCTGTGAAAATCCCGATCCCGCCGATCCTGCTGCCGGATCATCTGGTCGAGATCGCCGGCGAGTACGCCGACGGCAGGCGCGAGCCGGTCGAGCCGCGGGATGCGGCGACGGTGATCCTGCTGCGGGCGTCTGACCACGGGCCGGCGGTCTACTACCTGCGCCGCCAGGTCTCGATGGAGTTCGCCGGTGGCATGTGCGTCTACCCCGGCGGCGGCGTGGACCCGCGGGACTTCGACGCGGACGTCGCCTGGGCCGGCCCGGAGCCGGAGGACTGGGCGAAGCGGCTCGGCTGCGACGAGGAGATGGCACGCGCGCTGGTCTGCGCCGCGGTCCGCGAGACGTTCGAGGAGTCGGGAGTGCTGCTGGCGGGGCCGCACGGTGACGAGGTGGTCGCCGACACCACCGGCGAGGACTGGGAGGCCGACCGTGTCGCCCTGGAGTCGCGAGAGCTCGCGATGACCGACTTCCTCACCCGCCGCGGTCTCGTGCTCCGCACCGACCTGCTCGGTGTGTGGGCCGCCTGGCTGACTCCGGTCTTCGAGCCGAAGCGCTACCGGACCTGGTTCTTCGTGGCCCTCCTGCCCGAGGGGCAGCGCACCCGCGATGTTTCGTCGGAGTCGTCCGAAGTCACCTGGCTGCCGGCCGCCGACGCGCTGGCCATGGCCGAGCGCGGCGAGATGCTGATGATGCCCCCGACGTACCTGACGTCGCTCGAGGTCGCACAGTACGCCGGACCGACCGAGGTGGTCGACGCCGCGCACGGTCGCACCGTCGAGATGCACACCCCCGGCCTGGAGGCCCTGGGGGAGGGCTGGACGTTGTCCGTCCCCGAGCACCTGCGGCCGGTCCTCGCCGCGCGCAACAGCTGATGACCGAGCCTTGGGCCGGCGGCATGTTCGGCGAACGGGCGCGCTGCCTGCTCGCGCCGAACCCCGGGATCATGACGCTCGACGGCACCAACAGCTGGGTGCTCACCGAGCCCGGTGCGTCGCGATCGATCGTCATCGACCCCGGCCCGATCGAGGACGGCCACGTCGATGAGCTCGATGAGCAGACCGGCGACGTCGCGCTGGTGCTGCTGACCCACCACCATTTCGACCACTCCGAGGTCGCGGTCGACTTCGCCACGCGCAAGGGCTGCCCGGTGCGCGCCCTCAACCCGGCGTACTGCTTCAACGCCGACCCGCTCGTCGACGGTGAGCTGGTCGACGTCGAGGGGCTGCAGCTGCGGGTCATCACCACTCCCGGACACACCGCGGACTCGATCTCGCTCGTGCTCACCGCCGAGCGCGCGCTGCTCTCTGGCGACATGGTGCTGGGCCGCGGTACGACCGTGGTCGCCTACCCCGACGGCCAGCTCGGCCCCTACTTCGACTCGATCGAGCGGATGCGTTCCCTCGCAGTGCTGGGTGAGGTCACCACGATCTGGCCTGCCCACGGTCCGGTCCTCGACAACGCCCTCGGCACCTTGGACTACTACCTCGTCCACCGCCGCCAGCGGCTCGCGCAGGTCGAGGACGCACTCCGGCAGCTCGGCGTCGCCGTACCGGACGCCGACGACGAGCACCTGCCCCGCCAGGTCGTCGAGATCGTCTACCAGGACGTCGACGAGTCGTTGTGGACCGCCGCCGAGTGGTCGGTCCGCGCTCAGCTCGCCTACCTGGCCGCTCGGTAGCCCCCGCCCCGTAAGGCCTATCCAGCGCAATCGCACCGGGCCGGTCTTGTTTCACGCGTGAAACAGAGCCAATCCGGCGCAATTGCGCTGATTTTGCCCTGTGGATGGCCGTCCAGAGCGAGCTAGGCGGGGCAGGGCACATGCATGCGCAAGAAGCCGAAGCTGGTCACGTTCGATCGTCCGTTCACGCGAGCGGAGTATCTGGCCGCCGGTGGGGGCCGCAGCGCGTTGCGCGGCGCGCGCTACCGAGAGATCGCCAAGGCCATCTACATCGACGTGGACCAGGAGGACAGTGACGCGCGGGTGCGCGCCGCGCTCATGATCCATCCGAAGGACGCGTTCGCCAGTCACTGGAGCGCGGGTCGCGTGCTGAAGCTCCCAGTGCCGGACAACCCCTTCGAACACGTGACGGTGCGAGACAGGAAGGAGCGCCACTACCGGCCATGGCTGAAGCCGCACGTCACGATCCGCAAGCGTGGGGTGATCGTCGTGCGAGGCATCCCTGTTACGGATCCCATCACGACATTCCTGCAGCTGGCCGGTCACCTCTCACTGGTGGACCTCGTAGTGCTCGGGGACGCGATCGTCCGGATCTATCGGATTTCGCCCACCCGGTTGCTGAAGGCGGCACGGGCCAGCACGGACTACTACGCGGCTGCGGCGAGACGGGCTGCGGCGTACGTACGGAAGGGTGTGGACTCGCCGATGGAGACTCGGCTGCGGATGCTCATCGTCCTGGCCGGCCTGCCCGAGCCGGTGGTGAACGTCGTCCTCGTTCACGAAGACGGGTCATGGCGACGCCGTTTCGACCTGTGCTACCCCAAGATCAAGCTGGTCGTGGAGTACAACGGTCGCCACCACCGGGAGAAGTCACAGCGAATCGCAGACGAAGAGCGGGCGAGCGAGCTGGAGCCCGAGGGCTACCTCATCCTTCCCTTTGAAGCCGAGGACATCTACGTGACCCCGGAGGCGACGCTGACCAAGATCCGCCGCCACCTGATCCTGCGCGGCTGCGACGACGTGCCGCCTCTCAACCACAGGTGGCGTCAGGACTTCGCCGCTTGACCGGGCCTCGGTCACGGGATGGACCAATTCCGGGCAATTGCGTCAATTTGGTCTTGTTTCACGCGTGAAACAAGACCAAACCCGCGCAATTGCGCTGAACAGGTCAACGAGCGGCGCGCGCCCGGCGGCCGAGTCAGCCGGCAGTGAACGTCTCAGCGGGCCCGGCGGGCCAGCCGCTCGACGTCCATGATCACGACCGAGCGGGGCTCGAGTCGCAGCCAGCCGCGGGAGGCGAAGTCGGCGAGCGCCTTGTTGACGGTCTCGCGGGAGGCGCCGACCAGCTGGGCGAGCTCCTCCTGGGTCAGGTCGTGGTGGACGTGTACGCCGTCGTCGGCGGTGCGGCCGAAGCGGTCGGCGAGGTCGAGCAGCGCCTTGGCGACCCGGCCGGGCACGTCGGAGAAGACCAGGTCGGCGACGACGTCGTTGGCCTTGCGGAGGCGGCCGGCGAGCTGGGTGAGCAGGCCGCGGGCGACGACCGGGCGGCCCTCGAGCCAGCGCAGCAGGTCCTCGTGGGAGAGCGACGCGAACGTCGTGTCGGTGACCGCGGTGACCGTTGCCGAGCGCGGGCCGGGGTCGAAGAGCGAGAGCTCGCCGAACATCTGGCCGGGGCCGAGGATGGCCAGCAGGTTCTCGCGGCCGTCGGAGGAGGTGCGGCCGAGCTTCACCTTGCCGTCGAGGACGACGTAGAGCTTGTCGCCCGAGTCGCCCTCGTGGAAGAGCACGTCGCCGCGACGCAGCTTGGTCTCGCCCATGGAGGACCGCAGTGCGGTCGCTGCCTCGTCGTCGAGCGCGCTGAAGAGCGGCGCTTGACGAAGCACGTCGTTGTCCACTGGATCCTCCGCCTCAGGGCCCGCTCGGTTCGGGAGCCGTCAGAATCCTATCCAGTGGGATGGATCACAGGAACTACCGACCCGTGGAGGGACGAGCTCGGGCCGTGGTCACCGGGCAGCGGTTACAGGTAGCGCAGCCAGATGTAAGGAGCAGTGAGCCCGACGGTGACGACTGTGACTACCAGTCCGTACTTGGTGAACTCCCAGAAGCCGATGGGGTGACCGGCTCGCCTGGCCAACCCGAGCATCACCACGTTGGCCGATGCCCCGACAGCCGTCGCGTTCCCCCCGAGGTCGGCGCCGAAGGCCAGTGACCACCACAGGGCTTGATCGCTGCCGGGGATGGTCTCAGCCAGACCGAGCACCACGGGCGACATCGTGGCCACGTAGGGGATGTTGTCGACGATCGCAGAGAGCACCGCCGACCCTCCGAGCAGCATCATCGACGCCAGGCCAAGCCGGCCGTCGGTGGCTTCAGCCAGAGAGGTCGACAGGTCCTCGACGACGCCGGTCTCGACCAGGGCGCCCACCATGATGAACAGACCACCGAAGAACACCAGGGTCGACCACTCCACGTCGGCGAGTGCGTCGGACGTCTCGACGTTCGTGATGAGCATCAGGACTCCGGCGCCCAGCAGCGCCACGACCGAGGGCTCGTAGTGGAGCACAGGGTGCAGCACGAACGCCGCCACCACCACCGTCAGCACCAGGAGGGACTTGATCAGCAGCCCCTTGTCCTTGATCGCCTCGCGCTCGTCGAGCGACATCACGGCCTCGGCCCGCTCGGCGTCGAACACGAAGGCCGAACGGAAGAGGAAGCGGCACATCCCGCAGTACACGATCATCAGCACGACGACCCAGGGCGCCATGTTGACGAGGAAGTCGTTGAAGGAGAGGTCGGCCCGGCTGGCGATGATGATGTTCGGAGGGTCGCCCACGAGCGTCGCCGCACCTCCGATGTTGGACGCCAGCACCTCAGCGATCAGGAACGGCACGGGTTGCAGGGCCAGTCGGTCGCACACCAGGAACGTCACTGGCGCGATGAGCAGGATCGTGGTGACGTTGTCGAGCACGGCCGAGGCCACGGCCGTCAGCACGCACAGCAGCACCATCAGCTGGTAGGGCTTGCCGCGGGATCGCTTGGCGCACCAGATCGCCACGAACTCGAAGACTCCAGTGCGGCGCAGCACCGAGACGATCACCATCATCCCCAGCAACAAGAAGATGACGTTCCACTCGATGCCGGTGTCCTCGCTGAAGAACGCCGCGTGGGCGTCGGTGATGTGCAGCAGCAGCATCAGACCCGCGCCGACGAGGGCGACCTTGGTGCGGTCCACCCGGTCCACCACCAGGAAGGCGTAGGCACCCGCGAAGACAGCGACGGCAAGGAAGGCGTCCACGATGGCTCCGTTCGGGGTGGTCGACACGACGCCGACCAGACTTCCCGGCACACCGAGGCACCACTGTAGAGGTTGACCGGCCGGGGTGATCCACCGACTACGCTCGAGGATGTGAAAGCCCGCGACCTCGCAGTCTCCTACCCCACCGTGCGGATGGACACGGACGCATTGACCGCGGCCAGACTACTGACAGAGCACAACCGGCCAGGGCTCATCGTCGTCGACGACGACGACCATCCGGTCGCCGTTCTCCCGGGTTCGCAAGTGCTTCGCGCCATGATCCCGACGTACATCCAGGACGACCCGACCCTGGCCCGGGTACTCGACGAGGAGTTTGCCGACGCCATCTGTGACAAGCTCGCCGAGCACACCGTCAAGGAGCTGGTGCCGAAGGACCGGCCGGCGCTGCCCGTCGCGAACGACGATGACACTGTGCTCGAAATCGCGGCCATGATGGCCGGCAACCGGTCGCCACTCGTCGCGGTCCTCGACGGCAAGGGCAAGCATGCCCCGCTGCTCGGGGCGGTGAGCATCTACGACCTGTTGGGTCGCCTGCTGCCGCGATCGGAGCCGTAGTTGGCTGCGCCGGAGCCGCAAGAGTCGCGCACCTCCTTGGTCAGGCGGGCCCGCAAGATCGACAGGGTGCTCGGGCAGACCTACCCCGACGCCGGCTGTGAGCTCGACTTCGACAGCCCGTTCGAGCTGCTGGTCGTCACGGTGCTCAGCGCGCAGACGACGGACAAGCGCGTCAACGCAGTCCGGCCGACCCTCTTCGCGGCCTACCCCGACGCCCACGCGATGGCCGCCGCCGATCGCGAGAGGCTGGAGGCGATCATCGGCCCGCTCGGCTTCTTCCGGGCCAAGACCGAGTCCCTGCTCAAGCTGAGCGCGGCGCTGGTGGAGCGGCACGGCGGTGAGGTGCCGCCCCGGCTCAAGGACCTGGTCGAGCTGCCCGGCGTCGGCCGCAAGACCGCGAACGTCGTGCTCGGCAACGCGTTCGGCATCCCGGGCATCACCGTGGACACCCACTTCGGCCGGCTCTCGCGCCGGTTCGGCTGGACCGACGAGAAGGACCCGGTCAAGGCCGAGCACGCCGTGGGGGCGCTGTTCCCCAAGAAGGACTGGGTCATGCTCAGCCACCACCTGATCTGGCACGGGCGCCGCTGCTGCCACGCGCAGAAGCCGGCCTGCGGGGCCTGTCCGGTGGCGCGCTGGTGCCCGTCGTACGGCGAGGGGCCGACCGACCCCGAGACCGCCGCCAAGCTGTTGCGCACCGAGGGCCGCGCGTGAGGAAGGCACTGGCGGTGCTCGCCGCCGTGCTGCTCGTGGCGGCACTGGCCGGCTGCGACGAGGATCGCGAGACGCCGATCATCCCGGGACCCGGCCCGAGCAAGGTCGAGGTCGACACTCCCGAGCTGCGAGCACTCAAGGCTGAGGCAGGCATCGAGGACTGCGTCCCCGGTCCTGGAGGCGGGGCGTTGCCGGACCTCACACTGGAATGCCTCGGAGGGGGCACAGAGGTCAACCTCTCCTCCCTGCGGGGGCCGATGGTGCTCAGCCTCTGGTTCGCCGGCTGCAAGCCCTGCAAGCAGGAGATGCCGGCGCTCCAGGCCTTCCACGAGCAGTACGGCGACCAGGTTCCGGTCCTCGGTGTCGACTTCCAGGACCAGTACCCCGGGAGCGCGCTGCAGACGGCCCAGGAACGCGGGGTCACCTACCCGTCGGTGGCCGACCCCGGGGGTGACCTCCAGGGTCTTGACGAGTTCGCGAAGCTGCCGGGGCTGCCCGCCATGTACTTCCTCGACCCGGAAGGGGGCATCGCGCACGCGGTGTTCGAGGGGCTCGACTCCGAGGAGCAGATCGTCGACCTGGTCCGAGAGCACCTCGGAGTTGACCTTTCCACCCCATCGAGTTCTTCGGCTCGCCCGCTTGGCTCCTCCGACGAAGAACTCGTCGGGGACCCCGGAGAAGCCCTGTGATGACCGACCTCCCCGACTGGCTGCGGCCGGTCGAGGAGGCCGCCCGCTCGATCACCGTCCATGAGCTCACCCGGTTCATGCCTCCGGAGGACGAGGAGCCCCGCGAGAGCGCCGTGCTGATGCTCTTCGGGGAGGGCCCCCGAGGGCCCGACGTGCTCCTCACCGAACGCAGCCACACCATGCGCTCGCACCCCGGCCAGGTCTCCTTCCCCGGCGGCTCGGTCGATCCCGGCGAGACCGCTCGGGAGACCGCGCTGCGGGAGGCAGAGGAGGAGACCGGGCTCCGGCCCGAGGGGGTCGAGATCTTCGCCGAGCTGCCCCCTCTGTGGCTGCCGCCGAGCAACTTCTCGGTCACACCGATCCTGGCCTGGTGGCGTGAGCCGAGTGCCGTGCACGCGGTGTCCGCGGACGAGGTGCACGCGGTCTACCGGGTGCCGATCAGCGAGCTCAGCGACCCGACCCACCGCATCACGGTCACCATGCCCGGCGGCTGGCGCAACCCAGGGTTCCTCATCGGCGAGGACCACGACGTCATCTGCTGGGGCTTCACAGCGGGCGTGATCCTTCGGCTCTTCGAGTACCTCGGCTGGATCGAGGACCTCCCGGACGCGCCAGAGAAGGAGCTGCCGGCCTACATGCTCGTGGGTCGGCGGCTCAACCCGGACGTCCAGCCCAACACCGACTTCGAGCGGCGACGCCGCGGATGAACCTCCTCGACTGGCTGCTCGTTGTGCTGGTGGTGGCGTACGCCGTCTCGGGCTACTGGCAGGGGTTCGTCACCGGTGCCTTCGCCACCGCGGGCCTGCTGCTGGGCGGGTTGTTCGGCGTCTGGCTGGCGCCGGTCGCGCTGGGCGACGCCAACCCGTCGGTGCTGGTGTCGCTGGGCGCGCTGTTCATCGTGATCCTGGCCGCCTCGCTCGGGCAGGGTCTGCTGCAGTTCGGCGGCGCCAAGATCCGCGACCGGATCACGTGGCAGCCGGTGCGTGCGCTCGACGCGATCGGCGGCGCCGCGCTCAGTGCCTGCGCGGTGCTCATCGTGGCCTGGGCTCTCGGCGTCGCGGTCTCGGGCTCGCGGATCGACGGGGTGACGCCGATGGTGCGCAGCTCGCTGGTCCTCGCCAAGGTCAACGAGGTGCTGCCCCAGCGCGCCGGCGGACTACTCGACGCGTTCAACGACGTGGTGGGCGCCAGCTTCTTCCCCCGCTACCTCGAGCCGTTCTCGCCGGAGCGCATCGTCGACGTGCAGCCGGGCGACCGCCGGATGCTCCGCGACCCCGACGTGACCCGGGCCGGAAGCAGCGTGCTCAAGATACGCGGCACCAACTCGTGCGGCCGCGGCATCGAGGGCTCCGGCTTCCTCTACGCCGAGGACCGGCTGATGACCAACGCCCACGTGGTCGCCGGTGTGGACGACCCAGAGGTGGTCGTCGGTGACGACACCACGGACGCGACAGTCGTCTTCTACGACTCCGACCTCGACGTCGCCGTACTCGAGTTCGACAGTGGTGCGATCCCGGTGCTGTCGTTCAACGGCATCGACCAGCCGGCGCAGCCGAAGGACCCGGTCGCGATCCTCGGCTACCCGCAGGACGGACCGTTCGACATCGAGACCGCCCGGATCCGCGCCAAGCAGACGCTGCGCTCGCCCAACATCTACGGCGACGGAGCGGTGATCCGCGACGTCTTCTCGATCCGCGGGCTGGTCCGGCCCGGCAACTCCGGCGGCCCGATCGTCGACTCGGCCGGGCAGGTGGCCGGCGTGGTGTTCGCGGCGTCGGTGACCGACGACGACACCGGCTATGCGCTCACCGCCGACGCGGTCCGCGAGGCGGCCGACGAGGGCACGGCCAGCGACACTCAGCAGTCCACAGAGGGGTGTGCGGGCTAGCTCTGACCCCGGAGCGCCTTCGGGATCTCCCGGCCCTGCGCGATGGCCTTCTCGGGCGGGCCGACCTGCTTGAGCTTCTTCACGCCGATCCACCCCATCAGGGCCACTACGAGGAACCAGAAGCCTGTGACGATCAGGTAGGACCAGTGCAGCCCGAGCCCGATCCAGTGGATGAAGTAGACGATGGTGAACGACAGCATGATCACGCCGAGTACGGCGATGAACGCCGCGCCCGCCAGCAGGCCGATGCCGAGGCCACCGGCCTTGACGCTGACCTTCAGCTCTGACTTGGCGAGCGCGATCTCCTTCGAGACGAGGGAGGAGATGTCGCGGCTGGCGTCGGCAACCAGACGACCGATGGTCGGGTCGTCCGGTGACGGTCCGCGCACCGGCGTCCTGCTGCTCCCAGTCTCGTCGATGGCCATGGCGCGACACTACCCACCGGCGCGCTCCTCGATTCGCCGGTAGGTGCGGTTCCGGACACCGAGCACGACGGCCGCGGCAAGAGCGGCGGCGAGCGAACCCGTCAGGACGCCGACCTTGGCGTGCTCGTCGTGAGCCGAGCCCGCGCCGTAAGCGAGCTCACCTATGAGCAGCGAGACCGTGAACCCGATTCCGGCGAGAAGGGACATCCCCACGACGTCCGTCCAGGCCAGGCCCTCGTCCAGCTCGGCCCGAGTGAACCTAGCCACCAGCCAGGTCGATCCGGCCACGCCGACGCTCTTGCCGACCAGCAGGCCGACGACCACGCCCAGCGCGACCGGATCGGTCAGGGCCTCGAGGAAGCCCGTGAACCCTCCGACTGCCACCCCCGAGGCGAAGAACGCGAAGACCGGCACTGCCACGCCGGCCGAGATCGGGCGCACCAGGTGCTCGAGGTGTTCGGCCCTGCCGTGCTCGCGCCCAGCGACTGGCCGGAGGACCGGCACTGCGAAACCGAGAAGGACGCCGGCCACGGTCGCGTGCACCCCGGACTCGTGGACGAGCACCCACGTGGCGAGTGCCAGGGGCAGCAAGAGGTAGCTCGCGTGCAGCCGGCTGTGCGCCAGCCATGCGAACGCCGCCAGCGGCAGGAGGGCGAGCAGCAGGTAGGAGACGTGGAGCTCGTCGGTGTAGAAGACCGCGATCACGATGATGGCCAGCAAGTCATCGACCACGGCCAACGTGAGCAGGAACGTGCGCAGCCCGCTCGGCAGGTGCGAGCTGATCACGGCCAGGACAGCTACCGCGAAGGCGATGTCGGTGGCCGTCGGGATTGCCCAGCCCCGCTCGGTGCCCTCCCCCGCGTTGATCGCCACAAACAGCAGCGCCGGAAGTAGCATGCCGCCCACGGCGGCTGCGACTGGGAGCGCCGCTCGCCGTGGGTCGCGCAGTTCGCCGGCCACGAACTCGCGCTTGAGCTCCAGACCCGCCACGAAGAAGAAGATCGCCAACAGGCCGTCGGCGGCCCACGTGGCCAGGCTCAGGTCGAGGTGCAGTGCTCGGGGGCCGATCGTCACCGTGCGCAGGTCGAAATACGAGCTGGACCAGGGTGAGTTGGCCCAGACCATTGCGACTGCGGTGCCGAGGATCAGCAGAACGCCTCCGACGGTCTCGGCGCGTAGCACCTCCGCGGTCCGCGAGGTTTCCAGGAAGGAGGCCGGCGCGAACAGGCGGGTACGGGGAGCGGGCGTTCGCGAGGGCATGGCGCCTCCGGGGTCGGCAACGGTCTGCCGACCAGTCTTCCCGGCGCACCACGGTCGACCCTACCGCCGACCTACCACTCCCACGTGAGGCCGACCGGCCCGGGGCGAACGACCGCGCCGCCAGGCGGACCGGCGACACTTGGCCCGTGGACGACGTGCTGCGGGCGGTGCTGATCACGCTCGGCGTGCTGGTCCTCGCCGGCCTGGCGCTGATCGCCTTCCTGATGTGGCGGTTCAAGATCCCGCCGCGCGGCCTGGTCGCGATGCTCAGCGCACTCTTCTACGTGGCCCTCCCGGTCGACGTCGTCCCCGAGGCGCTGCTCGGCCCGCTCGGCCTCGTCGACGACAGCGGTGTCGTCGCAGTGGTGGCGATCTGGGTCTACAAGCTGGTCAAGGCCCGCCAGAAGCTGGTCGAGGGTGGCGTGATCAAGCCGGGCAAGTGACGGGTCAGCGCTCGCACCTCCGGCGCTTCTCGGCCAGGCACCGATCCGAGCCGCGGGAGCCGACGGCGACGTCGCTGCCCGGACCTCCAACCAGGAGGTCGTCGCCGGCGAAGCCGCGGAGTGAGTCGTCGCCGCGGCCGCCGTACAGCCGGGCGCGTTGCGGGTGGCACGGCCCCACCCCGAGCTCGTGGTCGGCCACCTGGGACAGGTGGTCGTCGCCCCCGGCACCGTAGAGGTCCACTCGGCAGCCGATCGCGATGAGGGTGTTGTCGCCACCGTCACCGCGCAGGACCACGTGCTTGCCGCCCGCCACGACGTCCTCGGCGTGGTGCAGGGTGGTCGTGACGCCCTTCTGGCGAATGGTGTGCCGCCGCAGGTCTACCCGCACGTCGACCAGGCCCTCGACGCTCACCCAGTCGTGTCCGGTGCCGAGCTCGAGGGAGCTCGGCACCCGGCCGGGTGGCACCGCGTAGGACACCACGTCGTCGCCCGAGCCCGTGTTCACGGTGGCCGGGCCCCCGGTGGCCGCGACGAAGTCGCCGCCTCCCGCGGTGCTGATGACCACGGGGTCCGGGCCGGACGCCTCGATCTGGTCGCTCTGCGGTCCGCCCACATAGGTGTCGGCACCCCGGCCGAGAAAGCCGAAGATCAGAGAGCCCGCGGTGCTGGCGTCGACGGTGTCGTTCCCGGCGCCGGACCGCAGTGACAGCTGGCCGGTGAGGCCGACCACACAGATCAGGTCGTCACCGGCGCCGGCGTCAACGCGGGACACCGAGCCGGTCAGCGAGCCGGACGCGACGATCACGTCGTTCTCCGGGGTGCCCCTGACCTCGCCCGTGTCGGCCTCGATGGTGGCGGTCAGGCCGTGGCAGGTGGCCGCTGCGTTCGCCGGGGCAGCGGTCGGCAGGGACAGGGGGGTGGCAATGAGCGCCGCGGTGACGAGGAGAGTCCGCATACCCCGTCTGATGCACCGACAGGCGACTTGGTTCAGTCCTCGGCCTTCCCCGAGTTGATCCCCTTGGAGATCAGGTCCATCACCGAGCTGTCGGCCAGGGTCGTCACGTCGCCGACCTCGCGGTTCTCGGCCACGTCACGCAGCAGGCGACGCATGATCTTGCCGGAGCGGGTCTTGGGCAGCTCGGCGACGATCATGATCTGGCGGGGGGTGGCGATCGGGCCGATCTCCTTGCGGACGTGCTTGCGCAGGTCGGCGACGATGTCCTCGCCGCCGTCGCCGGCCTCGTCGCGCAGGATCACGAACGCGACCACGGCCTGGCCGGTGTCCTCGTCCTTGGCGCCGACGACCGCGGCCTCGGCCACCTTCGGGTGCGAGACGAGCGCGGACTCGATCTCGGTGGTGGAGAGACGGTGGCCGGAGACGTTCATGACGTCGTCGACCCGGCCGAGCACCCACAGGTCGCCGTCGCTGTCCTTCTTGGCGCCGTCGCCGGCGAAGTACCAGCCCTTGCCCCCAGACCCAAAGCCAGCGTACTTCGACCAGTAGGTGTCCCGGAACCGGTCGTCGTCGCCCCAGATCGTGCGGAGCATCGACGGCCACGGCTCGGTGAGGACGAGGTAGCCACCCGAGCCGTTCGGGACCGACTCGCCCTCCTCGGTCACGACGTCAGCGGAGACGCCGGGGATCGGGATCATCGCGGAGCCCGGCTTGCCGTGGGTGACGCCGGGCAGCGGGCTGATCATGATCGCGCCGGTCTCGGTCTGCCACCAGGTGTCGACGACGGGAGTGCGGTCGCCACCGATGACGTGGCGGTACCAGACATAGGCCTCGGGGTTGATCGGCTCGCCGACCGAGCCGAGCACCCGGAGCGAGGACATGTCGTACTTGTCCGGGATCTCCTGGCCCTGCTTCATGAACGAGCGGATCGCGGTGGGCGCGGTATAGAAGATCGAGACCTTGTAGTCCTGCACGATCTTCCACCAGCGGCCCTTCTCAGGGGTGTCCGGAGTGCCCTCGTAGATGACGCCGGTGGTCGCGTTGGCCAGCGGCCCGTAGACGAGGTAGCTGTGCCCGGTGACCCAGCCGACGTCTGCGGTGCACCAGTAGACGTCGGTCTCCGGCTTGAGGTCGAAGACCGCCCAGTGGGTGTACGCCGCGCCGGTCAGGTAGCCGCCGGTGGTGTGCAGGATGCCCTTGGGCTTGCCGGTGGAGCCGGAGGTGTACATGACGTAGAGCGGGTGCTCGGCGTCGAAGAACTCGCACTCGTGGTCGCTCGAGGCCTTGTCCACGGTGTCGTGCCACCAGACATCGATCTCTTCGTCCCAGTCGACGTCCTGGCCGGTGCGCTTGACGACCAGCACCTTCTCGACGGTGTGGCCGTCGGCCTTGGTCTTCGCACACGCCTCGTCCACGGCCGGCTTGAGTGCGGCGGCCGCACCGCGCCGGTAGCCCCCGTCGGCGGTGATGATCACCTTCACGCCGCAGTCGACGACGCGGGTGGCGAGCGCGTCGGCGGAGAAGCCGCCGAAGACCACCGTGTGCGGCGCACCGATCCGGGCGCAGGCCAGCATCGCGATCACGGTCTCGAGGATCATCGGCATGTAGATGGCGACCCGGTCGCCCTTCTCGACGCCGAGCTCGGTGAGCGCGTTGGCGGCCTTGCAGACCTCGTCCTTTAGCTCCGCGTACGTCACCGAGCGGGTGTCGTCGTCGGGCTCGCCCACCCAGTGGAGTGCGACCCGGTCACCGAGGCCGTTCTCGACGTGCCGGTCGAGGCAGTTGTACGCCGCGTTGATGGTGCCGCCGACGAACCACTTCGCGAACGGCGGGTCCGACCAGTCCAGCACCTGGTCCCACTTCTTGTCCCAGTGCAACCGCTCGGCCTGCTCGCTCCAGAACGCCTCTCGGTCCGAGTCGGCCCGCGCGTAGGCCTCCTCCTTGAGGTTCGCGTCGGCCGCGAGGTCCTCCGGTGGCTCGAAGCGCCGGTCCTCCTTGAGCAGGTTGGACAGGGTCTCCTCGGTGCTGGTCACTGCGGTCTCCTCGTCAGGGGTCAGTCGTCACGCTAGCCCGCAGACAACAGGCTGGCGACGGCTGGTGGCCAGAGGGTTGCGAGGGGTCATCGGTGAGCGGGCCGTACGGCGCGGCGGGCGGTCAGCCGAAGTGCCGCGCGAGGTCGTGGCCGCTGGGTGGCACCGGCAGGCCGAGCCGGTCCGCGGTGACGGGCTCGGCGGTCGGCGAGCTCCCGGAGAGGTAGAAGACCACGCGCTCGACGTCGTCGCCGAGCAGCTCGGCCAGTGTGTCGTACGCCGTCCGCAGCACTGCCTCGAAGCCGGCGGCGTCCGCGACGTCCACGGTGCCGCTGAGGGCACCGCCGCGGTACTGCAGGTGGTTGTAGGCCACCGGCTGACCCAGCGCGGCCGAGGCGGCCTCGCTCACCTTGGCCTCGTCGGAACGCCGTCTGCGGAAGAACCTCACGCAGCCATCATGGCTGTAGGGCCCGTCTCCCATCCCTGGCGGCGCCGGACGCCGCCCAGATCACGCGCTGGCGGCGCCTGGCCAGCCCGCGCCTGGACGACGCCGCCATCCACCAGGGATGGGAGACACGCCCTATGGTCCGCGACTCACCGGAATGTCGACCGCGGTGACCTGGCCGTTCGGGCCGACGAAGAACTGGCCCAGCGACGCCTGGTACTGCCGCAGGATCTCGCCCTCCGGTGTGTTCGCGCCCAGCTCGTCGCGCACGGAGTTCGCGTACTCGACGTAGCTGTGGTTGGTCGCGACGTCCCAGAAGTTGCCGGGGTTGTCCAGGGTCACCGTGGGCCGGTAGCTCGGGATCATGTCGTCGCCGGTGCGGATCCCGCCGAGGTCGAGCCGCGGCACCACGTCGGTGGTGTGCTGCACCTGCATCACCTGCACCGACGGGTCGATGTCGAGGTGGTCGATCGGGGCACCGTAGGTCATCACGTTGGTCACGCCGTACTGCTGCACGAAGTTCGGGTCGGCAGCCAGGGTGCCGGCGATGATGCCGCCCTGGCTGTGGCCGACCAGCATCACCGGCGAGCCGGGCGGGATGTTGGCCTGGTCCATCGCGAGCCGCACCGACTCGGCCGCCGCGGTGGGGTTGCCCGCGACCAGCGCGAGGTTGCCGGTGAGGTCGCGGCCGGTGCCACCGGCCGAGGGGCTCCAGGTCTCCGTGCCGGGGATGGAGACGACGTACGCCGGCGTGCCCGTGCCGTTGTCTATGCGGGTGATCCGGACGTCGCCGTGGCTGCTCGGGTCGTTGCCGACCTGGTAGGCGTCGGTGACCCCCTGCATCAGCGAGGGCAGGTCGCGCGGCTGCGCCACCACCGGCTGGTACTGGCCGGCTTGGGACGGGTCGGTCGGGACCGCGACCGGAGGGCCCGCCAGACCACGGCCCTCGTCGAACCAGTGCGCGTCCTCGCCGGTCACGCCGCTCACGACGGCGCCGGCCGCGGACCCGACGGTGCCGAGCGCGCTGGCCGCGAGCGCAGCCACCGACCAGTCCCGCTCGCCGGTGAGGACGTCGTCGAGCTTGCCGAGGAAGTCGCCGGCCTGCTCGCCGGTGCGGACCAGCCCGCGGAAGAAATTGCCGACGTGCCGGTCCAGCCAGCCGAGGAAGCCGCCGCCACCGCCCGGGGTCGCCGCTGCGGCGACGGATCCGACAGCGGCCACGGAACCGCCGCTGTCGGACGCCTGGTCCTGGGCCTCCGCCTCGCCCCGGATCAGGGCCGCCACCTCGGAGAGGAGCCGGGCGGTGGCGTCGAGTGTGGGGCGCTGCCGGTCGCGCCAGTCGGACTGGTAGCGGTCGGCGTCCATGCCGACCCACTCCAGGGCCATGACGACGGTGTCGAGCCGCTGCGCGAGCTCCGCGATCTGCGCGGAGCCGTGGGCCAGCTGCTCGCCGGCCTGCCGGCCCGCGACGGTGTCCATCCCCAGCGTCGCGGTCATGATGCGGCCCTCGCCACGAGCGCCTCGAGCGCCCCGGTGACGTCCCAGATGAGCAGGTCGGCCAGGGCACCTTCGGGGGCGCGCCGGATGTCGGTCGAGCCGTCGGGCAGGGGCGTGGCTGACCACAGGCCGCCGTCCTCGGTCGCGAACCAGGTGCGGACGACGACCGGGTCACGGTCCTGCTCGGCCGCCTCCCCACCCGCCGTCGCGACCACGGCCAGGCTCACCATGGCCCGGCACTGCCGGTCCCAACCCGGACCCGGCACCTGCGCGGGCTCCGTCGTACGCCGCCCGGCGGGTTCCGCGGTGAGCTGGTCCAGGGGAGGCAGCAGGTCGCGGATGGTCTGCCAGAGGCGCCCCGCCTCGAAGGTCGTCGCGAGGCCGTCCTCGACGGCCAGGCCACGCGAGCCGACCAGCTGCAGGTCGATCCGCCGGGTGGCCTCCCCGTACGCGGTGACGAGGCGGATCCCGACCATCGGCGGGTCCGTCGGCTCCCCAGCGCTCGAGTCCGGTGCGCTCGGGTCCGGAGTGGGGGAAGGCGTCATGGCCCGACGCTAGGGCCGGTTCGGGCGCTGCGGCAGGTGGAAGGTTCCGGCCTGACCGAGCCGTGTGTCTGAGACCGCGCCCGTGCGGCGCGGTCTCAGACACTCACGGCCCCCCGAGATGGCTAATGGCCGGTGGCCCGCTCCAACCCGGCACCGGTCAGTGCGCGGACCTCGAGCTCGGTGAACTTGTCCGCGGCGTCCGGCTCCTTGGAGGTGATCGTGCCCAACCAGCCGAAGAAGAAGCCGGCCGGGATCGAGATGATCCCCGGGTTGCTGAGCGGGAACCACGACCAGTCGTGGTCGGCGAACAGCGCGGTACCGGTCTCCGGACCGGACACCACCGGCGAGAAGAACACCAGGCCCACGCAGACGATCAGGCCGCCGTAGATCGCCCAGACCGCGCCCCGGGTGTTGAACCGTCGCCAGAACAGGTTGTAGATGAGCGACGGCAGGTTGGCAGAGGCCGCGACCGCGAACGCGAGCGCCACGAGGAACGCGATGTTCAGCTTCTGTGCCGGGATGGCCAGCAGGATCGCGATGCCGCCGATGACGAACGCCGCAATGCGCGCCACCTTGACCTCGTCCTTCTCCGTCGCCTTGCCACGCTTCCAGACGGTCGCGTAGAGGTCGTGGGCCACCGAGGACGCCGATGTGAGCGTCAGGCCGGCCACCACCGCGAGAATCGTCGCGAAGGCGACCGCGGAGATGAAGGCCAGCAGGATCGCGCCACCCGCCGTGCCGTCGCCGCCGCCGACTTCTTGGGCGAGGAGTGGCGAGGCCAGGTTGCCCGTCGTCGCCGCCACCTGGCTGCCGGGGCCGGTGTCGAGGAGTGCGGCCGCACCGAAGCCCAGCACCAGCGACATCAGGTAGAAGCCGCCGATGATGCCGATCGCCCAGTTCACCGACGTACGAGCATCCTTGGCCGTCGGCACTGTGTAGAAGCGGATCAGGATGTGCGGGAGCCCTGCCGTGCCGAGGACCAGGGCCAGGCCGAGGGAGAGGAAGTCGATCTGGCTGGTGGTCGTGGCGCCGTACTTCAGCCCGGGCTGCAGGAAGGCCTCGCCCTTGCCGCTGTTGTCTGCGGCCGCGCCGAGCAGGGTGCTGAGGTTGAAGTCGAACTTCGCCAGCACCAGCACCGTGATCAGGATGGTGCCGCTGATCAGCAGCACCGCCTTGACGATCTGCACCCAGGTGGTGCCCTTCATGCCGCCGACGGTCACGTAGAAGACCATCAGGGCGCCCACCAGGACGATCGTGAGGCCCTTGGCGAACTCGCCCTCGACACCCAGCAGCAGCGTCACGAGGGCGCCGGCGCCGACCATCTGGGCGAGCAGGTAGAAGATCGAGACGACGACCGTGGACGTTGCTGCCGCCGTACGGACCGGACGCTGCCGCATCCGGAACGCCAGCTGGTCGGCCATCGTGTACCGGCCCGAGTTGCGCAGCAGCTCGGCGATCAGGAGCAGTGCGACCAGCCAGGCGACCAGGAAGCCGATCGAGTAGAGGAAGCCGTCGTACCCGGCGAGCGCGATCAGCCCCGAGATGCCGAGGAACGACGCCGCGCTCATGTAGTCACCCGAGATGGCGAGGCCGTTCTGGAAGCCGCTGAAGTTGCGACCGGCGGCGTAGTAGTCGGCGGTGGTCTTGTTCTGCCGGCTGGCCCAGAAGGTGATCGCGACGGTGATGCCGACGACCACGATGAACAGGATCGTGGCAAGGGTCTCGGAGCTCATCGCCCAGCACCTCCGTTGCTCTCGTTGTTGAAGCGGAGCTCGACGTCGCGAGCCAGCTGATCCACATTTCGGTTCATGTACCTCGAGTAGAGCCAGGCGAGGAAGAACGTCGAGGCGAACTGGAGGAGGCCGAAGACCAGGGCGATGTTGATGTGCCCCACCACCTGCTTGCTCATGAAGTCGTCGGCCCAGTTGCTCATCACGACGTACAGCAGGTACCAGCCGAGGAACGCCGCGGTGGCGGGGAAGACGAAGTTCCGGAACCGGCGACGCAGCTCCACGAAGTCAGCGGACTCGTGCAGCTCGTCGTAGACCGGATCGTGCCGACTGGCTTCTTCGTGCGCGTGGGGCGCGCCGGGTGCATCGGTGGACATCAAGACCCCCTCAAGAGCGATGTGATGGACCGCACAGTAGGAGCGACCTGACCGACCGGTTACCGGTGTGTTCCGAGGCCGCGCCGGACGGGGGCGGGCATTCGGTGAGCGGTCGATTTCGTGCGACGAGCGGTGCCTCAGCGGCAGGGGTCAGCCGCGGTCCAGCTGGACGACCTCGGGGGTGTGCAGCCGGACCATGAACCGGCTGGCGTGGCCGGGCACGGCCTCGCGGGTGACCAAGGAGACGCCGACCATCGCCGCGAACGCCAGGGGCACACTCCACGCTGCCGGCTGGCCCAGCAGCACGTCGCGCCAGGACTCCGGTGCCCCGTCGTACAGCGTCCAGGCGACGCCGGCGCCGGCGCCGAGCCCGCCGGTGAGCAGCCCCGCGATCGCTCCCGCAGGGGTGAGGCCGCGCCACCAGATGCCGAGCACCAGGAGGGGACAGAAGGTGGAGGCGGCGACGGCGAACGCCAACCCGACCGCGCGCGCCACCGACAGGTCCGGGGCCAGCACCGCGGCCGCGAGCGGGACGCCGACCGCGGCGGTGGCGCCGACCCGGAACGCGGTGACGCCGGAGAACCGGTTCTTGAGCACGTCCTGCGCGATCACGCCGGAGACCGCGATCGCCAGCCCGGACGAGGTCGAGAGGAACGCCGCGAACGCACCCGCGGTGACCAGCCCGGTCAGCAGGTCGCCGCTCGCCCCGTCGAGCATCAGCCGGGGCAGCTCGAGCACGACGGTGTCGTCCGCGTCGGCGCCGTACGCGCGGCCGAGCACGGCGTAGATCGGCGGCAGCAGGTAGAAGACCCCGAGCAGGGCCAGCACCGTCAGCGTGGTGCGGCGGGCCGCGCGGCCGTCGGGGTTGGTGTAGAAGCGGACCACGACGTGCGGCAGCCCCATGGTGCCGAGGAAGGTGGCGAACACGATCGAGTACGTCGTGTAGAGGCCCTGGTTGCCCTCACCCAGTGGCATCGACCAGCCGGCGCCGCCGCCGGTCGGGTCGGGCCGCCCGTCGCCGGCCCAGACGGCCAGCAGGATCGCGGCCGGCACGAGCAGCGCGGTGAGCTTGAGCCAGTACTGGAAGGCCTGGACGAAGGTGATGCTGCGCATCCCGCCGCTGCTCACGTTGACCACGACGACGGCGCCGACGACCAGCGCCCCGACCCACTTCGGCGCGTCGACGGCGGCGGTCAGGGTGAGGCCGGCGCCCTGGAACTGCGGCAGCAGGTAGAGCCAGCCGATCGCGACGACCAGCACCGAGCACAGGGCCCGGACCCTCCGCGAGCCCAGCCGGGCCTCGGCGAAGTCCGGCAGCGTGTAGGCGCCGCTGCGGCGCAGCGGGGCGGCCACGAGGACCAGCAGCACGAGGTAGCCCGCGGTCCAGCCGATCGGGTACCAGAGCATCTGCGCGCCCGCGGTGAGCACCAGCGCAGCGACGCCGAGGAACGACGCGGCGGAGAGGTACTCGCCGCCGATCGCCGAGGCGTTGAGGCCGGGCGCGACGCTCCGGGAGGCGACGTAGAAGTCGCTGGTCGTGCGCGAGATCCGCAGCCCGTAGGTGCCGATCGCCAGGGTCGCGAGACTGACCACCAGGAGCGCGACCAGGCCCGGTACGCCGTCCATCGTCATTAGTGGTCACCACCGGAAGCTCGTCGTGTGTCCCGCGCCCCGGGCACGCACCTCGCGGCGTTGCCGTCGCTAGCTGGACGAACAAGTAGAGCGTCGCTCCGGCGCCTGGCGATGCACGCACCCGGAGCACGGGCCACCCCCGACGAGCCTCCGGTGGTGACCACTAGTCCTCCTCCTCGTCGAGGACCTGGAGGAGGAGCACGAAGTCGCGCTCGTTGCGCTCGACACTGCGGACGAAGCGGAAGCCGAGCAGCAGCAGCCAGGGATAGACGAGCACCCCGAGCAGCAGCCAGGCGAGCGGCACCCACAGGACGTGCACCTCGGACAGCTCGGGGAAGACGCGAAACAGCAACGGCAGCGAGCCGACCGTGAGGACGAGCAGGCCGAGGATCCGCGCGGCCAGCGCGAGCTGCTCGCGGAGCAGGCTGTCGAGGTAGACGCCGCCCAGCGCGGTCTGCTCGTCGATGTCACCGGTCCTGGCCTGCGGGGTGTGCGGGCGCCGGGGTGGGCCGGTGACCCGGACCCGGGCCGGTGGACGGGTGTCGCTCACGTTGCTCGTCGGCCCAGCAGCTCGCGGAGCTCGCGCGTGTGTCTTCTGCTCACGACCAGGTCGATGGCGGCGTCGCGCGGACCGACGGCCACGGTGCAGCGGCCGGCCTCCATCCGGATCTCGGTGACGTGGCGCAGCGCGACCAGCAGCGAGCGGTGGATACGCACGAAGCCCGCGCCGGCCCACTCCTCCTCGAGGGTGGCGAGCGGCACCCGGATCAGGTGGGTGCGCCCGGCCGTGTGCAGCCGGGCGTAGTCGCCGTGCGCCTCGACGTGGGTGACGTCGGAGCGGTCGACGAATCGGGTCACGCCGCCGAGCTCGACGGGGATCTGCACGTCCTCGGCCGCCGCGGGGGCCCGGTCACCACCCTCGATCACCCGGCGGATCGCCTCGGCGAGCCGGTCCTCGCGGACCGGCTTGAGCACGTAGTCGACCGCGTGCAGCTCGAACGCGTCGACCGCGTGCGCCTCGTGGGCGGTGACGAAGACGATCGGCGGCGGGACCCGGAACCGCTTGAGCACCTGGGCCAGCTCGAGCCCGGTCAGCCCCGGCATCTGGATGTCGAGGAACACCGCGTCGACCTCGCGCTCGTGCAGGGTCCGCAGCGCTTCGGTCGCGGAGTCGCAGGCGACGACCTCGCCGATGCGGGCGTCTTGCTGGAGCAGGTACTGCAGCTCGTCGAGCGCCGGTCGCTCGTCGTCCACGACCAGCACGCGCAGCGGCTCTCGCGCCGGGGTCACGCCCGGCCCTTCATGCCGAGACCCCTGGCTTGAACTTCGGCACCCGCACGGTCACCTTGGTCCCGGCGCCGGGAGCCGTCTCCACGACGAGGCCGTACTCGTCGCCGAACGTCGTGCGCAGCCGCGAGTCGACGTTCCCGAGCCCGATCGAGTCCAGGCTCACGTCGCCGGCCAGCGCGCGCCGTACCTTCTCCGGGTCCTCGCCGGCACCGTCGTCCTCCACCTCGATGACGCACTCCTGGCCGCGGTCGTGCGCCTGGATGGTGATGGTGCCCGTGCCCTCGGCGCCCTCCAGCCCGTGCCGGACGGCGTTCTCGACCAGCGGCTGGATGCAGAGGAAGGGCACCGCCACCGGCAACACCTCAGGCGCGATGCTGAGCTTCACCGACAACCGGTCGCCGAACCGGGCCTGCTCGAGGAGCAGGTAGCGCTCGATCGACCGGAGCTCCTCGGCCAGGGTCGTGAAGTCGCCGTGCTTGCGGAACGAGTAGCGAGTGAAGTCCGCGAACTCCTGCAGCAGCGAGCGCGCCCGGTCCGGGTCCGTCCGCACGAAGCTGGCGATCACGTTGAGCGAGTTGTAGATGAAGTGTGGGCTGATCTGGGCCCGCAGCGCGCGCACCTCGGCCTCCATGAGCAGGGTCCGGCTCGCGCCGAGCTCGGCCAGCTCGAGCTGGCCGGAGACCCACTGCGCGGTCTCGTCGGCCGCGAGGGCGAGACCGGCGGTGGGGTACGGCGCGAACGCGGCCAGGGTGCCGACGATCCGCTCGTCCACCACCAGCGGGCTCACGACCGCGGTCCGAACCGGGCAGCCCGGGGCCTCGCACGGCAGCTCCCCGCGGCCGAAGGACTGGGTGCGTCCCTTCTCGACCGTGGTCGCCACCAGCGCGCTGACCTGGCCCTCGTGATGCGCGCCCTCGCCGTCCCACGCCAGGCAGCCCGCGGTGTCGGTGACCGCAAGCGCCGGCGTACCAAGCAGGTCCCGCAGGTGCCGGATGGCGCGCTCGGCGCTGCCGGTCGTGAGCCCCTCCCGCAGCGCCGGCGAGGCGAGCGAGGCGGTGTGCAGCGTCCGGAACGTGGCGCGGTCTGCCTCCGAGCCCAGGTGTGTCCGACGCCACACGCGCATGGGCACAGCATGACGGATGCGCGCTCACGCGCAGTGAGACATCGCGGCCTCACACGTTTACGAGCGCCTCGACGACCTGGTCGACGTGTGCGGCGAAGGCTCGTCCCTTGGGCAACAGCTCCGGTGTCGCGTGTGCAACCTGCGCATGTCCCAGGAACGCCGTGTACGCCAGCAGGCCGCGGTCACGCGCCCGAGCCTTCGTCAGCCCCAGCTCGGTGTAGAGCCGAGTCAGGGCCGCGAGTCGACGCTTCGTCACCCGGTCCAGTGTGGGTGCGACCAACGGATGGGCTGCGCTCGCCTGCAGGGCGAGCTCCACCGTGCCTGCGCCGTTCGCCGAGCCGTCGAGGACTGACGCGAACGCCAGCCGCAGCAGGCTGCGCAGCCGGGTCTCCACATCCTGGGTCTCGTCAATGGCCGCGATGACGCGATCGGTGTCGCGCCGCTCCCACAGCTCGAGTGTCGCCGCCACCAGCGCCTGCCGGTCGGCGAAGTGCCAGTAGAAGCTGCCCTTCGTGGCTCCCAGCTCTTTCGCGAGCGGCTCGACGGCCACAGCTGGCAGGCCTCCGCGAGCGAGGGCGTCGAGGCCGGCCTCGGTCCAGTCTGCGGCGGTCAGTGCTTCACGCTTCCCAATCGGCATGTCCATACGCTACCGTACGGAACGTCCTCCATACGGAGGCGTATGGAGGAGGAGAAAATGTTCTCAACACAGCTCCAGTCGTTCCGGCCAGTGCCCGGAGCCGAGCACGACAGCCGCTTCGTCCGACCGGTCCGCAGCGGCCGCGTCTACGCCACCGGGCTGCCCCGAACCGAGTTGCTCCCGCAAGCCCTGCCGTTCGTCGACTGGTCGGATGCGCACGCCGTCGGGATCCCGATCGGTGAAGGGCGTCGCGACCCCCAGGAGTGGGCGGACGCGGTCTTCCGCTCGCCGCCACCGTTCATCACCCGCGTCCTGTTCGCGGCGCGTGAGCTGCTGGTCCGGGGAGTCGGCATCGAGCGCGGCGGGAGCCACGTCTTCAACACGGTCTCCAGCAGCGAGCACGAGGTGCTGCTCGGCGCCGATCAGGCGCACCTGGGATTTCGCACCTCGGTGCTCGTGGAGGTCGATCGGGTCGTGTTGAGCACGGTCGTCGAGCTGCACAACCGTCGGGGTCGGGCCTACTTCGCACTCGTCCGCAGGCTGCACCCGCTCGTCGTGCGCGGCATGCTGTCCCGCGCCGCCAAGCGAATGGCGGCCTCGGCATGAGCCGGCGCTGGAGGATGGCCGAGCGTTCCGGATTCGGCGTGATCGTGCTCGTCCTCGCTGGAGGCGCCGGGAGCGCGGTCGCGGCCGTGACCGTCGGCTCGGTCCAGGTCCTCGACAACAGCCTCCGGTCCAGGGACGTGAAGGACGGCACGCTGCGGCAGCAGGACCTCGATCCCGCGACGGTGGCGCGTCTCCGCGGTGCGACCGGCCCGCCGGGAGCTCGAGGCGTGCAGGGTGAACCGGGCCAGCCCGGAGGGTCGGGCCCGACGTCGATCACCGAGACCGTGACGTTCTACGGCCCCGTGCCGGCGATCGCGCCGAACAGCAGCGTGTGGGTCTTCGCCGGACCGGCCGCACAGGTCACCACCACCGCGGTCCACCGCCGAGTTGTCGGGACAGCCTCGGCTGCACTCGGGTTCGCGCCAGGGACCGCTGGCGACTTCGCCGACCTCGGGATGTGCTACCGGCTCGCCTCGGGCGGCAACACCCTGAACTTCTACGGCGGCAACTTCACCCAGCACGGGTTCTCGGCCGCACGAACGCCGTACACGGCGACGGGAGCCGTGGTCCTGGCGGCCGGCAGCTATCTGGTCGGCCTGTGCGTGCGGAACTCGAGCAGCAAGACGATCTCGAACAACAACTTCGTCAACGGCTACGCACAGGTGACGCAATGAATCCCGTCCTGATCGCCCGGAAGTACCCCCTTGTCAGCTTCTTCCTCCTGGCCTGCCTGTTCGGCTGGAGCTTCTACATCGTGGACTTCCTCACAGGCGGCTCGGGAGCCGAGAACCTGCCACTCGGTCCGATCATCGCGACGCTCATCGTCGTGTCCTGCCAGGGACGGGCGGAGCTCCGGTCCTGGGGTCGCAGCCTCAGGGACTGGCGCGCCGCACCGAGGTGGTACCTGCTCGCACTGCTGGCGCCGATCGCTCTCACCGTGCTGATCGTGCTCGTGAACAATGCGTTCGGCGCGCCACTGCCCACCTCCGACCAGCTCGCGGACTGGCCGCAGGTGCCGGTCACCTTCCTCACCATGCTGGTCGCGGTCGGTATCGGCGAGGAGGCCGGCTGGATGGCGTTCGCCGCGCCGATCCTGCTGCGTCGGCACAGCCTGCTGTTCGCCTGGGTCCTGGCCTCCGCCATGCGGGTCCTCTGGCACCTGCCGCTCATGTTCGGCGGCGACCTCTCATGGGTGCTCGGCACCGTCGGCAACGCCGGCTTCACCATGGTGGCGCTTCTGCTGGTGCGGGTCACCGACGGCCGCTGGACCCTCGTCGCGGTCTGGCACGCGTCGCTCAACGCAGCGAGCGGGATGTTCGTCTTCAAGATGGTGACCGGAGCCGACAACGACCGGCTGGGCTACCTGATGGCCGGTGCCTACGCGGTCGTGGCGACGGCGGCCTACCTCGCGTGGATGCGCAACAACAAGAGCTCGGCGGGTGCCGCACCAAGCGGAGCCGCCCCCATCAGCGCCGTACCGCGGCGCGTCGCTACAGGAGGACAGGTATGAAGACTGACACGGAGCTCGACACCAGGCAGCGCGCCTACAGCTGGGAGGACCAGGAGGCCACCCGTCTGGCCAGCATCACCCAGGACGGCCTCGCCGTCCTCCACGCCATCGGCGCCGGCACCCTGCCCCTGCCACCGGCGGTGCGGACGCTGGGCATCGAGCCGGTCGAGGCAGAGCAGGGCCGGGTCACGTTCCGCCTTGACCTGGGTGAGTGGCACCTCAACCCGTTCGGGATCGTCCACGGCGGCGTGCTCGCCGCACTGATGGACACCGCCATGGGCTGCGCCGTTCACTCGCTGCTGCCGCCCGCGGTCGGGTACGTCACCGGCGAGCTCAACGTGCGGTTCCTGCGCCCGGCCCTGCTCACCGGTGGACCGCTCGCGTGCACTGGCGAGGTCGTCCATCAAGGGAAGAGCACCATGGTGACCTCCGCTCGGGTCACCGACGACGACGGCCGCGTCATCGCCATCGCCGGCGCCACCTGCCTGGTCCGGAGACCGTGATGCGCGCCGCCCGGGGCGGCACCCTGATCCTCGGCGGAGGATTCGGCGGGGCCTACGTGGCCCGCCTGCTCCCCGAGGCCACCATCGTCAGCCTCGAGAGCTCGATGCTCTACACGCCGCTCCTTCCCGAGGTGGCCGCGGGCGCCGTCGAGCCGCGGCACGCGTTCGTGCCCCTGCGGGAGATGTGCCCGGACGCCGAGCTGCTCCGGGGTCGGGTCTCGGCGCTGGACCTGCCCGCTCGGACGGTCATGGTCGAGACGGAGATCGGCGACGTCGAGGTGTCCTACCGGCGTCTGGTGATCGCCTTGGGCTCGATCGCCCGGATGCTGCCCATCCCAGGGCTGGCAGAGCATGCGATGACCTTCAAGGACCTCTCCGACGCCATCCACCTGCGCAACCACGTCATTCGTCAGCTCGACCTCGCCGAGGCCGATCCGGCCAACGCGAGCCGCTACCTCACGTTCGTGTTCGTCGGTGCCGGCTACGCCGGGGTCGAGGCGCTCGCCGAGATGCGGCAGCTCGTCGAGGACGCCGTCCACCACTACCCGGCACTCCGGGGCGTACGCCGGCGGTGGGTCCTGGTCGACGCCGGTCCCGGCATCCTCGGCGAGGTGCCTCGACAGCTCGCGGACCACACGGCCGCACTGCTGCGATGCCGGGGTGTCGAGATCATGACCTCGTCGACGGTCGCGTCGGTCGACGCCCTGGCGGTGACGCTCGCTGACGGCAGGCGGCTCGAGACGGCGACCCTGGTGTGGACGGCGGGGGTCGTCACGAACCCGGTCGTCCCGACGCTGGGACTGCCGCTCGACCAGCGCGGCCGGATCGTCGTCGACTCCTCCCTCCGGGTCAGCGGGTGCTCGGACATCTGGGCGCTCGGGGACTGTGCCGCCGTACCGAACGCCGCCACGCCCGACAGGTTCGATCCGCCCACGTGTCAGCACGCCGTGCGCCAGGCCCGCGCCGTGGCCGCCTCACTCGAGGGCGCGACCAAGGCCTACGCGTACCGCAGCATCGGCGAAGGCGCCACCCTCGGCCGGGGCCAGGGAGTCGCGCGGGTGTTCCGCCTGCACGTCCGCGGACGGCTGGGCGCCCTGATCACGCGCGCCTACCACATCCGTGCGGTGCCCTTGCGCTCCCGACGGCTGCGCATCCTCATCGACGGGCTGCTGTCGGCGGCGTTCCGGCGCGACATGGCGGTGCTCGAGCCGCGTCAGGGCACCATCCAGTCCAGCACCGGCGTCGACTGCAGCCACACCAGGACGCACATCACCGCGAGCAGCACCAGGCTCCAGCCGACCACCTTGCGGAAGATGTCGCCCTCCTTGCCCGCCAGGCCGACGGCGGCGGCGGCGATGGCGAGGTTCTGCGGGCTGATCATCTTGCCGAGCACTCCTCCAGAGGAGTTCGAGCCGGCCATCAGCACCGGGTCGAGACCGGCCGAGCCAGCGGTCTGCACCTGGAGGGCGCCGAACAGCGCGTTCGACGACGTGTCCGAGCCGGTGACCGCAACGCCGAGCCAGCCGATGATCGGCGACAGGATCGCGAACGCGCTGCCGGCGCCCGCCAGCCACGCACCGAGCGAGCCGGTCTGGCCGGAGAGGTTCATGACGTAGGCCAGCGCGAGGACCGCCATCACGGTGATGATCGCGGAGCGCAGCTCGACGTACGTCTTGCCGTAGGTGCGCAGGGCCTCGCCGGGCTTCACCTTGAGGATCAGCGCGGTGATGATGCCGGCGACGATCATCATGGTTCCGGCGGCCGGCAGCCAGTTGAGCGTGTAGTTGGTGCTCGCGACCGGTTCGCCAGCGACATTGAAGACGTCGAGGCCGGGCCAGGCGAAGATCTTCGTCCACGGCTCCTTGGCCAGCTGCTCCTTCACCGCGGTGATGTTGGTGATCGAGAAGATCGCGATGATCACGAGGTACGGCGCGTAGGCCCGGGCCACGTCAGCACGGGTGTCGACGTGGTCGGGGTCGCTGAGGTCGCTGTCCGTGGTGTCACTCCCGGCCGACGTACCGCCTCCGCCGACGCTGATGGACTCCCGCATGTCGACCGGGTCGGCGGCGAGCACCTCCGCCGGCTGCCAGACCCGGACCAGCAGCACCACGGCGCCGGCCGCGACCAGCGAGGCGATGATGTCGGTGAGCGGCACGGAGATGTAGTTGGAGGCGACGAACTGCGCCACCGCGAACGCGACCCCGCAGGTGAGGGCCGGGGCCCACGTCTGCCTGATCCCGCGGCGGCCGTCGACGATGAAGACCAGGATGAGCGGCACGACGACGGCGAGCAGTGGTGTCTGCCGGCCGACCATGGCGCCGAGGGTCTCCGTTGTCAGCCCGGGATCGTCGCTGACGCCCGAGGTCACCGTGCCGAGCGTGACGATCGGCGTGGCCAGCGCGCCGAACGCGACCGGCGCGGTGTTCGCGACCAGGGCGACTACGGCGGCCTTCATCGGCTGGAAGCCCAGGGCCATCAGCATGACGACGGTGATCGCCACCGGCGTACCGAATCCCGCCAGCGCCTCGAGCAGCGCCCCGAAGCAGAACGCGATGATGATCGCCTGGACGCGCTGGTCGGAGCTCACCTTCTCGAACGAGCGGCGCAGTACGTCGAAGTGTCCGGAGGCGACGGTGAGGTTGTAGACCCAGATCGCGTTGATCACGATCCAGAGGATCGGGAAGAACCCGAACGCCGCGCCCTCGGTCCCCGCGAGCAGGGCCTGCCCGACCGGCATCTCGAAGAACGTCACTGCCACGAGCAAGGCGATGGCGAGCGAGATGAGACCGGCCACCCAGGCCCTCAGTCTGATCCCGCCCAGCAGCACGAAGAGGGCGAGCAGCGGCAGTGCTCCGCACAGTGCGCTGAGGGCGAGCGAGTCACCGACGGGCTGGAGGTCTTGTTGGAACATGCGTGTGCGGTTGCCCAATGTGGGCCCGGTCACACGCCTGTGGTTGAACTTCTAATGGAAGTCGATGAGCAGCATGTCGGTGGAGGATCCGTCGGAGACGAGGTTCTCGCCGTCCGCGGCGGCGTCACCGTCGGTCGGTCTCGGTGCCACCTGGTCGAGCATCTGGGAGCGGAAGCAGCTGGCCGTGTAGGGCAGTTGCATGCCGTCCCTGCCCCGGCCGTACTCCTCGTAGAACGCGAGCACCTCCGCCATCTTGGCTTCCTGCTCCGGCGCCGAGAGGAGCGCGATGTTGGAGCGGGAGCGGACCAGGTCGCGGATGGAGTGCTGGTCCACGATCTGCCAGAACCGGAACGCCTCCTCCTCGACCTCGCCGAACAGCCTCGACTTCCCGAGCACCTCGGACGGGTCGGTCAGCTGCTCCTGGGTCCCGATGATCTTGCCGAGCCGCTTGACCCACGGGATGCGTTCGTCGCGCTGGTTCCAGACCATGGAGAGCCGGCCGCGCGGCCGCAGCACGCGGGCGATCTCGGGCAGCGCCTTGTCGTGGTCGAACCAGTGGAACGCCTGCGCGCTCACCACCACGTCGTACGACGAGTCGCCGGAGGGGATCTCCTCGGCCGACGCCTGCGAGACGCGAACGTCGGGGAGGTTCTTCCCGAGGATGGCGAGCATCTTCGGGTCCGGATCGGTCGCGTGCACGTCATGGCCGAGGGCCACGAGCTGCTCGGTCAGCTTGCCGGTGCCGGCGCCCAGCTCGAGGACGCTCAGTGCCTGACCCTGGGGGTGCCGGTCGGAGGTCAGCCAGACGGCGGCCTCGCGCGGGTAGGTGGGGCGGCCCCGGTCATAGGAGTCCGCGACCCCTCCGAAGGAGCGGGCCGGCTCGGGCTTGCCCGACGTGTGGTCGATGCTCATCACTTTCCAAAGTAGCGGCTCGATAGCGTTCTCGACGTGAGCCATTCCGACGACCCCCTTGCCTGGTTGGCATCGTTGGAGGGCGTGCCGTCGGCGTTCGCGGCGGCGCGCGACGGCATCGACGTCGTCCTCCGCGACAGGGGGCTGCGTCGTACGTCGCCGGAGACGACCGCCGAGTCTCTGCTCCGGGGCGCCCACGCCTCCGCGGTGCTGGAGGGCTCCGGGTCATCTCTGGCGGAGGTGCGGTCGGGCTCGGGCGACCCGATAGCCGCCGCCGCGGTGCGGGTCTCGACCGGGCTGCTCGGGCTGGCGCCGACGCTGACCCGACAGCCGCTGCAGGTCCTCGCGAGGCTGCACACGCTGGCCGCCGCGGGGTCGGTCGAGGACTCCGAGCTCGGGCGACCGCGGGACGCCGGCGCGGCCGAGCGGCTACAGGGGATGGCGCGGCTGCTCAGCCGCCCGGCGACGGTGCCGGCCCTGATGCTCGCTGCCGTGGTGCACGCGGACTTGGCCACCACGGCGCCGTTCGTCACCCACAACGGGCTCGTCGCCCGGGCCGCGGAGCGGTTGGTGCTGGTCGCGCGCGGCGTGGACGAGAAGGCGCTGACGGTGCCCGAGGCGGCGCACCTGGCGCTGCGCGCCGAGTACGAGTCGAACCTCCGCGCCTACCGGGACGGCGGGCCGAACGGCGTACATGCGTGGCTGCTCTACGCGGCCGAGGCGTACGCCGCCGCGGCCGAGGCGAGCCCGCTCCGACGCGATGCGGGCTAGCCGAAACGCCTTCTACACAAGCAGAAACGGCCTCCGAGGAGGCCGCACGCATCTCACAAGATCCTCTCATTGGCCGAAGATTTCAAGGCCTTGAGAGTCCCGCCGAACCGGCGTAGACAGGGAGTCAACAACTCCAGAGCCACACGTGAACCGGGTACCCACGCGGCGATCTACCCTTCGCAGAGGGCGCTAGCCTGCGGAACATCTCCGCGGCAGTAGTTAGATGTTGCACGCTTGGTAGCCGGGTTCACGTGTCAGCGGTGGCATCCGAGGTTTCGCACCTTGGGTGCCACCTGCATGTCCGGGTGTTTTCATGCCCCGAGGCGTTTGCGCCGCGCGTTGGCCCAGAGCACGCCGCCGACGGCGACCACGCCGCCGACCGCGAGTGCGGCGAGCGTCGGCTTGGCCGGCACCCGGCTGCGCAGGGTGACCGGCTTGGTGAAGACCAGGATCGGCCACCCGTGGGCCGCCGCGGCCTTGCGGAGCTCCTTGTCGGGGTTGACCACGTTGGCGTGGCCCACCACCTCCAGCATCGGTAGGTCGGTGACCGAGTCGCTGTAGGCGAAGCTGGCCTCGAGGTCGTAGCCGCGCTGCTCGGCCAGCTCCACGATCGCCCGGGCCTTCTCGTCGGCGTACGCGTAGTAGTCGATGTTGCCGGTGTACTTGCCGTCGACCTCCTCCAGCCGGCTCGCGACCACGATGTCCGCTCCGAGCAGGGCGCCGATCGGCTCGACGACCTCGGTGCCGCTCGTGGAGACGATCACGATGTCGCGGCCGGCGAGCTTGTGTTCCTCGATGAGGCTGACGGCCTCGTCGTAGACCAGCGGCTCCACGACGTTGTGCAGGGTGTCCGCCACGATCTCGCGGACCGTGGCGACGTCCCAACCTGCGACCAGCGTGGACATGAACGCCCGCATCTTCTCCATCTGGTCGTGGTCGGCGCCGCCGAGGACGTAGACGAACTGGGCGTACGTCGAACGCAGCACCGCACGGCGGGAAATGAGGCCGCCGGCCTGGAACGGCTTGCTGAACGCCATCGTGCTCGACTTGGCGATGATCGTCTTGTCGAGGTCGAAGAAGGCCGCGCTGCGAGAGGACGAGGCGGCCATGACTCCATCGTAGGGATCCAGCAAACGTCCACAGGTGAGTTTCCCGGGAGGCCTGTCCACAGGCGTGCGGCCGACGGCTCACCTCCGTCCCTGCACCCGGGAACCCTCGACGCATGGACCACGCCCCGCACCAGCCACTGCTCGCCACCGCCGACGCCGCCCTCGCCGAGGAGCTCACCCGGCTCTCCGCCGCGGCCGGGGCGGCGGTCGAGGTCGCCTCGACAGGTCCCGAGGTCCTGGGCGCGTGGAGCACCGCGCCGGTGGTGCTCGTCGGCGCCGACCTGGTGTCGACCATGGTCGAGCTGGCGCCGCCACGCAGGCCCGGCGTCCAGGTCGTCGCGTGGTCACCAGCGCCGACGGGGACCTTCCGCGACGCGCTGATCGTCGGTGCCGAGCGGGTCGTCGAGCTGCCCGTCGGCGCAGAGCTGATCGCCGAGCTGCTCACCGACCTCGAGGAGGTCGGCCGCGGTGAGGGAGTCCTGGTCGGTGTTGTTGGAGGTTCCGGTGGCGCCGGTGCGACGACGCTCGCCTGCGGACTCGGACAGGTGGCGTCGGCCCGCGGGCCGACCCTGGTCGTCGACCTCGACCCGCTGGGGCCCGGGTGTGACCGGGTGCTCGCCCTCGACGACGCACCAGGCGTGCGCTGGGACTCGCTCGGCACGGCGTCCGGCCGGCTGAGTGGGCGCTCGCTGCGCGAGGCGGTGCCGCGCCGCGACGACCTCGGCGTGCTGGCCTGGGCTTCCGCTCCGTCTGCGCTCGACGCCGGCGCGGTCCGCGAGGCGCTGTCGGCGGCGCGGCGCGGCCACGACACGGTGGTCGTCGACCTGCCGCGCTCGGGAGGCGCCCTCGTGGTCGAGACCGTCGCGCGATGCACGCTGGTCGTGCTGGTCGTCGTGCCGACCGTCACCGGTGTCGCCGCCGCGGCCCGGTGGGTGGCCGCGCTGCCGGATCCGGGCCGGGTCCGGCTCCTGGTCCGTGGTCGCGGTGCCGACCCGCGACGAGTGGCCGCGCTCGTCGGGGCGCCGGTGGTCGCGACCATGGCCGACCAGCGCGGCCTGGCCGAGGCCCTCGACCTGGGGCTCGGTCCCGTCCGGTCGAGCCGCGGGCCCCTCGCCGCCGCGGCCCGTGAGCTCCTCGCCGGCCTCGCACCCACGGCGCTCGCAGCATGAGCATCGCCGAGGTCGAGCCCGAGGTCATCGACCGAGTCCGCCAACGGCTGGCCGACCGCCCCGGCGACCTCTCCCCACATCGGGTCGCCGAGGCGTTGCGGGCGGCGGGTCGTCCGGTCGGCGACGCCACCGTGCTCGCGGTCTACGAAGCGTTGCGCCGCGACGTGCTCGGCGCCGGGCCGCTCGAGCCCCTGCTCCGGCAGCCCGGCGTCACCGACGTGCTCGTCAACGGACCCGACCAGGTCTACGTCGACCGGGGCGATGGACTCGAGGCGACCGCCGTCCGGTTCGCCGACGACGAGTCAGTGCGGCGGCTCGCCCAGCGGCTCGCAGGCATGGCCGGTCGGCGGCTCGACGACTCAGCGCCGTTCGCCGACCTGCGGCTGCCCGACGGCAGCCGGTGTCACGCGGTCCTCGCACCGGTGTCCCGGCCCGGCACTGCGATCTCGCTCCGGGTGCCGCCCGCGCGCGCGTTCACCCTCGACGAGCTGCTCGACGCGGGCACCCTCACCCAGGGCGGGGCCGAGCTGCTGCAGGCGCTGGTCGCGGCTCGGGTGGCGTTCCTGGTCAGCGGAGGCACGGGGAGTGGCAAGACGACGCTCCTCGCGACCCTGCTCTCCCTGGTCGATCCGGCCGAGCGGCTCGTCCTCGTCGAGGATGCGTCCGAGCTGCGTCCCGACCATCCACATGTCGTCGCGCTGGAGGGGCGGCCGGCCAACGTCGAGGGCGAGGGCGCCATCGAGCTGCGCACGTTGGTCCGGCAGGCCCTGCGGATGCGCCCCGACCGGCTGGTGGTCGGCGAGGTGCGCGGCGCCGAGGTCGTGGACCTGCTGGCCGCCCTCAACACCGGCCACGACGGTGGCTGCGGCACCCTGCACGCCAACTCCGCCGTCGACGTGCCGGCCCGGCTCGAGGCGCTCGCGTTGGCTGCCGGTCTCGATCGGGCGGCGACCCACAGCCAACTCGCCTCCGGGGTCGCCGCCGTGGTGCACCTGGCGAGGGGCCGCGACGGCATTCGGCGGCTGGCCGCGATCGCGGTGCCCCGTCGGACCTCCAACGGGCTCGTCGCGATGGTCCCGGCCGTCTCGTTGGTCGACGGGGCGCTCCGCGACGGCGCCGGAGCGGCCGAGCTGGCGCGGGTGCTGGGCCGATGACCGCCCTCGTCGTCCTGGCCGCATTGTCGGCCGCGGCCGCACTGGCACTCCTGGCTCCGGTGCGGCCGCGGCTACCCAGCCCGCCCGGGGCAAGGCCGCGTGGCGGTGCGCCCGCGCCGTTGCTGGCCCTCGTTCCGCTGCTCGTCTGGCTGCCTTCTCGTTGGCTGGTGCCGGCCGTGGTCGGTGCCGGTGCGCTCGGTGTCGCGTGGCTGCTCTGGCTGCGCCGCCGCGAGCGGCGGTTGGCGCAGGCGACCGGCGGTCGGGTGCTCGAGGCGTGCGAGCACCTCGCGTCCGAGCTGGCATCCGGTCAGCCGCCCGGAGCCGCACTGGCGCGAGCGGCGGACGACTGGCCGGTGCTCGCACCGGTGGCCGAGGCGTTCCGGGTCGGGTCCGACGTGCCGGCGGCCCTGCGCACCGTCGCGACCCGGCCGGGTGCCGATGACCTCCGGCTGCTCGCCGCGGCCTGGCACGTCGCCCACCGCACCGGGCAGGGGTTGGCCGACGCAGTCGACCGCGTGGCCCGGCAGCTCATCGACGCCCGCGCCACCCGGCGCGTGGTGGACGGCGAGCTCGCCTCCGCCCGGGCGACGGCGCGCCTGGTCGCGCTGCTGCCGGTGGCCGCCCTGCTGATGGGGTCGGGCGTCGGCGGCGATCCGGTCGGCTTCCTGCTGCGCACCCCCGTCGGCTGGCTCTGCCTGGCGACCGGACTGGCCTTCGGCCTGGCCGGGCTGTGGTGGATCGAGGCGCTGGCTCGCGACGTGGACCGCGGCGCATGAACACCCCGGCCTGGCTCGCCGTGATGGCGACGGGCGCGGCGATGGCACTGCTGGTGCCCGGCCCGACGACGCTCGCCCCGCCGGTGGCGGAGGCGAAGGACCGGGTTGATCGTGACTGGCTCCGGCGGTGGCGGCCACTGTGGGCGTTGCTCTCCGGTGCCGCGGCGGCAGCATTCCTCGGCGGCCCGGTCGGGCTGGCCGCTGCACCGGTCGCGGCGATCACGACGTGGCTGGTCATCGAGCGCTCAGAGCCCGCCCAGGTGCGCCGTACTCGCGACCTGGCGCGTCGCGACCTGCCGCATGTGGTGGGACTGCTGGCCGACGCGCTGCGGTCGGGCCAGCCGCCCGACGACGCTCTCGGTGTGGTCACTGGTGCCCTGCCCGGTCCGGCCGCGGCCAGGTTGGCCGAGGTGGTGCCACGGCTGCGGCTCGGCGTGGACCCCACCCAGGTGTGGGCCGACCTGGCCACCGATCCGGCCCTCGGTCCTCTCGGCCGAGCGCTGGCGCGGGCGCATCGCACCGGCGCTCCCGTGGTGCCCGCCGTCGAACGGCTCGCCGACGAGCTGACCCGGTCGGCGCGCGCCGAGGTCGAGGACCGCGCCCGGGCGGTCGGGGTCAAGGCCGCCGTACCGCTCGGGCTCTGTCTGCTCCCGGCGTTCGTCCTCATCGGCATCGTCCCGGTCGTCGCCGGACTGCTCACCAGCCTCGGGCTCTAGTGCGGGTTGTCCACACCGCCAATCGTCCACAACCGGCCTCGCCGGGGCGGCTCTCCACAGCCCGGTCCCGGCGCGGCACGCACAGGGGGTCCGGGCTCGCAGAGTTCGAGTCCCGGCCGCGCCGCGGCCACGTCCCCGAAGGAGTTCCATGCACCGCACGATCCGTCCCATCCGCGACGAGCGCGGCATCACCACCGCCGAATACGCCGTCGGCACCGCCGCCGGCGCCGGCCTCGCCGGACTCCTCTACAAGATGCTCACCGGCGGCTTCGGCGACAAGCTGCTCAAGCTGCTCTACGACCACGTCCTCGGCCTGCTCGGCATCGGGTGACCTGATGCCGGGGCCACGGGTCAGGGACGCGCGGGGGGCGGCCACCGCCGAGCTGGCGATGGTGCTGCCACTGCTGGTCGCCGTCACGATCGGACTTGTCTGGCTGCTCGCGGTGGCCGCCGCCCAGGTGCGGACGGTCGACGCGGCGCGCGAGACCGCGCGCGCCCTGGCCCGTGGCGACGATCAGGCGACCGCCGTCGGGCGGGGTCTCGAGGTCGCCGCTGAGGGCAGCCACGTCGTGGTGAGCCGCGGCGGTGGGGAGGTGCGGGTGACCGTGACCGGTCGGGTCGAGGGCCCCGGCGGGCTCTTCGCCCACCTGCCCTCGCCGAAGCTGCGGGCGGTGGCGGTGGCCGCCGACGAGGAGGACGTGGTCACGCCATGACCGGCGGTGCGGCGGACGAGCGTGGTTCCGCGACGCTGGTTGCCGTCGCGATGATCGGCGTCCTGGTCCTCGTCGGCGCCGCGCTGGGGGTGGTCGGCGCGATGGTCCACGCCCACCGCGTCGCCCAGTCCGCGGCCGACCTCGCGGCGCTCGCCGGCGCCGAGGCTCGTGGCCGCGGGCGCGACCCGTGCACGGCAGCGGCCTCGATCGCGCTGGCCAATGGCGCCAGTCTCGGCAGCTGCGCGGTCGAGGGGTTCGACGTGCGGCTGCAGGTCACGGTCACCGGCCCGCACTGGCTCGGCCAGCATCACGACCTGTCTGCTGAGGCCCGCGCAGGGCCGAGCTGAGCCGAGCCGAGGTGAGCTCAGAGCGTGGGGCGGTCCTTCTCCTCGTGCTGGTCGACGTCCATCCGGCGTTGGGCGTCGACGTCGTCGAGCTGTTCGGAGAGCTTCTCGAGCCTCTTCTGCTCCTTGCGGCGCGCCCAGGAGCGCTTGGAGCCCGACTTGAACAGCCACAGTCCCCACCAGATGGCGACGGCAGAGCCAACGCCGATGAAGAACAGCGCCACCGGGTTGATGTCCTGGCCCAGGAACTGCAGCTGACCCTGTTCGACCTCGGAGGTGAAGAGCCCGCACACGATCGCCAGGGCGCCTATCGCGATGAGGACGAGACCGAGGATGACCATGCCGGGACACTAACGCTCGGCGACTGTCCAGTCACGGCCCGAGCAGGACGTCGAGGAGCCGGATCGCGCCGGACTTGTCGAGCGGGTTGTTCTGGTTTCCGCACTTGGGGGACTGCACGCAGGACGGGCAGCCCTCGAAGCACTCGCACGCGGCGATGGTCTCCCGGGTCGCGGTCAGCCACTCACGCGCGGCTGCGAAGCCGCGTTCGGAGAAGCCGGCACCCCCGGGGTGGCCGTCATAGACGAAGACGGTGAGCTGGCCGTTGTCCGGGTGCACGGCCGTGGAGACGCCGCCGATGTCCCAGCGGTCGCACGTCGCGAAGAGCGGGAGCAGGCCGATCGAGCAGTGCTCGGCGGCGTGTGCCGAGCCGGGCAGGTCGATCGTGGTCAGCCCGCTGGACTCGAGGGCATGGTCGGGGACGGTCCACCAGACCCCGCTGGTGCGCAGCGTCCGCTCGGGGAGGTCGAGCGGCTCCTCACCGATCACCTCGCCGCTGGGATGACGGCGCTTCAGGAACGACACGACCTGGTGAGTGACCTCGACCTGGCCCACGGACAGCCGGCAGTCGCCCCAGCTGCGGTGGTCCTGCTCGGCGACGATCGAGATGTCAGTGGTGTCGCGGGCGGTCGTCGAGTACGCCGGGTCGGACCGGCCGATCACGGCGACGTGCTCGTCGAGGTCGAGCGACTCGACCAGCCAGGTCTCCCCTCGATGGACGTAGACCGCCCCGGCGTGCGCCGTGGAGTGCGCGCTGCTGGAGTCGACGGTGCCGATGACGCGGCCGGTATCGGCCTCGACCAGCGCCACAGGAGGCCCCCCGGTCGAACGGATGTCGGCGAGGTCGCTGGCCCGCCGTCGGTCCGTCCAGAACCAGCCGCGCGGGCGGTGTCGCAGGAGCCCGGCGCGGGTCAGCTGGTCGACCACGTCGCGGGCCGTCGGCCCGAACATCGGCAGGTCTGCCTCGGTCAGCGGCAGCTCGGCGGCCGCGGCGCACAGGTGCGGACCCAGGACGTAGGGGTTCGTCGGGTCGAACACCGTCGCCTCGACCGGCTGGCCGAGCAGGGCTTCGGGGTGGGTGACGAGGTAGGTGTCCAGCGGGTCGTCGCGAGCCACCAGGATCCCGAGCGCGTCGTGGGCACCTCGGCCGGCCCGGCCGACCTGCTGCCAGAACGCCGCACGCGTGCCCGGGAAGCCGGCCAGCAGGACGGCGTCGAGGCCGCTGACGTCGATGCCGAGCTCGAGGGCGTTCGTGGCCGCGAGCCCGGTCAGCTCGCCGGCCCGGAGCTGGCGCTCCAGCTCGCGGCGCTCCTCGGGCAGGTAGCCGCCCCGGTAGGCCGCGACCTTCGCCGGAAGCGAAGGGTCGACCTCCGCCAGCAGCTCGCCTGCGGTGATCGCCACCTGCTCGGCGCCGCGACGCGACCTGATGAAGGCCAGGGTCCGGACGCCTTCGGCGACGAGGTCGGCGAGCAGGTCGGCGGCCTCGGAGGACGCAGCGCGCCGGAGGGGCGCGCCGTTCTCGCCGGTGAACCGGGTCAACGCCGGCTGCCACATCGCCAGCGACACCTCGCCGCGAGGCGAGCAGTCGCCGGTCACAGCGAGCACGTCGAGACCGGTGAGCCGGCCGGCCGCGGCTTCGGGCTCTGCGACGGTGGCCGAGGCGAGGACGAACGTCGGCCGCGCGCCGTAGGCCGCGCAGATCCGGCGCAGCCGCCGGAGCACCTGGGCGACGTGTGCGCCGAAGACCCCGCGGTAGTGGTGGCACTCGTCGACCACGATGTAGCGGAGCTGGGAGAGGAAGGCGCGCCAGCGATCGTGGCCGGGCAGCAGCGACCGGTGCAGCATGTCCGGGTTGGTGAGCACGTACTCCGCATGGTCGCGGGCCCACTGGCGCTGGTCGCGGCTGCTGTCGCCGTCATGGGTGGTGACCCGGACGTCGAGGCCGAGCCCGACTAGTCCGGCGAGCTGGTCCTGGGCGAGTGCTTTGGTCGGCGCAAGGTAGAGCGTCGTGGCCCCGCGCTGGCCGCGCGCCCCACGAGTGGCCAGCGCCGAGGTCAGCGCCGGGAGCTGGTAGGCGAGCGACTTGCCCGAGGCGGTGCCGGTGGCGAGGACGACGTGTTGTCCGGCGTACGCCGCGTCGGCCGCCACGGCCTGGTGCCGCCAGGGCTCGGCCACCCCGCGGGCCCGGTAGGCCGCGAGCACCGCCGGGTCGGCCCAGTCGGGCCAGGGCGCTGTGTGTGCCGGACGCGCGGGCAGCCGTTCGAGGTGGGTCAGCCGGCCCTCACGACCGGGGACGGCGGCCAACCGGTCCATCACCGCGGCCATGTTGCGTGGCGTGGCGGAGGTGGTCACCCAGCGAGCATGCCGCAGGCCGCCGACGTCGTCGGAAGGCGCTCCCACCCCTCGGGGTGAGGTGCACGAAGCAAGGCGCAGGGCCGAGGGTCGCGAGCGGGCGGAACCAGAGCCGTCCGGAAGCCGTCGGTTGTAGTACGACCTTTGTACGAGTCTCGGGTCGGCGTGGTTTCATTGTGCTGGCTGACTGCCGGGATCGAAGGTGTCCCCGGTGGTCGCCGCCCGAATCCCAGGGGGAGTGGACGTGGACCTGACGCTTGCGACCAACGAGGTCGACGGAGCAACGATCATCGCCGTCGGTGGTGAGATCGACGTCTACACCGCCCCCAAGCTCCGCGACAAGATCACTGAGCTGGTGGCCGCTGGCGTCTTCGACATCATCGTCGACATGGAGGCCGTCGAGTTCCTCGACTCCACCGGACTCGGCGTCCTTGTCGGTGGCCTCAAGAAGGTCCGCGCGCACGACGGCTCGCTCGAGCTGATCTGCACCCAGGACCGACTGCTGAAGATCTTCCGGATCACCGGGCTGGCGAAGGTGTTCGTCATCCACGACTCCGCTGACGGAGCGCTCGCGGCCCGCTGAGCCCCGCCCACCACGCGTGCGACGGGTCACACCGGGTGCGGCGATCCGGCGCGCCATGCGTAGACTCCGGCACGTTCCGCGCTCGGGTCACCCCTTCTGTGCCGGGTGACGGCCAGCGCGGCCAGTCGAGCTCACACCTGATCCGCATGGAGGAAACCGCATGACCGGGATCTATCCCGCCGTCGTCGACCTTTCCGGTGGCAACCTCGTCCTGGTCATCGTCGTCGGACTGATCGCGCTCGGCGCGCTCGGTATGGCTGCGATGTTCCGGTCCGAGGTCCTCGCCGCCGCCGAGGGCACCGACAACATGAAGAACATCGCCCTTGCCGTGCAGGAGGGCGCGGACGCGTACCTCCAGCGCCAGTTCCGCACGCTCGCGATCTTCGCTGCACTGGCGTTCTTCGCGCTTCTCGCGCTGCCGGCCGACGACATGACCGTGCGGATCTTCCGGTCCGTCTTCTTCCTGGTCGGGGCGGGCTTCTCCGCCGCGGTCGGGTACCTCGGCATGTCGCTCGCGGTGCGCGCCAACCTGCGCGTAGCCGCGGCCGCAAACACCACCGGGCGCGAGACGGCAATGACGATCGGTCTGCGCACCGGCGCCATGGTGGGCATGCTCACCGTCGGACTGGGCCTCCTGGGCGCCAGCATCGTCGTGCTCGCCTTCCAGGACGACGCGGCACACGTGCTCGAGGGCTTCGGCTTCGGCGCGGCCCTGCTCGCCATGTTCATGCGAGTCGGCGGCGGCATCTTCACCAAGGCCGCCGACGTCGGCGCGGACCTGGTCGGCAAGGTCGAGCAGAACATCCCCGAGGACGACCCGCGCAACGCCGCCACGATCGCCGACAACGTCGGCGACAACGTCGGCGACTGCGCCGGCATGGCCGCCGACCTCTTCGAGTCCTACGCCGTCACGCTGGTCGCCGCGCTGATCCTCGGCTCGCAGGCCTTCGGCGACAAGGGCCTCGTCTACCCGCTGCTGATCCCCGCCATCGGCGCGCTCACCGCGGTCGCCGGTGTCTACTTCACCAAGCCGAAGGCCGGCGAGAACGGCCTGACGACGATCAACCGGGCCTTCTACCTGTCCGCCGGCATCGCCGCAGTGGGCAGCGTGATCCTGTCCTTCGTCTACCTGCCCAGCAGCTTCGCCGAGTTCGAGAATGTCGGCGAGCTCGCGGCCGGGGCCGACGGCGACCCGCGGTTCATCGCCGCCAGCGCCGTGGTCATCGGCATCGTCATGTCCGCCGGCATCCTGGCGCTCACCGGCTACTTCACCGGCACCGAGTACCGCCCGGTCAAGGACGTCGGCAAGACCTCGCTCACCGGTGCCGCGACAGTGATCCTGGCTGGTCTCTCGGTCGGTTTCGAGTCGGCCGTCTACACGACGCTCGTCATCGGTGCGGCGGTCTTCGGCGCCTACCTGCTGGGCGGCGCGACCCTGACGGTCTCGCTGTTCGCCGTCGCGCTGGCCGGCTGCGGTCTGCTGACCACGGTGGGCGTGATCGTGGCCATGGACACCTTCGGCCCGGTCTCCGACAACGCCCAGGGCGTGGCCGAGATGTCCGGGGACGTGAGCCCCGAGGGCGCGCAGATCCTCACCGACCTCGACGCGGTCGGCAACACGACCAAGGCCATCACCAAGGGCATCGCCATCGCGACCGCGGTGCTCGCGGCCACCGCGCTGTTCGGCTCCTACGCGACCTCGGTCGCCGAGGCGCTGGCCGACGCCAACCCCAGCATCGACGAGGCCAACCTGCTCAGCTTCGAGGTCTTCAACCCGGCCGTCCTGGTGGGCATCCTGCTGGGCGCCTCCGTGGTGTTCCTGTTCTCCGGTCTGGCGATCAACGCCGTGGCCCGCGCGGCCGGCGCCGTGGTCTACGAGGTGCGCCGCCAGTTCCGCGAGATCCCCGGGATCATGGAGGGCACCGGCCGTCCGGAGTACGGCAAGGTCGTCGACATCGTCACCAAGGACTCGCTGCGTGAGCTCATCACGCCGGGTCTGCTCGCGGTGCTCGCGCCAGTCGCCGTGGGCTTCGGCCTCGGCGTCACGGCGCTGGCCGGCTTCCTGGCCGGTGCGATCGGCACCGGCACCCTGATGGCCGTGTTCCTGGCCAACTCGGGCGGCGCCTGGGACAACGCGAAGAAGCTCGTCGAGGACGGCAACCACGGCGGCAAGGGCTCCGACGCCCACTCGGCGACGATCATCGGCGACACCGTCGGCGACCCGTTCAAGGACACCGCAGGCCCGGCGATCAACCCGTTGATCAAGGTGATGAACCTGGTCTCGCTGCTGATCGCCAGTGCCGTGGTATCCCTGAGCGTCGGCGACGACCAGAACGACGTCGCGCGAATCATCATCGCGTTGGCCGCGGTGGCGATCATCGCGACGGCCATCTACATCTCCAAGCAGCGTGAGGTGAGCATGGGCGACGACGTCCCGCCCACCACTCCTGCCGCCCCGGCGACCGACCCGGCCGCCACTGCCTGACCCAGCACGAACGCCGACCCGCCCGGTCCTCCGGGCGGGCCGGCGTCATTTCCGGCCCCGGACAGCTGCACGGCTCCTGTCCGTGCCCGTCTCTACGCTGGCCGGATGCGCGAGACCTCCCCAGACGTCCCGGCCCGGTTGCGCGCCGCTCTGGAGGCCGCGGACTTCACCGTCGACGCCGTCCGCGCGCTGCTCGGCGAGGTGGCGGACGCCGCGCTGCTGCGCAACGAGACAACGCCTGCGCTGCGCCGTACCACCACCGACCACGGCCCGCTGGCCACGCTGACCAGGCTGTTCCTCCTCCAGACGACGGTGACTGCCGACTCGGCCGAGGCCGCGCTGCCCGACCTGGTCGACCGGCTGGTCGCGGAAGGGATCCTGGACCGGTCCGTCGGCGAGGTGGTCGCCCGGCTGGACGTGCGGCCGTACGCCACCGACGACAGCACCCTCTGGGTCGTCAGCGACCTCACGCCCGGGCTGGACGGACTACCGCAGCAGATCGGCGCCGACCACGTGCTCGGGATCAGCCCCGCCTCGACCTCCCTGGCCCAGCTCACCCTGCGCGCTCCCGTCGACGACAGCCTCGACCTCGGCACCGGCTGCGGTGTGCAGGCGCTGCACCTCGCCGCGCACTGCGGCCACGTCGTCGCGACCGACGTCAACCAGCGGGCTCTCGGCATCGCGCGGTTCAACGCCGTCCTCAACGAGGTCGGCGACCGGGTCGAGGTGCGTGAGGGGTCCTTCTTCGAGCCGGTCCGGGGCGAGCGGTACGACCTGATCGCCACGAACCCGCCGTTCGTCATCTCGCCCGCGACCGGGGAGCGCCTGGTCTACCGCGACTCGGGGCTGCCAGGCGACCAGGTGGTCGAGGACATCGTTCGCGCCGCTCCCGGACACCTCACGGAGCGCGGCTGGTGCCAGGTGCTCGCGAACTGGGTGGTCGAGCGCTACCGCCCCTGGGACGAGCGGCTCGCCGGCTGGCTGGGCCCGGATGTCGATGCGCTCGTCGTGCAGCGCGAGCTCGTCGACCCCGCGGCGTACGTCGAGCTCTGGCTCAAGGACTCCGGGCACCATCCCGCGACAGGCGGCGACCCGGCGGAGTACCGCCGTCGCTACGACACGTGGCTCGCCTGGCTTGAGGAGCAGCGGGTCCAGGCGATCGGCTTCGGCTGGGTCAACCTGCGCGCCGGCGGCACCGGCCGGCGCGACCTCTGGGACTGGCCGTACGACGTCGAGCAGCCGATCGCGCCCGCGATCGCGGGCTGGGCGGACGGCCTCGCCACCGACGCGGGTGCCGACGCGCGACTGGTGCTCCGCGAGGACGTCCGCCAGGAGACCGTTGGCCCGGCCGGCGCCGAGGACCCGGAGGCGATCGTGCTGCGGCAGCAGCGCGGCTTCCGGCGCGCCCGCCAGGCCGACACCGTCGTCGCCGCCCTGGTCGGCGCCTGCGACGGCGAGCTCGCGGTCGGCGCGATTCTCGACGCGGTCGCGCAGCTGGTGGATGCGGACGCGGTCGAGACCCGCGCGACGTACCTCCCCGTCGTCAGGGAGCTGGTCGACGAGGGGTTCCTCGTCTAGATCGCCGGTGTGATGTCGGTGTGCGTGAAGTCGTCGCCCTTGAACAGCAGTGGCTCTCCGCTGACCTTGGCGAGCGCATACGTCATGCAGTCGCCGAAGCTCAGCCTCGCTTTCGAGCCCGGGTGCTTCCCGAACCTCGTATAGGCCTCACGGGCCACCTGGGCGTGATGGGCATCGAACGGGACCACGCCAATCTCCGCGTCCAGGAGCAGGTGATCGACCTCGTGATGGCGGGTGCTGGTCATGACGATGCATGTCTCGAGAACGGTCGCGGCGCAGACGCGGGTGAGGTTGCCGGCGACCAGGCTCCTGAACTCCTGGGCCTCCGGCTCGTTGCGCAGGATGGCCACCAGCGCGGAGGAATCCGCGATCACTTCGGCAGGCCCCGCTCGTCGTAGAGGTCGTCGTCGGTGAGATAGGGACCGGGGATAGCAGCTACCCGGGCGGCGATCTCCGTCATCCGACGGATCTTCTCTTCCGGCGTCAGCCTGGTCCGCTCCAATGCCTCGGTCAGAGCGTCGCGTACCGCGCCTGTCATCGATGTGTCGCGGCGTCGGGCGAGCTCGCGGGCGAGTCTGTAGACCTCCGGGTCCTTGATGTTCAACGTCGGCACGCCACCGATTCCACCCTCGACGGTAGAACTCATGCCGCGGTCGAGCCCTTGGCCTCCAATGCCCGGTTGCGCACCCGGACCAGGCGCCGACGCACCTCGCCGAGGAGCAGGTCGGGGTGGCCGAGAGCCAGCAGCTCGGGCAGCTCGTCCGGGCGCCACCAGCCCTGGCTGGCCGGGTCGCGGTAGCCGACCAGGGCTCGCTGGATGACCTTGCCGTACGTCGAGATCGTCGTGTGCAGCGCGAGCGCTTCCTTGACGCGACCCATGGTCCGCTCGCCCTGCGGCCGGAAGAGGACGTTGGCCTTGCCGACCGCCCAGCAGATCCCGCCGGCCACGTGGGCGGCGGTCGCCGCATCGAGGACCACCTCCGGCTCGCGCTCCCAGACGGTGAGCAGAGCGGTGCGCAGCGCGTGCGACGTCTCTACGTCGAACCATTGCTGGGCCACCGCCTCGAGGAGCTCGGCCACCGCGGCGAGCCGGGACTGTGCCTGCTGGGTCGGTGCCTCGGGCAGGTCCCGCCCGTCGTCCGACAGCGGCTCGACGTCGAGCGCCAGCACCGCGTCGCGCCCGCCGCACACGTCGTCGAGCCACCGGAGCGCCCGCTCATGGGTCGGCACCTGCGGCTCGGGCTCGGGCCGGCGCAGCTCACGGTCGAACCGCTCGGCGTGCTCCTGCCAGCGGGTGCCGCTCACCGGTTCGCTCCAGACGTCGACCAGGCGCCCGTCGACCAGGACCAGGTGGGTGAGCCGGTCGAGGTCTGACTGCCTCGGGCTTTCGTATGGGTAGGCATAGGGATAGTTGTCGTACAAGGCTGCCTCCGAGTGCGGCGTCGCTGACCTGGGCCACGCTGGCACAGGCCGAACGCCGCTGCATCCGCTCTTCCACAGCCTCGGTGATCAGGACTAGGAATGCGCGTCGCGGTACTCCTGGGTCATCTGCAGCACCTGGGTCAGGTTGCCGTCCGGGTCCTCGAAGGTCGAGAAGATCCCGGGGCCCCGGTCCTCGAGACGCACCGAGAAGGTGACGCCCATGCCCTCGATCCGTTCCACGACGCTGGCGGCGTCCTCGGTGTCGATGTTGAGCACCACGCGGGGCTCCGACGTACGCTCGGCCACGTCGTCGCGGCCGTCGAAGATGACGCCGAGACCGCCGAGCACGACCGTGCCGTTCTCGTCGGGTTCGACGTCGAATGCTTCGCTGTAGAAGGAGCGCAGCCGGTCAGGGTCGGTGCTGGCGAGCAGGATGCTGGCACTGAGATGACGAGACATGAACAGGCAGACCGAGCGGGTCCCGCGGACTCATCGGCGGGGGTCCGAGTGAGCCCTCCGGGAATGAGAAGTCGGCAGCACGCGCTACCGTGATCGGCCGTGACCCCGCTCGGATAGTGGGGTCGTGGCGCGCAGAGAGCGCGGGAGAGATCCAGTAGAAGTCAGGAAAAGCAGAGCTGTGGCACACAAGTTGGTGATCGTCGAGTCCCCGGCGAAGGCCCGCACCATTGGCGGGTACCTCGGCCAGGGCTATGTCGTCGAGTCCTCCATCGGCCACATCCGCGACCTCCCGCAGAGCGCCGCGGAGACGCCGGCGAAGATCAAGGACAAGCCGTGGGGCCGGCTCGCGGTCGACGTCGACAACGGCTTCGAGCCCTACTACGTCGTGCCGCGTGACAAGAAGGCACACATCTCCAAGCTCAAGACGCTGCTCAAGGACGCCGACGAGCTCTACCTCGCCACCGACGAGGACCGCGAGGGCGAGGCGATCGCCTGGCACCTGCTCGACGAGCTCAAGCCGAAGGGCATCCCGGTGCACCGGATGGTCTTCCACGAGATCACCAAGGCGGCGATCCTCGCCGCGGTCGCCAACCCGCGCCAGATCAACGACGACCTCGTCGAGGCCCAGGAGGCGCGGCGGATCCTCGACCGCCTCTATGGCTACGAGGTCAGCCCGGTGCTGTGGAAGAAGGTCATGTCCGGCCTGTCCGCCGGCCGGGTCCAGAGCGTCGCGACCCGGTTGGTGGTCGACAAGGAGCGCGACCGGATGAGGTTCCGCGTCGCGTCCTACTGGGACGTCGAGGGCACCTTCGACGCCGGGGCCGAGAAGGACCCGCGGATGTTCCCGGGCAAGCTGCACTCGATCGACGACCAGCGGGTCGCGAGCGGGTCCGACTTCGGCGACGACGGCCAGATCAAGGAGAAGAAGGGCGGTCGGGTCCACCTCGACCGCGCCGGGGCCGAGGGACTCGTGCAGGCCCTCAACGACACGACGTTCGAGGTCCGCTCGGTCGAGGCCAAGCCCTACCGCCGGCAGCCATACGCGCCGTTCCGCACCACGACGATGCAGCAGGAGGCGAGCCGCAAGCTCGGCATGTCCGCGTCGGTGGCGATGTCGGTCGCGCAGCGGCTCTACGAGAACGGCTTCATCACCTACATGCGCACCGACTCGACCACGCTGTCGAGCGCCGCGGTCGACTCCGCGCGGTCTCAGGTGCGCGAGCTGTTCGGTGCCGAATACGTCCCCGACCAGCCGCGGGTCTATGCCAGCAAGGTCAAGAACGCCCAAGAGGCGCACGAGGCGATCCGTCCCTCGGGCGAGACCTTCCGTACGCCGGCGCAGACCGGGCTGACCGGCGAGCAGTTCCGCCTCTACGAGCTGATCTGGATGCGCACGGTCGCGTCGCAGATGAAGGACGCCGTCGGCCAGTCGGTCTCGGTCCGCATCGGTGGCGCGGCGTCCGACGGACGCGACGTCGTCTTCTCGGCGTCCGGCCGGGTGATCACCTTCCACGGCTTCCTCAAGGCCTACGTCGAGGGGACCGAGGGCGGCAAGCGCTCCGACGACGACCAGGTGCCGCTGCCAGAGCTGCAGGAGGGCAACCCGATCTCCGCCGCGGCGCTCAACGCGCTCGGCCACGAGACCAAGCCGCCGGCCCGCTACACCGAGGCCACGCTGATCAAGGAGCTCGAGGACCGCGAGATCGGCCGGCCCTCGACGTACGCCTCGATCATCGGGACGATCCTCAACCGCGGCTACGTCTACAAGAAGGGCACCGCGCTGGTGCCGGCCTGGCTGGCGTTCTCGGTGATCAGGCTGCTGGAGGAGCACTTCCCGCGGCAGATCTCCTACGAGTTCACCGCCGGCATGGAGGACGTGCTCGACGAGATCGCCGCCGGCCACAAGGACCGGGTCACCGAGCTGCAGGAGTTCTACTTCGGCTCCGAGCGGGTGCAGGGGCTGCACGACCTGATCACCAACCTCGGTGAGATCGATGCCCGCGAGCTGGCGACTTTCCCGATCGGCGACCACGAGCTCGGGATCAACCTGCGCGTCGGTCGCTACGGCCCCTACCTCGAGGGCCCCGACGACGAGGGCAACCCGACCGGCAAGCGCGCCAACGTCCCCGAGGACCTGCCGCCCGACGAGCTCACCCTCGAGAAGGCCAAGGAGCTGTTCGAGAGCCCGGCCGGCGAGGAGATCCAGCTCGGCAGCCACCCGGAGAGCGGCCTGGAGGTCGTGGCCAAGAACGGCCGCTACGGCCCCTACGTCACCGAGCTGCTGCCCGAGGACGCGCCCAAGAACGCCAGGCCGCGCACCGGCTCGCTGTTCACGTCGATGTCGCTCGACACGATCACCCTCGACGACGCCCTCAAGCTGCTGTCACTGCCACGTGTGGTCGGCGCGGACCCGGAGACGGGTGAGGAGATCACCGCCCAGAACGGCCGCTACGGCCCCTACCTCAAGAAGGGCACCGACTCCCGGTCGCTGACCTCCGAGGACCAGCTCCTCACGATCGGCCTTGAAGAAGCGCTGCGGATCTACGCCCAGCCCAAACAGCGCGGCCGGGCCGCCGCGGCCCCACCGCTCAAGGAGCTGGGCAACGACCCGGTCTCCGGTCAGCCCGTGGTGGTGAAGTCGGGCCGGTTCGGCGAGTACGTCACCGACGGCGAGTACAACGCCACCCTGCGCAAGGACGACACCGTCGAGTCGATCACTCTCGAGCGCGCCGCCGAGCTGCTCGCCGAGCGCCGCGAGCGCGGCCCGGCCAAGAAGACAGCGAAGAAGGGCGCCAAGAAGACTGCGAAGAAGTCTGCCAAGAAGACAACCAAGAAGGCCGCGAAGAAGTCGTGATCTCGGTGGTGAGCCCTCACGCCGCGGTCGGCATCGTGGTCGTCGCGCTCGGCATGGCGCTCACTCCCGGACCGAACATGCTCTACCTCGTTTCCCGCAGCATCAGCCAGGGGTGGACGGCGGGGATGGTCTCGCTCCTCGGTACGGCGGTGGGGTTCGTGGTCTACATGACCGCGGCCAACCTCGGCCTCGCGGCCGCCTTCGTCTACGTCCCGATGCTGTATGTCGCGATCAAGGTTGCTGGCGCGGCGTATCTCCTCTTCCTCGCGTGGCGGACCCTGCGCGGAGTCTCGCCGTTCGAGCGCCGTCCTCCAGTCCCACCTCCCGCACGACTCGCGGTGGCGACTGTTCCGGATGGGGCTGGTGACCAACTTGCTCAATCCCAAGGCAGCGGTGATGTACCTCGCCCTCATCCCGCAGTTCGTCGACCCGGCCGCCGGCCACGTGGTGGTGCAGGGGTTCGCGTTGGGTTCGCTGCAGATCGCCACGAGCTTCGTGGTGAACACTGGGCTGATCCTGGCAGCGGGTGCGGTCGCAGTGTTCCTCGGGCGCCGGCCGCTCTGGATGCGCTGGCAGCGCCGGGTCACCGCGAGCCTGCTCGGCCTGGTCGGAGTCCGCCTCGCTCTGGACGCACCGAGCCGGGCCTGACCCTGAGTCAAACGCGATGTGCCTTCAACGGCACGAAGTACGGCGGGTCGCCGGTCACGGTGGCGCAGCTGGCGAAGTCGATCGACACCTGACCCGTGACCCGGCCGCCCGGCTTGAACTTCAGCTGCAGCCGACCCGTCAGGGCGTACTCCACCCCGTCAGCGATGTAGGGCTCGGTCCAGGTCTTGTCGACCGTCTCCGATTGGCGCCGATGCGGGCGCTGGGGGCCGAGAACACGACCGGAAGCTGGTAGTAGCTGTTGGGGTACTCGTAGCAGACCACCCACATCCCGGGACTCGTACGACGTGACCTTGCGCCCGTTGCTGGAGACGCGGAACCGCAGCCACTCCTTCGTCGAGGGCTGGCCGTCCTCGACGATGTTACCGACGTACTTGCCCGGCTGGGCCGGGGCCGGGGCCGGCGCACCGGCCGCGGGCGCGCGCATGCCCGCCGGCGCCAGCAAGAGCGCCACCATCAGGCCGAGCCCCACGCTGCGAATCCCGAGCTTCGTCACAGTTCTCCTCAGCCGCCATCAGAACGAAGCAGCGATGATCGCACAGCGTCTCCGAGGCGATCACCGCGCGCCACCTGGCGCGCGATCCGGGCCATCTCCTCGGCCAGCGAAGGGATCACCCACCTCCCGAGCCTCAGCCCCGGCTGGGCGAGATAGCCGAAGACGGCCGGGCCACGCCGTTCCTCGGGCTGGTCCGGCATCCGCGGCACCAGGTGGACATGCAGGTGCGCGAACCCTTCCGCCTCGGCGTAGAGCATCGGTAGGTCTTGACGCAGCCGAACACCTCGCGCAACGCAGCCGAGACCCGGCCCTGCAGCAGGCCCAGCTCGACCAGCTCGTCGTCGGTGAGCTCGTCGAGCGCGGTGACGTGCCGCGATGGAACGAGCACCAGCCACCCCGGGAGCGCGGAGTTGAAGCAGTGCACCACCCGCCAGTGAGCAGTGCGCACGACGGCCTCGCGAGGCGGGAGGTCGGCGAGGGCGTTGTGCTCACAGGAGTAGCAGGTCACCGGCACCCCGTAAGGAGTGGGGCGGACTCCGGGTTGGACGTGTCCCCGCCGCCCCGTAGGTTCGGCCCGTGAACCCTCCAGCGACGTACGCCGCCACTGGCGTCTTCGTCTGCTTCGAGGGCGGCGAGGGCTCCGGCAAGTCCACGCAGGCGCAGCTGCTTTCGGAGCGGCTGCAGGCCGCGGGATACGCCGTACTGCTCACCTTCGAGCCCGGTGACACGGCGGTGGGCAAGGAGCTGCGCCGGATCGTGCTCAGCCCCGAGACCGGCGAGCTGTCGCACCGCACCGAGGCGCTGCTCTACGCCGCTGACAAGGCCGAGCACGTCGACACGGTGGTGCAGCCGGCCCTCGACCGGGGCGAGGTGGTGATCACCGACCGCTACGTCGACACGCTGTTCGCCTACCAGGGCTCCGGCCGTGAGCTGGTCCTCGCCGAGGTCGAGCTGGTCGCGCGGTGGGCCACTCACGGGTTGCGGCCGCACCTGACCGTCGTGCTCGACGTCGACCCGCGCGAGGGGCTGGGCAGGTTCGAGGGGCGCGACCGGATCGAGGCCGAGTCGCTCGACTTCCACGAGCGCGCCCGGCAGTCGTTCCTCGACCTGGCGGCCGCCGACCCCGACCACTACCTCGTGCTCGACGCGCGGGAGCCCGGTCGAGGAGCTCGCCGCCGCCATCGACGATCGGCTCGCACCGATGCTGGGGCAGGCGACAGACAGCCATCGACGCCTGTCCTCGGCTCCTCAGACGTCGACCTGGTCGGTCAGCACCGGGTGATCGAGGCGCTGCGGTCCGCCGCCGGCGGCCACGGGATGAGCCACGCGTGGCTGTTCACCGGGCCGCCCGGGTCGGGCCGCTCCAATGCTGCGGTTGCCTTCGCGGCGGCGCTGGTGTGCGAGCGCGGGCAGGGGCCGGAGGCAGGCTGCGGCGAGTGCCACGAGTGCCACACGGTGCTCGCCGGTTCGCACGCCGACGTGACCATGGTCCGCACCGAGAAGCTCTCGATCGGCGTCGACGAGGTCCGCGACCTGGTCCGCCGCTCGGCGCTGGCGCCGTCCGGACGGCGTTCCCAGGTGATCATCGTCGAGGACGCCGACCGGCTCACCGAGCAGGCCTGCAACGCGCTGCTCAAGGCGATCGAGGAGCCGACCAAGCGCACGGTCTGGATGCTCTGCGCGCCGACCGTGGAAGACGTGCTCCCGACGATCCGCTCGCGGTGCCGGCTGGTCACGCTGACCACCCCGTCCACCGAGGACGTCGCGGCGTTCCTGGCGCGCAAGGACGGCGTGCCCGAGTCGCTGGCGTCCTACGCCGCCCGCGCCAGCCAGGGTCACATCGGCCGGGCCCGCGCCCTGGCGCGCGACGAGAGCACCCGCAACCGCAGCCGCGAGGTGGTCTCCTACCCCGCCAAGCTGACGTCGCTGGGTGCCTGCATGACCGCGGCCGCCAACCTGGCCGAGGTGACCAAGGAGGAGGCCGACGAGGTCACCAGCGAGCTCGACGCTCGCGACAAGGCCGATCTCGACGTGGCCTACGGCGTGGTGGAGCGGGGTCGACGGCCACGCGAATACGCGCCGGCCCTCTCCGCCCTCGAGCGGGGGCAGCGCACCCGCGCCAAGCGGCGCCATCTCGACATGGTGGATCGGGGGCTGATGGACCTGATGTCGGTCTACCGAGATGCGATCGCGATCGCGACCGGTGCGCCCGGGATGCTGGTCAACGAGGAGATCCGCGGCGACGTCGAGCACGTCGCCCGCACCTCGACCCCGGAGCTGAACCTCCAGCGAATTGCGGCGATCTTCGCCGCACGCGAGCAGATGCTCGAGTTCAATGTCCCCGTGGCCCTAGCCCTGGAGTCGATGATGGTTGCCCTCAAGGCCCCCGACCGGGCGCGCGGATGAAGGCCTCGCGACTGATAGCTGGACTCGTGGTGGTCGCGCTGGTGGCGACCGTGGTGTTCGCGATCACCCAGAGCCTCCAGCAGGACGATGGGGGCTCGCCCGGGGATCCCACGCCTTCCTCTGCGCCGACGATGGCGGCCACGCCGACACCCCAGCCCGGCGCCAGCGACCCGCCCGCGGCGGACCTGGCGTCGTTCTACGCCCAGGAGCTGACCTGGGAGTCGTGTCGCGGCAGCTTCGAGTGCGCCACGCTGACGGTGCCCATCGACTACCAGGACGCGGGCGGCGAGACCATCGAGCTGGCGCTGCTCAAGGACCCGGCCGACCAACCCGGGCAGCGGGTCGGCTCGCTGGTCGTCAACCCGGGCGGCCCGGGCGTGCCGGGCACGTCGTACGCCGAGAACGCGTCGGCAGCGTTCCGCGACGTGCTCCGCGACGACTTCGACATCGTCGGCTTCGACCCGCGCGGCACCGGCGACTCCGACCCGGTCGACTGCATCTCCGACGCAGACCTCGACGCCTTCGTGGCTGCTGACCCCAACCCCGACTCGCCGGAGGAGGCGCAGGAGTTCCAGCAGTCCTACGAGAGCTTCTACGAGGGCTGCATGCAGAACTCCGACAGCCTGATCAGCCACGTCACCACGGTCGAGGCGGCCCGCGACATGGACGTGCTGCGGGCTGCGTTGGGTGAGTCGCAGATGCTCTACTTCGGTGCCTCCTACGGCACCAAGCTGGGCGCGACCTACGCCGATCTCTTCCCCGACAAGGTCGGCCGGATGGTGCTGGACGGGGCGGTCGACCTCTCCATCGACTCGCGGCAGCTCAGCCTCGAGCAGGCCGGCGGCTTCGAGGTCGCGCTGAGGTCCTACGTGCAGAACTGCGTCGACGACGGCGACTGCTTCCTGGGCGACAGCGTCGACGAGGGGCTGGGCACCATCCAGGACCTGATCGCCGGCATCGACGAGCAGTCGATGCCGACCCAGCTGGACCGCCCCCTCGAGGTCGGCAACGCGTTCTACGGCCTGGTCGCGCCGCTCTACAACCGCGACTACTGGTCCATCCTCGACCAGGCGCTGGAGATGGCGATCGACGACGGCGACGGGAGCCTCCTGCTGCAGCTCTCGGACATCTACGAGTCGCGCAACGACGACGGCACCTACAGCGACAACAGCGGCGAGGCGATCCTCGCGATCAACTGCCTCGACGACCCCTTCTCGGTGACCGCCGACGAGGTTCCGGAGCAGATCCCGGCGTTCGAGGAGGCGTCGCCGACCTTCGGCGACGTGTTCGCGTGGGGGCTGGTGGGCTGCCACGGCGTCCAGGCGCAGGCGACCGAGACCGACGAGGAGATCGACGGGGCCGGCGCCGCTCCGATCGTGGTCGTGGGCACCACCCGCGACCCCGCGACGCCGTACCAATGGGCCGTGCACCTCGCCGACCAGCTGCAGTCAGCGGTGCTGGTCAGCCGCGACGGCGACGGGCACACCGGCTACAACTCGGGCAACGACTGCGTCGACCAGGCCATCGAGGACTACCTCGTCGACGGCAGCGTGCCGCAGGACGGTCTCGAGTGTTAGTCAGCTAGCTGGCGTCAGCGAAGCAGCCGGGTCAGCCCGGCCAGGCTGCCTCGGGTGAAGTCGGCCCAGCTGAACGCGTCGTCCCACACCGTGATCTTGCCGTCGCGGACCTCGAAGGTGCCGCGGACCCAGAACGACGTCTGCCACTTGCCCTTGCGGAGCACGTCGGTCCGGTCGGTCAGCACCGTGTCCCCGGTGGCAGCCGCGTGGTGGATGGTGATCTCGACGGTCAGTCCGCGCTTCTCGGCGTCGAGCAGCATGCCGCCGACCTTGGAACCGGTGAAGGTGGGCAGCCCGGTGTTCTTCCAGACCACGTCGTCGGCGAGCAGCGCCACCGCCGCCTTCGTGTCGGGGGCGGCCAGCAACCGGAAGAACTCTCGGACGGTCTCCTCGGGGCCCATGGGGGAAGCCTAGGAGGCTAGAGAGCCTGGGCGATGGCCCGGATCCTCTTGGTGGCGAGCTCGATCATCAGCTGGGCGGCGGGGGAGAGGGCGGCGCCGCGGCGGTGGATGATCGCGAAGGTGTCGTAGAGCCGCGGCCGGAAGCTCACCCAGCCGGCGTTCGGGGCCAGCCGGGGCAGCAGCTGCTCGGCCGCGCCGCGCGGGATGACCGAGTCGGCCAGCCCGAGGCCCACCAGCTCCACCGCGATCTCGACGTCCTCGACCTCGATCCGAGTGAGTGGGTTGCGGCCGGTCTCGTGCAGCAGCTGGCGCAGCATGGTGCGCGTCGAGTCGGTGGCCCGCCAGGTGGTCTCCGGCATCACCAGGCTGGCCTCGGACAGCCGTTTCGCCGTGACCGGGCTCGTCAGCCGCTCGGGGTCGTTGCTGATGTAGACGACCTCGTCCCGGGCCACCGGCGTGACTTCCATGCCCTCGCTCTCGACCGAGTTGATGGCGATCATCGCCGCCTCCAGCCGGCCTCGCCGCAGTTCCTCGGCGACCTCCATCGAGTTCTGGCCGATCAGCTCCACCCGGACGCCGGGGTGGCGCTCCAGGACGTCGGCGACCAGCCCCGCGCCGGCGTACAGCCGCGCGGTGCCGAACATCCCGAAGCGGATCGTCCCCGTCTCGAACGACTTCGCCGCCTGCGCCGCCCGCCGGGTGTCGTCGGCCGCGGCCAGCGTGCGCTCGGCGTGCGGACGGAGCGTGTCCGCCACCGTGGTCGGTACGACGCCGCGGCCGACCCGCCGGAACAACTGGACGCCGAGAGACTTCTCGAGCGCCCGGATCTGCTCCGAGACCGACGGCTGCGCGTAACCGAGCTCCTCGGCGGCCCGGGTCAGCGAGCCGTGCTCGTAGACGCTGATGAAGCAGGTCAGCTGGTGCAGGGAAAGCATAGGACTCTCCTTGGGAAGTCACTGGAAAGTCAGGCTACCCCTATTCCTACTCGTCAGTCACACTTGAGGTGTCCAGCAGAACTGATCACAGAACTGATCACGAGAGACCTGAAGGGGGCTCCCCATGTTCGACCACTACTGCACCGCGTGTGACCAGCGCCAGCTGATCTTCCCGAGCCAGGTCACCTCGCTCGTCAACACCGACCACGGCATCGTCACGGCCTTCGAGTGCTGGTGCGGCGCCGAGCAGACCATGCTCACCGGCAGGGTCGCCGACCACCGGCAGACCGTCGCCGCCTGAGCGCACCAGGCGACCTCGGGCGCTCCCTGCCGGACCGGCAGGGAGTGCCTTTTCCGTTTTGGCGGCTGAGCGGGCCGATCCGTAGACTTCCGCGGGTTGCCCATCGGGCAGCGCGCCGCCTTAGCTCAGTCGGTAGAGCGTCTCACTCGTAATGAGAAGGTCGTCGGTTCGATTCCGACAGGCGGCTCCCGCAAGCTTGTATGAGCCCGGGTCCTCCTTCACGGAGTGGCTCGGGTTCCTGCTTTACAGGGTTCCGGTAGGTACTTGACGCGACTGAGCTCCTCGCCGACCACGGTCGCGACAAGGTCGTCCTTGGAGCCGAGGTGGGCGCAGGACGCTCCGTTGGTCAGTCCGCATCGGCCATCAAGGTTGCGACCCCGAATGCGGCTAGCGGGCGAGCACCACACTGACCTGTCTCTGGATGTCGTCCAGGATCTCGTCGACGCTCCACGCGGCGTTCACGCTCGCCGCCATGCTGAGGAACATCACGCTGGACACGACGCGCGCCAAGGTCGCGGCATCTCCTTCTGCGATTCGCTCGTCGCGACGCAGCACGGCCGTGATGGCCTCCTCGGTCTGCCCGGCGATGGTGAGGGCTTCGCCGTGATGGGGTTCGCCGGGGTCGCCGAAGACCATCTCGCGCAGGTAGGTCCGACCGTTCTCGATCTGGGTCCGGTTGCACTGCACGATCGGCCGCACGATGGAGAGGATGGCATCCAGCGCGTCGGGGACTTTCTCGGCGGAGGCCCGCCCTTTCTCGAGCGCGGCGGCGTACTGGGCGTTCTGCACCAGCAGCAGGAGCTCGCCCTTGGTCTTGGCGTAGAGGAACAGCGTCCCGGTGCCGATGTCCGCCCTGTCGGCGATCTGCTGGGTGGTGACCTCGTCGACGCCATGTTCGGCGAACAGCTCGCTGGCCGCGGTGGTGATGCGCTCGAGCTTGGCCTGCTTGTTGCGCTCGCGCCGTCCGACCGGCTGGGACGCTACAGACATGCGGGTCCCCTCCGGGAGCGTGGGTTCTGACGTGACTCAGGAACGAACATAGCCACCAGTCCCGGTCAGTCCTGGTAGTGCGGGAGGATCTTGCCGTCCTTGACGTAGGTCAGTGCTGCGGAGACGTCGTAGGCGTGGATCGCCGAGGCGACGGGGGCGAGCGTCTGCGACAGCTGCTTGACGTCCGTGCCTTCGAAGAACGCCGTCCGGGTGGCCGGGTCGGCGAACCCGAGGACGAGCGAGGCGTGGAAGCGCTGGTCGGCCGGGTTGTCGTGGGCGACGTCTGGGGTGTCCCACGTCTTCTCGTTCCAGGGCAGGAACGTCTGTGTGCGCAGCTCCTTCAGCACACCGGTGCCGATGAGCGCCGGGACCAGCTCGTCCTTGACGACCTTGCGGAACTCGCGGCCGCTGACACCGTCCCGGCGGCGCAGGTAGATGACGGCTCGGGCACCGACGTGGTCGGACTGGCCGGTCGCGTCGTACCAGCGGGAGGTGCCCGGCAGGCCGGCGTACAGGAGGGTGCGACGGAACACGTTGATCTCGTCCTGGAACGCCAGCTTCGTCTGGGTGCGGCCCTTGAGTGGCGAAAGGGCCGACTGGAAGGTGACTTCCGCGATCCCGTCGACCTTCCGGTCGGCGGGGATCCGGGTCTCGACGCCCAGGGTGGTGGGCCAGACGCCCGGGCTGTCCTCGGCCAGGTGGAGCTGCCGGTACTCCTCCAGGCCCGGGCTCGCGGCGATGATGCCGGAGTGCGGACCCTTCCAGTGGTCCATCCCCTTCTGGCGGGGCTGGTCGGTGCGCATCCACAGAAGGATGGACGAGCTGAAGTGCTTCCTCACGCCCACCTGCGGGTTGGACGTTGATGTGCTCATGTCTCTACTTCTCTCGTCGTTGCCGGCCGGGCGGATCAGGCGGCCAGGAAGTCTGCGGCGACGGGGGCGAACTCCTCGTGGTACTGGAAGACGCCACCGTGGCCGGAGTCGGGGTAGATGATCAGCTCGCTGCCCTTGATGCGGTGGTGCAGGTCCTCGGAGAGGACCGAGGGGACCATGCGGTCGTGGTCGCCGTTGGCGATCAGGGTCGGCTGGGTGAACGTCGAGAGGTCCGAGGGGGCCGAACGGCCGTACCTGGCGATCGCCTTCAGCTGGGTCCGGAACGCCTTGATCCCGATCTCCTTGTCTCGGTCGGAGGAGCGCTCCTGGAGCCGCTTGACGAATGCCTTCCCGGCGAGCTTGCCGGAGGCGTTGCGGTTGAAGAACAGGAACTCCTTGGGGTCCGACCGGGTCAGCGTGGCGCGCAGGATGTCCCAGTAGGTCACGCCGATCACCTTGTCGATGTCCTTGCCGCCCCGCGGCCCGGTCCCGGTGAGCACCAGCCTGCGGACCAGGTCTGGGTGCTTGACGATCAGGTCCTGGGCGATCATGCCGCCCATCGAGAACGAGAAGACGTCGATCTGGTCGAACCCGAGCGCCGCGATGAACTCATACGCGTGGTCCGCGGCCTCCTCGATGGTGCCCGGAACCGTTCCGGTGGACGCACCGACGCCGCGCTGGTCGAAGGTGATGACGTGCCTGTTCTTCGCGATGGGGTCGACGATGCGGGGGTCCCAGTTGTCCAGGGTCGCGGCGAGGTGCACGAAGAAGACGACGGGGACGCCGCCCTTCGGACCCAGCTCGCGGTAGGCGTACGTCGTGCCTCCAGTCGTGACAGTCCGGGCCGGCGCCTTCGCGTACGACGTGACGACGGGTTCGTGGTTGGCGGTGCTCATGGTGGTGCCCTTCGGTGAATTGGCGATGCCGTATGAACTGATTGCACTCAATAATGAGTCGACTCAGATAAAATGTCAAGAGGGCGCCACAGGTGCGCCGTCGCTCAGACCGCCTGGGCAGGAGCTCCGCGTACTGCGCACGACTCGCAACGAACTCAGTCGATGGCCCACGCAACGTTTGACTTCAAGTACTTGAAGTTTTTACAGTGGATTGAGTGAGTGCACCGACCACCCAACGCCACTACTCGATCAAGGAAGCAGCCGCGCTGACCGGCCTTCCGGCCAGCACGCTTCGCTACTACGAGTCGATCGGGGTCATCGCCCCGGTGGGTCGTGGTGAGAGCAGCAGGCACAGGGTCTACGACGAGGACGACCTCGACCAGATCATGTGGGTGGCCTGCCTCGCGGCCACGGGCATGTCGGTCAGTGACATGCGCGAGTACGTCGCGAACGGGCGGCTCGGACCGTCAGCGGCTGGCGAGCAGATCAGCTTGCTCACCACGCAGCAGGAGCGACTGGCGCGCGAAGAAGAGCACCTCGCCCTGCGTCGGCGGTATGTGCAGATCAAGATCGGCTACTGGCACGCGATACAGGCCGGCGATACCGCCCAGACGGAGCTGCTCGAGCGCGAGGCGCGGGCCCTTGCAGACGAGCTCAAGCGAACCAAGCAACCGTAGTCAACTGCGAATCAGCTCGGCGGACCACCTCGGTCCGCAGGTGGGTCGCGCGCTCACGTCGCCGTCCAGGAGGCCGACGACCAGAGCCAGGTGGTCACGTGGGGTGAGCACGTGACCGACGCCGAGTACGGGCAATGACCGGGCCGGCCAACTCAGACATCCGATGAAGAAGGAGAACAATCATGCGACAGGTAGTCATGCACACCGCCGGAGACGTGCGGGTTGAGGATCGCGAAGATCCCAGGATCATCGAGCCGACCGACGCCATCGTCCGGCTGACCGCCACCTGCATCTGCGGTTCGGATCTGTGGCCCTATCGCGGCGTGGAGCCGGCTGACCACCAGGTCATGGGGCACGAGTACGTCGGCGTTGTCGAGCAGATCGGCGATGAGGTCAAGACGGTCAGGCCCGGCGACTTCGTCGTCGGATCGTTCGTCATCTCCGACAACACCTGCGAGATCTGCCAGGCCGGGTTCCAGTCCAAGTGCGTGCACGCGGAGTTCGTGGCGCAGATCGGCACCCAGTCGGACAAGGCGCGCATCCCGTTGGCGGACGGCACCTTGGTCAAGACGCCGGGTCAGCCCGACGACGACCTGATCCCGTCGCTGCTGGCGGCGTCTGACGTGCTCGGGACGGGTTGGTTCGCTGCCGACGCTGCGCAGGCAGGCCCCGGCAAGACCGTGGCTGTCGTGGGTGACGGTGCGGTTGGCCTGATGGCCATCCTCGCGGCCAAGCAGCTGGGGGCGGAACGCATCATCGCCATGTCACGCCACCCCGAGCGGCAGAAGCTCGCCCGCTTCTACGGCGCAACCGACATCGTCGAGGAGCGCGGCGACGAGGGTGTCGCCAGGATCAAGGAGCTGACCGGCGGGCTCGGTGCCCACTCGGTGGTTGAAGCGGTCGGCACCCAGGAGTCGTTCATGCAGGCAGTGGGCGCGACTCGCGGCGGCGGCCACCTGGGCTACGTCGGCGTCAACCACGACGTCAGGATCGCCGGTATTGAGCTGTTCTTCGCAGGCATCCACACGCTCGGCGGCCCGGCTCCAGTGCGCCGCTACCTGCCCGACCTGATCCAGCTCATCTGGGACCGCACGATCGACCCGGGCAAGGTCTTCGATCTCACTCTGCCGATCGAGCAGGCAGCCGAGGGCTACCAGGCCATGGACGAGCGTCGCGCGACCAAGGTGCTGCTCACCCTCTAGCCCGCGAGGCGGCGGCGCGAAGGTCGTCGGTTTTCCGACAGGCGGCTCCCGCAGCAAATTCCTGGGTCACGCGTCCACTCGGATCATCCGTGCTTCCTGCGGCGCGAGGCCGCGGCCGATGTCACCGGTCGGCACTCGGTGGGTGGCTCGAGGGCCGGTGCCCACCGCGATCGCGGAGATCGCACACGCAACCACGATGAAGAGAGCGACGCGGACCCAGTTGCTCGAGTCGGAGCCGATGAGCGCACTGGCGATCGTGGGCGTGAACCCGGCCAGTGCGAAGCCGAACTGGGTGCCGATGGCGGTGCCGGAGAGACGGACGCTGGTCGGGAAGTACTCGGCGTACGTCGACGGCCATACGGCATTGGGCATCGAGTACACGACGCCGGCCAGGGCCACTCCGAGCACGAACATCAGGGCGACCTGACCGTGGGCCAGCGCGCCGAAGAAGGCCACGCCCAGGGCAGCGCTGCCCAGCGCGCCGGTGATGAAGACGGGCTTGCGACCGATCCGGTCGGACAGGCGGGCCCACAGCGGGATCACCGCGATCGCGACGATGTTGGCGACGATGGCCAGCCACAGCATCGTGGTCTCACTGATGCCGATGTCGTAGTCGTCCGAGGTCGCCAGGTTGAGCGCGAAGACAGCGAACATGGTGTTCACCGTGGCAATGAACGCCGCGAAGAAGACCCGCAGGACCGCCGTCCGGTGTTCGCTGAACAGCACCGTCAGCGGACTCGGGGAGCTGGCATCGCGCCCGCCCTCGGCACGGAACTCGGGGGTCTCGTCGAGGCGGGTCCGGATGACGAGCCCGACCACGACCACGACGGCACTGACCCAGAACGGGATCCGCCAGCCCCATGACTGCAGCTGGTCGTCGTCGAGCGCCGCCGCGAGCGGCAGGAAGATGGCCGGTGCCAGGATCTGGCCGCCCTGGGTGCCGCTCAGGGTGAAGCTGGTGAAGAAGCCACGTCGGTCGTCGGGCGCGTGCTCGAACGACATGGAGTTGGCGCCCGCCTGCTCCCCGCTGGCCGAGAGCCCCTGGATCAGACGCAGCACCACGAGAAGCACGGGCGCGAGCAGGCCCACCTGCTGGTACGTCGGGAGGCACCCGACGAGGAACGTCGAGATCCCCATCATCAGGATGGTCCCGATCATCACCTTCTTGCGGCCGACCCGGTCGCCGATGTGGCCCATCAAGAACGAGCCGATCGGCCGCGCCACGTACGCGACGCCGAAGGTCGCGAACGCAGCGGCGTTGTTGGCAGAGTCGTTGCCCTCCGGGAAGAAGATGTCGGGGAACACCAGCGCGGCCGCGGTCCCGTAGATCGCGAAGTCGTAGTACTCCAGAGCACTCCCGAACCACGCAGCCACGGCTGCTTTGACGGGCGTACGTCGTTGCTGCTTGTCGGCCTGGTCGATCTCGGTCATCTCTGCACGGTTACCCGGCGATCTCCACGAGGCACACAGTTGCCAGAGTTGCCACTCCGGCCGGGTTAGGTGGCTCGGCTGGGTACGGGGGCCGGGCCGGTGGAGTCGCGCAGCACCAGCTCGGTCGGCAGGATCACGCGAGGCTGGTCGTCAGGGGCCCGGGTCTCTGCGGTGAGCAGTAGCTCGACGGCGGCTCGGCCGAGATCGACGTGTGCGCCGCCCAGGGTGGTGAGCCGGGGGGTGCACAGGTCGGCCGCGAAGATGTCGTCGAACCCGACGACGCTCACGTCATCGGGGACCCGGAGCCCGCGGTCCTCAAGACGTTTGATGACGCCGATGGCCAGGAGGTCGTTGTGCGCGACGATCGCCGTCGCGGCGGCGTTGACGGCCGCGTCGGCAGCGGCCCCTCCTTGGCTCACCTTCGGCGTGAAGGGACCGATCCGCCGCGCGCCGATCCCGGCCTGCTCCGCGGCTCCGCTGAGGGCGGCCCAGCGGGTGCCCGCCATCCAGGAGTTGGCCGGGCCGGCCAGGTAGACGAGCTCGCTGTGGCCGAGCGAGGCCAGGTGACCGACGATCTGCCGGCAGCCCTCGACGTGGTCGAGCACCACGCTGGCCAGGCCGGGCAGCTCGCGGCTCATGAGGACGAGGGGGCGCTGGGCCGAGATCTGCTGCAGGTTCTCGTCGGGCAGCCGGCTCGCGGCCAGCACGAACCCGTCGACGGCGCCGGCCAGCCGCTGGATCTGGTCCCACTCGACGCGCGGTGACTCCTCGGCGTTGACCAGCACCAGGGTGTACTCCGAGACCCGGGCCCGCAGCTCGGCGCCCCGGATCAGCTCGAAGTAGTGCGGGTTGGTGATGTCGGAGACCACCATCGCGACGGTGTGGTGCCTGCCGGAGAGCAGGGCGCGCGCGTGCGGGTTGGGGCGGTAGCCGAGCTCGGCGGCGACGGCGAGGACTCGCTCGCGGGTGCCGGCCGCGACCCGGCCGGGCCGGGAGAAGGCACGGGACACCGTTGACGTGGCCACACCCGCGGCGGTGGCGACGTCGTAGATGGTCGGGCCCGGCACAGGCCCACCCAACGTGATCTGGCAACACGTTGGCAACCCCTTGCCACCGCTTTGCCGTGCTCCGTACTTTCCGGCGTGTGACCGAGGGCAGCACCCAGGAGGCGCCGCAGGGCCGGCTCGCCGCGTTCCTGTCGCAGCCTCCCCGGCCGATCGCCCGGATCGTCCGGGTCGTCACCGGCGTCGAGCTGGCGCTGGGCGTCGCCTGCCTGCTGCTGATCTTCGGCCTGGTGCTGCTGCAGGCGGCGCAGCGCTACCTCCCCATCGACGGTTGGCCCTGGACCGGCGAGCTGGCCAGGTTCGCCCTGGTCTGGCTCACCTTCCTACTCGCCGGTGTCCTGGTGACCACCGATTCCCACATCTCCATCGAGATGATCGACTCGGTCCCCGGCGAGCTCGTGCGGCGCGTGATTCGGGTGATCTCGTGCCTGATCGTCGCTGCCATCGGCGTGGCCCTGTGCACCGAGGCCTGGGAGCTGGCCCACAGCCAGGGCATCTTGAAGTCCCCGGCGTTGCGGATGCCCATGTCCTGGCTCTACGCCGTCTCACTCATCGGGTTCGTCAGCGTCGTCGTCCGCGCCCTGGTGGCGGCCGTCAGGTACGCCGTGCTGGGTGTGCCGGAGCCGTCGTACGCCGACCACGTGGAGCTGGCGGCCGAATGAGCGTCCTCGTCCTGTGTCTCCTGATCGCCGGACTGCTGGTCATCCGGGTGCCGGTGTCGTTCGCGTTCTTCGGCCCGTGCCTGCTCTACATGATCACCACCGACCAGTCCGTCGGTCTGGCGCTGCGCCTGGTCGCCAGCTCCACCGCGAGCTTCCCGCTCCTGGCGGTGCCGCTGTTCATCCTGCTCGGCTGCATCGCCAACCACGCCGGCATCGCCGACCGGCTCTTCGACTTCGCTCTCGCCCTGCTCGGCCGGGTGCGCGGCAGCCTCGGCTACGTCAGCGTCGGAGTGAGCCTGGGGTTCTCGTGGATGAGCGGCTCGGCCGTCGCCGACGCGGCCGCGCTCGGCAAGGTCGAGATCCCGGCGATGCTCAAGGCCGGATACCCCAAGCCGTTCGCGCTGGGCGTCGTGGGTTCGTCGGCCCTGATCGCGCCGGTGATGCCGCCGAGCATCCCCGCCGTGATCTACGCCGGCCTCGCGGGCGTCTCGACCGGTGCCTTGTTCGCCGCCTCGGTCGTCCCGGCGCTGCTGATGGCCCTCGGGCTGTGCGTGGTCGTCTTCCTGTGGGTACGCCGGATGCCGGACCTGGAACGCACGGAGTTCGCGTGGGGACGGGTCTGGGTCACCGGCCGCCGGGTGATCGCGCCGCTCGGAGCCCCGGTGATCGTCCTCGGTGGGATCCTCGCCGGCTACGTCACGCCGACCGAGGCGGCGGCCGTCGGAGCGGCGTACATGGCGCTGCTCGGCATCGCCTACCGAACGCTGCGGCTGCGCGACGTCCCGAAGATCCTGGTCGAGGCCACGGTCACGACCGGCAGCATCATGCTCATCGTCGCGTCGGCGAACCTGCTGGGCTACGTCTTCGCCAGGGAGCGGGTGCCCCAGGACCTCTCGGAGGCGATGCTGGGCCTGACGAACAACGCCACGGTGTTCCTGCTCGTCGTCTTCGCGTTGTCGATGGTGCTCGGGACCGCCCTGGACGCGGTGGCGGTCCTGACCCTGACCGTGCCGATCCTGCAGCCGCTGGCCCTTCAGTACGACGTCGACCCGATCGCGCTCGGCGTACTGATGATCGTCTCGCAGATGATCGGGCTGCTGACGCCGCCGGTCGGCACCGTGGTCTTCGTCCTCCAGGCGATCACGAGGGCCACGATGTCCGAGGTCTTCTGGGGCTCGGTGCCCTTCCTGGTGCCATTGATGCTGCTCTGCGTCGGGATCATCTTCTGGCCCGACGCGATCCTGTACCTGCCCGAGAGGTTGGGGCTGTGACCGGGCAGGCGGCGCCTCGCTCGTGGCTGGCCGGTCTGATCGGGCAGGGTGTCGGCCCGTCCCTCACGCCGGAGCTCCACGAGCGGGAGGCGCAGCGCCAGGGCCTTCGCTACGTGTACAAGGTCGTCGAGCAGCCGGCCGGACCGCTCGACACGGCGCGCCTCGAGCGGCTGTTGGCCGGTGCGGTCGAGCTCGGCTTCGACGGGCTCAACGTCACCCATCCGGTGAAGCAGGCGATGGTGCCGCTCGTCGACGAGGTCGACTCCGCGGTCGAGTCGATCGGAGCGCTCAACACGGTCCTGATCCGAGGCGGCCGTACGACCGGCCACAACACGGACGTGACCGGCTTCCTCCAGGCATTCGAGCTCGGACTGCCCGACGTCGACCGCGACTCCGTCCTGCTGCTCGGCGCCGGTGGCGCCGGGACTGCCGTGGCGCACGCCCTCGTGCAGGTCGGCGTGCAGCGGTTGCTCATCGTCGAGCCGGACCACCAGCGGGCGGAAGCGCTCCGGCGTTCCCTCGGTGCGCTGCCGATCAAGGTCGAGCTCGCGCCGGTCTCCCGGTCCGGACTCTCCGACGCCCTGGCGACGAGCTCCGGAGTCGTCAACGCAAGCCCGATGGGGATGGCGGCCCACCCGGGTTCGCCGGTTCCCGACGGTCTGCTCCGACCGGACCTGTGGCTGGCCGACATCGTCTACCGCCCGCTGGACACCCCGCTCTTGAGAGCGGCTCGCGAGGCCGGCTGCACCGTGCTCAACGGCGCCGGAATGGCGGTCCACCAGGCCGCCGACGCCTTCGAGCTGATCACCGGGCGCCCGGCCGACCGAACGGCGATGACGCGTGACTTCGACGACCTCGTGGCGGCCGAGGCCACCCGTGGCCCGTCTGCGATGGACCCGCCTCGGGACAACACTGAAGAAGGGAACGGCTGATGACAGGAGTCAAGGCAAGGCGAAGGGCGAGGGGAGCGGTCGCGGCCGCCTGCCTCGCACTCCCGATGACGCTCACCGCCTGCGGCGACGATGACGAGAGCGGTGGCGGTGACGGGGAGGCCGGCTCGGAGGTGACGCTCCAGCTGGCGCACAGCTACACCGAGACCCAGCCGCAGCACCGGTGCGGAGCACAGGTGATCGCCGACGAGGTGGCCGCCGCCGATGTCGGGGTGACCGTGGAGATCTTCCCGGCCAGCCAGCTCGGCGCCGACGCGGACCGGATCTCCTCGGTGGTCTCCGGTGACATCGACATCGACATCCAGGGCGCCTCGGCGCTCGGTGCGGTCTACGAGCCGGTCAGCGTGCTGGACGCGGCGTACGCGTTTGATGACAGCGACCACCTGGCCCGCTTCTTCGACAGCGACGCCTCCGCAGATCTGCTCAAGGGTTTCGAGGACGAGACCGGCGTGCACACGCTCGGAGCGTGGTCGGCCGGCATGCGCGAGTTCACCGCCAACGAGCCCATCCGTGAGCCCGGCGACCTGGACGGGCTGCGGATGCGCTTCCCGAACTCCCCGCAGTTCCTGATGAACGCCGAGGCTCTGGGAGCCGACGCCACGGAGGTCGCCTACGAGGAGCTGTTCCTCGCCCTGCAGCAGGGCACGGTCGACGGCCAGGAGAACCCGATCACGAACATCTCGGCGAGCAGCCTCCAGGACGTGCAGGACTACATCAGCATGTCCAACCACCAGGCCAACAGCAACCTGGTGATCATCGGTGCCGACGCGTGGAGCGGCCTCTCAGGCGAGCAGCAGGACGCGCTCACCGCGGCCGTCGACGCCGCCGAGGAGCAGGTGCCCCCGTGCGTCGCCGAGGACGAGGAGAAGATCCTCGCCGAGTGGGCGGACTCCGGCACGATGGAGGTCGTCGACGACGTGGACGTCGACGCGTTCCGCACCCAGGCCGACGAGTACCTCCGTGACAACTTCAACGCCGACCAGCTCGAGATCTACGAGGCCATCCGGAGCGAAGCGGAGTGACCCCTGCGGGGGAGGTTCAGACCTTCCGGGGACCGGTGCCGGCGGCCAGGCTCGGCACCACCTTGATCCACGAGCACGTCTTCGTGGGCCACCCGGAGCTCGACCTGAACCTCCCCCATCCCGAGTGGTCCGAGAGCGACGCGATCGAGGCCGCGGTCGCGGGCTTCGATCGGCTGTGGGACCTGGGGGTCAGGACCGTCGTCGACCTGACGGTCCCGGGTCTCGGCCGCGACGTCGCCAGGGTCGGTCGCGTGGCCGAGCGGACGCGGGTGCAGCTGGTCGCCTCGACGGGCTACTACACGCCCGACGTGCTGCCGGCGTACTTCCACACCCATGGGCCGGACCGGCTGGTCGGGGGACCAGATCCCCTGCTCGAGCTCTTCCTCCGAGACATCGAGGAAGGCATCGCCGGCACCGACGTGCGGGCAGGCATGCTCAAGGTCGTCACGGATGTGCAGGGCCTCACCCCCGACGTACGACGGGTCATGGAGGCAGCCGCGACGGTCCACCTCCGCACCGGTGTGCCGATCACCACCCACACCCATGCGCCGTCCCGCAACGGACGTGACCAGCTCAGCTTCTTCGTCGAGCACGGAGTCGCACCCGACCGGCTCGTCATCGGTCACTGCGGAGACAGCCAGGATCTCGACTACCTCCGCGAGCTGATGGACGCCGGGGCCACCATCGGCATGGATCGCTTCGGGATGGAGCACGTCCTGCCGGACGACGCCCGACTGGCGACGGTGCTGACCCTGCTGGAGGGCGGGTACGCCGACCGCATGGTGCTCTCCCAGGACGCGGCGTTCTTCAGCCGGGTGACACCACCGTCCTGGCGGGCTGCCCACGTCCCGCACTGGACCATGGAGAACATCTCCCGGCGGATCCTCCCGCGGCTCCTCGAACAGGGTGCGACCGACGACCAGATCCATCAGCTGATGGTCCTCAACCCAGCCCGAATCCTCACGCCCTCGATGCCGAGCGAGTGAGGAGCGGCCTCCATGAGAACGTCGATCGCCACGGTCTGTCTGAGTGGCACGCTCGTCGAGAAGCTGCACGCGGCCGCGGCGGCGGGCTTCGGCGGGGTCGAGGTGTTCGAGCCGGACCTGATCGCCTCGCCGGCCAGCCCCGAGGAAGTCGCCGCGCTCGCCGGCCGGCTGGGTCTCTCCCTCGACCTGTACCAACCGTTCCGCGACGCGGAGGGCGTCACTGACGACGAGTTCGAGTCGGTGCTGCATCGCGCGCGGGCCAAGTTCGAGCTGATGCGGCGGCTCGGCATCGACACCATGCTCGTGTGCAGCAACGTCGGCACCGCGACGGTCGACGACGACGCCGTCTCTGCGGCGCAGCTGCGGAGGTTGGGCGAGGAGGCCGAGACCCACGGCGTCCGCCTCGCGTACGAAGCGCTCGCCTGGGGACGGTACGTCGACGACTACCGACACGCCTGGCGCATCGTGCAGCTCGCCGACCACCCGGCAGTCGGCGTGTGCCTCGACAGCTTCCACATCCTGTCGCGTGGTCACGACCCCGCGGGGATCGAGGAGATCCCCGGAGACCGCATCTTCTTCCTTCAGCTGGCCGACGCACCTGCCCTGACCATGGACGTCCTCTCGTGGAGCAGGCACTACCGGCTCTTCCCCGGCGAGGGGGCATTTGACCTGAGTGCGTTCGTCGGCCACGTCCTCGCTGCCGGCTACACCGGGCCGTTGTCGCTCGAAGTGTTCAACGACGTCTTCCGGCAGACAGATGTCCGGCGTACGGCCGACCAGGCCAAGCGGTCACTGACCTGGCTCGAGGACCAGGTCGCACACCTGGGGCTCTCCACAGGTCGCGTGGATCAGCCCACCCGGCTGCCCGACATCGGACAACCGGCCGCGATCGACTTCGTGGAGGTCAAGGCCGAGGACACCGGCGAGGTCGACGTCCTTCTCCGCCAGCTCGGCTTCACCTTCCGGGGCCATCACCGCACCAAGCCGGTGCGACTGTGGACGCAAGGACGGGCCCGCGTCGTGTGCAACGAGGGACAGGCACGTGAATGGACGCCGACCCTGGCCGCGGTCGGCTTCGAAGTAGTGGACGCCGCGGCCTCGGCCGAACGTGCTCGCCGGCTCGAAGCTCCGACCGTGTTCCGGCGGACCCACGCCAACGAGGAGCAGCTCGCCGCGTTCCGGGCGCCCGACGGCACCGAGGTCTTCCTGGCCGGTCTCGCGGGCCAGGACGCTGCCTGGGTGTCGGAGTTCGAGGGCGGCGATGGGACGGCGGACGATCTGCTCCTGACTGCCATCGACCACGTCAACGTGTCCCATCCCTGGCAGCACTTCGACGAAGCGGTCCTCTTCTACAGCAGCGTCCTGGCGCTGCATCCCACGAGCAGCCAGGACGTCGCGGCGCCGAGTGGACTCGTCCGCAGCCAGGTGGTGCGCAGTGACGACGGCGGCGTTCGGCTCGCGCTCAACGTGGCACCGCTCGCGTTCGACCATCCGCACGGCTACCCCCAACACGTCGCCTTCTCCAGCCACGACGCCATGGCAGCGGCCAGAGCGGCCCGCGAGCGCGGACTGCAGCCCCTCGCGATCCCCGCCAACTACTACGACGACCTGATGGCGCGGTTCGATCTGCCGGCCGCGTTGGTTGCCGAGATGCACGAGCTCGGAGTGCTCTACGACCGGGACGAGACCGGCGACTTCACCCACTTCTACACGCGCACCATCGGCTCGATCTTCTTCGAGGTCGTCCAGCGCGGGGGTGGCTACGACGGGTACGGCGCCGCCAACGCGCCGGTGCGCCTCGCGGCCCAGCACGCGGAGAAGGACTGACCCTCGGCGGCCGGCTGGTCAGGTCTGAACCCGCGAACACTGCGCACCCCTCAAGGCCCGTCCTACCAGGGCGACGTTCTCCTCGAGGATGTGCCTGCCCTCACGCTCAGCTCGCTCCCATCCGGGAGCGACAGCACGCCCTCGACGCCCTCGGGGAGAGTGGTCTCGATCAGTACGCCGCCGTCCGTGCGCTCCCAACGGATTGCTACCAGTCCGTGCCGGGTCTCCAGCGACGCCGCAGCCCAGGTGAGGTCGCCGCCGGGTCTCGGCGCGAACAACACGCGGTCATAGCCTGGCGACGCCGGCGCGATGCCGGCCACAGTGCGGTGCATCCAGTCGGCGACCGCGCCCAGCGCGTAGTGGTTGAACGACGTCATCTCGCCCGGGTTGATCGAACCGTCCGGGAGCATCGAGTCCCAGCGCTCCCAGACCGTGGTGGCTCCCATCGTGACGGGATAGAGCCAGGACGGGCACTCCTGCTGCTGCAGCAGTGCGTAGGCGTCGTCCAGGTGTCCGGTCCGGGCCAGCGCTTCGCACACGTACGGCGTGCCGACGAAACCGGTCGAGATCCGATGGCCGCTCTTCGCGACCAGCTCCGCCAGGCGTTCGCCGGCGAGCCGCTCGCTGGTCTCGTCCAGGAGGTCGAAGGCGATAGCGAGTGAGTAGACCGTCGTGCAGTCCGACCTGATCGTGCCGGTCTCGTCGACGTACTCGCTCGCGAAGGCCTGACGGGTCGTCCGGGCCAGGGCTTCGAACTCCTTGGTGTCCTCGTCCTGGCCCAGGAGACTCGCCACCTCGGCGACGATCGCGGCCGAGCGGGCAAGACAAGCCGTGGCCACGACGCCCGGGTCGGCCTTGGCTCGCGCCGGATCGTCTGGCGGCGCGTCCGGATCGAGCCAGTCGCCGAACTGGAAGCCGGTGTCCCAGACCCCGTTGGCGGAGACCTTGGACGCGACTCGCCTCACGTGAGCGAGCATGGAGACGTACTGCCGCTCGAGGACGGCTGGGTCACCGTAGGCCTGGTAGAGCGCCCACGGCACCCACACGGCCGCGTCGCTCCACGCTGCAGCGGAGTCCGAGTGCTCCAGCATCGGGTTGCTCGGCATCAGCTTGAGCACGTCGGGAACGACGAAGGCGACGAACCCCTCTGCGTGTTGTTGCTCGAGGTCGAGGTCGACCAGCCAGTCCTCGAGGAATGCAGACACGTCGTAGAGGTACGCCGCCGAGGGCGCGAACACCGCGAGATCGCCGGTCCAGCCGAGCCGCTCGTTGCGCTGCGGGCAGTCGGTGGGCACATCGACGAAGTTGCCGCGCAGCCCCCACACGACGTTGCGGTGCAGTTGGGTGAGCAGCTCGTCCGAGCACTCGAACGTTCCGGTTCGTTTCAGCTCGGAGTGCACGACCACCGCCTCGAGATCGTCCGGCGTGATGGCACCGGGCCAGCCGGTGACCTCGGCGTACCGGAACCCGTGGAAGGTCTTGGTCGGCTCGAAGAAGTCGACTTCACCACTGAGCACGAACCGGTCAGTGGCCTGCGCGTCGCGAAGCGGCCGGACGCCGAGCTCGCCGTCCTCGAGCACCTCGGCGTGCCTGATCCGGATCTCGCTGCCCCGCGGGCCGCGGACGGTGAACCGCACCCACCCCACGAGGTTCTGACCGAAGTCGACCAGCGTGCGTCCCGATGGCGAATCCCAGATCCGCTCCGGCCGCCGGGTCTCGTGGCGTACGACGGGCGGCCCGATCGCCGGTGCGAGCACGGAGCGGTCGAACGCAAGGTCCTCGACCGGGTAGAACTGCTCGGGCCGGCCGTCCACCTCGTGCCACTTCGAGGTACGGCGGCGAGCATCGATTGTCTGTCCGTCGTAGAGGTCGTCGGCGAGGGTGTCCGACGGGCCCGCGGTCCACGATGAGTCCGTGCCGACGACCTGGTGGTGGCCGTCGGCGAAGTCGATCTCCAGCTGCGCGACCAGCCCGAGCCGGTCGCCGTAGAGCGCCCGGCCGCCGAGGAACCCGAGGCGGCCGCGCCACCAGCCGTTCCCGACCGAAACCGCGACCACGAACCGGTCCCGGACCAGCGCGGTGACGTCGTGGGAGCGGTAGCGAAGCCGCCACTCGTACGCACTCCAACCGGGGGCCAGGACCTCGGGTGACACCGGCTCGCCATCGATGGACGCCTCGTGCACGCCCAGGCTGCTGACATGCAGGATCGCCGCGGTGACTCGACCATGACCGATCTCGAGCTCGACCTCTCGACGGAACACGGGTGCAACGAGGTCGACGACCGGCGTCACCATGGCCCCGGTCCACTGCACGGGCTCGCTCATCCGCCTACCTCCACTCGGCCCTCAGGGATCCCACCGGGCCGCACGACCTGGCCCGCATCCACATCGATCGTGACCTGCGCGCGGTCGTCGCTGGACGACAGACCGGCGATCAGCCCGTAGGTCCCGTCCTCGACGCTCCAGACGCTGTCCGTCCAATGTGCGAGCCGGCGCCACGGCAGCTCCAGCTCGACGCGCTTCGAGCCGCCGGCATCGACGTGGATGGCCTCGAATCCGGCCAGCCAGCGGCGTGGTCGCTCGACCGAGGATGGCGAGAGTCGCTCGAGGTAGAGCTGCACCACGCACTTCCCCGCGCGTCGACCCGTGTTGGTGACCGTGACGGAGACCGTCCAGTGGCCCGTCAGTGGCACCTCGGTCGCGCGCAGCTCGGACAACGACCACTCGGTGTAGCCCAGGCCGTGTCCGAAGACGTAGGCAGGCGCCGACCCGGTCCGCAGCCAGGCCTTGTACCCGATGTGAAGGCCTTCGCGATACGCCAGCCGACCGTCGCTCGGGACGACGTCGCGAACCGGTACGTCTGCCTCGGCGGCCGGCCAGGTGACGGGGAGCCGGCCACCCGGCTCGTGGTCGCCGCTGAGCACGTCGGCCAGTGCATCGCCGAACTCCTGGCCCGGGAACCACGCCGCCACGACGGCGGCCACCTCGTCTCGCCAGGGCAGGATCACCGGGGCTCCGGCGTTGACGACGACGATGGTCCGGGGGTTGGCCGCTGCCACCGCGCGGACCAGGTCATCCTGCCTGCCGGGAAGCGAGAGCGAAGTCCGGTCGAACCCTTCGGACTCGACCTCGTTGGACGTTCCGACCACGACCAACGCAACTTCGGCGTTCGAGGCTGCGCGAACGGCTTCTTGGATGAGATCTCCCGCATCGTGACGAGGCGGGGGTGTCCCCACCCGCAGAGCGCGAGCATCGGGCATGTCGCCGGACAGAGGGCGGAACCGCACGACAACCTCCACGGTCGGGCCGGAGCTGGGGACGAGCACAGAGGTGAACGGCGGGTTGAGGACGCCGGTGGAGAAGTCGTCACCCGACGCGAGGCGGAGCTGCTCCGACGCGACGAGTCGGCCGTCGGCCTCGACCTCGATGTCGGCGAGGCCACCCACTCCGAGCTCGACGCCTCCGTCATCCATGACGTCTGGGCGGTAGCGGAACCTGAACTCGATCTGGGCGGACCTGGTGCCCAACGTGGAACCGTTGAACCACACGAGCCAGGAGGACTCTCTGGACTCGCGGCCCAGCTCGTTGCCTGCCGCGTCCAGATAGCGCACGAGCAGCCCCGGCCCGCCATCGGGGGTACTGAACGTTCCTTCCTCAAGCGGGACGAGGCCGCGCTGGACCACGGCGCCGAGAGACCAGGACACGTCGGCGTCCGGCCAGCGCCTGGTGATGCCGTCGAGGGGGGTGCTCACGGTCACGGGGATCACGGTGGCGCTACCGCCGCCCTGCGTCCGAGCGACCCTGGCCGCCGCACCGATGACCGCGATGCTGGCGGGGTCGTCGAGGGGCAGCGAGCCATCGGTCCGGAGCAGGATCATGCCGTCGCGCGAGGCCGCGCGCGCCAGCGTCGCGAGCTGGTCCGGGGCGAGCATCTCCGCGTGGCGCTCAGCCGAGATCCCGTCGAGTGCTCCGACCCGTGCCGCCAGGCGCAGCACCCGATGGATCTTCCGGTCTATCGCTGCTTCCTCGACCTCGCCTCCCCGCACCGCCGCGACCAGTCGTTCGCCCCAGGCGCCCTGCGGCCCAGGCATGGCGAGATCCTGCGGGTGACGTGCTGACTCCGTCGAGCGCACCGCCGTCCAGTCGCTGACCACGACGCCGTCGAACCCCCATTCGTCCTGAAGCGGACTGGTGAGCAGGTTGTTCTCCGATGCGGTTGCGCCGTTGATCGAGTTGTAGGCACTCATCACCGCCCACGCCGGTCCGTCGACCACCGGTCCCTCGAATGCCCGGAGGTACAGCTCGCGGAGAACGCGTTCGCTCACCTCGACGTCGACCGTGAAGCGCTCGGTCTCGGAGTCGTTCGCCACGTAGTGCTTGACCGCGGCGGCGACGCCGTGCTCCTGCACGCCACGGACGAGGTGGGTGGAGAGCTCGGACGTGAGCTCGGGATCTTCACTGAACGCCTCGAAGTGGCGGCCGCCGAATGGAGTGCGCTGCAGGTTGACGGTCGGTGCGAGCAGGACGTCCACACCCTTGCGTCGGGCCTCACTGCCGAGCCCACCCCCGATGGCGCGAGCGAGGGTGCGATCCCACGAGGCAGCGACCGCAGTGGGCGAGGGGAAGTTGACCGAAGGTTGCCGTTCGTCCCACGTAGGGCCGCGTACGCCGGCCGGCCCGTCGGCCATGACGATGGACCGAAGGCCGATCGATGGGACCGGGCGCAAGGACCACGTGTCCTGTCCGGTCAGGAGCGCCACCTTCTCCTCCAGCGAGAGCCGGGCGACCAGCGCCTCGAGGTGGACGGGTGGTTCGTGCATGTGCCCTCCTGCGGCGCGGGTGCCGACCGGTGTGTGCCCGAGAAAACACCGTAGCCCAAAACCAATCAATGATCTGAATTTGACGGCGGGCCACGTGGTTACGATCCGGGGCATGACGACCCGGGGCCCCTACGCGAGGGGTCTCGCGAAGCGCGAAGAGATCCTCACCGCCGCGCTCGAGATATTCGCGCGCCACGGCTATGACCGGACGTCCTTCCGGGAGGTCGCCCGCGCCACCGGCCTGAGCCAGGCCGGCCTCCTGCACCACTTCAACAGCAAGGAGGAGCTGTTCGTCGAAGTGTTGCGACGCCGGGACGTGCGCAACGAGGACCGCTTCGACGTCAACCACGGGAGGCCCGTGACCGTCGAGGGGCTCATCTCCGTGGTGCGGCACAACTCCGAGGAGCCCGGCCTCGTGCGGCTGTTCGTGGCCATGTCGGCCGAGAGCACAGACGAAGAAAGCACGTCCCGCGGCTTCTTCCAGGAGCGCTACCAGCACCTCGTCGCGGACCTTGCGGAGGACGTGCGCCGTCGCCAGGCGGCCGGCGAGGTCGCAGAGGATCTCGACCCCTCGATGATCGCCTCCCTCATGCTCGCAGCGGCCGATGGACTGCAGATCCAGTGGCTTCTCAACCCCACCGACATCGACATGGGGGCGCGTCTCGGCGCCTTGTGGGAGGCGCTCAAGCGTCCGGTGTGAGCGCGTAGCCGACGCTGCAGAGGGATTGTTGGCCCCCGATCGTTGCCAAAACCAGTCATCGACCGGCATGCTGACCTCACGCGGTGGGTAGTGGCTTGTGTCACACCCAGTGAATCGATTCAGCAATGGATCGAACAAGGAGGTCCGATGAGCAGGCTCTCAGGAAGGCGACTCCTCGCAGTCGCCACGACGCTGATGCTGGGCAGCGGCGTTCTCGCCGGGTGCGCTGCCGGAGGAGGCGATGACTCATCCGAGGACGGCAAGGTCACCCTCTCGTTCCTGACCGGAGACGACGACCAGATCCTCGCGCCCTCGAAGGCCGTCGCAGCGGCGTTCGAGGACGAGAACCCGGACATCTCGATCAAGATCGAGACCCAACCGGGCGGCTCAGAGGGCGACAACCTCATCAAGACCCGGCTGGCCACCGGCGAGATGAACGACATGTTCCTCTACAACTCAGGTGCTCTGCTGCAGGCGCTCGACCCTCAGCAGAACCTCACCCCGCTGACCGACCGACCCTGGGTGGCCGACGCCATGCCCAGCTTCCTGGACAGCACGAAGGCAGACGACGACCAGTTCGGCGCACCCATCGGCACGGCGTTCGGCGGGGGCATCGCCTACAACATCGGCGTCTACGAGGACCTCGGCCTCACCGTTCCCACGACGTGGGACGAGTTCCTCTCGAACAGCGAGAAGATCAAGCAGGCCGGGATCACGCCGGTCATGCAGACCTACAGCGACACCTGGACCTCCCAGATCGTCATGCTCGCCGACTTCCACAACATCCTCGTGCAGGACCCCGAGTGGGCAGACGAGTACACCAACAACCAGGCCAAGTACGGCGACGAGCCCGGTCTGTCGAGCTTCGAGAAGATCGCAGACCTGAGCGACGCCGGACTCCTCAACGAGGACTTCGCCTCGGCCAAGCTCGACGAGGGTCTCGAGCGCGTCGCCTCGGGCGAAGCGGCGCAGTACCCGATGCTCACCCTGAGCTTCGGCCAGATGGTGAGCAACTACCCCGACAGCGCGGACAAGGTCGGCTTCTTCCCGATCCCCGGCGACGACCCCGCCACCAACGGCCTGACCGCCTGGATGGGCAACGCCGTCTACATCCCGAAGACCACGACGGGCGACAAGCTCGAAGCCGCCAAGAAGTTCACCGACTTCCTGGCCTCGCCCGCAGGTTGCGACGCGCAGACAGCCGTCCAGGCTCCGACCGGTCCCTACATGGTCGAGTCCTGCACGATTCCCGACGACCTCCCGCGCGGGATCCTGGACCTGCTCCCCTACTTCGATGACGAGGAGAACGTCAGCCTGGCACTGGAGTTCCTCAGCCCGATCAAGGGCCCGGCGCTCGAACAGATCACCGTTGAGGTCGGCTCAGGGATCAGCAGCGCCGAAGACGGTGCGGCGAGGTACGACGAGGATGTGGTCAAGCAGGCTCAGCAGCTCGGACTCGAGGGTTGGTGAGCTTCGGCCGGCGCCCGGGACCTTCGTGATCTCCTCTCCTTGGCCGGGCGCCGGCCACTCTTTCCGATGACGGCGGGAGAACCAATGTCAACGACGGGCCTGCGCACTCGGTCGGTGCTGCGGCCAGCAAAGACGCGCGCGCGCCGACGCGAGCGTCGCGGATATGCCGCCGCTGCCTACCCCACGTGGTTCTACCTGCCGGCCGGGGTCGTGTACGTCGTGCTGTTCATCGTGCCGACCCTGGCCTCCTTCTACTTCAGCCTGACCCGCTGGACCCTCTTCGACTCCGAGTTCATCGGGCTCGACAACTACCGGCAGTTCTTCAACGAGCCCGCGCTCTACAAGGGACTCATCAACACCCTCATCTACGGCTTCGTGACCAGTGGCGCCAAGGTGGTGTTGGGCATGGCTCTCGCGCTGCTGTTGACCGCGCCCATCCTCGGTCGCAGCTATCTGAGGGCGGTGGTGTTCTTCCCCGTCCTGGTCAGCACCATCGGTGTCGGACTGACCTTCCAGGTGCTGCTGGACCCGTTCGACGGGCTGGTCAACTCGGCGCTCGCCGTCATCGGCATCGACGGACCCGGCTGGCTGACCGACCCGTCGTACGCGCTGCTCTCCATCGCCGCGGTCGACGTGTGGAAGGGACTCGGACTGGCCACGGTCATCTACATGGCCGGGATCGTCTCGATCCCGCAGGAGTACTTCGAGGCGGCGCGGGTCGACGGTGCGAGCGCGTGGCAGCGCTTCCGTCACATCATCCTGCCGCTCTCCGCGCCGGCGACCACCACGGTCATCCTGCTGTCCCTGATCGGTGGACTCAGGTCGTTCGACCTGATCTGGACGATGACCCGCGGCGGACCGGGCTTCACGTCAGATGTCATCGCCTCGGTGATCTACAAGCAGTACCAAGCCGGCTTCTACGGCCTCTCGACCGCCGGCAACGTGGTGCTCTTCCTCGTGGTGAGCGCGATCATCTTCCCGCTGTCGCGCTTCTTCAACCGCCGCGAGGTGGACCTGTGAGGCGCACCAGCAGCGTCCTGATCGGCCTGGCCAGCATCGTGGTGACGGCGGTGGTCTTCCTGGTGCCGTTCGCGTTCATCGTGCTGACCGCCGTCAAGAACCCCGAGGAAGCGCGCGCGCTCGACTTCTCGTGGCCCACGCAGTGGCCGATCGTCGACAACTTCCGTGCCGTGGTCGAAGCCCGCGACCACATGCTGGTCTCCGCGTTCATCAACTCCACGACGTTGACCGTGGTCAGCGTCACCCTGCTGGTGTTCATGGGTGCGATGGCGGCCTACGTGCTGCAACGGCGGTCGAGCAGGGTCAACACCCTGGTGAGCTTCCTGGTGCTGGCCGGGCTGATCATCCCGCCCGCGGTGGTGCCGACGATCTGGGTGCTCCAGGAGACCCAGCTGTTCAAGACCCTGACCGGGATGATCCTGGTCGAGGTCGCCTTCGGCCTGCCGTTCACGGTGCTGCTGTTCAGAGCCTTCGTCGCCACGATCCCTCGCGAGCTCGACGAGGCGGCGATCATCGATGGGGCAGGTCCCATCCGGCTGTTCTTCAGCGTGATCTTCCCGCTGCTGCGGTCGGTGATGGTCACGGTGATCGTCGTCCAGTGCGTGGTGATCTTCAACGACTTCACCGGACCTCTCTACTTCCTGCCCGGGAGCGACAGTCCGACCGTCCAGCTGACCCTCTACAACTTCCAGGGACAGTTCCGAACCGACTACAACCTCCTGTTCATGAACATCCTCCTGATCACGATTCCACCGTTGGTGATGTTCATCTTCTTCAACAAGCGGATCGTGGCCGGCCTGACCGCCGGCGCAGTGAAGGGCTAGCCATTTCCCTCACTCCGAACGCCCTTCGACACCACGCAATTCTGAATCGATTCAGGGTGCACACGAGGGCATCGTCCAGGTCACAGCGACGCGATAGCCGGCCTCCGGCCGGCAGCTGACGACCGTCCCGCCGCTCTCGCGGATCGCGTCCAGCAGGGCGGTGAGACGGTCGCCGGCGACCACGACGGTGTTCCAGGTCAAAGCGGGATCCCGATGAGCGAGCCGACCCGGTCGAACAGGTACTTCTCGTTCTGCGTCAGCACCGCAGCCAGCAGGGCAGTCATGGCCGTCTGCGGCAGCGGCCGGCCGACCGCTCGCGAGCTGGAACGGCGGACCTGACGCGCTCGGGGGAGCTCACGCCAGGCCCGCCTGCACGGGGGGTGAAGTTGGCAGTGAAGATGGCGGTGCGGGCGCCGTCCTCGTGCCTGGTGAGGGCCAGCTGCTCGACGACGGTGACGTGGCGCAGGTCCGGGACCACGACACCGTGGGTTGCCTCGTCGCGGGTGACCTCGGACATCAGCGCGTCAAAGGCCCCCGGCGCCGAGCCCCTCTCGACGTAGACGGCGCCGAGGCTGAACGACTCTCGATGAGCGAAGGCCTCGAGCTGGGCCTCCACCCTCGGCAGGTCGGCGCGGTCCCTGAGCAGGTCAGCCCGGATGTAGCCGAGCAGCAACGGCCGTACGCGGATGGTCATGAGCGCCCGTTCCGCCACCGCTCGAGGCTGTCGCAAGCCCGGCTTCGCAAGATGGGGGGTGCGGACGGATCGCTACGCATCGGAGGACCTCGAGTGGTGGGGAACGGCACGTACACAGTCGGCCACCGGGCCCGGTCCCTGGATCCGGACAGATACGGGGATCACTACCTAGATTGCGACTACGTAGCCCTAGTCGCCCTGCGCGGCGACCCAGCTCGCGACCTGGCCGCGGGAGGTCATGCCCAGCTTTCCCAGGATGTTGTCGACATGCGTCTCGACCGTGCGCTGCGAGATCACGAGCTGGGCTGCGATGTCCCTGTTGCTCAGCCCCTCGGCCAGGAGTCCGGCGACCTCACGCTCCCGCCGGGTCAGCCCACCGGACTCATGGGCGCGGCGCCCCCTGGACGGCGTTGTCCGGTCGGCCGCGACGCCCTCCTCGCCCAGGGCCAGCGCCACCGCCTGGTCGAATGAGTACGACGCACCCTCCGCGAACGCCTGCTCGAAGGTGGTCGACTCGAACACCCCCACGCCCTGTGCCTCCCGCAGGGCGTCGGCGGACCGCTGGTCGAACACGCTGTATGCCGTCGTCTCGTCGACCTTCGCACCGCTGGTCCGCCAGACGGCCTGGGATGCGCCCAGCAGCCTGGCCGCCCATTCACCGGGCTGGGCGAACGCAGCGCACCACGACAGCGCCTGCACTCCGAAGCTGATGCCGGTCAAGTCGTGCATCGGCAGGAACAGCCGCACGGACCGACGCAACGAGCTGGTCGCCCGGTCGAAGTCGCCGGCTCGCCACTGCGCGATACCGACGGCCCACAGCGCGTAGGCCGTCGACGAGTGGGCGCCGTGTCGCTCCGCAAGCGCCAGTGCCTGCCGGCTGAACGTGTCGTCCCTCGGGTCCTCCAGGAAGAACGTGCACGCCGTGAGCAGGATCAAGGTGTCGAACTCGCCGAGCGCGTTCCCGAGCGCCTGGAACTCCCGGCGAGCCTGCTCCAGCAGCTCGATGGCGCCGGGGATGTCGCCCTGGTAGAGCGTGGCCTGCCCCCGGCACTCCTTGATGCGGGCCAGCAGCAGCGGATCGTCGAGGCCCGCCGCGATCTCGTCGCACTCGGCGAGCATCTCGGCGTTCCGCTCGAAGTCGCCGGCGAACATGGCCAGGTAGCTGGCGGCCCAGAGTCCGTACGCCCTGGCCGCCGTCTGCTCGGTCGCGAGGTCGAGTGCCCGGGTCAGGTAGCGGTAGCCCTCCCTGAGGAACCCGGCGAACCAGAAGTTCCAGATCGGCGCGGCAATGTCGTACGCCGCTGAGGCCTCGCGCGGGTCGCCGAGGCAGAACTCGAGGGATGCCCGAATGTTGCCGGACTCGCGCCGCAGCCGCATGAACCAGTCAGCCTGGTGGGGCCCGAAGCCTTCGGCTGCGAACTGTGCGGCCACCGTCCGGTAGTGGTCGCGGTGCCGGACCTGCAGGTCGCGCACCTGCTCCGCGTCGGTCAGCCGTTCGACGCCGTACTGCCGGATCGTCTCGAGCATGTGATACCAGGCCGTGCTGTGCTGGGTCGCCTGGTGCCGGACGATGATCGACTTGTTGACCAGGTTCGCGACCAGGCCGAGCACCTCGTCGCGGTCGATCGCGTGGTTGGAACAGACGTATTCGGCGGCATCCAGGTCGAATCCCCCGGCGAACACCGACAGCCGGGCCCACATCAGCTGCTCGGCCGGGGAGCAGAGGTCGTAGCTCCAGCCCACGGTCGCGTCGAGCGCCTGTTGCCGGGCCGGCGCGGCCGGCCGGCCACTGGTGAGCAGACGGAACCGGTCCTCGAGCCGGTCGAGGACCTGCGCGGGGGAGAGGATGCGCAGCCATACCGCGGCCAGCTCGATGGCCAGCGGGATGCCGTCGAGCGTGCGACACAGTTCGACCACCGCGGTCCGGTTGCCGTCGGTGATCTCGAAGCCCGGAGCCACCGCGGAGGCGCGCTCCAGGAAGAGGGTCACGGACTCGTAGTGCGTGGCATCGCCGGCCGGGACCTCCGAGTCCGGGGTCGAGAGAGGCGGCACGGAGAGGATCTGCTCGCCCTCGACGCCGAGCACGTGCCGGCTGGTGGCGAGGATCCGCAGCCCCGGTGCGGCGGCGAGGAGCTTGCTGGCCAGCACCGCGCAGGCGTCGGTGAGGTGCTCGCAGTTGTCGAGCACCACGAGGAGCTGCTGTCCCTCGAGGTACGCCGCCAGGTCGGCGGCCGGGTCGGCCGAGACCTGGCGCAGCTCGAGCGTGTTCGCCACCGTGTGCGGCACGAGCTGAGGGTCGTGGACTGCGGCGAGCTCGACGAACCAGACGCCTCCGGGGAAGGTGCGGCGTACCTCGGCCGCCATCCGCAGTGCGAGCCGGGTCTTGCCGACTCCGCCGACGCCGGTGAGGGTCAGCATCCGGCTGCTGGCGAGGAGCCGCCGGGTCTCCTTCAGCTCACGGCGTCGGCCCACGAAGCTGGTCAGCTCGGCGGGTAGCGCGCCCCGACCTGCCCCTGCCGGCTTCGTAGCTGCCATCCCGGACTCCGCCTCTGCCGTCTGCCCCGAGACAGCCACCGGGTCGCAGGGAACGTAGGTGCCCTGTGCTCGGAGACGCACCCCTCGCGCTGGTCAGTCTATGACTGATGGCGTCAGGTGAGGGACGGTCAGCTCGGGATCGTCCGGCCCGCCGCGGCCATCAGCCGCTGGGTGTCGGTGGCGTCCGGTGGTGGCGTGGTCGGTGGCTTGACCAGTCCGATCTCCACGGTGTGCTCGGTGCAGGTCAGCTCCACGACTCCGGTCATCCCGGGGATCCAGTCGGGCGGGAACTCGATGGCGCGGCCCACGCTCGCCGAGACGTCCCATGCATGGGCGGCCGCGTCGACGAGGGCGAAGTTGATGACCACGGCGCCGGGCAAGGCGCCGAAGGGCGTGTCATGGGCTGCGGTCATCACTCCGTCGGTGTGCCACAGTTCCACCACCTGCGCGCTGACCTCGGCGGCGATCGGGGCCAGGTCGCCGTCGTACGGCACCGCGCCCATCGCCTCGTCCTGCGGCATGAGGTCGCGACCGGTCACCAGGCCGGCCCAGAAGAGCTGGTTCTTGATCGCATGGCTGGCGAGGCGACGGACGGTCCAGGGCGGGCAGTTGCTGAGGAGTTCCATCTCCGCGTCGGCGAGCTCTCCGATGACGCGGCTCATCTCGCGCTCCGCCTGCGTCAGCAGGGTCAGATCGTCCATCTCGAGCCCCCCTCCGGGCCGGGCAAACACTACTCACGCCCTTCTTGCCAGACTGACGGCGTGAGCCGGACGGTACGCCGAGGCAACCTGCCGAGGTCGGCCACGACCTTGATCGGGCGGGACGGCGTCGTGCCCGAGATCGCGGGGCTGGTCCGGGCGCACCAGCTCGTGACGCTCAGTGGTGTCGGCGGTGTGGGCAAGACGAGGCTGGCCGTGGCCGCGGCAGGAGCGCTGGTCGACGAGTTCCCGGACGGCGTGTGGCTGGTCGAGCTGGCGCCTGTCAGCGATCCCGACGCCGTGCCCGACGCCATCGCAAACGCCCTCGGCATCACCCCGCAGGGCACCACGCCCGTGATCGACACCGTCGCCGAGACGGTGGCGGGTCGGCGCCTGCTCATCGTGATCGACAACTGCGAGCACGTCCTGCCGGCAGCGGTGGCCGCCATCGAACACGTCCTCGCCCGCTCCGATATGCCGCGGATCGCCGCGACGTCGCGGGAACGGCTGGCGGTGGCCGGCGAGGCGGTGGTGTCGGTGGTGCCGTTGGCCCTCGAGGGCGGCGTGACGTCCGACGCGGTCACGTTGTTCGTGGAGCGGGCGGGCACGGCCCGGCCCGGCTTCGGGATCTTCGACGAGCACACCGCGGCGGCGGTGGTCGAGATCTGCGAGACGCTCGACGGTCTACCCCTCGGCATCGAGCTGGCCGCGGCGCGGATGGCCGCGATGAGCGCGGCCGAGGTGCGGGACCGGCTCGGCGACCGGTTCCGGCTGCTGACCGGCCCGGAGCACGGGCCGGATCGTCAGACGACCCTGCGCAGCACCGTCGCATGGTCCTACGACCTGCTGGACGAAGCCGAGCGCGGAGTGCTGCGGACGGCGTCGGTGTTCGCCGGCGGCTTTGACCTGCTCGCCCTGTGCGCCGTCGCTGAGGCGAGCGACGACGTGGAAACCCTGCGGCTGCTGGACTCGTTGGTGCGCAAGTCCCTGGTCGTCGCCCACCACGGTGCAGCGCGGACCCGGTACAGCATGTTCGAGACCATCCGCACGTTCGCCGCCGAGAGGCTCTCGGGCAGGACGTGAGGCCCTCCGCGATCGGCATGCCGCTCACTTCGCGACCGAAGCCGCGCTGCGATGGGGGCGGTGGAACGGGCCCGGTTGGCATGACGAGGTCGACTGGGTGCAGGTCGAGCTGGCCAACCTGCGGTCCGCCTTCCGGTGGAGTGTCGGCCGTGGCCAGTTCGCGGTGGCGACAGATGTCGCAGCCCATGCAGCGCTGATGGGCTTCTCGGTCGAGCTGTTCGAGACGATCGGCTGGGCAGAGGCATTGCTGGAGGAGGCGGCGCGAGCCGACGTCCGGCGACTCCCTCGGCTGTACGCCGCGGCCGGGTATGCCTGCTTCGTGGGGCGGGCCGCGGCCGCGACCGCCAACGCCCACCGCGCCACCGAGCTGGAGACGCGACCGGGGTATGAGTCCTGCGAGCCCGGCTACGCGACGTTCATCGAGGCCCTCGGACAGGTCTACTGCGGAAATCTGGACCGCTATGTCGAGCTGACCAGTGTCGTTGCGGCGCTGCCCGGGCCCGGACGGGCGTACGGGATCGCCGCCCACATCGACGGGCTCCAGTCGGCCGGCCGAGTCGAGGAGGCGCTCGAGCTCACCGCTGCGGCGGTCGAGGCAGCGCGCGACCTGGGCAACCCGTACTGGGTGGCCTACACGTCGTGGATCGTCGGGTTGGCCTGGTCGAAGGAGGACCCGCAGCGCGCCTTGGAGACCTGGGACGAAGCGGTGGCCTACGTCGGCGCGCACGACGTCCGGTTCTTCGAAGGTTTCATGGCCCGCGATGCCGCACTGCTGCACACCTCGGACGGCCAGCTCGAGACGGCTCTGGCGCTGTTCGGCACGTCGATCGAGGCCTTCCTGCGCGCCGGCGCAGTGGCTCAGCTGTTGATCACCCTCGCGAGCCTGCCCGTCCTGTTCGAACGCCTCGACCGTCCGGCCGTGGCTGGAACTCTGTTCGGCGCCATGGCTCGGGAGCCGGCCAGCTTCCACCATGTTCCCTCGCTCGCCGAGCTCGGCCAGCGGTTGCGGGACACGTTGGGTGACGAGCGGCCAGAGCGGTGGGCCGCCACCGGTGCCTCCATGGATCTCCATGACGCGGCGGCGTACGCGCTCAACCAGATCGACGTGGCCCGGAGCGCACTCGTCGCCGCCAGTGAGCAGGGCGCACTGGCCGGCCTGACCGCCAGAGAGCTGCAGGTGCTGCGGCTGATCGCCGACGGAGCTACCACCCGCGCGATGTCCGAACAGCTGTTCATCTCGGCGAAGACCGCCGACAACCACATCCAGCACATCTACACGAAGCTCGGCGTGACCAATCGGGCTGCGGCCACCCGGTGGGCGCTCGAGCACGAGGTCGCCAACCCGAATGGGGACCCGGAATGAGGAGGTCTCCTCATGTGGCCGGGGGCTCATCGGCGGAGTGTTCCCCCTGACCCAGCCGACACGAGCTGGCGAGAGAGGGAGAGAACGATGATCTTGGCCACGACGAAGGTGAAGGACCTTGACCACTTCCTGAAGGTCTACGGCTCGGCCGGCGCGGACAAGCGCGGGTCACACGGCTCGAAGGGCTCCACCGTGTACCGCGACCCGATCGAGGAGGACCGGGTCTGGGCGGTCTTCGACTGGGACGAGGCGGGCTGGACGGCGTTCGCCACGGACCCGGAGACCCCAGGGATCATGCAGGAGGCCGGTCACCTCGGCCGGCCGTCGCTGGGCGAGTTCCTCGGAGTCTTCCCCGCCTAGTGGGTGGGTGTCGTGACCGGCTCGCCATGAGCCGGTCACGACCCGCCTGCGACGTGCGCAACGAGCTCAGAGAGCGACCCGGTAGATCCTGCTGGCGCTGCCGTCGTCAGGTGCAAAGTCGTATGCCGCGTAGTCACCGTTCCCGGAGATGGTCACCGTCGTGACGACGCCACTGGCGGGCACCGGGATGGCCGTGGAGACACCAGAGGCCAGGGCGCGCACGTACGGCGTCCCGCCGGACATGTAGACGAACCGGTCCTGCAGGCTCGAGAACGAACCGAGGAGCGCGTACCCGTTGGCGGTCACGGTCGTCGTGACTCCGGTCCCCGCCTTGGTCAAGTGCAGGCTCCCGTCGTCCCACCGGGTGGAGACCCAGCGCCCGTTGGGCGAGATGACTGTGCCACCCGGGTTGGCGCCGGCGGGGAACCCCTTGCTCAGCCACCGGGTCCGCTCGGTCGTCATGTTGCGGACGAAGAGGTCGGCCTCCTCCCCGTCGTCGCTGTCGGCAGCGACGAGGTCTGTGTTGTAGCTCGTGAAGGCCACGACGTTGCCGTTCGAGGAGATGTCGTTGCTCGCGGCGCCGGGTCCCACCGACGGCGAGCCGTCCGGGCGGACCGTCACCTGAACGGTGGTGCCGGTCGAAAGGTCCCTCCGGAAGACGTCGGAGTTCGTCGTGGTCGAGCCCGGCACCTGGTCGGTCGCGTCGCTGGTGAACGCGACGTACCGGCCGTTCCTCGAGAGGGAGACCTGGCCGACGTCACCATTGGCGACATCGCCGTCGAACGAGACGCTCGCCAGCAGGGTGGTGTGCGCGGGCAAGTCCCTCACGAACGCGTCGAACGCGCCATTGGTGTCGTGGGCGACCAGCCGGGTCGCGTCGGTCGAGTACGCCACCCGGGTGCCGTTCGAGGAGATGACCGGTGGCCGGCTGTAGTTGCCGACCGCCACGCCCCCGTCGATCGACGGGTTGAGCAGCACGGACCCGCCCGTACTCACGTCGGTACGCCGCACCTGCTGGACCGCCGGGGTCTGCCCGCGGCGGATGGCGAGGTGGGCGACGTACCGCCCGGTGTGGGACAGCGCGGGCGCGAAGGCGTCGGCCTCCGGGTCCGACACCACGACCTGGGGCGTCGCCTTGGCCGACGCGACGATTGGCTGCGCGGCCCCCGGCGCCCCGGGGAGCATCGCCACCGCGCACAACGTGAGACCAGCGGCGCCTGCCAGGGTGCGGGTGGACGCGGACATGAGTACTCCTTTAGGCGGGTGGGAGGACGAGGGTCCAGGTGATGGCTTTCGCGGACGAGATGCCAGAGGTGGCGCTGAGCGCCGGCGCGGTCCCGGCGGCGACGCCGCCCTGGTCCGCGACGGCCACCGTGAGGAACCCGCTGCCGCTGCCCGTCGTGGACGCTCGCTGGACGAGCGGGGAGAAAGCGCCCAGGTGTGGGCGTTCGCGCCCTTGTCGACGTAGTAGCGCAACACGGTGGACGCGTTGCTCGCCACCGCCGCGGACGGCGCGGCGTGCGTGCGGGTGGCAGTGGTGCCCTCGGCGCGGCTGGTCAGCGCCGAGGGTGTGCCGGCGCCGCTGTAGGCCAGGAGGGCCACGCTGGACTTGGAGACGGCGTCGAGCTGGACCGTGAAGGTGGTGCCGGCCAGGCCGGGACCCGCGATCCTGCTCAGCACCCAGGACCTCACCTCGGTCCCGTCGGAGACGGTGCCGAGGACGCTCCAGCCAGTCGGCGGAGTCAGGGTCGCGGCCCGGTTGGTCGTCACGAAGACCACAAGCTGGTCGGTGGGCTGCACCGACGCCGGGATGAAGACTCCCGGAGCCCTCACATTGGAGTCGGAGGATGCCGTCAGGCGCCACTCGGGCCCGACCGGAGGCGGTGGGTCGTCCTCTGCGACGACCTGCTGGCTGGCGGTGTCGGTCGCGTCACTGTCGTCGGTCACGGTCAGGGTGACGGTGTAGGTGCCCTCGGCGGCATAGGTGTGCGGCACGACCGCGCCGGCGTCGGGGGCGGTGTTCCCGTCCCCGAAGTTCCAGTCGTAGCGGACGATGTCGCCGTCCGGGTCGTCGGACGCGCTCGCGTCGAAGGAGCATGCGGTGGCGTCACAGGCCGCGGTGAACGACGCGACCGGGTCCTGCGGCGGAGGAGGACCCGAGGAGACGAGGACGACGGAGTACTCCGCACCGCCGCCACCGGCGAGCGTCGCGCCGCTGATCCCGGGGACGACCACCGGGGTGGTGCGGGTGGTCGTGGTGCCGTCGCCGACCTGTCCCGCCGAGTTGTTGCCCCAGGCCATCAGCCGGCCGTCGGCCAGCACCGCCATCCCGGTGTCACGACCGGAGCCGATCGAGGTCACGTTCGACAGGTTCAGGACCGTCCGGGGCGTGAGCCTCTCGGTGGTAGTGCCGTCACCGAGGTTGCCCCGGTAGTTGCGCCCCCAGGCTGCGACCGTCCCGTCCGTGCGCAGAGCGTAGGAGTGATGTGCCCCGGCGATCACCTCCCGGACGCCACTCAGGATGGGGGCCGGCGTGACCCGGTCGGTGCGGTTGCCGTTGCCGAGCTGTCCGTAGTCGTTGGACCCCCAGGCCCAGACCGTCCCGTCGCCGGTGAGCGCCAGACCGTGGTCACGGCCCGCGGCGATCTGGACCACGTTGGTCAGGGTGCCGACGCGGACCGGCGTCGTACGCCGCACGACCGTGCCGTCACCGAGCTGGCCCTCGTCGTTGCGGCCCCACGCCACGACCGTGCCGTCCGCCCGGATCGCGTAGCTCATGTCTCGGCCGCCGGCGACCGCCACGGCGTTGGTGAGCCCCACGACGGTGACCGGGCTGCGTCGCAGCGTCGTCGAGCCGTCGCCGAGCTGGCCGTCGGCGTTCAGACCCCACGTCCGGACCGTCTGGTCGGACATCAGGGCCAAGGAAAAGTTGTGACCGGTCTCGACAGCCGTGGCGTTGGCCAGCCCCGGCACCTGGGTCGGGGTCGAGCGGTTCGTGGTGGTCCCGAGACCGAGCTGACCTTCCTGGTTGCTGCCCCAGACCCAGACCGTGCCGTTGGAGCGCAGCGCGATCACGTGCTCGCGGCCGCCGTGCAGGTCGACGACGTCATCGAGCCCGGGGACGACGCCCGGCGTCCGCCGCGTCGTCGTGGTGCCGTCGCCGAGCTGCCCGAAGGAGTTCGCACCCCAGGTCCATGGGGCACTCGGGCTGACCAGGGCCGCGAGGGCGTCCGGCGCGGCCGGGCCAGCCGCTGCCTGCCCTGCCTGCCCTGCCTGGCTCAGGCCGAGCATGCCGATGACCGCAACGAGCGCGGCCGTTCTGCCAGTCCGCCACGTCATCACAGGAGTCCTCCACTCGCCCGGCTCCCGACGTTAGAAACCACACCGGCGGAAGACACCACCCAAATCGGGGGTCTTTTCGGCCGTCCTCAACTTGGGCGATGAATCTGGCCCGCCGCTGTGTTGTCGTGGTGGCCGGAGGGTCCTGATGGCCAGCACGCGCTTCTCGCACCTGCGCCCAGCGCGCTCCGCTCTGTGGTGCGCGACAGCGGTCGCCGCGCTCGTCGTGGGCACGCCGCTCACTGCCACCGGGGGCCACGACGCCGGTCCCGCCACGGCAGCCGGGGCCCAGCCGCCGGCTGCAGCGGCCGCGGCCGTGGCACAGCCGAACATCTTCATCTACAACCTCGACGACCTCCGCGACGCCTTCCCCGGAGCTATCGACCCCCTGCAGTTCATGCCCAAGACCAGAGCGTGGATGGCGGGCGGCCGCAGGTACTCGCAGATGTTCGTCGCGGACCCTTCGTGCTGTCCGTCCCGGTCCTCGCTGATGACCGGCCGCTACCCGCACAACAACGGGGTGCACAACCAGCAGGAGGGGCCGCTGTTCGACGGCGCGCACTCGATGGCCTGCTACCTGCGTACCGCCGGCTACGCGACGTACCTCGACGGCAAGTTCCTCACCACCTGGCCCAAGACGACGCTGCCGCCGTGCTTCGACCACTCGACGGTGATGTGGGGTGGCTACAACAACGTCCAGGTGAAGATCGACGGGACGTCGAAGAAGAGCACCGGCTACTCGACGACGTACCTCGGCACGCAGGGTCGGTCCTACATCACGAGCGCGCTCTCGGGCTCGAAGCCGTTCCTCCTCTACGAGACCCCGCAGGCGCCGCACTGGGTGGACGTCACCCAGAACGGCACCACGACGCAGCTCGCCGTCCCGGACACCGCGTACGCGTCTGCGAACGTCGGGACGTGCTCCGGCGTCCCGGAGGCAGACCGGTCGGACAAGCCGGCCTATGTGCGCAAGATGAACTACACGACGGCGCAGGGCCAGGCGATGTGCCAGAGCCAGCTGCGGGCGATCATGAGCGCCGATGACCAGTTCGCCGCGACCATGCAGCTGCTCTCCGACCGTGGGGTGCTCGACAACACGCTGGTGGTCTTCACCTCCGACAACGGCTACAACTGGGGCGAGCACGGGCGGTGGGAGAAGTTCGTGCCGTATGAGCCCACCATTCGGGTCCCGCTGTGGATCCGCTGGCCCGGCCACGTCACCGCCGGCACCGACTCGACGAGGCTGACGTCGTACCTGGACCTGCTCCCCACCATGCTCGAGGCCGCCGGCTTCACACTGCCCGCGGGGACGCCGCGGCTCGACGGCGAGTCACTGCTCCAGGCTGGCCACCGGACGACGATGTACAGCGAGTACTACGTGGACACGGCGAACCCGAACATCCCGTCCTGGCGGATGGTGCGCACCGCCACCGCCAAGTACATCCAGACCTACAACCCCCAGGGCGCGGTCATCGCCCGCGAGTACTACAACCTGACCGCCGACCCCGCCGAGAACACCAACCTGCTCGGGGACGCCTCGACCGCCAATGACCCACCGGCCAGCACCATCACCACCCTGACAAACCGGCTCAACGCGTTCGCCACCTGCGGTGGGACCGCCTGCGTGCAGTGAGCATTGCGGCCGGAGTGTCACGCTCGACTGCATGAGCACATCTCCCGAGGCGACGGCACCAGCCGCCCGTCACGACCGCACCGGACGCCGCAACCTGTGGTTGCGGACGATGGACCGGCTCGGCCTGGGGTTCGACTCGTGAGCGAGCTGCCCAGCGATGCGTCCGTGGTCGTCATCGGCGGTGGCGTCATCGGGCTCAGCGCGGCCTACCACCTGGCCGCATCCGGGGTCCGCGACGTCGTGCTGGTCGAGAGGGACGAGTTCGGGTCCGGGTCGACCTGCAAAGCGGCGGGCGGCGTACGGGCGCAGTTCTCCGATGCCGTGAACATCGAGCTCGGGCTGCGCAGCCTGCGGACCTTCGAGACGTTCCGCGAGGATTTCGGGCAGGAGATCGACCTGCACCAGGTCGGCTACCTGTTCCTGCTCGAGCACCCGGAGCACGTCGAGCTGTTCGAGAAGAGCGTCTCGCTGCAGAACGAGCTCGGCGTCCCGAGCCGGATGATCGAGGTGGCCGAGGCGAAGCGGCTCTCTCCACTGATCGACACCGAGGGGCTGCTGGCAGCGGCGTACTCACCGACCGACGGCCACTGCACGCCCGAGTCGGTGGTGCTCGGCTACGCGACTGCCGCTCGGCGGGCCGGCGCCCGGCTGCTGCGGGGTACGGCGGTCGAGGGGATCGAGCACGACGGCCAGACGATCGGCGCGGTGCGGACGACGCAGGGCACGATCCGCACCGAGGTCGTGGTCTGCGCGGCCGGGCCGTGGTCGGCGGAGATCGGGGAGATGACCGGCGTCGACCTGCCGGTCACGCCAGAACGCCGGGAGATCGTGGTGACCGAGCCGATCCCGGGACTCGACCCGCGGACGCCGTTCACCATCGACTTCGCCAGCACCTTCTACTTCCACGCCGAGGGCCAGGGACTGCTCATGGGCATGTCCGACCCGGAGCTGATCCCCGAGGCCGTCGAGCGGCGGACGCCCGCGCTCAGCAGTGTCGGCATCGCCAGCGGCTGGGCCGGCCTCTACGAGATGACGCCCGACCACAACGCAGTGATCGGGGACTCGGACGAGATCTCGCGGTTCCTGTATGCCACCGGCTTCTCCGGTCACGGCTTCCTGATGGGCCCCGCCGTCGGCGAGGTGGTGCGCGACCTGTATCACGGACACAGGCCTGTCGTGGACGTCAGCGGACTCGACGTCCGCCGGTTCCGCGCCAGCAACGTCCGGCCCGAGCTCAACATCGTCTAGTGACCGAGGAGCCCCCGATGACCCTTCCCAACCGTGACGAGCTCACCACCCTCGCCGGGGACGTGGTCGCGCGGTGCGGCGTCGAGCTCGCCCGCGGCGATCGGACGGCGACCTCGCCGGTCAACGGTGAGGTGCTGAGCCAGCTCGCGTGGAGTGACGGTGCCGCCGTGGACGAGGCTGTCCAGCGCGCGCACGAGGCCTTCCTCGCCTGGCGCAAGGTGCCGGCGCCCGCCCGCGGCGCTCTCGTCAAGCGATGGGCCGAGCTGCTCGCCGAGCACAAGGACGACCTCGCCACGCTGATCAGCCTCGAGGTCGGCAAGATCACGTCCGAGGCCCGCGGCGAGATCCAGGAGATGATCGACATCTGCGACTTCGCGGTCGGCCTCTCGCGGCAGCTGTACGGCCGGACCATGCCCTCCGAGCGCCCCGGACACCGGCTCATGGAGACCTGGCACCCGCTCGGCGTCGTGGGCGTGATCAGCGCCTTCAACTTCCCTGCCGCCGTGTGGTCGTGGAACACCGCGGTGGCCCTGGTCTGCGGCGACCCGGTGGTGTGGAAGCCGTCGGAGCTCACGCCGCTGACGTCCCTCGCCTGTGCCGCGATCCTCCAGCAGGCCATCGCAGAGCTCGGCGCCCCGCGCGACGTCTCGCAGGTGCTGATCGGCGACGCCGACGTGGGTCAGTCCCTGGTGGACCATCCCGGAGTCGCGCTGCTCAGCGCCACCGGGTCGACGCGGATGGGTCAGGCAGTGGGGCCGCGCGTCGCCGGCCGGTTCGGCCGCACGCTGCTCGAGCTCGGCGGCAACAACGCGGCCGTCGTGAGCGCCAGCGCCGACCTCGACCTGACCATGCGCGGCATCGTCTTCTCCGCGGCGGGTACGGCCGGCCAGCGCTGCACCACGATGCGCCGCGTCATCGCGCACCGGTCGGTGATCGACGAGCTCTCCGACCGGCTCTCGGCCGCCTACGAGCGACTGCCGATCGGCAACCCGATGGCCGACGGCACCCTCGTGGGCCCGCTCATCCGCCGCGCGGCGTACGACGGCATGCAGGCCTCGCTCGCCCGGGCCAACGAGGAGGGCGGGAAGGTCGCGACCGGCGGTGGCCGGGTGCTTGACGACGAGGCGGCCGACGCCTACTACGTGCAGCCGGCGATCGTGCGCATGGAGACCCAGACGTCGGTCGTGGCCCAGGAGACCTTCGCACCGCTCCTCTACCTGCTGCCCTACGACGACTTCGAGCAGGCGATCGCCATCAACAACGCGGTGCCGCACGGGCTGTCGTCGAGCGTGTTCACCAGCGACCAGGCCGAGGCCGAGCTGTTCCTGTCCGACGAGGGGTCCGACTGCGGGATCGTGAACGTCAACATCGGCACGTCCGGCGCCGAGATCGGCGGCGCCTTCGGCGGCGAGAAGGAGACCGGCGGCGGGCGCGAGTCCGGCTCCGACGCGTGGCGGGCCTACATGCGGCGGGCGACGAACACGGTGAACTTCTCCGGGGAGCTCCCGCTCGCGCAGGGCGTGGACTTCACAGTCTGAGGGCATGGCGAGCGGCCGCGAGGATCTCGTCCTCCTGCAGCAGCACGGCGTCCGCGGCGGGGCCGAGCGGGATGAACGAGTCCGCGCTGGTCACCCGCGAGATGGGCGCCTCGACCCCGGCGTCCACGAGCGTCGCGACCACGGCCTCGGAGACCCCACCGCTGTGCCGGGTCTCGTCGACCACCAGGACGACGGCCGCACGCGAGGCTGCTTCGACCAGGGCGGCGACGGGGAGCGGCGCCACCCACGCGAGGTCGAGGACGGTGCAGCCGAAGCCGTCGGCACGCAATGTCGCGGCCACTCGAAGGCTCATGAAGACCCCGTTGCCGAACGTCACCAGGAGCAGGTCGCGACCGGTGCCGTAGCCCACCACGTCGCCGAGGGCGGCGCGCGTCGAGCCGTCGAACGGCGCCAGCCAGCCCTCGTCGCCGTCGAACAGGTCTCGGGTGTGGTACCTGGCGATCGGCTCGACGTACACACAGACCCGGCCGTCTCGGGCCAGGTCGAGGCAGCCGCGCAGCAGTCCGGGGGCGCTGTGTGGGTGGCTGGCGACGGCCACGGCGATCCCGGGGATGTCGCGCAGCACGGCCAAGGAGTTGTCGTTGTGGAAGTGGCCTCCGAACCCCTTCTGATAGGCCAGCCCGGGGATCCGGACGACCATGCCGTTGGCGTACTGGGCGTCTGAGAAGAACCGCAGCGATGCGGCCTCGCCGCGCAGCTGGTCCTCGGCGTTGTGCAGGTAGGCGAGGTACTGGATCTCGGGCACCGGCACGAACCCCGCGAGGCTGGTGCCCAGGGCCGTGCCGAGGACGGTCTGCTCGTCCAGCAGCGTGTCGAAGACACGGGTCGGCCCGAAGCGGTCCCGCAGCGCCCGCGTGACGCCGTACACCCCGCCCTTGACCGCGACGTCCTCGCCGAAGACGAGCACGTCGTCGTGGGCCGCCAGCTCGTCACCGAGTGTCTGGTTGATGGCCTGCGCGAGGGTCAGCGGCCGAGGGTCCGGCGGACGCGGCGTGGCTCGGGTCGGCGGCCGCGGGTACGCCAGCGGCGCCATCACCTCGTCGCGGCTGGCGAGGCGTGGTTCCGCGCTGACCTCGACCGCTACGTGATGGACCCGCTGCCTGACCTGCTGGTAGCGCGCCAGCACGGCGTCCGCGCTCCAGTGGCCGCTCTCGACCAGCGCGCGAGCGGTGCCGAGCAGCGGGTCGCGCGCGTAGTCGGACTGGATCGCGGCCGGCGCCCGGTAGGCGATCTCGACGTCCGAGCCGGCGTGGCCCATGAACCGCACGGTGCTGAGGTGGAGCACGGCCGGGGAGCGTTGCGTGCGTACGGCGGTCAGCGCCTCCTCGGTCGTCTCGAGCAGGGCGACCGGGTCGTGGCCGGGTGCTCGGAAGTACGCGATGCCCGGGAGGTGCTGCAGCACCGCCGCCGCCCAACCCCGCGGCGTACGCGTGCTGATGCCGAGGCCGTTGTCCTCGCAGACGAGCAGCAGCGGGCAGTCGCGGTGCACGTGCGTGAGGTAGGCCGCGGCGTTGAGGGCGCCGGCCGCCGTCGAGTGGTTGACCGAGGCGTCGCCGAAGCTGGCGACGACCAGTGCGTCGTCCGGCCACGGCGTCTCCCGGCCCAGCACCTTCGCGAGTCCCAGGGCGAAGCCGAGCCCGACCGCGCGCGGCAGGTGCGAGGCGATGGTCGACGTCTGCGGGACGACGTGCAGGCTCGGGTGCCCGAACACCTTGTGCCGGCCGCCCGACATCGGGTCCGCGGCTGAGCCGGTCAGGCTCCTGAGCGTCTCGCGCACCGGGTCGACGGTGCCGTCGAGGTGTGCGCGGGCGGCGTAGAACGCCCCCGAGCGGTAGTGCAGCAGCGCGGGGTCGGTGGTTCGCGACAGCAGCCCGATCGCGGCGTTGGACTCGTGCCCGGCCGAGCCGATCGTGTAGAAGCCAGCCCCGCGTTGCTGGAGCCACCGAGCCGCGAAGTCGAGGTGCCGGCTCTCGGCCTGGGCCTCGAACAGCGCCTCGAGCCGGCCGACGAGAGCCTCTCCGAAGGGGTTCGGCTCGTCCGGCGCGCGGAAGTTCTCGACGGTGCGGAGGAAGTGCTCGTCGATGGGCTCCACGGACACTGAGGGTATTCGGCGGGCGACGGGTTACCGGCACGAAGGGCTTGGGATCCAGCGACGGAGGAAGCGATGCGCAACGAAGCCATGGAGCAGTTGGACGCTCTGGTTGGTTCGTGGCAGGCGACGATGGGTGACGCGTGGTTCCTGGAGTCACCCGATCAGACGCCGGCAGGCTCCGCGACGGGCGAGTGGATCGGCGATGCGTTCGTGGTCTTCCGCTGGAGGATGGAGGACGACGTCGGGACGGCTACGAGCGACATGGTCCTGGTCCTCGGTCGCAGCGACGCGAACGACGCCTACACCGCCCTCTACCACGACGAACGAGGCGTCTGCCGGGTCTTCGCCATGACCTTCGACGGCTCGCGGTGGGACCTGAGTCGCGAGGACCCCGACATGTTCCAGCGGTTCATCGCTGACGTCGGGCCCGACCGGATCGCGGGTCGCTGGGAGGCGTCCGAGGATCAGGGATCAACCTGGCGCAAGGACTTCGACCTCATCTTCGAGCGGGCGTGACTAGGCGACCCGGGTCACGAGTCGATAGAGCTCCATGCGCAGCGGTGGATCGGTCGTGGGAGCGCGGGACGTGTAGCGATGCCCGGTGGGCGTCGTGGTCTCGACGGTGTGGATCGGGCCCGGTCTGGGCCGAGCGCTCCACCCCCAGCCTTGCTTGGCGAGATTGCATGCCTCACACAGCCCTTGTCCGTTGTCGGCGCTGGTGGGTCCGCCGTCAGCGTGGTCCTGGGCGTGGTCGACGTCCCGGATGGGCGCCCCACACCAGCTGTTGCGGCAATATCGATCTCTGAGTCTGAGGAACTCTGCGAGCTTCCCCTCGAAGTAGCGACCTCGCTGGTCCATCGCCACGAGCTGACCCGTCTTGGGTGACTGGTAGAGCCGCCGCACCCAGTCGCGGACGCCGCGCTCGGCGTTGGCCGCGATCCACTCCCGGAGCAGGTCGCCCGGCGCCTCGCCGTACTGCTCGACCCAGCCGCTGCCCTCGCGGTCGCCCAGGAGGACGGTGTCGGGGACGACGACGTGGATCATCAGCGGGACCTCGCCGGGGTCGGACCCGGCAACGTGGGGACGAAGGACCCGCTCGACCAGCGTGTCGGCCATGATCGCGCCGCGAGATCGGGTGTCGCCGGCTGCCTTCCGGCGGTCGGCCTCGTCGAGCAGGGACTTGTGGACCGCCACGCCCTGCTTGACCGACAGCAGCGCGCCGAGCCAGGTCATCGTGTCGGGGGCCGGTCGGATAGTCGTGTGGCGGTCGGCCTCGGCGCGCCGCCGGCGCTTGGCGACGGAGGCGGGGTCGAGCTGACAGGCGAGGTCTCGCGCGGCTATCTCGGTCTCGCGGTCGCCCATGGCTTCGAGTCGATCTGCATCGCCCGCGAGGCGCCGGTCCACCACGCGGCGCTCCTCGAGCGGGAGGCAGCCGGTCTCGCGAGCGAGCACCATGGCCCTCCACTCGGTGATCTTGCCGCCGCGGAGTGCCGCGCACGTGTGGGGCATGGTCGGCGGTTGCCTACGGCGTTCTTGCGTCGAAACGACGCACGCCCTCGGCCGCGCGGATCGCGGCAGATCCGTGCACCCACACGCGATCCGAGGCGAGAAGGAGGATGACACGACATGAGGCCGGACGGTCGGCCCCGCGTCGTGACGTTCGGTCTGCGGTCAGAGGTCGGTGAGGTCCAGCTTTGCCCGGACGCCGGTCTCGGCCTCGGTGCGGATCCGCTTGGACTCCTTGATGAGGAGGTAGATGAGCAGGGCGCTCATCACCAGGTGGCCGCTGGCGGTGTAGACGCCGGGGAAGTAGCCGCCCTTGATGATCGGGAAGGCGAAGTGCGAGATGGCGTTGATCAACCCGGCGCCCGAGTGCGTAGAACCACAGGAAGTAGTTGGCGATCCGGAGCTGGTAGAGCGCGCCGGCGGCGGCCAGGATCCAGATGGCGCCGAAGCCGAAGACGAAGGTGAGTAGGAAGGACTTCTCCGACCAGTCGCGGGAGCTGTTGAAGAGCTCGGTGAGCTCGTGTGGGAAGCCGCCGAGGTACTCCTCGGACATGTGGATGAACTGGAAGGAGATCGCGCCCAGGTAGACCGCGATCACCTTGCGGGTGCGGACCGGGTAGGCGTACGTCGTCCGCAGCCATGCGACGAACGCGACCACGGCCGCGACGGTGAGGATCACGGCGGCGGGGATGGGCAGGGTCAGCAGGACCCAGACCGAGAAGCCGGCCGCGAGCAGGCCGACCACGACGGCGGTGATCCGCTCGGGTGGCTCGGTGGAGGCAGTGGGCAGGGTCGGGGCGGAGCTTTCGGTGTGGCGCAGGTCGGTCATGGCTTCTCCTTCTGTTGATGCGGTCGGTGTGGCGAGTGGAACGGGATGAGGGCGAGCAGGGGGACGGTGAGGCTGACCGCGGCCACGACGAGCGAGAAGGTCAGCCGGGCGGAGTCCGGAACGTCGACGACCTGGAAGGTGTCGATCCCCGCGTGGAGTACGGCCGGCGCCCAGAGGGTGCGGCCGCCCAGCTCGAACAGGCGGGCCAGCGGGAGCGAGGTGACCGCTGCGACGAGCATCGCCGCGATGCCGACGGTCAGCCCCGACGAGACGATCACCGGGATGTGGGTGGCGGCGAGCAGGGGCATGGTCAGGAGTACGGCGGCTCGGAACGACCGCCCCTCCCGGAGCCGGCGGAACGCGTAACCCCGCCAGACGAGCTCCTCGGCGACGCCGTGGAAGGCGAGCACGCCGAGGAGCAGCACCGGCCAGCCGGGCTTGAGGTGGAGCGACGCCCCGGTCACGGCGGTGACGAGCGGGTAGACGCCCTGGAGCAGGGCGGCCACGAAAGACGGCGACCACGATCGCGCCGACGCGAGGCCTGCCGAAGACGGAACCGATCTGCGGCCCGCCCAGGAGCCGGTCCACGGCGAGCGTCGCCAGCAGGACGGCGACCAGGATCGCCACGCCGTGCCAGCCGGCCGCGCCGAGCTCGCCGAGGCCGGCCAGGACGGCCCACAGCACGCCGAACCCGAGGAGGAACCGCACCGGCTGCCCGGTGGCCGTCCTGGCCGTCGCCGTCATGGTTTCAGTTGTTTTCGTGGTCATGTGGACGAAGATCGAGCGCACCCGGGTGCCGGCGCTCCACCCACGGGCCAGAAGCACCCGGGGTGCCAGACTTCTCGCCATGGCCGCGGACCCGTCGCCCAGCCCCCTGCTGAACGTGAAGCAGACGCATCCCGCCGGTCCGCCGCGGGTGCTGTTCGCGCGACCCAGGCTGGAGGATCGCCTCCGGTCCGCGGCGACGAAGCTGACGCTGGTCGTGGCCCCCGCCGGGTGGGGCAAGACCAGCCTGCTGAGTCGCTGGGCGGCGTCGACAGCAGCGGAGGACACCCGCATCGCCTGGGTGTCGCTGGATCGAGAGCGACGACGAACCCGTCCGGTTCTGGAGCTACGTGCTGACGGCATTGGACCGGGTCAGCAACCAGATCAGCTCAGCCGCGTTCGACATGCTGGCCGCGTCGAGTGACGGGCCCACGGCGCCACGCGCTGCCTGTGCTCCTGAACGAGCTGGCGGCGGCGTCGACGGGCCACGTCCTGGTGCTCGACGACTTTCACGTCATCGGGCACCAGGACGTCCACGAGAGTCTCGAGTTCCTGGTCTCCTACCTGCCACCGACGCTGCGGATCGTGATTGGCAGCCGCGCGGACCCGCCGTTGCCGCTCGCTCGCATGCGAGTGCGCGGTGAGCTCACCGAGCTGCGGGCCGACGACCTCCGCTTCACCGTCGAGGAGTCGGCCGCCCTGCTGTCGACGGTGTCGGAGACCGAGCTGGACCCCCAGGACGGCTGCGGCGGTCTGGGAGCGGTCGGAGGGCTGGGCGGCCGGCCTCCAGCTGGCCGCCCTGACCTTGCGGGGCGAGCACTGGCGACAGCGCCGCCGCCCGCATCGGCGCTGACACCCGGCATCTGTTCGACTACTTCACCGAGGAGGTGTTCCCGGGCCTGGCGCCGGAACAGCGTGACCTGCTGGTGCGGGCCGCCCCGCTGGAGCTCCTGTCCGGTTCGCTGTGCGACGCCGCTCTCGACGTCCAGGGGTCGGCCGCGGTCCTGGCGGAGCTGGAGCGGGCCGACCTCTTTGTCGTCGCGCTCGACCAGGAGCGCGAGTGGTATCGCTGTCACCGACTGCTCCGAGACGCGTTGCTCCGGATCCCCGAGGCTCAGGCCGAGGCCGGTGAGGCGCGACGTCCTGCGCCGGGCCGCTCGCTGGTTCGAGGAGCATGACCGCATCGACGACGCCGTCCGCCATCTGCTCGGTGCCGGAGACGTCGAGGCGGCCGCCGAGCTGCTCATGACCGCACAGCTGGTGTGGTTCCTCGAGCGCGGCTGGGCAGCCACGTTCCTTGCGCTCGGCGAACGATTGCCGGAGGCGGCCATCGGCCCGCAGCTGGCGCTCAACCTCGCCTACGCAGCGGACATCAGCGGGCACGGCGACCGGGTGGTCCACTGGCTCGATGTCTGCGACCAGCAGATCGACGAGCGACACCGTTCCCAACGCGAGGTGGCGAAGCGCGCGCGCCGGAGTCCTGGCCATGCGGCGGTGCGCTGGGCACGCCCGCGTCCGAGTCCGCACTGGCCGTGGCGCTGTGCGAGCAGGCGGTCGCCCTGGAGACGGCCGCCGGCAACGCGCGGAACCCGGATGCGCTGGCCGCGTTGGGTCGCGCCTACGGGCTCGACGGTCGGTTCGAGGAGGGGGCTCGGATCCTGGCCGACTGCTGGCGCGGAGAGAGGCAAGCTCGCCTGGTCGACCGAGCTCGAGTCTTCAGGTGGCCAGCCTGCTCGAGCCTCTTCCTGCTCGCGCTGGGCCGCGAGGACGAGCTCGACCGCCACCTCGCTGGAGGCGGGCGCGGCCGCCGATGGCGCCGAACGTGACTGGGGTGCTGCCGCTGCCGCCCCGGTCGTGACGCTGGTGCGGCTGGTCCAGGGGCGGCGCTGCTACCAGCGCGGAGACCTGGTCCTCGGCGCGCGATCAGCTGGAGGCGGGCCTGGCCCTCGCCGCGCTCGTCGGCCCGTCCGACGTACGTCGTGCTTGCGGCCTGGTCTTCCTCGCCGACCTCGAGCTGGCCACCGGCCGATCGTTCAGACGCCCAGGCGACGCTGGTGCGGGCGCGGGAGATCGTCGACAACGACCCGGTGACGCCATTCGTGCGCGGCCTGGCTCGAGGAGGCGGAGACGAGGATCGGCCGCGTGGCCGTGCGGGCGGCCGCCCAGAAGGGCGCGCTCTTCGAGGAGCTCACCGACCGCGAGCTGTCGATCCTGCGGATGCTGCCCGGGACGGCGTCGCAGCGCGAGATCGGCGCGGCCCTGTTCCTCTCGATCAACACGGTCAAGGCCTACAACAAGAGCCTCTACCGCAAACTCGACGTCGGCGAGCCGCCAGGATGCCGTCCTGGCGGCGCGACGGCTCGGCCTCATCTGAGCGACGGCCGCCCAGAGGAGCGCGCAGGCCGCCAGGATCGAGGCGTGGATCAGCAGGTGCTGGACGTCGGGCACGATCGGGTGTCCGTCGATGGCCGGCAGCACCCGCGGGTTGTCGGCGTACTCGTCGATCGACGCGTCCTCGAACTCCCCGACGCGAGCCCGGTCAGGTAGGGAAGCCACCAGTTGAGCACCGCGGAAACCAGGACGACGGAGTACCACGATGGCGCCGAGCACCATCAGCCGTCGGCGCTGGGTCAGGACGGCGGCGATGACGCCGAGCCCGGCCACCGAGTGGATCAGGGTCCCCGGCAGGCCGCTCGACGCGCGGTGGTGAACGCGAGGTTGGGGTTCAGGCGGTTGGGCACCCAGTCCGTCGTCACCGCGAGGGCGACGAAGGTGCCTACGGCGAGCGCCGCGGCGACTCCGATCCGGCTCCTCACTGACTCGCCCCGCCCGCACCGAACGCACCTGGTGCCCGGTGTCCCACAGCAGGTTGAGGATGGCGCGCACGCCGGCCTGGTCGATGTTGCCGATGGCCAGGACCGTGCCGGCTCCGGGCCGGCCGGAGCTCTGCACCTCGTCGTAACGCTCGCTGGAGCAGGGTGAGCACGGACATCGCGAGCGGGCCGAACAGCGTGATCTCGAGCCGCCGGGCCTCTGGAAGGTCGTGGTTCATGACGCCAAGGTCGCTCGGCGACGGGTGGCCGCACACCACCCGGCCGGTCCAGGTGCTCACCCGGGTGGTGCGGCGCGCAGGGTGGTGCGCGACCACCCCGCTGGTGCCGAAGGTCGGAGCATGACAACAACCAGAGATCAGGAGTCGGCTCCGGTGAGCACCACCGCACCCGACCACGACCGCCACGTCTCCCGCCGCGGACTCCTCCGCGCCGTGGGACTCGGCGGCGCGACGGTTCTGGTCGCCGGCACCGGCGCCGCTCAGCTACCGCGTCTACGACAGCGCCGCGCTCAACCCGGGCAGCGGTCCGGCCTACGACCCCTGGACCCAGTGGCCTGACCTGCCCGGCCCGCTCGGCGCCGTGGCGTGCGCGGTGCTCGCGGCCAGCCCGCACAACACCCAGCCGTGGACCTTCGCGCTCGATGCGCGACGCGCGTCGACGTTTTCGTCGACCGTGACCGGGGGACCGGGGCGGTCGACCCGCTGCGCCGCGAGCAGTTCATCGGCCTCGGCTGTGCCGTGGAGAACCTCGTCCTCGGCGGCCTCGCTCGCGGCCTCGCCCCCGACGTGACCTGGCTTCCGGACGGCGACCACGGCCGACCGGGTCGCACACGTCGCGCTCGGGTCCGGCGCCAACGGACGCCGGCCCCCTGTACGACGCCATCGGCGACCGGCACACCAACCGTGGGCCCTACACCTCCCGCCCTGTCCCGCCCGGACGCTCTCGCGGCCTCGTCGACGCGACCGGCCTTCGACGGCCTCGGCGCTGCGCTGGATCGTCGATCCCGACCCGAAGGACGTGATGTCCCAGCTGCTGATCGACGCCGCCGAGGCGCTGACCGCGCGACGAGCAGCAGTCCAAGGACGGATTCGTGTGGTTCCGGGAGCAGCAACGACGAGATCCAGCGGCACCGCGACGGACTGGTGCTCGACGGGCAGGGACTGAGCCCACTCGTGCTTGGTCTCGCCAAGCTGCTGCCGGCCTCCTCGCGCACGGACGGCGACGCATTCTGGGTGAAGCAGACCCGCACCGTGCACACCGCGACCGCGGCGGCGTACGGCGTCATCACGGCGACCTGGCCGGACGACCGGCGTACCCAGCTCGACGCGGGGCGGCTGCTCCAGCGAGTCCACCTCGCGGCGACCAGCCGCGGGATCGCGCTGCAGCACATGAACCAGGTCACGGAGCGGATCGATCGCGAGGCGACCACCCCCGCCGAGCCGACGTTCGCGCCGCGCTTCGCCGAGCTGCTGCCCGACGGCGAGCACCCGCTGCTCACCTTCCGCGTCGGCTACCCGGTCCGGGACGCCCGCCCCACGCCGCGCCGTTCCGCCCGGTCGGTGACCCGATGAGCCGTCAGCGGCTGGTCACGGTGCTCGGGCTCACCGGCGCCGGGCTCGGCCTGGTGGCGGGCGTGGTGCAGACCTTCCTCGGCTCCGCCATCCCGGAGTGGACCGGGGACAAGCTGGCCTACGCCGCTCTGGGAATAGTCACGATTGGCCTGTTCGCGCTGGCCCTCCTGGCGACGCTCCGGCAACGAGATCAGCGCCTGTCGCTTCTTGCCCGCGCGGCGTGTGCGGTGGGCATGGTCGGCCCGGGGCTGCTCTGCCTCACCACCGTGGGCCGGCTTGCCTACCCACCGGCCGTCCTGCTGACGGCAGCGGGCGTGCTGGCGGTCGAGCGCTGGCGGGAGACCTTCTCAGCCATCGCCGCGAGTTGGGGCCGGGTGCTAGTGAGCCTGCTCGGCGGCTGCGCGATGCTCGCGGTCGCGGCGGGTCCCGGGCTCATCACGTTGGTCGGCGGGCTCGCGGGACTGGTGCTGGTCGTCGTTCCTTGGCGCCATCGCCACTCCAGGGCACCCGCACGCCGACTGCCCTAAGACCTCCAGCGGGCGTAGCGACTCGAGGCCGCAGGGCGAGCATGGAGACTTCCGGTCAGGATCGGTGTCTGGCCAGACTCGGTCTAGGTGTTCGGCGGGAGGCTCTCAATCGCGGCTGCCCACCTGATGTTGGTGTGGCTCTCATCTGGACTGCCTTCCCGCCGGACACCGTGACGAGGTGTGGCTCGAGAGGGGTCTGCCCAGCTCTTAGCAGCAGTGCCCGCCTCGCCGTCCCTACTGGTTCCAGTGATGACGAGGTGACGCAGTGAGCAGTGCAGAGGGCGTGATCATCGGGGTCGATCCGCACAAGATGTCGGTCACGATCGAGGTCCTCGACCATGCCGAAAGGCTTCTTGGGTCGGGTCGTTTCGCCACCGATCAGGCGGGTTATGCCGCGATGAAGCGTTATGTGAAGCAGTGGCCGGACCGGATCTGGGCCGTCGAGGGCGCCAACGGTGCCGGCCGTCCGTTGACCCAGCGCCTGGTCGCGACCGGCGAGAAGGTGTTCGACGTGCCAGCCAAGCTCGCGGCCCGGGTCCGGCTCTTCGACACCGGCCACAACCGCAAGACCGACGCCCTGGACGCGCACTCGATAGCGGTCGTCGCGGTCCGCACACCGGGGCTGCGGGTGGTGGCCGACGATGGCGAGCTCGAGGCATTGCGGATGCTCACCGACCGCCGTGACGAACTCGCCAGACAACGCGTTCAGACCGTGAACCGGCTGCAGCGGCTCTTGAGCGAACTCCTGCCTGGCCAGCGCAAACGCGACCTGTCCGCCGCTCAGGCCAAGGCCATGCTTGCCACCGTGCGACCGCGCGACATCGCCGGGAAGACACGCCGCCGGATGGCCGCCGAGGAGGTCGCCGACCTCGTGGTCTTGGACGCGAAGCTGAAGAAGAGCAAGGCCGAGATCAAGGCCGCGGTCACCGACCGCGGGTCGCACCTGATGGACGTCTTCGGGGTCGGGCCGGCCGGGGCGGGACGGATCCTGGCCGACGTGGGTGACGTGGCCCGGTTCCCCGACCGCAACCGGTTCGCGTCCTGGACTGGGACCGCACCCCTGGACGCCTCCTCAGGTGAGCAGAACCGGCACCGGCTGTCACGAGCAGGGAACCGACGGATGAACCACGTCCTGCACATCGCCGCCATCGTGCAGATCCGCCACGACACCGAAGGTCGTGCCTACTACCGTCGCAAGCTCGCCGCGGGGAAGACCCCACTGGAAGCGCTGCGGTGTCTGAAACGACGGCTGTCCGACGTGGTCTACCGCCAGCTCGTCGCCGACGCCGGCCTCAGATCCCGGGCAGGAGAAACGGGCCCGGGAGGGCACTGCGGGGCGACTCAAGAATCCAGCGCGGCCGACTCACACCCGCTCATCGACACTTCGGATAAGCCACTTCCCGGACCCGCGAAACCGACGCTACGCCGACCCGCGAGCAGAGTGAAGACCCCCGTTCCAAGCACCGCTTGACACAGAGGGGTGCCAGATTCGGACGTGTCCACACGACAACTCCGATTCACGGCTCGGCGTTGTTGACGGAGGCTGACGACAGCGCAGCGGTGACGCCCGGTGGTCGTCATTCGGAAGGCCCGGTCCCATCCCGGGTGCTGCGGTGGAAGCCCGAAACCGCCTCCTCCTCATTGGCTAACCGGGTATGTCTATCGGCACAGGCAGCTCTTCCTCAGCGCGGCAGATCGCTCAGGGGTGCGGGTGGTCCCGGGGGTCGTCGGGGAGCTTTGGGAGTGGTTGGGTCTCAGCGTCCGGTGTGGACTCCGGCGAAGTGGGCCGCCGCTTGGACAGAGGCCTACCGAGGTAGGCCGGCCGCGGGCGGGTCGGGCGGAGAAGTTGAACTTGGCGTCGGACCCTCTGCTCGAGATCCATCTCGCGCAGCAGCCGTTTGACGGTCGACAGCGCCACGGCGTGCAATTCACGTAGCTCGGGAGGGCTGTCAGTCGTAGCCAGGTCGTTCAGTCGGGCTCGCGCTTCCTGCATGCCGTCGAGGGCGTCGCGGAGTGCCCGGACGTCCTCAGAGCCCAGGCTCGTTGCGGGGCCCGCCTCGTTGCGGACAAGGTGCCCGAAGGTGTCGATACCGGCGGCCAGCTCCCTCAGTATCTGGGCGAGTCCGAGGAACACATCGTCGGCGCCCTCGTCATCGAGCCACGTCGGTTCGGTCGTCGCGTCCACCAGCGCCCGGAACATCGAGCGGATGGCGACTGCGGAGTGCTCCAATGCCTCGAATCCCTGGCGCAGGCCCGGTCCCACGTCGGGGGTGCCGACGGCGCGAACGTTGAGTCGCCGGCCCTGCTCGGCATGGAGGAGGGCAGAACCGACGCGGGGAATGTCGTGGTGGGTGATCCGGCGGGCCTCGTCCAGCCAAGTCCGTGCGGCCGACCCCACGTCACGCCGCCCCCCTGCCACCAGCTCAACCAGCTCCTCGGCGGCGCCGTTCAGCAACTCGGTGAGCGAATCCGAGAGTCCGTCGATGGCCCGCGCGGCGTCGGCACTGGCGATCCTGGGAGGAAATAGCAGGTTTGCCGCGATACCTACGCCGGCACCCACCAGGGTCTCTGCGATTCGCTGCCAGGCTGCGGACCCGGCGCTCAGCGAGCCGACGCCGAGCACCAGCATGCCGCTGATCGCGACCTCGATGAGGTTTTCGCGCAGGCGTAGCGCCTGCCCGATCGCCACGGAGACGAAGATCAGCAGGCCGAGGCTCCACCACTCGAGCGGGAGGACGGCAGCGAAGGCCACTGCTAGGGACACGCCGGTCACCACGGCCACCACGCGATCGAGACCGCTGGCGAGAAGCGAGACCGGCGTGACCTGGACGACGAGCATCGCGGTCAGGGGTGCGAGCAGTGGCTGCGTGCCCGGGAAGAACAGCGTCGCTACGACATAGCTCGCGACCGCGGCGATCGTGATCCGCAGGGACCACAGGACTGTCGCGCGGCCGTCGTTGCGCAACCGAGTCAGATTGCGAGCCAGCCTCCGTCGCCACCTGTCTCGCACGCTTCATCATGCTTGATGTGGGAGCGAACGCCCGCAGATGGGCGGCCACGGCCAGGCGCAGCTGGGAGTCGTGGCCGCGGACATACTGATCGGGTGGTCTTCCACCAGGCCGTCGTCAGCCGGCGTTCTCTGATCGTCGGCGTGACGCCGGCGTCGCTCCTGGGGGCGGTGCGGCCGCGGCGCACTTCCCGCCGTGGGGATGGCGGCTCCGTGGTGGTGGTCGGCGCCGGCGTCGCGGGCATCGTCGCTGCCGACCGGTTGCGCCGGGCAGGGTACGACGTGCGGATCCTCGAGGCGCGGCGACGCTTGGGAGGCCGGGTCCACACCTGGCGCGGGTGGCCCGAGACGCCGCTGGACCTCGGGGCGTCCTGGATCCACGGCTACGCCGCCGGCAACCCCCTCACCCCGATCGCAGACCGGGCGGGTGCTCGGCTGGTTCCCTCCTCGTACGACTCGGGGCGGGTGCACATCGATCCGCGGCTGAAGGCGGCAGGCGTACGAGCGCACAGCGGACGCTGGGCTCGGATCGTCGAGCAGGCCGAGCGACAGGCCCACCGACGCCCGCACGACGAGTCGTTGGCGGAGGCAGTACGGCGACGGGTCGCCGAGCTCCACTTGAACGGGTTCGTCGAGGACGAGCTGGCCTTCCACCTCAACGCCCACTACACGACCGAGTGGGGAGCCGATCCCGATGCGTTGTCGGCACGCACGATCGACGAGGGCAAGGAGTTCGGCCCCACTGGCGAGGACGCGTTCTTCCCGGATGGCTACGACAGGGTGGCGGCGTACTTGGCCCGGCACCTGAGCGTGGAGCGCGGGGTAACCGTGCGGCGCCTGGTCCTACGCACGAGCGGCGTCCGGGTCGAGACCAGTGCGGGTGTGTTCCAGGCACGAGCGGTCGTGGTGACTGTTCCGCTCGGGGCCCTCAAGCACGAGGCGATCGACTTCGTCCCCCGCCTCCCCGAACAGCATGAGCAGGCGATCGATCGGCTGGGTGTGGGGGTCCTGAGCAAGACCTTCCTCCAGTTCGAGAAGCCCTTCTGGCCGATCGACGAGGACTGGCAGGAGTTCCTCGGCCCCCGCCACGGAGCCTGGGCCGAGTGGTTCAGCCTGGCCAAGACCGGCCCGGCAGTCCTCGTGGCCTTCCACGGAGGCGACCGAGCTCGCACGATCGAAAGTGCCCCTGCCGACGACATCCGCAGTGATGCGATGCAGACCCTGCGGTCCATGTTCGGGCATGGCATCCCGGCACCGGTGGCCATGAAGACGACCGACTGGTCACTCGACCGGTTCGCGCACGGCTCCTACTCGACGAACGCCGTGGGCTCGACCCGAGCCGACAGGGTCACCCTCGGCGAACCGGTCGCCGGTCGGATCTTCTTCGCCGGCGAGGCGACCGAACCCGACTACAGCTCCACCGTGCACGGCGCCTATCGGACAGGACTCCGGGTGGCCCGCCAGGTCGTCGCCGAGATCGGCTGATGCGCGCGACCACTGCGGATCGTCCCGAGCCGATCAGTCCTTCTAGCGCCGGGCGGGAGCCCCGTGGTCCGGCAGGCCTTCGTAGTCGGGCAGCTCGGGGCCGCCGACCGCGCGCTCGACCAGCGCGGTGATGGCCTCCATGTCGGGCTCCGGGCCCGGCTCGGCGTCCGGGTCGGGGGCGGCGAGCATCTGCACGTGCAGCCGGCCGATCTCCTGGTTGTCCTCGACGTACGTGCGCATCCGCGCCTCGTAGCCTGCGAACCCGGCCGCAGGGTCCCAGTCGGCGGCGGCCAGTTCCCCCGCCAGCAGGTAGGCGCCGACCAGGGCCAGCCCGGTGCCCGCCCCGGACATCGGCGACGCGCTGAACGCCGCGTCTCCGAGTAGCCCCACCCGTCCGGTCGACCAGCGGTCCATCACCACCTGGGCGACCTGGTCGAGGTAGAAGTCCGGGGTGTCGTCCAGGTGCGTGAGGATGCGCTGGGTCTCCCAGCCGAATCCGGCCATCTGCTCGCGCAGCAGCCTCTTCTGGGCTTCGACATCTCGGTAGTCGATGTCGAAGTCGGGTGCCGGGAAGGACAACATGGCGATCGCCCGGTTGGCGTCGTTGATCGGCCGCAGCCCTGCCGAGCGCCCCGCCTCCTGGTAGTCGATCAACCAGCGGTCCAGCCCGAACTCGTTGGGCACGCTGTAGAAGGCCAGCACCAGCCCGAGGTGACGGACGAACTGCTCGCGCGGCCCGAAGACCATCGCCCGCAGCGCCGAGTGCAGCCCGTCGGCGCCGATCACCAGGTCGAAGCGTCGCCGGTCGCCGCCGGCGAAGGTGACGTCGACCCCGTCCGCGTCCTGGGTGAGCTCGGCGATCCGGTCGCCGAAGACGTACTCGACACCGTCGCGGGTGTCGTCGTACAGCACCTGGGACAGGTCTCCGCGCAGGACCTCGATCTCCGAGATGTACCCGTCGCCGTCGTTCTCGTCCGCGCGGAAGGTCTCGAGCACCTTCCCGTCGGCGTCCACCGTGTAGGCACCCGCGGTGTCGGTGCAGGCCGCGCGCACCTCGGCATCGAGGCCCATCCGCCGGATGACCTCCTTGGCCACCCCGCGCGCATCCACAGCCTGCCCACCCGGACGCAGCCCGGGTGCCAGCTCGACCACGGTCACCTCGGCACCCCGTCGGCACAGCCAGTGGGCCAAAGCGGGACCCGCGATGCTCGCTCCGGTCACCAGCACCCTGATGTCGCTCATCGTGTCCCCTGTTCGTCGGTCGACTGACGCGGGTCTGACCCGACGACCGGCCGCTTCTCATCGGTCCACGAATGCCAAGTGCCTGCCGAAGTGTCAGCCGCGCTCGTAGTCCTCGTCGTCGTCCGGGACCTCGAGCTCCTGCTCGAGGACGTCGGCCTCGTCGGCCTCGTCGAAGGGCGGGTGCTCGCCGGGCAGGAGCTCGTCGTCGGACGGTCCGGTGGTCATGCCTTCTCCCAAGGGGTGGTGGTGACGGCGACGCCTCGGCGCTGCGCGTCCTGGAACGCCGCCGTCAGAGCCTCACGTCCGCGCCGGCGGCCGCCGCGGTGCTCGCCGCCCTTCTCGACTGCGATGGTGAGTGTGGAGCCGGGTCCGGAAGGGGACGCGGTCACCACGAGTCGGGTCCGCTGGAAGTCCCAGTCGGTTGCCATCGCCACGCCGAGCCACCCGGTCAGGTCCATCCACGAAGCCCGGAAGCCGGTGGCGGTGGCGTCCTTGATCTTGAACCCCTGCGACGTCAGCGCGCCGGACACCAACGCGAGAGCGTCGGCCGAGGGCAGGCCGAGCGTGGCCGTCATCCGGGGGCTGAAGGTCTTGCCGTCCAGCCAGTCTGCGACCTCGATCGGGGCGCTCGTCACGGCAGCGCCTCCCGGAGCTCCGCGAGCTCACCGGCCAGCTCGTCGGGGAGTTCCATGGCCTCGATCGTGGCACGCGACTGGTCACGCAGACGTACGGCGGCGGGCGTCAGGTCGATGCCCCCGAAGACCGCCTCCAGCGAGGTCTGCCCGGCGTCGATCCGACGCTGGACGTCCTGCCAGTCGCGGCCGAGGTCGCCGGAGCGGGCGGCTTCCGCACGCTGCTCCTCGCGGGGTGCGTCCTGCCTCGCGACCCGCTCGGCGTCGCGCTGCGTCTCGGCGAGGGCACCCTCGACCCGGCGCAGCAGCTCCTCCTCGCGACTGGTCATGCCGCGGCGCTGGCGCCCGCGCCCTGGGCCAGGTCCTCGATGAGCTTGGCCTTGTCGAGGATCGACACCTTGGCCTCGGCGAAGTCCTGGATGGCCGAGGCGATGGTCTCGACCAGCAGGTTGACCCGGCGGACCCATTTGATGATGTCCTGGATGTCGTCGTAGATCGTGAGCGCGCCGATCGCCCATCCGATCACCGGTGTCGCGGCCTCGGCGGCGATCTTGAGCAGCTTGTCGGCGATCATCTTGAGCAGCGCACCGATGCCGGAGCAGGCCAGCTTGCACACCGTCGACAGCGTCTTCACCAGCCCACCGGCGTAGGAGAACGCGGCGCTCAGGCCGTACGTCGCGCCGGCGATCGTGGTCATGGCGGTGCGGAACGAGTTCCCCGAGAGTCCCTGCCAGGACGCGGGGGTCGACGCCACCAGGCCGGCGTGGTTGCGAGTGATCCCCTGGGCGGCGTCGCCGGCGTGGTTCCAGGCCTCGGACGCCTTGAAGATGCCCTGCCAGTCACCAGCGAACGGGTGGAACACGCACCGGTCGAGGATCGAGAAGCCGACGAACTGCTCCGCCACCCAGTCGATGCTGCCGAGCAGTGCTCCGGCGCTCCAACGCAGGTCAGAGACAGGGTTGTCCGGAGCCTGGGGCGACACCAGGAACGACGAGGCGTCGACGAGCTCGGTGACGTTCTGCGTGCCGCTCCACTGGCCGAGCTGGTCGATCAGCCCGCGAACGTCACTGACGCCGCCGTCGAGCGCTTCGACGGCCGCCTCGCCCTTCTGCCAGAAGAACGACTCGACCCCGCCGTACCCGTCCGGCGCGTTCTCGCCCGCGGCCGGCAACGTCGGCCCGCCGAGGTCGGGGTAGTTGCCGTCGGCGCCGTCGGTGCCGAGCCTGCCGATCAGCTTGGAGAACGCATCGCCGACCTTCCCGTCCTGGTCGGCGACGTCTACCTGGGTGTCGCCGATGGCCCCGGCCATCGCCTGCTCGAGCTCGCCGAGCACTCGGGCGGCGTCACTGCCGGCGGTCACCGCGGCCTTCGACAGCGGGTCGAAGACCGACAGCAGTGCGCCGGTCGAGTCACCGATGTCCGCATGGTCAGGGAGGTACGACGCGATGCGGTGCGCGTGGCCTTCCTGCCGCTCGACCACCTGCTGCGACAGGGCCAACGTGTCGTACTTGATCACCATGTCGCCCATGCCATGAGCCTCGCCCGATCGGCCGGAATCCAAACCCGGACTGGGAAATCGACTACTCAGAGGCAGGACGCATGCCGAGGTGGTGCCGGAGAACAGAGGTGTTGAGGACGGCCGTCACCGCGGCCTGCATCGCGACGGCGAGGTACGTGCCGGCCAGGCCCAGGGTGGCCAGGATCAGTCCCGCGGCCGCCCACGAGTCGTTCTTGCCGACGTAGCTGTAGACGACCAGGGCGCCGATGCCACTCAGGACCAGTGCGCCGGCAGCCCACAGGAACCAAGGGAACAGTGCGCGAAGGTTGTTGCTCAGGGTGTAGCCGAAGGTGTCGCGGACCAACCCGAGCGACCTCGCCAGGGCCCGGTGGGGGAGGTCACCGCTGAGGACGGCGCTGGGCAGCGCGTAGACCGTGCCCAACAGCCAGGTGAAGAGGACTGCCATTGAAAGCAGGCCGCCCACGCCGAGGAGCTCGAGCACGACGTAGCTGCCCTGGTTGACCACGACGCTCAGTGCGACCCAGGACAGGACTGCCACCCAGCGGCCGCGAAGCAGCGCCCACGCCTGGCCGCCACGGACTTCGCGTCCGTCGGACTGGGCCGATGCGGCGGCGACCACGGCAGCGGTGCACACCCCGGAGGCGATCAACGCGAGCAAGGCGGCCACCGTCTCGGGCGTCGACGAGTAGGTCCCGTCCTCCTGGGCGTAGGACCACAGCCCCCACGCGCCAACGGCGCCAACCACCACGGCACCGATCAAGCCGTTGAGCAGTGCCAAGCCGCACAGGGTGGGTTCGCCGGTGACGCGCCTGCGCGCCTGCACCACCACGGTCTTTTCGTTCGGCAGGCCCTGGACCGGAGCGGGCAGGTCGTAGGCTCCCGAGGTCATCGACACCCTGACAGTGTCTGGGCCGGGGCTCGGCGGCGCAGCGGTTTGGTCAAGACGAGTGGCGGGCGGCGTACCGGACGGCGATCTCGGCGCCCACCCGGGCGTTCTCGCGGACCAGCGCGATGTTGGCAGTGAGGCTGCGGCCGTCGGTGAGCTCGACGATCCGGCCGAGGAGGTACGGCGTCGCGTCCCGCCCGCCGATGCCCTGGGCGTCGAGGTCGGCGAGGGCCTGGGCGATGACCGGATCCATCTCCGAAGCCGGGATCTCGTCGGCGACAGGGATCGGGTGCGCGACGACGAGGCCGCTGCTGAGCCCCAGCGACCACGCCGCGTCCATCGCACGAGCGATCTCGTCCGGGCCGTCGGCACGCAGCGGCGCCGCGAAGCCGCTGCTGCGCGAGTAGAACGATGGGAACTCGTCGCTGCCGTCGACCAGCACCGGCACCCCGAGGGTCTCGAGCTTCTCCAGGGTGAGGCCGATGTCGAGGATGCTCTTCACCCCCGCGCTCACCACGCACACCGGCGTCGTCGACAGCTCGGTGAGGTCGGCGCTGATGTCGAACGACGTCGCGGCGCCCCGGTGCACGCCGCCGAGCCCGCCGGTCACGAAGACCCGGATCCCGGCCAGGGAGGCGAGCCGCATGGTGGCAGCCACGGTCGTGGCACCGTGCCCCTGGCGGGCGATGATCGAAGGCAGGTCACGGACGCTGGCCTTCACCACCGACGGGTCGCTGGCCAGCAGCTCGAGGTCTTCGGGCGACAGCCCGATCTTCGGAACGCCGCCCAGCACCGCGATGGTCGCCGGCACCGCGCCGTGCTCGCGCACGATGCCCTCGACCTCGGTCGCCATCGCGACGTTCTGCGGGTAGGGCATGCCGTGGCTGATGATCGTGCTCTCCAGGGCGACCACCGGCCGCCCGGCCGCGACCGCCTCGGCCACCTCGTCCGTCAGCCCCATCCTTGACAGCACAGTCACGGGGACATCCTGTCGCGCAGGTCGGGGACGACCGTGTGCGGGCTGGTCACCGTGAGGGCGGCGGCCTCGTGGCCGTACGCCGCGGCGTCGGCCAGGGACGCGCCCGCCATCAGGCGGTGGCAGAACGCCGCGAGCATGGCGTCGCCCGCCCCGGTCACGTCCACGGGAGTCGCCGCCGGCGCCTTGAGCTCCACCACGCCGTCGGCGGTGCTGAGCCGCGACCCGGCCGCGCCCCGGCGTACCCACACCACCTCGACGCCGCGCGCATGGAGCTGCTCGACGGAGCCCAGGGCAGCGAGCTCGTCCTCGTTGGGCGTGATCGCGTAGACGGGTCGAATCCCGCTCAGCAGTGGGGAGATCCGTTGCGCCTTGGCGACGCTGACGGGGTCGATGACGACCCGGACGCCGAGGGCAAGGACCGCGTCGACGGTGGTCGCCGGGAGGTTGCCGTCGACCACGACCAGGTCCGCGGACCGGAGCAGGCCGTGGTCGAGGACCTCCGGCCCGAGGGCGTCCGTGGCCACCATGTCCGAGACGCCGACCACCAGCTCGCCGTCGGCGTCGAGCACCGCGACGTACCGGCCAGTCCGCCCGCCGCGCAGCACCGGCGACACGTCCACCCCGGCCGCGGCGGTCTCCTCGAGCAGCCAGTCTCCGTCCGGGTCCGACCCGACCGTCGAGACGAGGGCCACGCGTGAACCGAGCCGGGCGAGGTTCTCCGCGACGTTGCGGCCGACGCCGCCGGGCGTGCGGACGACGGTGCCGGGGTTGCTCGTGCCGGTCACCAGGGCGTTGGCCGTGCGCGCCTTGACGTCGACGTTCGCGCCACCGACGACGACCACGAGCTCCACGTCGGCAGGGTAGTCAGGTCAGGCCCGGGCCATCCGCTCCCGGGTCACCTCGGCCCACGGGCTCCACAGGAACCAGCTCGGCAGCTCGCGGACCAGCTTCGGTGGTCCGGAGATCTCGACGGCGCCCGACCGCACCGCGTCGGGCCAGGCCAGCGGTCCGTTGAAGATGTCGCTGTAGGTCGCGGTGGTCGCACGCAGCTGCACATCGGTGTCGAAGCCCGGGTGCTGGTGGCAGACCGACACCTCGCCGTGCTCGAGCACCAGCCAGACCGTCATCGAGTCGGAACCGGTGAAGACGAACTCCAGGACCACCCGGCGGTCGGGGAACCGCGCCGGGTCGGTGCGCCGGTGCATCCACCACATCAGCGTGTGCGGGTGCACCTCGTGTGGGTAGAGCTCGTCGAAGAGCCACTCGACCGCCCACCGACCGAATGCGTCGATGATCTTCTCGAGGTCCCGGCCGGCGGGGGTGAGGTGGTACTCCGATGACCACCGCTCCACCACTCCGCGCTTCTCGAGGTGCCGCAGCCGTGCGGTCAGCAGGGACCTGGAGATCCCCGGGAGACCGCGGGCGATGTCGTTGAACCGGGTGTTGCCGAGCACCAGCTCACGCACGATGAGCGGCGTCCACCGGTCGGCGAGCACCTCGGTCGTGAGAGACACGGGACAGAAACGTCCGTACTCCGGCATGCCTCATGGTCGCACCGGCTCCGGCGGCAGTCCAGAAGTTGTACTGGCCAGGTCCAGAACCTGCACTATTCCTGCCGGGCCTTGGACGCGGACCCTCTGGGTATGACCATTCTTGAAGACACCCGTACGGACACCCTCCTCGACCGCGCGGCCACCGTCGCGCCCGTCCTGGCCGAGCACGCCGGCCGGCACGACGTCGAGGGCACCTTCGTGTCCGAGGCGCTGGACGCCATCCGTGACGCCGGGCTCCTCGCCGCCGGCGTACCGGTGGAGCTCGGCGGGCTCGGCGCGGACAACCGCGAGCTGGCGGAGCTCCAGCGCGAGCTGGCGCACCACTGCGGCTCGACCGCACTCGCCACGTCGATGCACCAGCACGTCGTCTGCTTCACCGCCTGGCGGTACCGCCGCGGCCTCCCCGGCGCGGAGGCCACCCTCCGTCGCGTCGCCGAGGAAGGCATCGTGCTGGTCTCCACCGGCGGCGGTGACTGGACCCACCCGCGCGGCGAGGCCGTGAAGGTGGACGGCGGCTACCTGGTCTCGGGCCACAAGCGGTTCGCCAGCCAGTCCACAGCCGGGACTGCGATGTCCACCATGGCGACGTACGACGACCCCGAAGAGGGTCGCCGGGTGCTCAACCTGGCCATCCCCTTCGCGTCCGAGGGCGTCAGCATTCTCGACAACTGGGACACCCTGGGCATGCGGGCCACCGCCAGCAACGACGTCGTGCTCGAGGACGTCTTCGTGCCCGACGAGCGCGTGCTGGCCAACCGGCCGTACGGCGTCGTGGACCCGCCCTTGCAGGTGATCGGGAGCATCGCGTTCCCGATCGTCTCCGCCGCCTACCTCGGGGTGGCCGAGGCGGCCTGCGCGGCCGCGGTCGCGGCCGCGCGTGCCCGCGCGGACGACCCCACGGTGCGCCGCCAGGTCGGTCTCATGCAGCACCGGCTGCAGGTCGCGCGCTGGTCGCTCGACGCTGTCCTCGACCAGGTCGGGCCCGACCCGCAGCCGTCCATGGAGACGCTGACCGCCGTGATGCTGGCGAAGCGCGAGATCGCGCTCGCCGGCATCGAGGTCTGCGACCTGGCCATGGAGGTGGCCGGCGGATCGGCGTTCTTCCGGGGCTCGGTGGTGGAGCGCTGCTACCGGGACATCCGGGCGGCGAAGTTCCACCCCACCACGCCCGAGGACACGCTGCTGCTCGCCGGGGACCAGGCGCTCACTGCTGGGTCATGACCGGGGCGGCTCCTTCTTCATCGTGACCGTCGGAGGTGCTCCTGACAGCCGACCAGGTAGGCCTCCGGCGTCCACGGTCGCAGCTTCTCGACCTCGTCGGGACCGTCGAGCCGGAACGCGTGCAGATGGTTCTGCGGCGAGAACGTCTCGACCCTGGTGAACGAATCGTCGGCCACGCGCCGGGCCAGCACGAGGTGGCCGAGCGCCCACTGCTTGCGCAGGGTGAGCTGGGCGAACGACATCCGCACCTGGAACGCGATCCGGGTCTTCTCGGGCAGCACCGTGACCGGGCCGTTCTCCTCGAGCAGCGCGAGGAACGAGGCGTACGTCGCCCGGACGGCGTCGCTGCGGCCCTCGAAATGATGGGCGAGGTCGAGCGGACCGCAGGCGTGGCTCTGGTGCGGGTTCGCGAACCCGCGGCCGCACTCCGGGCAGACCCAGAGTGGACGCGCCCCTGCCTCCACCCAGGCATCGTCCTAGCCTGAGCCCGTGCCGTCCACGAGGCCCGAGGTCGTCCAGGTGCAGCTGCCGACCGTCGAGCTGTCGTGCCTCGCCTGGGGCCCGGACGATGGCCCACTGGTGGTGGCGCTGCACGGGTTCCCCGACACCGCGTGGACCTGGCGGCACCTCGGGCCACACCTGGCCGCCCGCGGCCTGCGGGTGGTGGCGCCGTTCCTCCGCGGCTACGCGCCGAGCGGGCTGGCCACCGACGGCTACCACGTCGGCGCGCTGATGGCCGACGCCGTCGCGCTGCACGGCCAGCTCGGCGGCGACGAGCGGACGGTGCTGGTCGGGCACGACTGGGGCGCGATCGCGGCCAACGCGCTCGGGGCGCACCCCGACTCGCCGTACCAGCGCATCGTGACCCTGGCGGTGCCTCCGCTGGGGGCGATGCAGGGCGCGCCGGTCCGGCTGACGCCACGGCAGCTGCGGATGAGCTGGTACACGATGTTCAACCAGGTGCCGCTGCTCCCCGAACGCACCGTCGACCGCTGGCTGCCGAAGCTGTGGCAGGACTGGTCGCCGGGCTACGACGCCGCCGAGGACGTCGCGCTGGTCCGCGCCGCCTGGCCGACCCGGGCGCACGTGGCGGCGGCCGTGGGCTACTACCGCGCGATCCGCGCACCGTGGGCCGTCCCCGCGGACCACAAGGCCTGGGCGCGGACCCTCAACGGCATCCCGACCGTGCCGCAGCTCTGCCTGCAGGGCGCCGACGACGGCTGCCTGCAGGCGGCGTACGCCGAGCACGCGGCCACCAAGCTGCCGGACACCGCGAGCTTCGAGGTGGTCGCGGGCGCCGGACACTTCCTGCAGGTCGAGCGCCCCGAGGTGGTCAACGAGCTGATCGCCGCCTTCCTGGCGCACGGCTGAGCGGGGGAGAGGTCCGGGACCCGATCAGCGAGGAAGGGGCTGGTTGCGCTCCTCGGCCGCGAGAACCTTTCCCAGGGCCTTCGTCAGCGCGACGATCTCGCGGTCGGAGAGATGCCCGGTGAAGTGCTCCTCGATGCCGGCGAGGTAGACGGGCGCCACCGCGGCAAGCCGGTGCCGGCCCTCGCTGCTGATCTGCGCGTAGGAGGAGCGCTTGTCGTCGGGGTTGGGGGATCGGTCGACCAGTCCGGCGCGCTCCAGCTCCTGGACGACGCGGCTCACCCGCTCCCGGCTCACGACGGCCTGGGCGCCGAGCTCGCTCATCGTGAGTCGCCGGTCCGGGGCCGCGTTCAGCACCAGCAGGACGTCGTACCAGGTGAGCGGCAGACCCGCACGGGTCACCTCGCGCTCGAGCTTCGGCATCAACGCAGCGTGCACGCGCAGCACAGCTGCCCAGGCCGCCACCCGGTCGATTTCTTCTGGCATGCCGATGACGGTATCAAAATGTGCGGGCGCACGCATCTTGACAGGTGTGACACTCGATGATTATATGTGCGTGCAACCACACTTATCGGCACAAGGCCGGAGTGGACCAAAGGAGAAAGTCATGACCACCACCACCAGCACCACCCGGTACGTCGACGGCGTCACCCTCCCGGCCGCCGGACGATGGGAGATCGACCCCGGGCACGCCGACGTGGCGTTCGTCGGACGGCACTTCATGATCACGAAGGTCCGCGGACGCTTCACCGACGTCCGCGGCTCCGTGCAGGTCGCCGAGAGGTTCGCCGACTCCAGCGTTGACGTCGTCATCGGCATGGCCAGTGTGGAGTCCGGCAACACGGACCGCGACGCGCACATCAAGTCGGCCGAGCTCTTCGACGTCGAGCAGTTCCCCGAGGCGACGTTCCGCAGCAAGAGCGCGCAGTGGACGGGCACTCACGGCATCGTCCTCGGCGACCTGACGATCCACGGCGTGACCCGCGAGGTCCCGCTCGAGGTGACCTTCGAGGGCCACGCGCGCGACCCCTGGGGCGGCGAGAGGTCCATGTTCTCGGCGCGCACGAAGGTGAACCGCGAGGACTTCGGCATCACCTGGAACGTCGCGCTCGAGGCCGGGGGAGTCCTGGTCAGCAAGGAGATCCGCATCGAGATCGAGGTCGAGACGGTCCTCCAGCCCGGCGAGTGACCACACCCCCGCGGGGGTGTGGTTTCCCGCACGGTTGGCCGCCGGAAAACCGTGCGGCCCACCTGCCGCGAGGTGCGGCCCGCCCCATGTCCCGCGACCCCGCTGAGTTCCTACCTTCCTTCCATGCCTGAAACAGCACTGTCCCCATCCCGCAAGACCAACCATCAAGGAGTCACCATGTCCAACGTCCTCTACCGCATCGGCCACTTCGCCGGCCGCCACCCGTGGCGCATCATCGGCGCCTGGGTCGTCGTCGCGGTCTCGATCTTCATGCTCAACGCCGCCGGTGGCGGCGCCTACGACGAGAAGTTCACCCTGCCCGGCTCGGAGTCACAGGCCGCGGCCGACGCCATCCAGGAGCGTTTCCCGCAGGAGACGCTGTACGCCTCGAACATCATCTTCCACTCGGAGGACGGCCTCACCGGTCATGACCAGAAGGCCGCGATCCAGCAGGCCGTCGAGCAGCTCGGCGCCGGTCCGAACGTGATCGCGGTGAGCAGTCCCTACGACCCACGTGGTCCCACCCTCAGCGAGGACGGGCAGACCGCCTTCGCGACGGTCGGCTTCGACCTCGACAAGATCGGCAGCGCCGAGTTCGCCGCCGCCGAGAAGGCTCTCCAGGTCGTCCGCGACGCGGGCATCCAGGTGGAGTACGACGGTGGCCTCGGCTACGCCAACGAGGCAGCCGGCGGCAACAGCGAGATGATCGGCGTCCTGATGGCGATCGTCATCCTCGCGATCGCCTTCGGCTCGCTGGTCGCCATGAGCCTGCCGATCGCGACGGCCCTGATGGCCATCGTCGTCGGGAGCAGCACCATCGGGGTCATGGCCGGCCTCGTGCCCGTCCCGAAGATCGCCGGCGTGGTCGCCATGATGCTCGGCCTCGGCGTCGGCATCGACTACGCGCTGTTCATCCTGTCGCGGCACCGCCAGAACCTGGCCGCCGGCCAGTCCGTGCCCGTGGCCATCGGTCGCGCCAACGCGACCGCCGGCCTGTCGGTGCTCTTCGCCGGCGTGACGGTGATCGTCGCCATCCTCGGCCTCAAGGTCTCGGGTGTGCCGATGATGGAGATGATGGGCTACGGCTCCGCGATCATGGTCGCCATCGTGATGCTCGCCTCGATCACGCTGCTGCCAGCGATGCTGGGCGTGGTCAAGCACCGCGTCAACAGCGCCCGGGTCCCGTTCGTCAAGCTGAAGCCGGCCTACGACCCCAACGCCGCTTCGGCGCGCTGGGCCGCTCGGGTCGTGGCCAAGCCGGTGCGCTACGGCGTCGCGGCAGCCGGGATCCTCGTCGTGCTCGCGGTTCCGGTGTTCTCCATGCACCTCGGGTTCGCGGACGCGGGCAACGACGCCCCGTCGTCGACCACTCGCAAGGCCTACGACCTGATGGCCGACGGCTACGGTCCCGGCACCAACGGTCCGCTCCAGGTGGTGGTCGACAACGGCGGGAAGGCGATCCCCGGGTCGACGGTCGACAGGATCGCCCAGGGTCTCGCCGCCCAGGCCGGAGTGGCCTCGGTGGACTCACCGGTGACCAACGCCGAAGGTGACCTCGCGATCATCGTGGTGACCCCGACGACGGCTCCGCAGGACGCCCGCACCGACGAGCTGCTCGTGCACCTTCGCGAGGACACCATCCCCGCGGCGGTTGACGGCACCGACGTCGAGGTGTCGATCACCGGCTCGACCGCCCTGACGTCCGACGTGTCGTCGCGGCTGCAGCAGCGGATGCCGTGGTTCCTCGGCGCCGTGATCGGCCTGTCGTTCCTCGTGCTGATGCTCGTGTTCCGCTCGGTGCTCGTGCCGCTGAAGGCCGCCGTGCTGAACGTGCTCGGTGTCGGTGCGGCGTACGGCGTCATCGTCGCGGTCTTCCAGTGGGGCTGGGGCGCGAGCCTGATCGGCGTCCACGAGAACGTGCCGATCATGCCGCTGGCGCCGATGCTGATGTTCGCGATCCTGTTCGGCCTCTCGATGGACTACGAGGTCTTCCTGATGAGCAGGGTCCGTGAGCAGTACCTGAAGCACCTCGACCCGCGGCGTGCCGTGGTCGAGGGCGTCGGTTCGACCGCTCGGGTGATCACCAGCGCCGCGCTCATCATGATCAGCGTGTTCGCCTCCTTCATCCTCGACCTCGACGTCACGACCAAGATGTTCGGCATCGGCCTGTCCGTCGCCGTCTTCCTGGACGTCACGCTGGTCCGGATGATCCTGGTCCCGGCGGCGATGAGCCTGCTCGGGCACCGGGCCTGGTGGTTGCCGACCTGGCTCGAGCGTCGGCTGCCGGCGATCGACATCGAGGGTGGCGACCACGACGGCGAGGAGCAGCAGCCTGCTGCTGCCGAGCCGGAGCGTGAGCTCGCTCTGGTCTGATCGCAGCTCAGCAGAAACCTGCGGCCGGCCCTCTTGGGGCCGGCCGCAGCGTCGCGCTCAGAGCGGATGCCTCGAGTCCTAGGGTGGCCCGTGTGCGTGTGGCGGTGCTCGTCGAGGGGGAGAGCGACCGCGAGGCGGTGCTCGCGCTGGCGGACAAGCGCGGGGTGGGGCTGGCCGAGAGCGGCGTCGACGTGGTCGCGATGGGCGGGGCCACCAACATCGCTCGCTACGTCGCCGAGCTCGGCCCTGCCGGTCGGGGGCTGCGCCTCACCGGGCTGTACGACGCGGGGGAGGAGCGGTTCGTCCGCGGCGGCCTCGAGCGTGGTGGACTCGGCCCGGCGCCCGGTCGCGAGGGGCTGGCCGCGCTCGGGTTCCACGGCTGCCAGCGCGACCTGGAGGACGAGCTGATCCGCGCCCTCGGGGTGGAGCGGATGCTGGCCGTGGTCGAGGGCCACGGTGAGCTCGACTCGTTCCGGGTGCTCCAGCAGCAACCAGCCCAGCGGGGCCGGCGCACCGAGGACCAGCTGCACCGGTTCCTGGGAGCCGGGTCCGGACGCAAGGTCCGCTACGGGCGGCTGCTGGTCGAGGCCCTCGACGAGCACGAGGTGCCGGCGCCACTGACCGCGGTGCTCGCCGACGCGCTCGCGTGATCGTGCGACGATCCGGCTGTGATGCTCCGGACCGTCGTCCTCGCGCTTGTCGCGACAGTGCTCGCCACTCCCGCCGCCCAGGCTCGCGCGACGGCGCTCGTCGACCAGGCCGACCCGACCGGCGACGTGAACATCTTCGACGGCGGCGGCACCAAGCCGACCACCGGGCAGCGCAAGTCCATCGACCTCGAGCGGTTCACCGTGACCCGCACCGGTGACGGCGTGCGGCTGTCGTTCCGGATCGCTCGCATCGTCGCGGGCCGCACCTTCGACCAGATCGTCGAAGCGGGGCTGCAGAAGACCGGCCCAGACGGGTTCACCCTCGCCGTGCTGGCGAACCCGCAGCGCAAGAACGGCAGCGCCTTCCTGGGCGGCACGCTCTGCCTCACCGACGTGGCCACGTCCCGGCGCACCGGCACCGTCCGCGTCGACGTGCCGAGCAAGTGTGTGCCGAAGGGCGCCGGCGTGCTGCGGGTGTCGACGTACACGCAGGAGAAGAACGGCTCCGGCCCCGGCTTCTCCGAGGACACCATGCGGGTGAAGGGGCGCGTGACCCTCTGAGCATGCAAACAGCGACGGCCCCCGAACGCAGCCACCCCCCACCGGGGCTGCGGCGCACATGGGGATGGGAGCCGTCGCCGACCGAGAGACCTCTCGGTTCGTCGTAACTCTAGTTGGGGCGGGACCGGCCTTCCATACCTGTCTTGGGGTAAGTCCTCCCACGTGCGACCACGCCTCCGGACTCGTCGTCGGAGACCACCGCGACCGTGAACCCCGCCGTCCGGAGCGCTGCGCTCGTTCCGGCGAGCTGGCCCCGGCCGGTCTCCACCAGCACGTGGCCGCCCGGCCGCAGCCACGCCGGAGCCTCGGCGATCACCCGGCGCTGCACCTCGAGCCCGTCGACACCGCCGTCCAGCGCGACGCGGTGCTCGTGGTCGCGGGCCTCGCGTGGCATCAGGGCGATCGCCTCGGTCGGGACGTACGGCGCGTTGGCCGCCACCACGTCGACCGCACCACGCAGGTCGGTCGGCAGTGCGTCGTAGAGATCGCCCTCGAAGACCCGCTCCGCCAGCAGGTTGCGCCGGGCACAGGCCACCGCCGCGGGGTCCACGTCGACGGCGTACACCTCGACCCCGGGGACCCGGGCGAGCACCGCGGCGGCGATCGCCCCGACGCCGCACCCGAGGTCCACCACCACCGACCCCGGCCGGACCAGCGCCACCACCTCGTCGACGAGCAGAGCGGTGCGCTGCCGCGGCACGAACACCCCGGGCGAGACCGCGAGCCGCAGCCCGCAGAAGTCCACCCAGCCGAGCAGCGGCTCCAGGGGTTCGCCGGCCGCGCGCCGGGCCGCCAGCGACTCCAGCTCGTCGGCGGACGTCGCCGCCTCGGCGAGCAGCTCAGCCTCCTCCTCGGCGAAGACGCAGCCGGCCGCGCGGAGCCGCGCCACGAGCCTCTCGACGGCGGCATTGTCCAGGTCCACACTGCGAATCATGGCGATAGACCTGGACGCGCGTGATCGCAGCAGCCTTCCCGAGCTCAGGCTCCGGTCGACACTGAAGCGAGTCAGGGCCAGCGTCGGCGGCGTCACGGTCGTCGACTCGTCGCGCGCGATGCTCGTCTGGGAACCGCGCCGCGTTGTTGCGTCGTACGCCGTGCCCGAGGCCGACGTGCTCGCCGACCTGGTGCCGAGCCCGGCCGGGCCGCAGGCCACGGACCGCCCGGTGCTCGATCCGCGAGTCCCGTTCGCCGTGCACACGGCTGCCGGAGACGCACTCTCCGTCCGGCTGCCTGACGGAACGGTGGCCGAGGGTGCGGCGTACCGCTTCACCGACCCGGACGGGGCCGGCCTCGTGGCCCTCGACTTCCGCGCCTTCGACTGGCTCGACGAGGACGAGCCGGTGGTCAGCCACCCGCGCGATCCCTGCCACCGCATCGACGTGTGCCGCAGCGATCGCGTCGTCCGGATCGAACACGGCGGCCGTCTGCTGGCCGAGAGCGGCCGGGCGCTCTGGCTGTTCGAGGGGACGTTCCGGTGGGTGCGCTACTACCTGCCGCGCGAAGACGTCGCCGTGCCCCTGGAGCAGGACGACGCACTGGTCACGACGTGCGCGTACAAGGGGCGGGCCACGTACTGGTCGGTGCCCGGGGATGACCACGCACTGAAGCGGATCGCCTGGACCTACGAGGATCCCCTGCACGACGCCGGACAGGTGCGCGGACTGGTCAGCTTCTTCACGGAGCGGCTTGACCTGTCGATCGACGGGACTCCGCAACCGCGGGTGTGGACTCCGTGGAGCGAGCCGGACTGAACACGAACCAGCGCATCGCGCAGTACATGAAGATCCCCTCGGCCCCGCCCGCCGCGACCCGGGCCACCTGGTAGGGGACGCCGACCGCCGCCAGCCCCGTCGTCACGCCGAGCAGCACCACACCGAAGTTCACGGCCACCGCGCCGGCGTACCGCAGGCTCTCGGGGCCGAGCGGAGCGTGGGAGTGGAAGTTGAGCACCCGGTTGAGGGCGTAGTTGACCGAGAGCGCGACCGCGTAGCCGATCGTGACTGCCACGGGCAGCGGCCAGCCGAGACCGCTGCGCACGACCGTGAGCAGTGCGAGGTCGAGCCCGAACGTGAACGCGCCGATCAGCAGGTAGCGGAACAGCGTGTGGGAGTGCACGCGCGGACGCTAGGGACCCCGGGTGAACGGCGGGACAACGTCACTCGGATGGGCGGAGTCGCCCCGTCCGCCGCGCCCACTCCTCGAAGACCACCGTGCAGAACGGCGGCACCGACGCGACCAGCGCGAGCAGCGCGGTCGGCAGCGACCAGCGCTGCGATCGCCAGGTGAGCAGGGTGACCACCACGTAGGTGAGGAAGACCGTGCCGTGGACCGGACCGAAGATGTGCACGCCCTGCTCGCCGGCGTCGACGACGTACTTGAAGAACATGCCCGTCAGCAGCCCCAGCCAGCTGAGCGCCTCGGCGAATGCGACGACCCGGAACGCCGTCGCAGTGCCGCTGCCGACGCGGGCCGGGTCGCGGGTGCGCAGCCAGACCAGGCCGGCGACCGGGAGCACCGCCGGCACCAGGCCGTAGTCGAGGCCGTAGTCCGACCACACCGAGGCGTCGGGGAACCAGTCCCGCTCGAGCAGGCTCAGCGTGCCGACGGTCAGTACGCCGGTCAGCTCGACCCACAGCATCCACGACGCGAAGGCGGTGCGGCCCTGGGACGCCCGCCGGATCCCGACCCAACCCAACGCGTAGGTGACCGCGGCGAGCAGCGAGAGCGTGTAGGCGACCGGCGCCTCCCCGGCCTTGGTCGCGAGCTGGACCCCTGACCGCGCGCCGGCGGACAGAGTGAACACCGCGTACACGGCCAGCAGCACCTGGTGCGCGCCGGAGCGCGAGGTGGCGGGCCGCGCGGGTTGGGCCTCCCCGTATTCGAGCTGGGTCACAGCGTCATCACGATCCGCACGCTGATCACGGCCACCGTCGCCGCGGCGACACCGACCACCCCGAGCGACCAGACGCCGTTGTCGTCCTGCACCGAGCGCAGCGCCAGCGGCACGATGCACACCGAGGCGAGCAGGTAGCCGACGTGGGTGCTGACGCTGTCGGGCCGTTCTCCGGACAGCACGACGCCGAGGCCGGCCACGGCGCGGAGGGCGAGCAGCGCCTCGAGCATCCAGGCCATCGAGTCCAGCCAGGGAGGCCGCTCGCGCCAGCGGTACGCCGACCATCCGGCGACCAGGGCAACCAGCACGGCGTACCCGACCACGATCCAGCTGATCTGGTCGAGGACGGCCACCCGGCCATTGTTCCGTGGCCGGAAACTGAAACGTGTTCTAGCCTGAGCCGATGGCCCCCGACGTGTTCGCTCCTGCGCGTCTCGGCCCGGTCACGCTGCGCAACCGGACGGTCAAGGCAGCGACCTTCGAGGGCCGGACGCCGGACGGTGAGGTCACCGACGGACTGATCGACTACCACCTCGCGGTGGCGCAGGGCGGGGTCGGGCTGACGACGGTGGCCTACCTCGCGATCGCGCCGGAGGGGCGGACCCACCGCGAGCAGATCGTGGTCGGCCCCGACACCGAGAAGGGCCTGGCCCGGCTCGCGGAGGCGATCCACCAGACCGGTGCGAAGATCGCCGGCCAGGTCGGCCACGCCGGCCCGGTCGCCAACGGCCGCTCGAACGGCGTCCACGCCCTGAGTGCCAGCCGGATGCCGAGCCCGCTGTCGATGCAGATGATCAGGGCCGCGTCCGAGCCGGACCTGGCCCGCATCACCGCGGCGTACGTCGACACCGCCCGGACCCTGGTGCGGGCCGGCTTCGACGTGCTGGAGCTGCACATGGCGCACAGCTACCTGATCTCGTCGTTCCTCGCGCCCGGCCTGAACCGCCGCAAGGACAGGTACGGCGGCACGCTCGACAACCGGGCCCGGCTGGCCCGGCAGGTGGCTAGCGCGGTCCGCGAGGAGGTCGGCTCCTCGGTCGCCGTGACCGCGAAGGTCAGTGTCAGCGACGGCTTCCGCGGCGGCGTGACCACCGACGAGAGCCTGGACGTCGCCGCGATGCTCGAGGCCGACGGCCACCTCGACGCGCTGCAGCTCAGCGGCGGCAGCTCGCTGATGAACCCGATGTACCTCTTCCGGGGCGAGGCGCCGATCAAGGAGTTCGCGGCCGCGATGCCGCTGCCGGTGCGACTTGGTATGAGGGCACCGATCGGCAAGAGGTTCCTCAAGGAGTACGAGTTCCACGAGGCCTACTTCCTCGACAAGGCGCTCCGCTTCCGCGAGCGGCTCTCGATGCCGCTGATGCTGCTGGGCGGCATCAACCGCCGCGACACCATGGAGAGCGCCATGGTGCAGGGGTTCGACTTCGTCGCCATGGGCCGGGCACTGCTGCGCGAGCCGGCGCTCGTCAACGAGCTGATCGCCGGCCGCCAGGCCGACGGGCGTCTGCATCCACTGCAACCGCTGCATGCCGACCATCTACACCGGCACGCGCTGCGTCGTCCTCGACGATTCGTCTGCGCGCTGACCTGTGATCGCCCGCTCAGCGGCACAGACGAATCGGGGGTCCCTTCCCACTAACTAGAACCTGTTCTAGTCTCCACGCATGGGCCAGGTCATCCCCGAGAAGCCGCTGCGCGTCGTTATCTGGTCGACGGGCACCATCGGCCGGCACGCGATCGCGGGCGTCGACGCCCATCCCGACCTCGAGCTGGTCGGCGTCTGGACGTCGACCGAGGCCAAGGAGGGCAGGGACGCCGGCGAGCTGGCCGGGCTCGGCCGCGAGCTCGGGATCAAGGCCACCACCGATCGCGACGCGCTGATCGCGCTGGCCCCGGACGCGATCGTGCACACCGCGATGGCCGACGACCGGGTGTTCGAGTGCATCGACGACCTCACGTCGTTCGTCGAGGCCGGCATCAACGTGACGAGCAGCGGTCCGGTCCTGCTGCAGTGGCCGGAGGAGATCCTGCCGCCGGAGATGATCGCCAGGATCGAGGACGCGTGTGCCAAGGGCAACGCCTCCATGCACATCAACGGCATCGACCCGGGCTTCGCCAACGACGTGCTGCCGCTGGTGATGACCAGCCTCAGCCAGCGCATCGACGAGGTCCGGGTCATGGAGATCTGCGACTACTCGACCTACTACCAACCCGTCGTCATGAACGACATCTTCGGGTTCGGCAAGCCGATGGACGAGGTCGGGATGATCTTCCACCCCGGGATCCTCACCATGGCCTGGGGGAGCGTGGTGCGGCAGATCGCCGCCGGCCTCGACGTCACCCTCGACGAGCCGCTCACCGAGGAGGTCGACCGACGCGCGGCCGAATGGGACACCGACAGCGTGAGCGGCGCCGTGAAGAAGGGGACGATGGGCGCGGTGAAGTTCGCCGTCGTCGGCATGGTGGACGGCGTCCCGCGCGTGGTGCTCGAGCACATCACTCGCACCGACGCCGCGCAGGTCCCCGAGTGGGAGAAGCCACCGGCGGGCTCGGACGGCTGCTACCGGATCAAGATCACCGGCGAGCCGATGATGAACGTCGACTTCACCCATCACGGCGAGCACGGCGACCACAACGTCTCCGGGATGATCACCACCGCGCAGCGCATCATCAACGCGCTACCAGCCGTCGTCGCGGCCGACCCGGGCATCGTCCGCGCGATCGACCTGCCGCTGGTCACCGGCCGTGGGCTGGTGAGCACGTGAGCATCCTCGACCGCTTCGCGATCGAGGGCCAGGTCGCCATCGTCACCGGCGCCGGCCGCGGACTCGGCGCCGCCACCGCCATCGCTCTCGCCGAGGCGGGTGCGGACGTCGTCATCTCCGCGCGTACGGCGGACCAGCTCGAGCAGGTCGCCGCGCAGATCCGGGCTGCCGGTCGCAAGGCGGTCGTCGTCCCCGCCGACCTCAGCGACCTCGACGCGGTCGCCGGGCTCGCGCAGACGGCGTACGACGAGCTCGGCCGGATCGACACCGTGGTCAACAACGTCGGCGGCACCTTTCCGCGCGGCTTCCTGGAGACCAGCCCGCGGTTCCTCACCGAGGCGTTCAGCTTCAATGTCGCCACCGCGCACGCGCTCACCCGGGCGGCGGTGCCGCTGATGCTCAAGAGCCCGGACGGCCAGCAGTCGGTGGTCACGATCAGCTCGATGATGGGCCGGACCGCCGACCGCGGCTTCGTCGCCTACGGCACCGCCAAGGCGGCGCTCGCGCACTGGACCAGGATGGCAGCCCGGGACCTCGCGCCCCGGATCCGGGTCAACGGCATCTATGTGGGCTCCATCATGACCAGTGCGCTGGAGTACGTCGCCGGCCAGCCGGAGATGATGAACCAGCTCGAGACCAAGACCCCGCTGGGCCGGGTCGGCGAGCCGGAGGACATCGCGGCGGGCGTGCTCTACCTGGCCTCGAAGGCGGGCCAGTACGTCACCGGCAAGCTGATCGAGATCGACGGCGGGATCCAGCAGCCGACCCTCGACCTGGGCATGCCGGATCTCACATGACCTTGCGCTGCCACGTCCGGCAGCGAGGCCTAGGGTCGGATACGTGACCTCGTCAACCACCCCCACGGCGTACGCCGTCTCGCCCGACTCGGGCGAGCACTGGACCGTCGAGGGCGCCTGGCCGGTCGCCGAGGGCATCCACCGGATCCCGCTGCCGCTGCCGATGGACGGGCTCAAGGCGATCAACGTCTACGTCATCAGCACCGACGACGGGCTGGTCCTGGTCGACGGCGGCTGGGCGATCCCGGAGGCGCGCGAGCTGCTGGACCGGTGCCTGCGCTCGATCGGGTCCGGGTTCGGCGACATCCGCCGGTTCCTGGTCACCCACATCCACCGCGACCACTTCACGATGGCGACCGTGCTGGGCCACGAGCTCGGGGCCGACGTCGCGCTCGGCATCGACGAGAAGCCGGGGCTCGACCTGTTCCACCACTCGTTCGACGAGGTCGCCGAGAACCCGTTCGGCAGGGTCCTCGTCACGGCGGGGGCGGCCGACATCGCCCAGCTCTGGAACGACGGACGCGCGGACCAGGAGCTCCCCGACCTGACCCTGTGGCAGTACCCCGACACCTGGCTCGAGGGCGACTTCCCGATTCCCGTCGGGGCGCGCACCCTCGACGCCGTCCACACGCCGGGCCACACGCCGGGCCACTACGTCTTCGCCGACCGGTCGGACGGGCTGCTGTTCGCCGGTGACCACGTGCTGCCGACCATCACGCCCTCGATCGGCTTCACGGTGCCACCGACCCCGAATCCGCTCGGCGACTTCATGGCCTCGCTGACCAAGGTGCGCGGCCTGCCCGATCTGCAGATCCTCCCGGCGCACGGGCCGGTGGCGCCGTCCTCGCACGCCCGGGTCGACGAGCTGCTGGTCTTCCACGAGAAGCGGCTCGAGCATGCGTGACTGCCCTCGCCGCCGGGCCCCTCAACTCCGCCGAGGTGGCCGGCCACCTCGGCTGGACCCGGCACGAGCACCAGTACGACGAGCTCGACGTCTTCAACAAGGGCATGGCCGCGATGGAGACCAAGGCCCACCTCGAGCTGCTCGTGGCCCGTGGCGAGGCGACCCGGTCGGAGGCCGCCGACGGTGTGGTCACCTTCGCACTGGTCAGCCCGGCACCGGCAGGTGGTACACCCGGTCCGCGTTGAACGAGCTGACCCACGCCTCGTCGCCGACCAGGGCGAGGTCGAGGTTGGCCCGGTCGTTGAGCGCCAGCTCGGCGCCGAGGACCGTCTCGCTCGTGACGGTGGCCGTGGCCGGGTCGACGACCACCAGCGTCGGTCCGTCCTCGGCCACCACGACGAGCCGGCCGTCGGCGCTGGCCGCGACCGAGTCGGGCGAGCCCTCGACCGGCACCGACGCGACCTTCTGAAGCGTGGTGGCGTCGAGGGCGACCAGCTCGTCGGAGAGCGTGCAGGTGACCCACACCTGCCCGTCGAGCACCGCCATCGCCTGCGGCCCGTCGCAGACGGCCTCGGAGCTGGTGACCGCGTTGGTCTTCGGGTCGACGCGAAGGACCATGTCGTCGGCGTAGTGCGCGACGTACATCGCGTCCGGACCCGGCCTGACCAGCCGGGCGCCGACCTCGAGCTCGATCTCGGCATCGACCGAGTTGGTGGCGGGGTCGATGCGCAGCAGCTTGCCGGCGTCCTGCGCGACCACCCAGACCGAGCCGAAGCCGGCCGCCACGCCCTCCGGCCCCTCGCCGGTCTTGATCGTCGCGACCACCTCGCCTGAGCCGGGGTCGAGCCGCAGCAGCTTCTTGCCATCGAACGACGTCACCCAGACCGATCCGTACGCCGCAGTCGTCCGAAGGGGCACGCCCGGAACGTCGACGGTCAGGTCGGGTTCGGTGGCGCCGGCCGGGATCCGCAGGACGGTCTCGCTCTGGGCGCCCACCACCCACACGGCGCCGTCCTCGGTCGCGGTCAGCCCGACCGGGCCGGTGGGGGTCTCGACGTACGGCGCCAGCTCGACCTCGATCTCGCTCTCGGTCGCGGACGGCTCGGCCGCCTTCGGTCCGCCTTCGAGTCCGCCTTGAGTCCGGATCCGAGTCGGAGCAGGCGGTGATCGCGAGCAGGGCCAGGAGCGCGACGCAGACACGGAGCATGACCGAACGCTAGAGCAGGTGTCGAAATATTTCGACACCTCTAGCGCAAAGCGAACGCCTTGGCCGCCTGAGCCAGCTGTTCGAAGCCCTCGGGTCGGAGCCGGTAGACGTTCGCCTCGCCGGCGGTGACGGACAGGTCCACCAGCCCGGCGCCACGCAGCAGCGCGAGGTGGTGGAGCAGCGTCGTGCGGGGCGCACCGAGGATGTCGCACAGCTCCGGTAGCGAGCGTTCGCCGCCCCTGAACAGCTGCAGCAGACGCATGCGGGTGTCGTCGCCGAGCGCCCGGCCGAGGTCGCGCAACGGAACGGACTCGCCGAGCGGCGGATGCACGATCACGGTCCGGTCGGGCTGGCCGAGCTCGACCACGATGGGTGCGACCTGCGACGACGTCAGGAGCACGACGTGGTCGAGCACGCCGGGTCCGTAGTGCAGCCCGGGGGCGACCTCGTCGAGCAGCCGCTCGGGTCCTGCCTCGGCGAGCCGGGCGCGGACCGGGGACAGGACCGGCGCGCGGTCGGCGGGGCCGAGGGAGCGCGTCGAGCACTCCGAGACAGGTGCGGCGCACGTCTGCGGCACTCGCACGCGCCAGCCATCGTGAGGTCTGGATGCCGTCGCCGAGCAAGGTGTCCCGCAGCCCGTCGGCCGGCAGCGCGGCCGCCGCGTGGCGGAGCGCCTCGACCGACCAGGCGCCGCGGACCCGGGTCAGCGGGCCGAGCAGGCGGATCCAGCCCGTGCGGCCGATCCGGCCGGCGTCGCGGACCAGGGAGCGCCCCCCGGCGGCCAGCGTCGCGGCGTACGCCGTCTCGCCGTGCGTGAGCACGGCGCGCCAGTCCGGGTCGGCGACCGCCATCGCCGCCATCAGCCACTCGACACCGGTGCCGGCGCCGACGCGCACCTTCACTGTGCGTTCACTGGGCGCGCCGCACCATCGGCAGGTGCGGGATGCCGTCCTCGAGGAACTCCTCGCCGTCGACCTCGAAGCCGAAGCTGGCGTACCAGGCGGCCAGTGGCGACTGCCCGTCCAGCACGATGTCGCGGTCGGGGCAGACCTGCAGCGCCGTGTGCATCAACGCGTCGGCCAGGCCCCGGCCCCGCGCGGTGCGGTGCAGCGCGACCCGGCCGATCCGCCACCTGGCGCCCTCGTCCAGCACCCGCGCGCAGCCCAGCACGACGCCGTCGTCGTCCTCCATCACGACGTGCCGGGTCTCGGGGGCCAGGTCGAGCCCGTCGAGGTCGGCGTACGGACGCCTCCTGCTCGACCACGAACACGTCCTGGCGCAGCTTCCAGAGGCTGTACGCCGTGAGCGGGTCGAGCGCGGCGAACGGGACCGCCGAGATCTTCATCGCTCGCCTCCCCGGTTCACGAAGGCCAGGGTCTGCTGCCAGGCCCGGCCCGCTTCGGGAAGGAACGGCAAGATCGGGAAGACGTGGATCAGCCCCGGCTCCTCGACGTAGGTGAGCGGCCAGCCGGCCTCCTCGGCCCGGCGCACCAGCAGCTTCCCACCCGGCCAGAGCGAGTCGCGGGTGCCGAAGAACATCAGCGCCGGTGGCAGCCCCGCCAGGTTCCCGAGCCCGGGGGAGACCTCGGGCCGGCCGAGGTCGTCGGGCGAGCCGGCCCACCACTCGGCGTACGCCTGCATCTTGCCGATGAACAGCCACGGGTCGCCCTTGGTGACCTCGTGGGTCTCCGGGGTACTGATCGTCAGGTCGACCCACGGCGAGATCAGCAGCAGACGGGTGGGCTGCGGACCGCCGCGGTCGCGCAGCGTCAAAGCCACGGCCAGCGCCAGGCCGCCGCCGGCCGAGTCGCCCGCGATCGTCACGTCGTCCGACGAGGTGAGCAGCCGCTCGACGAGGTCGACGATCGGCCCGTGCGCGTCGCGCCAGGTGTGCTCCGGCGTCAACGGATAGTCCGGCATCACCACCCGGGCGCCCAGCGCCGAGGCCAGCCGCGTGGCGTAGCGCACCTGGTAGGGGTCGATCGGCCCCACGAACCCGCCGCCGTGCAGGTAGACGACGGTCCGGCTCGGAGTCCTGCCCCGCTTCGTCAGCGTGTACGACGGGAAGCCCGCGGGCAGCTCCTCGCGAACCACGGTGAACCGCCTGCTGAACAGCGGGACCGCTGCGGTCGGGAAGCCGCGGTCCAGCGTCGTGTGCCACTTCTCCAGCCGGGCTCGCTCCACCTCAGTGCTGTCGAGCTCGCGCGACTTGCGCAACTTGGGCACCACGCGCGCCAGCAGCTCGTGGCGGCGAGAGGGCATGGACGGAGCGTGTCACACACCAACGGCCGCCGGTGTCTTGTGGGCAGAAGGCAATCCATCTCAAGTCGAAAGGCCAGACAGATGCCTAGCACCAGCACCTTCCGGATCCCCAAGGCCGAGGTCACCGGGCTCTACGGCGCGATGATGAAGCTGTTCGCCAAGAAGCTGCTCGGCGGCGAGTTCCCCGACAACGGCTACGTGTACTTCCACAACAAGCCGGTGCTCAAGGCGATCATGTCCTTCGAGGGCAAGGTCGACAAATGGGACCGGCTCGACGAGAACCTCAAGTCCTACGCGCAGCTCGCCAGCGCCGGCGTCATCGGCTGCTCGTGGTGCCTCGACTTCGGCTACTTCAAGGCCCACAACGACGGGCTCGACCTCGACAAGGTGCGCGAGGTGCCGCGGTGGCGCGAGTCCGACGTGTTCACCCCGCTGGAGCGCGACGTGCTGGAGTACGCCGAGGCGATGTCCGTGACGCCGCTGACCGTGACCGACGAGATGGTCGCGCACCTGATCGACGAGCTCGGCGAGCCGGCCGTGGTCGAGCTGACCCAGATGATCGCGCTCGAGAACATGCGGTCGCGGTTCAACTCCGCCGCCGGGCTGCAGAGCCAGGGCTACTCCGACGTGTGCGAGCTGCCCCTCGCGCAGCCCGTAGCCTCACATTCATGAGCACGGCGGGACCGGAGAACCTGGGTGACGCGACGGACGCCTTCGTCGCCCACCGCAACCTGCTCTTCACGGTCGCCTACGAGATGCTCGGCTCGGCCGCCGACGCCGAGGACGTCCTCCAGGAGACCTGGCTGCGGTGGGCCGACGTCGACCTCGACGAGGTGCGCGACCCCCGCGCGTACCTCGTCCGGATCACCACCCGGCAGTCGCTGAACCGGATCCGGTCGCTGTCGCGCCGCCGCGAGGCGTACGTCGGGCCGTGGCTGCCCGAGCCGCTGCTCACCTCGCCGGACGTGGCCGAGGACGTCGAGCTCGCCGACAGCGTGTCGACCGCCATGCTGCTCGTGCTCGAGACGCTCACGCCGACCGAGCGTGCGGTGTTCGTGCTGCGCGAGGTCTTCGACCTGCCCTACGACGAGATCGCGGATGCCGTCGACAAGACCCCTGCCGCCGTACGCCAGATCGCGCACCGCGCCCGCAGCCACGTCGAGTCCCGTCGCCCGCGCGAGGTCGTGGGAGGCGCCGAGCGGGACGCGGTGATCGAGCGGTTCATGGCCGCGGTCTCGACCGGCGACCTCCAGTCGCTGATGGACGTGCTCGCCCCTGACGTCGTCCTCATCACCGACGGTGGTGGCGTGAAGCAGGCTGCCCTGCGTCCCATCCACGGCGCCGACAAGGTGCTGCGCTGGATGGTCGGCGTGCTGACCCGGGACGCCGGCGTCGCCTCCGCCGAGCCGACGACCGTCAACGGCACCGCCGGCCTCCGGCTGCTGCTCGACGACGAGCTGGACACCATCGCCACCATGCGGATCGACGGCGACAAGGTCACCGGTCTCTACTTCGTCCGCAACCCGCACAAGCTCGGCCGGGTCGAGGAGGAAGTCCCGCTCTCCCGGTGAGGCCCCGGGTTGCGAGGTTTCGAGACGGGCGCAGGGCGCCCTCCTCAACCACCGGTGATGGCGTCACCGTATGGTTGAGCAAACGACAGGGGAGCGCCCGTAGGCGCTGAGAGTGCGGAACAGCCGCAGACCCTTGAACCTGCTCCGGTTAGCACCGGCGAAGGGAGTCACCTTGAGGGTTGTCATTGCGCTCGTCGCGACCGCACTGCTCACCACGTCCTGCTCGCTGGTCGGCGGCGACGACGACAGCGGCGACGACAGCAAGAGCGTGGTGCTCGTGACGCATGCGTCGTTCAACATCCCGAAGGAGCTGCAGAAGCAGTTCGAGGACGAGAGCGGCTACGACCTGGTCGTCAAGGCGTCCGGCGACGCCGGGGCGCTGACCAACAAGCTGGTGCTCACCAAGGACGACCCGACCGGTGACGCGGTGTTCGGCATCGACAACACCTTCGGGTCGCGGGCCATCGACGAGGGCGTGCTGGCGCCGTACGCCGCGACGCTGCCGGACGGCGCGGACGCGTACGCGCTCGAGGGCGACGACGACCACGACCTCACGCCCGTCGACACCGGCAACGTGTGCGTCAACGTCGACGACACCTGGTTCGCCGACAACGGCGTCCCGGAGCCGCAGACGCTCGACGACCTGGTGAAGCCCGACTACAAGGACCTGTTCGTCACGCCGGGCGCGACGACGAGCTCGCCGGGGCTGGCGTTCCTGCTGGCCACCGTGGCGGCGTACGGCGAGGACGGCTGGCAGGACTACTGGACCAAGCTGATGGCGAACGGCACGAAGCTCACCCAGGGCTGGACCGACGCCTACGAGGTCGACTTCACCCAGGGCGGCGGGGGCGGCGACCGGCCGATCGTCTTGTCCTACGACTCCTCGCCGGCGTTCACCGTCGACGGCGAGGGCGGCACCACCACCAGCGCGCTGCTCGACACCTGCTACCGCCAGGTCGAGTACGCCGGCGTGCTGGCCGGTGCGGAGAACGAGAAGGGCGCCCGGGCGCTCGTCGACTTCATGGTCAGTCGGCCGTTCCAGGAAGCCCTGCCCGACGCGATGTACGTCTTCCCGGTCGACGCCGGCGCCCCGCTGCCGCCGGACTGGGCGCAGTTCGCCCAGCAGCCCGACCAGGCCTACACCGTCGACCCGGCCGAGATCGCCGAGCACCGCGACGACTGGCTGCGCGACTGGAGCGACGTCACCAGCCAGTGAAGACCTGATGAAGACCCGGCGCCTGCTCACCCTCGCCGGCCTGGCGCTCGGGCCGGTGCTGGTGCTCGCCGTCTTCTTCGTGCTGCCGGTGAGCGGGATGGTCGGCCGGGGCTTCGTGGTCGACGGCCGCTTCGACGCCGGCGGCGTCCTCGACGTGCTCGGGAGGTCGCGCACCCACCGGGTGCTGTGGTTCACGCTCTGGTCGGCCGGGCTCGCCACGTTGTTGAGCGTGGTGCTGGGGCTGCCCGCGGCGTACGCCCTGCACCGGCTGGCGTTCCCGCTGCGCAACGTCGTCCGGGCGCTGCTGCTGGTGCCGTTCGTGCTGCCGACCGTCGTCGTGGGGGTCGCCTTCCGGTTGCTGGTGGGGGAGTCCGGGCCGCTCGGCTTCCTGGGGCTGGACGGGACCCCGGTCGCGATCATCGCCGGCCTCACCTTCTTCAACGTCGCGGTCGTGATCCGCGCGGTCGGCGCCGCCTGGGAGTCGCTCGACCCGCGGCCGGGCGAGGCCGCCGCCGCGCTGGGGGCGACGCCGGCGCAGGTCTTCCGCACGGTCACCTTCCCGGCCCTGCGCCCCGCGCTGGTGAGCGCTGCGAGTGTGGTCTTCCTGTTCTGCGCGACGTCGTTCGGCGTGGTGCTCACCCTCGGCGGGCTGCGCTACTCCTCGGTCGAGACCGAGATCTACCTGCTCACCACCCAGCTGCTCGACCTGCGGGCCGCGGCCGCGCTGTCGATCGTCCAGCTGCTCGCAGTCACCGCGCTGCTGGTCGTCGCCGGCCGGCTCCGGGCCGTCCCCGACCCGACCGTCGAGCGGCGTACGGCGCGGCCCCGGCGGCCCGGTCGCCAGGACGTCGGCCAGCTCGCCCTCACCGCGGTCGCCCTCGCGCTGGTCGCTGCGCCGGTGCTCACGCTGGTGGTCGGGTCGCTGCGGGTCGACGACGCATGGAGCCTCGCGAACTATCGGCACCTGACCACGGCCGGGAGCGGCAACGCCCTGCTGGTCCCGGTCAGCGACGCGCTGGTCACCTCGCTGCGGACCGCGGTGGACGCGACCTGGATGTCGCTGCTGCTCGGCGGGTCGATCGCGGTCGTGGTCAGCCGCCGCTCGCTGAGCCGCGGGGAGCGCCGGCTCCGCAGCACGCTCGACGGCTTCTTCATGCTGCCGCTCGGTGTCTCCGCCGTGACCCTCGGCTTCGGCTTCCTCATCACCCTCGACCAGCCGCCGTTCGACCTGCGTGACTCGCCCCTGCTGGTGCCGGTGGCCCAGGCCCTGGTCGCGCTGCCGCTCGTGGTGCGCACGCTGGTGCCCGTGCTCTCCGGGATCGACGACCGCCAGCGCCAGGCCGCCGCGTCGCTGGGCGCCGGCCCGCTCCGCGGGTTCATGACCGTCGACCTCCCGGCCGTGTGGCGGCCGCTGCTCGCCGCCGCCGGCTTCGCGTTCGCGGTCTCGCTCGGGGAGTTCGGCGCCACGTCGTTCCTCGCCCGCGACGAGCACCCGACCCTGCCGGTGGTGATCTACCAGCTGATCGGGCGCCCCGGCAGCGAGAACTTCGGCATGGCGCTCGCCGCCTCGGTCGTGCTCGCCGCCACCACCGCGCTGGTGGTCCTGGCCGTCGACCGGCTCGGCGTCCGCAGCCGTGGGGGCGTTGTGATGCTGACGCTCACCGACGTGTCCGTGTCGTACGACGGCACCCCGGCCGTGCGCGACGCGAGCCTCGAGCTGCCCGACGGGCAGGTGCTCGCGGTGCTCGGCCCGTCCGGCTGCGGGAAGTCGACGCTGCTGCGCGCGGTCGCCGGACTCGAGCCGCTGGTCGCCGGCACCGTCGCCTGGGACGGCTCCGACCTCGGGCGGGTGCCGACCCACAAGCGCGGCTTCGCGCTGATGTTCCAGGACGGCCAGCTGTTCAACCACCTGACCGTGGAGCGCAACGTCGGCTACGCCCTGCGGCTCCGGCGCTCCTCCGGCATCGCGGCCCGGGTCGAGGAGCTGCTGGCCCTGGTCGGCCTGGAGGGGTACGCCGACCGACTGCCGACCACGCTCTCCGGCGGCGAGCGGCAGCGCGTCGCGCTGGCCCGCTGCCTCGCCGTACGCCCCCGGCTGCTGCTGCTCGACGAACCCCTCTCCGCCCTCGACGCCGGGCTCCGCCACCGGCTCGCGACCGACGTTCGCGCGATCCTCACCCAGGAGGGGATCACCGCGCTGATGGTCACCCACGACCACGAGGAGGCGTTCACCGTCGCCGACCGGCTGGCGGTGATGCGGGCCGGCGAGATCGTCCAGCAGGGCGCGATCGACGAGGTCTGGCGCGCACCCGTCGACCCCCAGACCGCGCTCTTCCTCGGCTACGCCCGCGTGCTCGAGGGTGCCCGCCGCCGCGATAGTCCGTGACGTTTCGGCTTGTGGAACCGGCAGTTCCACAGGGCCAAACGTCACGGACTATCCCGCCGCTGCGGCTGGCCGTACGCCGATCGGCGTTCCGCGTCGAGCCGGACGGCGAGCTGAGCGGCACGGTGACCGCGGCGCGGGTCACGCCGGAGCAGGTGCGGCTGGTGGTCGACGTGGACGGCGTCGGCGAGATCGACGCGGTCGCACCGCTCGACCAGCACCCCGGCATCGGCCAGCCGGTGCGGCTCTCGGTCGACGCCACCCGCACGGCGCCCGTGGGCGGCTGAATGCGGTCGCGTCACCCCGGGGAGTCCTCCCTACACTGACCTGCGTGTATCGCCGTGCCTGGGTCCTCATGGTCTTCCTGGCCGCGGGCATGGCGGCGTGGGCGATCACCGAGGCGGTCATCCTCGACAAGAAGCTGGTCGACCCCGAGGGCAGCTTCCTCGGCCCGTCGTACATCCGGCTGCCGATCCTGCTGCTCGGCGCGCTGCTGCTCGATCTGCTGCCGCTCGCGGTCTTCGTGAACCTCAGGTCGCCCAAGCAGATCCCGGCCGCCGTCCGGCTGCGGCTCCGCACCCACTGGAACAAGGAGCGGATCACCCTCGTCGCGATGGGGATCGTCTGCTTCTACGTCGTCTACGTGACCTACCGCAACATCAAGTCGTTCCTGCCGTTCGTCATCGAGACCAAGTACGACCGCGAGCTGCACCTGGTCGACCACGCGCTGCTCTTCGGCCACGACCCGGCCACGCTGCTGCACGGGCTGCTCGGCACCGGCGTCGCGGCCTACGCGCTGTCGTTCGTCTACCTGTGGTTCCTGCCGATGGTGCCCCTGGTCGTCACGGCCTGGGTCGTGTGGGCCCGCAACCTGTCCTACGGCTACTGGTTCGTGACCTCGCAGTGCCTCGCCTGGGTGCTCGGCACCATCTCCTACTACGCGCTGCCCACGCTCGGTCCAGGATTCCGCTACATCGCGCTCTACGCCGACCTGCCGAACACGCCGTCCGAGCGGCTGATGGACTCCCTCGACTTCACGCGCGACTACGTCGTGACCGGCTCGCTGACCAACGCGGTGCAGTCGGTGGCCGGCTTCGCGAGCCTGCACTGCGGCATCACCATGCTGGTCGCGCTGATGGTCCAGTACACGATCAACATCAAGTGGCTGCGGATCGCGGTCTGGGTCAACTTCTGCATCACCGCGGTCGCCACCATCTACTTCGGCTGGCACTACATCGCCGACGACGTCGCCGGCGTCCTCATCGCCCTGGTCAGCTTCTACGTCGGCGGGCTCGCGAGCGGCCAGAAGTTCGAACGCGGCGGGCTGCGCTCGCACCCGACCACCACCACGTCGGCGGTCCCGGTCCTGCGCGACTGACGGTGCCGCGCGAATTACATCGGTGTAGTGCGTCAAGGCGACACGCCGATGAATCCGAGAAATCTGCCCGTTTTGGGTTGACGGGGGCCCGGATCGCCCTACGGTTGAGGTTCGTGCGCCGCAAGTGACACATGTGGGATGTGTGACTAGCGGTGCGCAACGAGACCGACTCGGGGAAGGAGCCGGTCGAGAGCCGTATGAGGGGTCGAGGCCGTGCGTGCGCGGAGTTTTGCCGCGGGGATGCGCTCTCATGCGCCGCGGCCTCGCCGTTCCGGCGCGCGTGGGCCACCGATCCTCGACGGGCGCGCCCCGACGCCCGTCTCCCAGCACGACGTCGACGACGCCGAGTCCGCGGTCGACGCCGCGGCCACCGACGTCGAGTCGGTCCGGGGCAAGCTCGCCGCGGCCCAGCAGCGGCTGGAGGCCACCCAGGTCGACGCGGCGAAGGCGTCCGAGGCGTTCAACGGCGCCCGCTACGAGGCGCAGCAGGCCACGCAGGCCTCCCGGCTCGCCCAGGAGCAGGCGGTGGCCGCGGCCGCCGATCTCGAGCGGCAGCGCGCGGCGTACGCCGATGCCGCGGTCGCGGCCTACGAGTTCTCGCCCCAGCTCACCGCGCTCGGCGCGATCAGCGCGGCCGACGGCATCACCGAGGTGCTCGAGAGCACCGCCGCGCTGCAGAACGCCGAGTCCGCGCTGCAGGGCCGGTACGACGCCTACGACGCCGCCGACACCCTGGCCCAGGCCGCCGACGACCAGGCCGCCGACGCGCTCGCCGACGCCCGCACCGCGGCCCAGCGGGCCAGGGACTCCCGCGACGCCGCCCGCGACGCCCAGGCCGCAGCGGCCGACGAGGCCGACACCTACGCGGCCGAGCGGGATCGCATGATCGGCCAGCTGGCGCGGCTCCAGGGCATCAGCGCCGGCCTCGCCGAGGAGCGGCAGGACGAGCTCGAGGCCCAGGCCGCCGCCGCAGCGGCCGCGGCTGCCGAGAAGCAGGCCGAGCAGCAGGCCGAGGACGAGCAGCAGGAGCAGACCCCCACCGCTCCGCCCACCCCCACCTCGGCACCGACTCCCACCGCGGCGCCGACCCCCACCGCGGCGCCCACGCCGACCGTCGCCGCCCGACCCCGACCGCGACCCCCACCGACGCCGACGCCGACCCCCGCCACTCCGCCGGTCCCGCCGCCCCCGCCGCCCGCCGCCGCCACCAGCGGCGACGCCGCGGCCGCGATCGCCTTCGCGCGCGCCCAGCTCGGCGAGCCGTACCAGTACGGCGCCTCCGGCCCGAACTCGTGGGACTGCTCCGGCCTCACGATGATGGCGTGGCAGGCCGGCGGGAAGTCGCTGCCGCACTACTCGGTGGCGCAGTACCAGCAGTCGACGCCGATCTCACTCGCGCAGCTCCAGCCCGGTGACCTGCTGTTCTGGAGCGACGGCGGCCCGACGTCGATCTACCACGCCGCGATCTACACGGGGAACGGGATGATGATCCACGCGCCCCGGCCGGGCAAGAAGGTCGAGGAGGTGTCCATGTACTACTGGATCACCCCCAACTACTTCGCCCGGCCGTAGCCTTTACCCCCGCGAGCTTCGGCCCCAGGCCGCGGCGACGCTCGCTTCGCTCGCAGCCGAAGCTCGCTCGCTGGCGCTCGCTTCTGCCAGGTCGCCACGGCCGTGGGACCCTGGCCGATCGCGGGGCGCGCTCGCTCGCGCTCGCGAGTACGGGCCGCAGTCGCGCTTGCTACGCGCGGCCTCCCGGGGATCGGCCCCACGTGCTCGGAGCCGCGGCTGGGTAGCCTCACGTCGTGGCCAGCGAGACGACCGCACCCGCGGACGAGCAGCCCGGCGAGGACTCCCAGGACAGAGGCGCCCGAGCCCGAGTCGGCCGGCTACGTCCAGCCGACGGTCGACGTCCCGGCGCTGACCGCGCTGCTCGACGGCCACTACGCCGAGGTGCGGCAGCTGGTGCGCACCAACCTGGTCGAGTACGCCGCGATCCTCGAGGAGGCCGAGACCCTCGACCGGGCGGCGTTCCGGGAGCGGGTCAGGGAGGTCGTCCTCGAGATGGCGGCCACCGGCCAGACCGGCATGGGCTTCCCGAAGGAGTACGGCGGCGGCGGTGACGTCGGGGCGTCGTTCGCGGCGTTCGAGACCCTGGCCTTCGGCGACCTGTCGGTGCTGGTCAAGGTCGGCGTCCAGTTCGGGCTGTTCGGTGGGGCCATCCTCCAGCTCGGGACCGCGCGGCACCACGACGAAGTACCTCGCCGACCTGGTCACCGGGAAGGTGATGGGCTGCTTCGCGATGACCGAGACCGGGCACGGCTCCAACGTGCAGGCGCTCGGCACGGTCGCGACGTACGACGCCGAGGCGGGCGAGTTCGTGATCACCACGACAGGACCCGAGGCCAACAAGGACTACATCGGCAACGCCGCCGCCCACGCCGAGCTCGCGGTCGTGTTCGCGCAGCTCGAGGTCGCGGGCCAGGAGACGACGAGGGGCACGGCGTGCACGCGTTCGTCGTCCCGATCCGCACGAGGACGGGCGGCAGCCGGCTCCCGGCGTACGCATCGAGGACGACGGGCTCAAGATGGGGCTCAACGGCGTCGACAACGGCAGGCTCTGGTTCGACCAGGTGCGGGTGCCGCGCGAGGCGCTGCTCAACCGGTTCGCCGAGGTGTCGGAGGACGGCACCTACACCAGCGACATCGAGAACCCGAACCGCCGCTTCTTCACGATGCTCGGCACCCTCATCCAGGGCCGGGTCTGCGTCGGCGGCGCCGGCATCAACGCCAGCAAGGTCGCGCTCGCCATCGCGGTCCGCTACGCGCTCAGGCGCCGGCAGTTCGAGGCGACGTCGGAGGACGAGGAGGAGCTGCTGCTCGACTACGGGCAGCACCAGCGCCGGCTGTTCCCGCTGCTGGCCCACACCTACGCGCTGCACTTCGCGCAGGAGGTGGTCGCCGGCCAGTGCCACCAGGTGTTCTCCGGCGAGGTGGACGACGAGAAGTTCGTCCGCGAGCTCGAGTCGCGCGCCGCCGGCACCAAGGCGCTCGGCACCTGGCACGCGACCCGCACCATCCAGGAGTGCCGCGAGGCGTGCGGGGGCGCCGGCTACCTGGCCGAGAACCGGTTCACGGCGCTCAAGGCGGACACCGACGTCTTCACCACGTTCGAGGGCGACAACACGGTCCTGCTCCAGCTGGTCGCCAAGGGGCTGCTCACCGACTACTCCTCGGGCTTCCAGGACCTCGACCAGCTCGGGATGGTCCGGTTCGTCGCCGGGCTCGCGGTCGAGACCGTGGTCGAGCGGATGAACGTGCACAAGCTCGTCGAGCGGGTCCGCGACCTGCTGCCCGGCGGCGACGAGTGGGACCAGGAGGCCGGGCTGCTCGACCCGCAGTACCAGCTCGCGATGCTGCGCTTCCGCGAGGAGCACATGCTGGCCGGCGTCGCCCGCCGGCTCAAGCGCGGCATCGACGAGGGGATGAACCCGGGCGAGGTGTTCTCCCTGGTCCAGGACCACGTCATCCATGCCGCCCGCGCGCACGTCGAGCGGCTGGTGCTGGAGGCGTTCGTCGAGAAGATCCGCACGATGGAGGACGGCGACAACAAGGTCGCGCTCAACCTGGTCTGCGACCTGCACGCGCTCGCCACCATCGAGGCCGACCGGGCCTGGTTCATGGAGCACGGCCGGCTCACCGGCAGCCGCTCCAAGGCGATCAGCCGCGAGATCAACGAGCTGTGCCGCAAGCTCCGCCCGCTCGCCCGCGACCTCGTCGACGCGTTCGGCGTCCCGGAGGAGATGCTGCGCAGCAAGGACCTGATCGTGAGCAGCATGGCGAAGGTCCCCGGCCTTGGCGGCTGGTCGGACGACCCGCTGTGGGGCTCGTTCTACGACTGGACGGTCGAGCACCAGACCGTCGGCCGCGCGCTCTGGGCGGCCGGCATCCAGAGCGACCTGCGGCTGCTGTACGCCGCCGCGGGTGAGATCGGCCGCCAGCCCGAGGGCGCCCGGGTGCTCGACGTACCGTGCGGCGGCGGGGTCGCCGTGCGCGGGCTGCACCCCGACCAGGGCGTCGACTACGTCGCCGCCGACATCTCCCAGAAGATGCTCGACCGGACCGCGAAGGTGGCCGCCGAGCGCGGCGTCGCCGACCAGGTCACCACCCGGATCGCCGACGTCGAGGCGCTGCCCTTCGAGGACCGGTCCTTCGACCTCGTGGTCTCCTTCACCGGGCTGCACTGCTTCCCCGACCCGGCCCGCGCGGTCGTGGAGATGGCGCGGGTGGTCAAGCTCGGCGGCGTGATCAGCGGCAGCGCGATCCTCAACGACACCGGGCTGCGGTTCGAGCCGATGCGCCGCGCCGGGCGGCTGGCCGGGCTGCTCGGCCCGGGGTGCACGTCCGACCAGGTCCAGCGCTGGCTGGCGCGCCAGGGCGTGGCCGACGTGACGCTCGACGTCTCCGGCGCGATGGCCTACTTCCGCGGCGTACGGCGGGCTGACCGGGCGGTGACTCGAGGTCAGTCGGCGGGGGGCTTGTTGCCCGCGCGCTCGAACGACGCGCGCACCTCGGCCTCGGCGTCGGTCCGGCCGACCCACTCGGCACCCTCGACGGACTTGCCGGGCTCGAGGTCCTTGTAGACCTCGAAGAAGTGCTGGATCTCCAGCCGGTCGAACTTCGGCACGTGGTTGATGTCGCGGATGTGCTCGAGCCGCGGGTCGGTCGACGGGCACGCAGAGCACCTTGTCGTCCCCGCCGGCCTCGTCGGTCATCCGGAACATGCCGATGGCACGGCACTTGATCAGGCAGCCCGGGAACGTCGGCTCCTGGAGCAGCACCAGCGCGTCGAGGGGGTCGCCGTCGAGGCCGAGGGTGTTCTCGATGAACCCGTAGTCGGCCGGATACTGCGTCGAGGTGAACAGCGTGCGGTCGAGCCGGATCCGCCCGGACGCGTGGTCCACCTCGTACTTGTTGCGCTGGCCCTTCGGGATCTCCACGAGCACGTCGAACTCCATGTCAGGCATCCTCCCGCACAATGGGCTCGTTCCGTGACGCGACGAGGGGGTTGGGTGCCATCAGGTGAGCGAGGCCACGGTCTCGTCGGTCGGGCGCTGGTCGCGCTCCTCGTCGTGGCGGTGCTGCTCGGCGGTGTCGCTGCCTGGCGGCTCGACCTCGTCGGGCGCCTCGGCGACGACGACCCGAGCGCGCGTACGCCGGCCGGGCCGGCCG
>CAWDBZ010000016.1:0-434625 GCA_963800715.1 uncultured Actinomycetota bacterium | reverse complement strand
CGTCCTCGTTCGCCTTGACGGCGCCGGGGAAGTCCTCGACGTTCTCGGCCAGCTTCTCTGCGTCCTGCTTCGGGCCGCTGGCCTTCTTGGCGGCCTTCTTCGCGGCCACCTTCTCCTCGACCTTGGCCTCAGCCTCGGACTCGGACTCGCCTCGACCTTGGGCTCGGGCGCCTCTTCGAGGCTCGGCACGGTCTTGGGCTCGCTCGTGTCGGCGGTGCCGCCCACGAACGCGTCGAACGCGCCCCGCGTGAAGACCACGTCGTCGCAGGCGACCACGTCGTAGGTGTTGAGCTGGTCGACGGCCACGATGTGCGCCTCGGGCGCGTTGCGCAGCGAGAGCCAGGTGACGGCGTCGGTGCGCTCGAGCACGACGAGGAACCGGTGCCGGTCACTGATCGCGATGAGCGAGGCGAGCGCGGTCTTGGTGGACGGAGCGTCGCCCAGGCCGAAGCCGTCGACGACGTGGATGCGGCCGTCGCGGGCTCGGTCGGAGAGGGCACCGCGGAGCGCGGCGGCCTTCATCTTCTTGGGCGTGCGCTGGTCGTAGCTGCGCGGGTGCGGGCCGTGCACGACGCCACCGCCGGCGAACTGCGGAGCGCGGATCGAGCCCTGGCGGGCCCGGCCGGTGCCCTTCTGCTTGTAGGGCTTGCGGCCACCGCCGCGAACCTCGCCGCGGCGCTTGGTGGAGTGGCTGCCCTGACGGGCAGCGGCCTGCTGGGCCACCACGACCTGGTGGATCAACGGGATGTTGACCTCCACGTCGAAGATCTCGGCGGGCAGGTCGACCTTGCTGGCCGCACCCTTGGTGCTCGCCCGCTTGGAAGTGCTCTGCGTGGGCATGCTCAGGCCTCCGAACCAGTAGTCGGTGCAGCCTTGGCGGCCGAGCGGAGCACGACGAGGCCACCCTTGGGGCCCGGGATGGCGCCCTTCACGAGGATCAGGCCCTTGTCGGCGTCCACGGCGTGCACCGTGAGGTTTTGGGTGGTGACGGTGTCCGAACCCATCCGGCCGGCCATCCGGACGCCCTTGAACACGCGACCGGGGGTCGCGCAGGCGCCGATGGAGCCCGGCTTGCGGTGGTTCTTGTGGGCACCGTGCGAGGAGGAGACACCGTGGAAGCCGTGCCGCTTCATGACACCGGCGAAGCCCTTGCCCTTGCTGGTGCCGGTCACGTCGATCTCGTCGCCGGCGACGAAGGTGTCGACCGGGAGCTCCTGGCCGACGGTGAACTCACCGGCGGTCGTCGTACGGATCTCGACCAGGTGCCGGCGCGGCGTGGTGCCGGCGGTCTGGAAGTGGCCGGCGCGCGGCTTGTTGACCTTGCGGCCGTCGATCTCGCCGAACCCGACCTGGATGGCGTTGTAGCCGTCCTTCTCGGGGGTGCGGACCTGAGTGACGACGTTGGTGCCGGCCGCGATCACGGTGACGGGGACGATGCGGTTGTTCTCGTCCCAGAGCTGGGTCATGCCGAGCTTGGTGCCCAGCAGCCCCTTCACGTTTCGTTCGATGGTCATCAGTCGAACCTCAGAGCTTGATCTCGATGTCAACGCCCGCCGGGAGGTCGAGCCGCATCAGCGAGTCAACGGTCTTCGGCGTGGGGTCGAGGATGTCGATGAGCCGCTTGTGGGTGCGCATCTCGAAGTGCTCGCGCGAGTCCTTGTACTTGTGCGGCGAGCGAATGACGCAGTAGACGTTCTTCTCGGTCGGCAACGGCACGGGGCCGGCGACGCGAGCACCCGTACGGGTGACGGTGTCCACGATCTTGCGCGCCGAGGTGTCGATCACCTCGTGGTCATAGGCCTTGAGCCTGATGCGGATCTTCTGTCCCGCCATAGGTCTCTCTCGTCCTTACTCGTCTGCTGCCGCGTCTGGGTCTGTGTGTGTCGTGCTGCTGCTCGGGTCCTGCTGCGCTGCTCTCCCCCGCACCCAGCACCGACCCCCGCGGTCGGGCGTGTCGCGTGCATTCCAGGCGACAGAGACCGTGATTCGGGATGTTGGCGTTGGTGATGCTCGGAGCAAAGTCCGGGCTCATCGGGCCTCCTGGTTCGGTGCGGACGCACGCCGACACCTTCTTCACGCAGGAGACGCGATTCAGGAGTCAAGCAGTGCGATGCACCCCGGCAACCCGCCAGAGCAACCGGAACAGTTTGGCAGAGATCGCCCGGTGCACCAAATTCGCCTAGATTGGGCTCGTGCAGAACGAGAACACGTTCTATTTCCGGCTGGGAATCGCATGATCGTCGACGTTCCCGAGGGCCGGGATCCCATCATCCATGTCTGGGGCGTGATGGTGCCAGGCATCGGCCCGGCCGCGGCCACCTTCGCCCAGGCCGTCTACGACAACACCACCCTCGGCCTGCGTGAGTTCGAGGCGGCGCGGCTGCGGATCGCGCAGATCAACGGCTGCCTGTTCTGCCAGGACTGGCGCACCGAGCGCGACGGCGTGCAGGTCGAGGACTCCTTCCCCGAGGCCGTGACCGACTGGCGCACGACGGCCGACCTCGACGAGCGCGCGAGGCTGGCGGCGGAGTACGCCGAGCGGTACGCGCTCGACCACCACGGCCTCGACGACGAGTTCTGGGGGCGGATGAAGGCCCACTACTCCGACGCGGAGATCGTCGAGCTGTCGATGTGCCTGGGCTCCTGGCTCGCGTTCGGCCGGCTGAACCGGGTGCTCGGCCTCGACACGGCGTGCGAGCTGCCCGTCAGCCGGGCTGGATCGAGCTCACGAAGTCGATGACCGCCTGCCCGTCCGGGCGCAGCGTGCCCTGGTGGTCATTGAGCAGGAACCAACCGTGGTCGGACTGGGCGTCGAGGAACTGGGCCCCTGCCTCCGGGGCCAACGCCTGGGCGGCGGCGTACTGCTGCGCGTCATCGTCTGGCGCGTGGACCACGAGTCCGGGGAGCCCGCGGGCCTGCACGTCGGGCGCGAGGTCGAGGAGGGTCGCCCCCTCCCACACCGCCGGGCCGGACACGTCCACCCAGCCGTCCACGTCGACGCCGTGGGCGACGGCGACCACGGTCTGGGAGCCGCCCATGGAGGCACCGACCAGCACCACGGTCTCGGCGCCGAGCTCCTCCCGGGCGTGGGCCACCGCCAGGGCGATCTGGTCCTCGGGCGGGGTTGCCTCGCCCTCGTCGCACTGCGCCGCGGCGTAGCCGCACATGTCGATGGCCACCGACGACAGGCCGGCGGCGGCCGCCTGAGGGGCGAACGTCGCCCAGCCACACAGGCCCAGCCTCCCTGTCTGGTGCAGCAGCACGAGCACGGTCCCGTTGGGTGACTCCGACACGAAGTCGGCCGCCGGCAGCCGCATACCGTCGCCGGCCAGGACAGTGACGGTGGCGGCCGCGTCGGTGCGCTGCAGCTCGGCGCAGTGGTCGGAGATCGACATCGACTCGTGGCCCACGGAGCTGTCGCCCGGGGCGGCGTCCGGCTCGTCGTCCGAGCAGCCCGCGAGCAGCGCACAGGCCGTGAGCACCGCCACAGCCCACCGCACCGTCCCGCGCACGACGACAAGGTAACCGCCCCTCGAACGAGAGCACCTGACAGGATTGCCGCATGTCGGACCCGGGGACTGGCGGAACGCCCCAGCCGCCTCCGCCCGGGTGGCAGCCACCCCCGCCGCCCGTGCCGTCGTACACCGGGTCGTACGCCGGGACTCAGCCGCCGCCGCCCGGCTACCCGCCCCCGCAGCTCGCACCGGGCGCCTGGGCACCCGCGCCGGGCATGCTCGGCGCGGCGCACAAGCCCGGCGCGATGCCGCTGCGGCCGCTGGGCCTCGGCGACATGTACGACGCGGCGTTCCGCATCATCCGGTTCAACCCCAAGGCCACCGTCGGGTCGGCGGTCCTGGTCGCGACGGTCGCCTGGCTGGTGCCGGTGATCGTGACCGCCCTGCTGAGCTTCACCCTCGACCTCTCGTTGGAGGCGACCGACAGCACCAGCGACGCCGAGCTCGTCGGGCTGTTCGGCTCGGCCGGTTCGCTGGGGATCGGGCTCGTGCTGTCCTCGATCGGGACGATCCTCGTCACGGGGATGATCGCCCACGTCACTGCCGCTGCCGCGGTCGGTCGCCGGCTCACGCTGGGTGAGGCGTGGGCGGCGACCCGGGGCAAGCGGTGGCGGCTCGTCGGACTCGCCCTGCTGCTGGGGCTCGCCCTGATGCTGCTCATCGGCGCCTACGTCCTGCTCTGGGTGGCGGTCGTGGTCGCCTCGGGCGACAACGCGCTGCCCGTGGTCGTATGGGGCCTGGTCAGCGTCCCGGCGTTCCTGTGCGTCCTGATCTGGTTCTGGGTGCGCATCTACTACCTCCCGGTGCCCGCACTGATGCTCGAGCGGATCGGCGTGTTCGGGGCGGTTGGGCGCGGCTTCAGGCTGACTCGCCAGCAGTTCTGGCGCACCTTCGGCATCGGCCTCCTCACGGTCCTCGTGGTGGCCATCGCCGGCGGCGTGCTCGGGTTGCCGATCGGCATCATCGGCCAGTTCGCCACTCTGGCCGTCGGCACCCAGTACGCCCTGCTGGTGCTGGTCGTCACCCAAGCGCTGCAGCAGGTGGTCACCGCTGCGTTCGCCACGCCGTTCACCTCCGCTGTCACCTCGCTGCAGTACCTCGACCAGCGCATGCGCAAGGAGGCCTACGACGTCGAGCTGATGCAGCAGGCCGGGATCACGGCCTCGTGACGCCGCCCCTCGTCCTCGTTGCCCTGGCCGCCCGACTGCCGGACCCACCCCTTGACCCGTCCGGCTCGGAGGCGCGCTCCAAGCTGCGCCGAGAGCTGCTGCACCCGGAGTACCACCAGGAGAACCTGTTCCAGCGGGTGCTCAACTGGCTGGTTCGCAAGATCGGCACCGGGCTCGACCAGGCCGCGCAGGCGCCGCCGCTCTCGACCCTCATGGCGATGCTGATCTTCGTGGCGCTCGCTCTGGCGCTGGCCTGGCTGATCTCTCGAGCCCGGCACACCGCGCGGGAGAAGGACGACAGGCGCGCGGTCCTGACCGAGGAGGTCGTCACCGCCGACGAGCTCCGGGCCCGCGCGGAGGCGGCGCTGGAGGCGGGCCGCTTCGAGGAGGCGGTGGTCGAGGGGTTCCGCGCGGTCGCGGTCCGGCAGGTCGAGCGGGGCCGGCTGTCCGACACCCCGGGGGCCACCGCCCACGAGGTGGCCGAGGCCCTGGCGCGGGAGTACGTCGCGATGGCGGACCGTGTGCACCAGAGCGCGCGGCTCTTCGACGAGGTGCTGTACGGCGATCGACCGGCCACCCGCGAGCAGGCCGGCTCCGTGCTGGTCCTCGACGACGACCTGGTGGTCCGCAGATGACCACGACGCTCGAGACACCGCCGGCCACCCCCGAGGCGATGCCCGGCCTCTTCCGCCGGCACCGCTCGTCGCTCCTCATCGGGCTGGCCCTGGTCGCCGCGGTAGGGGTGGCCATCGTGCTCGGCACCGGCGCCCAGACCTCGATTCCGATGGACCCGGACAACCCCGGTCCGAACGGGGCCCGGGCGCTGGTGCGGGTGCTCGGCGACGAGGGCGTCGACGTGCAGGTGGCCCGTGGCGCCGACGATCTCGAGGCGATCGACGTGGACGGCGGCACGTCCGTGGTCGTCGTGCTGCCGGAGTATCTCGGCACCAGCACCATCGAGCGGCTGCGCGACCACACCGGGGACGCGCACACGGTGATCGTGGTCGGTGCGGGACCCGGCGTCGCCGACGCGTTCGGCGAGCTAGGTGGTGGCGCGTCGATCCCGCTCGGCGATGGCCGCGAGTCCAAATGCGACGACCCGCGGTTCGACGGGCTCACCGTCGAGGTCGACTTCACGACCCTCTACCCGAGCGGTGACTGCTTCGACGGCAAGTCCGGCGCGATCGTCACCGAGCCGGCCGATGGGCTGCTGCTCTTCGGCGCCGACCAGGCGCTGACAAACGACCAGATCCTGCGGGCCGACAACGCGGCGGTGGCGCTGCGGATGCTCGGCCAGGACGAGCGGCTGGTCTGGTACGTGCCCAGCATCGACGACCTCGTCGGCGACGACGGGGTGAGCCTCCAGACCCTGCTGCCCCGATGGGTGCGGCCAGGGCTGGTGCTGCTCGCGATCGTCATGGTCACCGTGATCCTCTGGCGGGCCCGCCGGCTCGGCGCCCTCGCCACCGAGCCGCTGCCGGTCGTGGTGCGCGCCGTGGAGACCACCCGCAGCCTGGGCCGGCTCTACCGCCGTTCGGGCGACCGCGACCACGCAGCGGAGGCGCTGCGTCGCGCCGCGCGCGCCCGGCTCGCCGAGCGGCTGCGGCTCGGCTCCACCACCGCACCCGACGTCCTGGCGCGCGAGGTGGCTCGGCGCACCGGCCGCGCCGAGGAGGACGTCGTGGCCGTCCTCGGCCCGACCGGCGTCGTACCGTCCTCCGACCGCGACTTGATCACCCTGGCCAGGAAACTGACCGAGCTCGACCGAGAGGTACGGCGAACATGAAAAGTCCCGCGGACCGCGACTTGATGCTGGACCCATTCGTGGCCAGTCAGCTGGCCGAGCTCGACGGAGAGGTACGCCGCACATGACCGAGGCAGTGACGAGTGGGAACGGCGCAGAGTCCGCACGCGAGCGGCTGGTCGCGGTGCGCGTCGAGGTCGGCAAGGCCGTGGTCGGGCAGGACGCCGCGGTCTCCGGCCTGCTCGTGGCGCTGCTGTGCCAGGGCCACGTGCTGATGGAGGGCGTGCCGGGCACCGCCAAGACGCTGCTGGTGCGCACCCTGGCCGCGGCCCTCACGGTGGACACCAAGAGGGTGCAGTTCACCCCTGACCTGATGCCCGGCGACATCACCGGCTCGATGGTGATCGACAGCCGGCAGGCGGGCGAGCTGACCTTCCGAGAGGGCCCCGTCTTCACCAACCTGCTGCTCGCCGACGAGATCAACCGGACGCCGCCCAAGACCCAGTCCGCGCTGCTGGAGGCGATGGAGGAGGGCCAGGTCTCCGTCGACGGGGTCTCCCGCAAGGTGCCCTCGCCGTTCCTGGTGGCCGCCACCCAGAACCCGGTCGAGTACGAAGGGACCTATCCCCTGCCCGAGGCGCAGCTTGACCGGTTCCTCCTGAAGGTGGTGCTGCCGATCCCCGAGCGCGACCAGGAGCTCGAGATCCTGCGCCGGCACGGCGCCGGCTTCGACCCTCGCGACGTGCGGGCCGCCGGGGTCACCGCGGTCGCCGGGCCGGCCGACATCGCGGCGGGGCAGGCAGCGGTGAAGACGGTCCAGGTGAGCCCCGAGGTCGTGGGCTACATCGTCGACATCGCCCGCGCGACCCGCCAGTCGCCGTCGCTCAGCCTCGGCGTCAGCCCGCGTGGTGCCACCGCGCTGCTGCGGGCGGCCCGCGCCTGGGCCTGGCTCACCGGCCGGGACTTCGTCACCCCGGACGACGTCAAGGCGCTCGCGCACGCCTCCCTCGTGCACCGGCTCGGGCTGCGCCCGGAGGCCGAGCTAGAGGGCGTCGACGTGGCCGAGGTCCTCGCCTCCGCGCTCAACTCGGTGCCGGTCCCGCGCTGACGTGGTCATCACTGGTCGGGTCCCGCTGCTGCTCCTCCTCGGGCTGGTGCCGATCGTGCTCCGCCCGGAGGCCAGCACGGTGCGGCTCTGGCTGCTGGTGGTGGCCGTCCTCGTCGTCGCCGACGTGCTGCTGGCGCCGCCCGTGAAGAGCCTGGCCGTGAGCCGCCGCCCGATCGGCACCGTCCGGCTGGGGTACGACGCCGAGTCGGAGCTGCTGGTGGAGAACGCCGGCGGGCGCCGGGTCCGTGGCGTCGTACGCGACGCCTGGCAGCCCACCGCGGGCGCCACCGCAAACCGGCACAAGCTGGACCTGTCTCCGGGCGACCGGGTGCTGATGCACACCCCGCTGAAGCCGCGGCGCCGCGGCGACCTGCGTGCCGTGGGCGTGACCGCACGGCTGCGCGGGCCGCTCGGCCTGTGTGCGAGGCAGAAGACCCTCGACGTCGCCGGCACGGTCCGCTCGCTGCCGCCGTTCGAGTCACGCAAGCACCTGCCCAGCCGGCTGGCCCGGCTCCGCGAGCTCGACGGGCGCGCCGCGGTGCGGGTGCGCGGCCAGGGCACCGAGTTCGACTCGCTGCGCGAGTACGTCCGCGGCGACGACGTCCGCTCGATCGACTGGCGGGCCAGCGCCCGCAACCGCAATGTCGTGGTGCGCACCTGGCAGCCCGAGCGCGACCGACGGGTGGTCCTGGTGCTCGACACCTCCCGCACGTCGGCCGGCCGCGTCGAGGACGTGCCGCGGCTCGACTCCGCGATGGACGCCGCGCTGCTGCTCGCCGCGCTGGCCGCCCGCGCCGGCGACCGGATCGACTTCGTGGCCGGCGACCGGCGGGTCCGGGCCCGGCTCCGATCGGCGGGCGCGCGCGACGTGGCCGCCAACCTCCAGGACACCATGGCCGACCTCGAGCCGGTGATCGCCGAGGCGGACTGGTCGGCACTGGCCGGCGCGGTCACCCAGTTCGGCCGGCAGCGGGCGCTCGTCGTCCTGCTCACGCCGCTGGAGCCGTCGGCGGTCGAGGAAGGGCTGCTGCCGGTGCTCCCGTCGCTGACCCGGCACCACCGCGTCGTGCTCGCCTCGGTCCGCGATCCCGAGCTGGAGCGACTCGCCGCCACCCGCGGCACCATCGACGAGGTCTACGACGCGGCCGCGGCCGAGCAGGCGATGGTGCGCCGCCGGCACACGGCCGAGCTGCTGCGGGCCGTGGGTCTGGACGTGGTGGACGCCGACGCCGAGCGGCTGCCCCCGGCCCTGGCCGACCACTACCTCACCCTCAAGGCCAACGGGCTGCTGTGAGCACGTCCTCGAGGTCGCACTACTGTCCGACGTCATGAGCGACGTGGCGGCGACCGCCTTCCTCGCTGCGGCGGCGACGCACGCGGGGTTCCAGGCGACGGTGACGCTGGTGGTGTACCCGACCCTCTCCCACGTACGGGCCGCGCACTGGCGGCAGGCGCACGACCGGCAGGCCCGGGCCGTCCGGCCGCTGGTCCTGGTCGCCTACCTGGCGCTGGCCGCGACCGGCGCGTGGTGGCTGGCCACGGACTGGTCGGCACTCGCCGTCGTCGCCGTGGTGCTGGCGGCGTTGTCGATGGCGATCACCGCCGTCCTCGCCGCGCCGCTGCACCGCCGACTGGTGCGGCGCGATGACGCAGCCCTCACCCGGCTGCTCGGCGTGGACAAGGCGCGGACCGTGCTCGCCTTCGCCGCGGCCGGCGTCGCGATCGCGGCGCTACTCGTCTAGAGCGCTAGGACGCTCGGGCGCGGGAGATGCGGCGCGTGAGCTGAAGCATCCAGTCGGGCGTCAGCGCGACCAGGAGGGCGCCGAAGCCGCTGAGCGCGAGCACGGCTGGAAGTGCCCCCGGCATCCCACCGGGCGGCGCGATCGTGAGCAGCACGCCCCACAGCAGCCCGAGGCTGCCCAGCGTCATACCGCCCAGGCCCACCGCGTTGCGAAGGTTGCGCACCCTCGGGGTCGAGTGCATCCAGACCGTCTCGACGCGGTCGCCGAGCCATTCCTTGACCTCGGCCTCTTCCTCGAGCCCGTCGCCCCGCCCGCGCAGCACCACGCTGCCGTCCTTGCAGGAGAGAGTGAGCCGCCACCACAGGCCACCGACAGCGGGGCCGAGCCGGGCCCGGCGCACGTCCGTGGCGGCAAGGGCGAGCACCTGGTCGGTGGTGTCGCCCTGCCAGACGGTGAGCATCCGCCGGCGCAGCTCGACCGAGGCGTCGGGAGGCGCGGCCGGTCGGGCCGGGTCGCTGACCCGCGACGCCTTGACGTCACGGAAGACGTGCAGCGCGCGGTCGGTCACCACCACCGCGCGGGCGCCCAGCCCCTGCCAGGCCGTGAACGAGCCGACCGGCCGCTCCGGCTGGGCGCTCGTGTCGTGGTCGAGCCACAGCGGCTCGTGCACGTCGATCTCGAGCTCTTCGAGGGCCTCGCGGAGCTCGGCGTAGGCCTTGTCGAGGCCGAGCCCGTCGCGCACCATGCCGAGCACCTCGGCGACCAAGGAGTCCAGCGGCAACGTCCAGCCGTCGTCCCCCTCGAGGGAGGCGCCCTCGGGCCAGGACCACCGCGGCCGGAACTGCAAGGAGTCGATGGCGGCGATGCCGATGGCCGCCGTGAGCGTGCGCGAGACGAACGTCTCCGACCACTCGCCGTACGCCGCGGTCTCCCCCCAGGTCAGTCCCCGGTCAGCAGCGGTGGCGTCGGCGAGCACGCGGCCCTCGCCGGACTCCATCAGCACCAGCACGGACTCGAGGGTCACGGCCGCGTCGTACGTCGTCCGGCGCGCGACGTCCAGCACCTCGGTGACCAGCGCCCGCCAGTGCGGCACGGTGACCTCGAGCGGGTGCTGGTCCCACCTGATCGGCTCCAGCCGGTGGCCGCGCTCGTCGAGCTCCGGGGCGAGCGCCTCCTCGAACCCCTCGACGATGCGAGCAATCGCGCCGGTCGTCGGCCACCACGGCCGCGGGTGCGTCAGCCAGCCGGCGGCGTCCGCACTTTCGACGAAGTGGCGGAGCGCGGTGAACGGTGACAGGTGCCGCCGGCCGCGAGCGAAGGCCGGCTCCAGCCACTCGATGCGCATCAGCGCCCAGGCCTCGGCGATCTCGTCCCGGGAGGCCACCACGACCGCGCTCGCACGTGAGGTGTTGACCGCAGCTCGTTCGCAGGCCGCCGCCCAGTTGCCGAGGTCTGCGTCGAGCTGGGCGGCGCGGACGCGCAGCCCCTCCGTCAGCCGCATGGTAGGCCAGGTCAGCCGCTGCCGGCGGCCCACCAGCGGCCGGCCGATGTCGCCGTGCGCGACCCGGAGAGCCCACCGCACCGCGCGCTCGTCCTCGACCGATGCCTGCACCGCAGCCACGCCCAGCAGCTCCCGGAGCTCGCCCGGGTCGAGGCAGGCCAGGAGGGGCATCCCGAGCGCCAGCTCGCCCTCGGCGAGCTCGACCTCGGCCCGCGGGACCAACCGAACCGTGTCGGGCCAGGCCAGCCGTCCGTCCGGGTCGACGGCGGTGCGCAGGGCGTCGGAGTCCTTCTGGCCGAGCAGCAGGCCCGTCCGAGCCCGGCGGTGGGGCCAGAACCGGGTCAGGTTGAAGCTGGTCGCCGCCAGCAGCACCGACCAGATGATGACGTAGACCGGCCGGATGGTGGCGGCCACCAGCAGCAGCGCGAGGCTCGCCACGACCAAGGCGGCCATCGGGCAGAGCACAGCTGCCCACGCCCCGTTGAGGGCCCGGGCTGTTTTGAGCAGCCGGGTCCGTGCCTCGTCCAGCGAGTCGGACACGTCGACCGTTGTCGACATGGTCACAGGGTCATGATCGGCGCTCCGGCCACCCCGTGAGAGCGGTTTGGGCGAAGAAAGGGCCTTTCCGGGGCTCTTTTCCAGGGTTCCGTGACCCGGTCACGCCTGGGTCGCGACCCTGTCCTCCAGATAGCGAGCGTCGATGTCGCCGGTCGCCCCGCGGCGGTGCGCCTGCCGGCCCAGCACGAACACGTAGGCGAAGAAGGCCAGCTCGGCGGTGATACCGATACCGACCCGGGCCCAGGTCGGCAGCCCGGACGGGGTCACGAACGCCTCGATCATGCCGCACACCGTCAGCACGCAGGCCAGCCCGAGGGCCACGGTCGCAGCGGTCCGGCCCTCGCGGGCGATGGACTGGGCCCGGGTCAGCTCACCAGGCTCGATCCACGACCAGAACAGCCGCAGCCCCACTCCCCCGGCCACGAAGACGCAGGTGAGCTCGAGCAGCCCGTGCGGGAGGATCAGTCCCCAGAACAGCTGCCCGCGGTCGTGCCGGATCATGAGGGAACCCAGCACCGCGAGGTTCAGGATGTTGTCGAAGAGCAGCTTGATCACGGGGAACCCGAGGATCCCGAACGCGATGCAGAGCGCGCTGACCCACGAGTTGTTGATCCAGACCTGCAACGCGAAGTGGCTCGCGGCGTACGTCGAGTAGTAGTCCTCGATGTCGTGGTTGACCAGCTGGTCGATCTCTTCGGGCGAGAGCATGCTCTGCTCGACGTTCGGATGGTCGAGCAGCCACAGGATCATCACGGCGGTCACCACGACGTTGGCGACCAGGGTGCTGAGCCACCACCAGCGCAGCCGGTAGAGCGCTGCCGGGAACCGCTCGGTGAAGAACGACGCGAAGCCACGCCACGAGCTGACCCGTGCCCCCGCCGCCTTGTTGCGGGCCTTGGCGAGCAGGCTCGACAGGTGCCCGACCAGCGACGGGTCGGGCGCCGACGTGCGCACCACGGACAGGTGCGTGGCGACCTGTGCGTAGAGGTCCACGAGCTCGTCGCTCTCGGGGCCCTGGAGCCGCCCGCGGTGGACCAGCTGCTCCAGTCGCTGCCACTCGTGCGCGTGCGCCAGCACGTACGCGTCGAGGTCCACGCGCCCACCCTAGATTGGGTCGGGTGGAGGAGATCGCCCTTCCCGACGGACGCCGGGCCCAGCTCTGGACCGGCGGTGCCGCGTCGGCGCCGGCGGTGCTGGTCTGCCACGGGACGCCGGACACGCGATGGATCGCCCGAACCGGCGCCTCCGCCGCCGCCTCCGCCGGCCTGCGGCTCGTGTGCGTCAACCGGCCCGGCTACGGCACCTCGACCCCGGCCGCCTCGAGGATGTCGTCGGTCGCAGACGACGCGGTCGCCGTACTCGACCGGCTCGATGTCGACCGGGTTGGCGTCCTCGGGATGTCCGTCGGCGGGGCGTACGCCGCAGCCCTGGCTGCCCGCCACCCGGACCGGGTCGCGGCGCTGGCCGTCGTCGCCGCCCCCCGGGAGACCCGCTCCGCGATGGGCGCGCTTGACGCGGAGGTCGAGCGGGCGCGTCCGGAGTTCGCGCAGTGGGCGGCAGGCGTGAACGCCGCCGACCCCGACGACGCCGCCCTGGCTGCGCGCTGGCTGGGCTCACAGCCGCCCGACGACGCCGCCCTCCTGGGCGCCGAGCTCTCGGCCGCCGACATCGCCGCGTCGGCGCGCGAGGCGCTCGCCTGCCACGACGGCTACCTCCGCGACGCGGCGCTGCTCTTCTCCGACTGGGGCTTCGCGCTCTCGGACGTCCGCTGCTCGACGCAGCTCTGGTACGGCGCCCACGACGACCGCAACCCACCCGCGACCGGGCAGTGGTGGGCCGACCAGATCACCGGCGCCGAGCTCACGGTCACGCCGACGACCCACCTGGCCACGCTGCTGGCGAACTGGCGGACGATCCTCGCGGCGCTGCGCTCCTACCTAGACTGACCCGCACCATGACCTTCGAGTTCGCGACCCTCACCACCGATGACCTGGTCACCGGCGAAGCAGTGGCGCTGGACCTGCCCGCGGCCAGCCTGGGCGCCCGGATCGTGTCGGGGCTGATCGACGTCTTCGTGACGATGATCCTGTTCGTCGCCGCGATCTTCGTCTTCGTGGTGGCCGCGCTGCAGGCCGACGGCGCGCTGATCTGGGCGTCGTTCATCGCGACGCTGATCGTGGTCTTCCTGGTCTACCCGGCGACGCTGGAGACGCTCACGCGAGGCAAGTCGCTCGGCAAGCTGGTGTGCGGCCTGCGGACGGTCCGCGACGACGCCGGCCCGATCACCTTCCAGCACGCTTTCGTGCGCGCGCTGATCGGATTCGTCGAGATCTACGCCTTCACGGGCGTCCCGGCGTTCTTCTCGGCGCTGATGAGCTCGCGCGGCAAGCGGCTGGGCGACTACGCGGCGGGGACCTACGTGGTCCGTGACCGGGTCCGCCTTCGGCTGTCCCCGCCGACGCTGATGCCTCCGCCGCTGGCGGCGTGGGCGCGGCAGGCCGACATGACGAGCCTGCCGACCGGGCTGGCGCTGGCGGTGCGCCAGTTCCTGGGCCGGCTGCCCACCCTCGACCCGCAGTCGCGCACCACGATCGGCACCCGGCTCGCCGACCAGGTCAGCGAGTACGTCGCACCCGTGCCGCCGCCCGGCACACCGCCCGAGGCCTATCTCGCCGCGGTCATCGCGTCCCGACGCGAGCGTGACCAGAGCCGGCTGCACCGCGAGGCCGAGCTGCGCCGGCGGCTTACAGCACGCCGGTGACCACGCTCCGCGCCCCGGACGACGTCCTCGTCCACCTGCGTCGCGCCCGCGACCACGCCGACCGGCACTACACCGAGCCGCTCGACCTGGAGGCGCTCGCGGCGGTGGCCGGGATGAGCAAGTACCACTTCCAGCGGCTCTTCACCGCGACGTACGGCCGCTCCCCCGCCGCCCACCTCTCCCAGCGTCGGGTCGAGCGGGCCCAGGACCTGCTCCGCGCCACCAACCTCACTGTCACCGAGGTCTGCCACGCGGTCGGCTTCTCGAGCCTCGGGTCGTTCAGCACCCGCTTCCGTCACCTGGTCGGTGAGTCACCGAGCGAGTTCCAGAAGCGGTACGCCGCCGACGGTGCGCCCAAGATCCCGGGCTGTTTCATCTTCATGTGGGGGCTTGCCGAGAGGTCCGCAAGCCAGGAGAAGACCGCTGGCCAGGCGGCGTCCTAGCGTCGTCACATGATCACCAACATCGCGATCGCGTCGGTCTTCGTGAAGGACATCGACGCGTCAAAGGCCTTCTACATCGACGTCCTCGGCTTCGAGGAGAACAGCGACGTGACCCTCGGTGACGGCTACCGCTGGTGCACGGTCAGTCCTGCGAGCCAGCCCGAGATCCAGATCCACCTCACCATTCCGGGTCCCCCGCACACGCCCGACATGATCGCGGCCATGAACCGCGCGCTCGACGAGGGCAACATGCACGGGCTCGGCATGGCCGTCGACGACTGTCACAAGACCTACGAGGAGCTCAAGGCCAAGGGCGTCGAGTTCCTTCAGGAGCCGTCGGACCGGCCGTACGGCGTCGAGGCGGTCTGCCGCGACAACTCCGGCAACTGGATGGTGCTGGTCGAGCAGAAGGCGTACGGCGGCGGGGACTTCCCGCACGGCTAGGGAGTGTCTCCCAGGTGGAACGTCCCGGTGGGGTCCTCGACCTGCGCTGCGCAGCCCGTGCCGCTGGGCGTGCAGCGCCACAACGTCCGCGCACCGTCCTGATCGACGACGGCCAGCAGGTCGCCGTCCGGCGCCCACCCGAGGTCGGAGATCGGCCCCGCCGGCCCCTCGACCGGCGTGATGTCCAGGGTGGCGGGGTCGACCAGCTCGACTGCTTTGCGCGACTTGGTCTGCTGTGCGTAGGACAGGCCGTCCGGTGCGAGCGCGCCGACCCGTTCCCCGACGTACGACGTGCTCGAGTGCAGCCCGTCGGGCGAGAAGAAGGTGACGCCGTCCTCGGTGTGCACGGCGATCACGTCGCCGGCAGTCTCGACCCGGCTGACCTGCGTGACGTCCTGGAGCGGGAGCTCGTGCTGGCCGTCGGCGTCCCAGGAGGCCAGCGACAACGATCCGTTGGGGCCGTCGGCGACCACGACCCGGCCGGTGGTGGCTGCCAGCAACCACCCCTCTGGGGTCTGGGCGCTGTTGGTGGAGGCGACGCTCGGCTCTATGCCCCACCACTGGATCAGGCCGTTCGAGTCCTGGTAGACGACCGCGTCCCCGTCCAGGTAGGCCCTGCCCACCTTTCCGGGCACGAGGGGCTGGACCTCGCTGCTCTCCTCGTCGATCAGGACCAGCGTCTCGTCCGCGGTGATCACGACGACGCCGTGCGGCGTGGTGCCGACGATGGCCTCGGCCGCCGGGCCCTCCGGCCCCATGCCGCCACTCCCGTCGACCATGTGGAAGTGGCCGTCGACGACCACCGGCACCGAGTGCGGTCCCTGGGCGGGGGTCTCGTGCGTGGGCGCGGTCCGGTCGCCCGGCCCGTCGCCCAGGGACAACGCGAGCGTGGACCCGGAAGCGACCACGGCCACCGCCGCGGCCGCGCCGGCCACCCGGACCGCCGTACGACGACGCCGCACGCCGGTCACCCGACGCTCGAACGCCGAGCTGTCGGGCGTCGGCACCGGAACGGCGTCGGAGACGGAGGCGAGGGTGTCGCGGAGTTCAGTAGGGGTCATGGCTGCAGCTCCAGGTCGGGCAGCGCGGCACGCAGCCGCTTCAGGGCGTGGTGGGTCTGGCTCTTGACCGAACCGATCGAGACGCCGAGCTCGCGCGCGGTCGCCTCCTCGGTGAGGTCCTCGACGTAGCGGAGCACCAGGGTGGCGCGCATCCGGGGCGGCAGCCGCCGGATCTCCCCCCAGAGGGCGAGGTGGTCCGCCCGGACATCCAGGCCGCCGCCGTGGCCTCGGTCCGGCGGCTCGTCGGTGGCCAGCTCGCGGTACGGCCGGCGCCATCGGCTGGCCAGCTGGTGCACCATCGCGCGGCGGACGTAGGCGTCAGCGGCGCCCTTCTCGCGGATCGACGACCACTTCACGCAGGTCTTCGCCAGCGCGGACTGCAGCAGCTCTTCGGCCTCGTGCTGGTCGCCCGACAGGAGGTACGCCGTGCGATACAGCGGCGCCCAGCGCGCAGCCATGAACTCGCTGAAGGTCAGCTCGGTCCCGGTCACGACAGGTAATGACACCTCAGTCGACCCAAAGGTTGAAAGGGTTGCCGGTTCCGGCAGCATGTCGCCATGACCGACCCGAGCGAACTGTGGGACTTCGACGACCCGGCCGGCTCCGAGCAGATGTTCCGCGCGGCGGCCGAGACCGCCGAGGGTGCCGAACGGCTGGTGCTGCTGACCCAGGTGGCGCGGGCGCTGGGCCTGCAGGAGCGGTACGACGAGGGGCACGCCATCCTCGACGACCTGGCGGTCGGCAGCCCGGAGATCGCGACCAGGTGCGAGCTCGAGCGCGGCCGGTTGCTGCGCTCGGCCGGGGAGCCGGACGCCGCCCGTCCGCACTTCGAGGCCGCGGCCGAGACCGCCCGCGAGGCCGGGCTGGAGGCGCTGCACGTCGACGCCTTGCACATGGGCGCTCTGGCGGCCCCGGTCGAGGACCAGCAGCGGCTCACCGAGGAGGCGCTGGCCGTGGCTCGGGGCTCGTCCGACGAGTCGGCTCGCAACTGGGACGCCAGCCTGCTCAACAACCTCGGCATGATCCACGCGGACGCCGGTGACTGGCCGGCCGCGCTGGCGGCGTTCGAGGAAGCGCTGGCCGCCCGGGAGCGCATCGGAGACGCCGGCCGGACCCGGGTGGCGCGCTGGACGATCGGCTGGTCGCTGCGCAACCTCGGCCGCACCGGCGAGGCACTCGCCGTACAGACCGCGCTCAAGGCGGAGCTCGAGGCGGCCGGCGAGGAGGATCCGTACGTCGACGAGGAGCTGGCGCTCCTATCCGGGTGACGCCTGGCGGTCCTCGGCGTAACGTCGAGTCCATGATCGTGGTGCTTGCGATGGTGCTCGCGGCAACGATCGCGCTGTCCGCCGTGGCCTACGCCGTCGGCAGGCTGGTGGCCTGGCTGGGGGAGAGGTCCAGCCGCCGATACATCCCCGAGCCGGACGTGCGACCGATCGAGGCGATCGCCGCCGACCTGCACCGGCTGGGCCGGAGGTTCCACACGCTCGACCCGCGCACCTCCTTCGCGAAGGTCGAGGCGGTGCGCGGTGCCTACGACCGGACCCTGGCCGAGTGCTGCACCGCCCTCGGGATCACCCACCTGCTCGGCGTCCTGCCGGCCGGCCCGGAGCTCGACGTCGAGCGTGAGCGGGTGGAGGACCAGCTTGCCGGGTGCGGCGTGCGGTTCCCCCACGCCGCCTGACTCGCAGGCTTGACAATTGTTCGAACATATGTTCGAATAGATGCAGCACGCGGCCCTCGGGTCGCACAGATGCAGTAGTCCTCCGGGCCTGTGCTCCCGGAGCTCGTCATCATGTGGCGCGCTGGCATCGAGGTCATCCCAAGTCCCGCGGGTCGCTCCCCGGGCATCGGTTCGGACCCTCGGAGCCTGTCGTGGACTCGTGTGCCTCTCCCGCCGTTGTGGTGGATGCTGCCCGCGTCCAGGTGGCGGTGCTCGACGGTCGGCTCGCGACCGGGTTCTCCGACGACGACCTGGTGCAAGGGCTGGCTGCCGTCCAGACCTTGAAGGGTGCCGTGGCGGCGCTCGAGACGCGGCTCCTGGCCGAGGCCGACCTGCGCGACCTGGCCCGCAAGAGCCTGCACTGGGGCTCCACCAGCGACTGGTTCACCCACCTGGCCGGTCTGACCCGGCGCGAGGGCCGACGGGCCGTGACCCACGCCCAGCAGCTTGTGGCCGATCTGCCCGAGACTCTCGAAGCGATGCGACGCGGCGAGACCTCCGCCACCCAGGCCGCAGTCATCTGCGACGCGGTCGACACCCTGCCCTCCAGCCCGGCCCTGCGGTCCCGGGGCGAGCAGGTGCTGCTGGAGGAGTCCAGGCGGCTCAACGCCACCGAGCTGGCCCGCACCGCCCGCCACCTCGCCGCGGTCGTCGACCCCGACCGCACCGAACGCCGCGACGAGGCCGCCCTCGACCGCGAGGAGCGGGCCGCGCACACCGGCCGCTTCTTCTCCGTCACCGAGGACGGTGCCGGCGGAGTCTGGATCAAGGGTCGAGGCAGCACCGAGGACGGCGCCGTGCTCCGGGCAGCGCTGCTCCCCCTCACCAGGCCCGCACCAGCCGTCGACCCCGACACTCCCGGCTGCGAAGCGGAGACCGACCCCCGCGACCACGGCGCCCGCATGTTCGACGCCCTGGTCGAGCTCGCCCAACACGCGCTCGACACCGATCGGGCACCCGCGTCGCACGGCGCACGACCCCGGGTCGCCGTCACCGTGGACTACCAATGCCTTGTCAGCGGCCTCGGGTCGGGTCCGTGGCAGGAGATCTGCACCGACGACGGGCTGCGGCTCTCGGTCGCCGCCGTCCGACGGCTGGCCTGCGACGCCGACCTGATCCCGGTCTGCCTCGGCACCGACGGAGAGGTCCTCGACGTCGGACGTACGGCACGGCTCGTGACTCCTGCCCTGTGGCGGGCTCTCGTGGCCCGAGACCGGCACTGCGCCTTCCCCGGCTGCACCCGCCCACCGGTCATGGGCCACGCCCACCACATCGTGCACTGGGCCGACGGCGGCAACACCGCCCTCGGCAACCTCGTCCTGGTCTGCGGCGAGCATCACCGCGTCCTGCACCACACGCCGTGGCAGGTTCGGCTCAACCCCGACGACGGCAAGCCCGAGTTCCTCCCCCCGCCGCTGCGTGGCACCACCGAGAGCCAACCGCATGGATCCGCCACCGACCCCGTCGCGAGTGAGGTCGGCGTCGAACACCTCTAGACCCGACGGTAGGCGAGGTCCGTGATGATCCGGCCTGCCTCGACGCCCTTGCGCTCGAACCTGGTGACCGGCCGCTCCTCCCACCGGGGCACCGGGCCGCCCTCGAGTCCCGGCTCGGCGTCGAGCACCTCGCGCATCTGCCCGGCGTAGTCCGCCCAGTCGGTCGCCAGTCGCCAGGTGGCGCCGGGCGCCAGCCGGGTGACCGCGAGCGAGGCGAACGCCGGGTCGACCAACCGTCGCTTCCGGTGCCGGGTCTTGGGCCACGGGTCCGGGAAGAACGTCCACAGCTCGGCCAGCCCACCCGGGGCGACGAGGTGCTCGAGCGACCAGACCGCGTCGACGCCGATCAGACGGACGTTCTCGGCACCGGCCTCCGCGAGCCGCCACAGGGTGTCGGCGACCCCCGGCCGCCAGACCTCGAGGGCCAGCACGTCGTACGACGGCCGGGTGGCCGCCAGCGCCGCGGTCGCCTCGCCGACCCCCGACCCGATCTCGACGATCAGCGGCGCCTCGCGGCCGAACCACCGGGCGAGCGAGAAACCCGGCTCGTCGACGGCCGCGTCCGGGATCACCCACTTCTCGTGGTGCGTCGCCCATGCCGCCGCCTGGTTCGGGGTGAACCGGTTGCCGCGGCGGGAGTAGCTCAGCACCTCCCGCATCCGGCGACCGTCCTCGGTCAGCTTGTGGTGCGGGCGGGCGGGCGTGACGCGCTCGTCCATGGTCCTAGTCTCGCGCCAGCGCGTCGAGGGCCTGACCGAAGACCTCGGTGTGCCGGTCGACGTCGGCCTCGGTGTGCGCCGGGCAGAACAGCGCCATGTTGTGGAACGGCGTCAGCAGGACCCCGCGGTTGAGGCACCACAGGTGCAGGAAACCCTCGAGCTCCTCGTCCACGGCCGCCGCCGCGGCGGCGCCGTCCGCCGGTGGCGGGCAGAACCAGTACTCCGCCCGGCAGCCCAGCCGCTGCACGTGCCACGGCAGCCCGTGGGCCTCGATCACGCCCGCGACGCCCGCGGTGAACCGCTCGGCCAGGGGCACGGCGACCGCGAAGTCCTCGTCGCGCAGCGCCGTCGAGAGGGTGGCCCGGATCGCGGCCAGGGCGAGCGCGCTTCCGGTGAGCGTGCCGCCGACGCCGGCCACGTCGATCTCGTGGCCCAGCATCGGCCCGGAGAGCCGCCCGGCCACCTCGGCCGTCATGCCGTACGCCGCGCAGGGGATGCCGCCACCGATCGCCTTGCCGACCACGAGCAGGTCCGGCTCCAGCTCCCATGCCGACGCACAGCCACCCGGGCCGGCGCACATCGTGTGCGTCTCGTCGATCACGAGCAGCACGCCGTGCCGGCGGGTGATCTCGCGGACCGCCGACGAGTAGCCGTCGGAGGGCAGCACGATGCCGATGTTGGTCAGCGCCGGCTCCATGAGCAGGCACGCGACGTCGCCCTGGGCCAGCCGCTCGTCGAGTGCGACGAGGTCGTTGAACGGCACCACCGCCGTGGTGGTGGCGACGTCGGCCTGCGGGCCGAGGGCGCCCGGGCGGGGCACGACGGCTCCCGTCTCGTCGAGCACGGCGAGGGCCTCGTCGACGGTGCCGTGGTAGCACCAGTCCATGACCGCGACCCTGGGCCGGCCGGTCAGGTGCCGGGCGAACCGCAGCACGAACCGGTTCGCGTCGGTCGCGGAGATGGCGAGCTGCCAGAACGGCAGCCCGAACCGGCGGCCGAGCTCGGCACCGACCCAGGCCGCATCCGCCGACGGCAGCATCGCAGTCGCTCCGGCCGCGACCCGGGCGGCCACCGCATCGGTCACGGCCGGCAGGGCATGGCCGGTCATGGCCCCGGTGTCGCCCAGGCACAGGTCGACGTAGTCCAGCCCGTCGACGTCGACGAGCCGACCGCCCTGCGCCGAGGCGACCGAGACCGGGAACGCACCCGGCCACCGCGTCATCCAGGGCATCGGTACGCCGGCCAGCAGGCTGGCGCGCTGCTCCTCGGCGAGCGCGGCCGACCGTGGGTGCTGAGTGACGAACCGGGCTTCCTCGTCCTCACGGAGGCTCGCAAGCCGGGCACGGTCGATCACGTCGGCAGCCTAGGGTGCCTGCGAGGGTCCCGGCGGTGGCAGGATGTCGCCGTGACGCAACCCCCGCCACCCGGTCAGCCGCCGTACGGTCCGCCGAACCAGTACGGCGCGCCGGCGTACGGCTTCGCTCCGCCGGATCACCAGCAGGCGACCTTGGTGCTGATCCTCGGGATCCTCGGGCTGGTGCTCTGCCAGGTGATCTCGCCGTTCGCGTGGGTCATGGGCAACCGCGTGGTCGCCGAGATCGACGCCAGCAACGGTCAGCTGGGCGGCCGCGGCAGTGCCAACGCCGGCCGGATCTGCGGGATCATCGGCACCTTCCTCGTCGGCCTGTCCCTGCTGATCGTGGCCGCGGTGGTCGTCATCCTGCTGATCGCCGCAGCCCAAGAGGCCTGAGCGGCCAGAACCGCCATCGGGAGCGATCCGGCACCTCGAGCAGGGCGTCGAGTCGCGCGCGCGTCTGGTCGAGCGCCGGACGATCCGCCGGCTCCGGCCGCAGGCAGTCGGCCAGGAGGGGACGCAGCGACGCCGGGACGCCGGCCAGGTTCGGTCGGCGACCCGGGGCCGAGCCGGTGACGCACTCGACCAGCGTGGCGGCCAGCCCCCAGACGTCGGTGGCTTCAGAGACCGTGCCGCCGGCGTCCTGCTCCGGCGCTGCGTACCCGTCGGTGCCCATCCCCCGCTCGATCCGGCCGGGGCGGGTGGCCAGGCCGAGGTCGATGAGGACCGCACGACCCTCCTGCACGACGATGTTGTCCGGCTTCACGTCCAGGTGCACCCAGCCGTGCCGGTGCAGGTAGCCCAGCACCGACACCAGCTGCCGGCCCAGCAGGGCCGCATCCACTACCCCGAGCCGGGCGTCGTCGATGAGCGCGGCGAGGGTGGCACCGGGCAGCGTCTCGAGCACCACGGCCGGACGGGGTGCGGTGACGAACTCGTAGCCCCTGACCAGGTGCGGGTGCGTAAGAGTGGTGAGCAGGGCGCCCTCGGTGGCCACCGCCGCGCAGACGTGCCCGTCGCCGAGCCGGTCGGGGCGGACCACCTTCACGACCGCGCGGCAGTCGCGCTCGAGGCTGGTCACGTCGTAGGTGTCCACCCTCCCGCCGCGGGCCAGCAGCTCCTCGACCCGGTAGCCCGGCAGCACCTCGGAACCTGCCGGTACGACGCCGGGCTCGGTCACGAGCGGCGTCACCGGGGTACCCCGACCTGAACCGGCTGGGTCTCCACACCGGCGTCCTCGAGGGAGATCACCCTGTCGACATACTCCAGGGCCACCGGGTCGTGGGTGGCGATCACCACGGTGCGACCGGCGTGGTGCCTGGCGACGGCGTCGAGCAGCCGCCGTGAGGTCGCCGCGTCGAGGCCGGTTGTGGGCTCGTCGAGGAAGAGCACGGGCGCATCACGCAGCAGCGCCCGCGCGACCGCGATCCGCTGCCGCTGGCCACCGGACAGGCTGCGGCCACGCTGGCCCACCCGGGTGTCGTAGCCCTGAGGGAGCCTCCGGACGAAGTCGTCCGCGTCGGCTCGCCGGGCGGCCGCCTCGACCTCGTCGCGAGTGGCGCCGGGCCGCCCGAACGCGATGTTCTCGGCGATGCTGGCGTCCATCAGCGCGGTCTCCTGCGGCACCAGGGTGACCGCGTCGCGGACCGAGCGTGCGGTCAGGTCGCGCAGGTCCTGGCCGTCGATGCGGACCACGCCGCCCGCGGTCTCGACGTGCCGGGTGAGCAGCCGGGCGACCGTGGACTTGCCGGCGCCACTGGGGCCGGCCAGGGCGACGAGCTCGCCCGGTTCGATCCGGAACGTCGCGCCGGCGAGCGCGTCGCGGTTGGCGCCGGGGTAGCGGACCCGTACGCCGGACAGCTCGACGGCGCCACGGACGTTGGCGAGGTCGCGGGCGCCGGGCGCGTCCTTGGGCAGCTCCTCGTCGAGCAGCTCGACCATCCGCTCCACGCCGGCGGTGGCCGAGTAGAGCGCCGGGAGCAGGTTCCCGAGCGTGCGGAGCGGCGAGTAGCACTGGACGAGCAGCGCCAGGAAGGCCATCAGCCCGCCCAAGGTCAGGCGGTCGGTGGCCAGCGCCCAGGTGCCGAGCGCGATCACCGCGAGGGTGCCGACCAGCTCGGCCAGGTCGGCCAGCGGCAGGAACACCGCCCGGATCCGGGCGCCGACCAGCTCGGCGGACGCGATCGCGAGGGTCTGGCGCTCGTAGTCCACGACGGCCTCGGCCTCGCGGTTGTAGGTCTGGACGAGGGCGGCGTTCGACAGCCGCTCCTCGGTGACCGCGCTGAGTGATCCGGCCCGGCGCCGGCGCTCGCGCGAGACGTCCTTGACCAGCCGGGAGAAGTGGGTGGCCACCCACCAGAGCAGGGGTGCGGCGATCATCGAGGCCAGCGCGAGCTGCCACTGCAGCCAGAACAGCGCTCCGGCGTAGATCACCAGCCGCAGCACCGCACCGGTGCCGGTGGCGAACTGGCCGATCATGAACGACTCGACTGCCGCGGTGTCCGACGTGAGCCGAGACATCGTGTCCCCGAGCCGGTTGCGGTCGTGCACGTGGCTGGGGTGGGCGAGCACGTGGCCGAACACCTTGGTGCGCAGCCGGACCAGGAACTTCTGCGAGATCCAGGTGGACAGGTAGTCGTCGACCCCGGAGATCACCGCGCTGAGCAGGTTCAGCCCGACGTACATCACCGCGATCCAGACCAGCGGGCCCAGCGTGGCCGGGACCAGCACGTCGTCCACGAGCCTCTGGAACAGCACGATCTCGAGGACCGCGATGAACGGTGCCCCGATGAGCAGGACGACGAGCAGGAGCAGCCACCAGCGCAGCGGGCGTACGTCCGGCCAGAACCGGCGGACCACCTGCCGGATGGTCATCGCCGGCGCGGCACCGACGAAGGGCGCGGCGTCCGGTGTCGGCCGGAGCAGCGCCATCAGCTGCCGGAACCGACGACGAGGGCGGGCCCGCAGGCCCGCCCCCTCGGCGTCTTTCACGGTGCCGATCTCTCGATCCCGTCAGCCGTGGGTGCGCGTGCGGGTGCGCGTGCGGGTGCGGGTGTGCGTCCCGGTGTGGGTGTGCGAGTGGCCGTGGCGACCGCCACGCCCCCCGTGACCGTGGCGACCCACGCGAGCCGGCCGGAGCGCCTTGAGAAGGTGCGAGCGAGCCATGATGTGTTCCTCCCTTTCGAGGTGTCGGTACTGCCTGACACCACGAACAGTGCCTCCGCACCGTGAGGTCACCGTGAGGCCGCCGTGAGAGCACTCTCATTGCTCGGGTTGAGGAGCTTGCGCAGCAAGCGTCTCGAACCTCTGGATCCGGGGCTGGGACTCGTCACGTCCCAGCCCCGAGACACCGGGTTTCGAGACGGGCGCAGAGCGCCCTCCTCAACCAGCGGCAGACAAGAACCCCCGCCAGCCTCACGGCTGGCGGGGGTTCCGATGACTCAGTGAGTCAGGTCAGATCACTTCGTGATCTTCGTGACCCGCCCGGCGCCGACGGTACGGCCGCCCTCGCGGATGGCGAAGCGCAGGCCCTCCTCCATGGCGATCGGCTGGATCAGCTCGACGGCCATCTCGGTGTTGTCGCCCGGCATGACCATCTCGGTGCCCTCGGGGAGGGTCACCACGCCGGTCACGTCGGTGGTCCGGAAGTAGAACTGCGGACGGTAGTTGTTGAAGAACGGCGTGTGCCGGCCGCCCTCCTCCTTCGACAGGATGTAGACCGAGGCGTCGAAGTTGGTGTGCGGGGTGGTCGTGCCCGGCTTGATCACGACCATGCCGCGCTCGACGTCCTCGCGCTTCGTGCCACGGAGCAGCAGTCCGACGTTCTCGCCGGCCTGGCCCTCGTCGAGCAGCTTGCGGAACATCTCGACGCCGGTCACGACCGTCTTCTGCGAGGTGTCGCGGATGCCGATGATCTCGACCTCCTCGTTGACCTTCACGATGCCCCGCTCGATGCGGCCGGTGATGACCGTGCCGCGACCGGTGATCGTGAAGACGTCCTCGACAGGCATGAGGAACGGCTTCTCGGTCTCGCGCTCCGGGGTCGGGATGTACTCGTCGACCGCGGCCATCAGCTCGGCGACCGACTCGCCCCACTTCTCGTCACCGTTCATCGCCGGGAAGGCCGCCACGCGCACCACGGGGATGTCGTCACCGGGGAACTCGTACTCGGAGAGGAGCTCGCGCACCTCCATCTCGACGAGCTCGATGAGCTCCTCGTCATCGACCATGTCGCACTTGTTGAGCGCGACGACCAGCGCGGGGACGCCAACCTGGCGGGCCAGGAGGACGTGCTCGCGGGTCTGCGGCATCGGGCCGTCGGTGGCGGCGACCACGAGGATCGCGCCGTCCATCTGGGCCGCACCGGTGATCATGTTCTTGATGTAGTCCGCGTGACCCGGGCAGTCGACGTGCGCGTAGTGACGCGCCTCGGTCTGGTACTCGACGTGCGCGATCGAGATGGTGATGCCGCGCTGACGCTCCTCGGGAGCCTTGTCGATCTCGTCGAACGGGGTGAACGGGTTCAGGTCCGGGTACTTGTCGTGCAGGACCTTGGTGATGGCAGCGGTCAGCGTCGTCTTGCCGTGGTCGATGTGACCGATCGTGCCGATGTTGACGTGCGGCTTGGTCCGCTCGAACTTCGCCTTAGCCACTGGGGCTCCTCCTGGTGTGTTTTTCTACTGACTCGTACTTGCGTTGGTGTAGTGCCGAGGGCCGTGCGCCGTTACTCGCCGCGGACCTTCTTGACGATCTCCTCGGCGATGCCCTGGGGGACCTCGGCGTAAGAGTCGAACTCCATCGAGTACGAAGCCTGGCCTGAGGTCTTGGACCTCAGGTCGCCAACGTACCCGAACATCTCGGAGAGCGGCACAAGGGCGTTGATGACCATGTCACCGTGACGCTCCTCCTGTGCCTGGATGTGGCCGCGCCGGCTGTTCAGGTCACCGATGACGGTGCCGAGGAACGTGTCCGGCGTCGTCACCTCCACCTTGAACACCGGCTCCAGCAGCACTGGCCTGGCCTTCCGCGCGGCCTCCTTGAACGCCGCGATACCGGCGATCTTGAAGGCGAGCTCGGACGAGTCGACGTCGTGGTAGGCGCCGTCCTCGAGGGTCATCTTCACGTCGACCATCGGGTAGCCGGCGAGCACGCCGAACTCCATGGCCTCCTGGGCGCCCTGGTCCACCGACGGGATGTACTCCCGCGGGATCCGGCCACCGCTCACGTTGTTGACGAACTCGTAGCCCACACCCGAATGGGTCTCGGGGTCGATGTTCGGCTCGATCGAGATGACGACCTTCGCGAACTGGCCCGAACCACCGGTCTGCTTCTTGTGGGTGTAGCTGTGCTTCTCGACCTTGTTGCGGATGGTCTCGCGGTAGGCGACCTGCGGCTTGCCGACGGTCGCCTCGACGCGGAACTCGCGCTTCATCCGGTCGACCAGGATCTCCAGGTGCAGCTCACCCATGCCGGCGATGATCGTCTGGCCGGTCTCTTCGTCGGCCTTGACCGTGAACGTCGGGTCCTCGTCGGAGAGCCGCTGGATAGCCGTTCCGAGCTTCTCCTGGTCGCCCTTGGTCTTGGGCTCGATCGCCACCTCGATGACGGGCGCCGGGAACGTCATGGACTCCAGCACCACGGGGCTCTGGACGTCGCACAGCGTGTGGCCGGTCTTGGTCTCCTTGAGGCCCATCACGGCGACGATCTGCCCGGCGCCGACCGACGCGATCTCCTCACGCTTGTTGGCGTGCATCTGGTAGACCTTGCCGATTCGCTCCTTGCGCATGGTGACGGAGTTGAGCACCGTCGAGCCGGACTCGAGCTTGCCGGAGTAGACCCGCACGTAGATCAGCTTGCCGAGGTGCGGGTCGGAGGCGATCTTGTAGGCCAGCCCGGAGAACGGCTCCTCGTCGGACGGCTTGCGGGAGATCAGGGTCTCCTCGTCGTTCGGCTTGTGACCGTCGACGCTGCCGCCCTTCGCCTCGAGCGGCGACGGGAGGTACTTGACGACCGCGTCGAGCAGGGGCTGGACGCCCTTGTTCTTGAACGCGGTGCCGCACAGGACCGGGTTGAGAAGGTCGGCGATGGTGGCGCGCCGGATGGCCGCCTCGAGCTCCTCGACCGTGAACTCACCCTCGTCGAGGTACTTCTCCATGATCGCGTCGTCGGCCTCGGCCAGCGTCTCGAGGAACTTCTCGCGGTACTCGGCCACCTGCTCGGCCATGTCCGCGGGGATCTCCTCGACCTCGTAGTCGTCACCGATGGTGGTCTCGCCGCGCCACGTGAGCGCGCGCATGCCGACCAGGTCGACAACCCCGAGGAAGTCCTGCTCCGCGCCGATGGGCAGCTGCAGCACCAGCGGGGTGGAGTTGAGCCGGTCGACCATCATCTCGACGCAGTGGAAGAAGTCGGCGCCGGTGCGGTCGAGCTTGTTGACGAAGCACATGCGCGGCACGGCGTACTTGTTGGCCTGGCGCCACACGGTCATGGTCTGCGGCTCGACACCGGCGACTCCGTCGAACACCGCAACGGCGCCGTCGAGGACTCGTAGCGAGCGCTCGACCTCGGCGGTGAAGTCGACGTGGCCCGGGGTGTCGATGATGTTGATCTGGTGGTCCTTCCACCAGCAGGTCGTCGCGGCGGACGTGATGGTGATGCCGCGCTCCTGCTCCTGCTCCATCCAGTCCATCGTGGCGGCGCCCTCGTGTACCTCACCGATCTTGTAGTTGATACCGGTGTAGAAGAGGATGCGCTCGGTGGTGGTGGTCTTACCGGCGTCGATGTGGGCCATGATGCCGATGTTGCGGACCTTGTTGAGGTCCGTCGTGATGTCGACAGCCACGTTCTTTTCTCAGTCCTTAGTGGTTAACGTGCGGGTGGCCCGGGCCGTCCGGACCGGGCTCCTCTGGAACGTCGACGCGGTGGTCTTTGTTCCTCTAGGGCCCGGCCGGCGCGGTCACCAGCGGTAGTGGGCGAAGGCCTTGTTGGACTCGGCCATCTTGTGGGTGTCCTCGCGCTTCTTCACCGCGGCACCGAGGCCGTTGGAGGCGTCGAGGATCTCGTTCATGAGCCGCTCGGACATCGTCTTCTCACGACGGTCCGCGGCGTAGCCGACCAGCCAGCGCAGCGCCAGCGTGGTGCCGCGGGTGCCCTTGACCTCGATCGGGACCTGGTAGGTGGCACCACCGACGCGGCGGGACTTGACCTCGATGGCCGGCTTCACGTTGTCCATCGCCCGCTTCAGGGTGACCACGGGGTCGGTGCCGGTCTTGTCGCGGCAGCCCTCGAGGGCGGTGTAGACGATGCGCTGGGCGACCTGCTTCTTGCCGTCCTGCAGCACCTTGGAGACGAGCTGGGTGACCAGCTGCGACCCGTAGACCGGGTCAACGTCAAGCGGCCGCTTGGGGGCGGGACCCTTGCGGGGCATTTCAGTTCACCATCCATGAAGTAGAAGCGGCCGGCCGCTTGGGGGACTCTGTAGAAACGGGGCCCATGCGGAGCATTAGCTCTTCTCCTTCTTGGCGCCGTACTTGCTGCGCCCCTGCTTGCGGTTCTTCACGCCCTGGGTGTCGAGCGTGCCGCGGATGATCTTGTAGCGGACACCGGGGAGGTCCTTCACCCGGCCGCCGCGGACGAGCACGATCGAGTGCTCCTGGAGGTTGTGGCCCACGCCCGGGATGTATGCCGTGACCTCGACGCCGCTGCTCAGGCGCACGCGAGCGACCTTGCGGAGGGCGGAGTTCGGCTTCTTCGGGGTGGTGGTGTAGACGCGCGTGCAGACGCCGCGTCGCTGGGGGGACTCCTTCAGGGCAGGCGTCTTGTTCTTCGACACCTTGTCCTGGCGGCCCTTGCGGACCAGCTGATTGATGGTGGGCACCTGTGGTGGTTCCCTTTCCTTCTACTCTCACGGCCCGGCGACTTGCCGGGCACGGGTGTACTGCGTTGTTGCCTGTGCCTGTCGATGCGGCCCGCCGCTGGCGAGAGAGTCCGTCATTGCGGGGCACGCACAAGGGGTCTGGGTGGCCCAGACACCGAGGATCGAGCCTACTAGGCGGCTGTGAGGGGGTCAAAAGCCGGTGACCCCTCCTGCTCCGACTCGCGCTCGTGCCGGTTGACCAGCCGGAACATCAGCAGGGCCAGGGCCACGCCGAACAGGACCAGCACGCCCCCGATGATCAGCGTCCAGCGGGCGCCGAAGGTCTCGCCGATCCAGCCGATGACCGGCGCGCCCAGGGGCGTACCGCCCATGACGACGGTCATGTAGAGCGCCATCACCCGGCCCCGCAGCTGGGGGTCGGAGGAGATCTGCATGGTCGCGTTGCTGGAGTTGAGCAGCGTGATGGTGCAGAACCCGATCACCGGGGCGAACAGGGCGAAGGTGAGGTAGGACGGCAGCAGGCCGGCCACGATCTCGGCGACGCCGAACCCGGTCGCGGCAAAGATCAGCAGCCGGATCCGGATGTGGGGACGCCGGGCCGCGATCAGAGCCCCGCACAGGGAGCCGACGGCCAGGGCGGAGCCGAGGATGCCGAACTCGCCGGCCCCCTTCCCGAACTCCTGGGTCGCCATCAGCGCCGACGTGATCTGGAAGTTCATCCCGAAGGTGCCGGCGAAGAAGACCAGGACCAGGATCATCAGCATCTTGGGCTGGGAGCGGATGTAGCGCATCCCCTCCAGCAGCATCCCCGGCGCGCGGGCGACGGGTTCTGGCGAGTGCAGCAGCCGCGCGTCCATCCGGCGCAGCTGCAGGATCACCGCGAAGTACGAGAACCCGTTGACCAGGATCACCCAGCCGGAGGCCGTCGCACCCCCGCCGAGCAGGCCGATCAGCAGGCCCGCGGCCGCCGGGCCCATCAGCCGGGCGACGTTGAATCCCGCCGCGTTGAGACCCACCGCGTTGGTGAGGTCGTCGGGGCCGACCATCTCGGAGACGAAGGACTGCCGGGCCGGGACGTCGAAGGCCGAAGCGATGCCGAAGGTCAGGGCCAGCAGGTAGACCATCCACACCTGAGCGTGGCCGCTGATCGCGATCGCGCCCAGGGTCAGCGAGGAAGCGGCCATGCCGAGCTGGGTGAGCTGGAGCATGACTCGCTTGGAGAACCGGTCGGCGATCACGCCGGCGTACGGCGCCAGGACCAGCATCGGGAGGAACTGCAGCCCGGTGGTGATGCCGAGCTGGGTGCCGCCGGTGCCGGGCAGGCTCAGCACCAGCCAGTCCTGCGCGACTCGCTGCATCCAGGTGCCGGTGTTGGACACGACGCTGCCGCCGAGGTACAGGCGGTAGTTCTTGTTGCTCAGTGATCGGAAGGTGGGGCTCAATTCAGTCTCGCTCGGACAGTCGTTGCAGGATCGGGGCGGCGGTGCGCAGCGCGGCGCGCTCCTTGGCGGTCAGGTCGCGCAGCTGCCGGGCCAGCCACTCGTCGCGGCGCTTGCGGTCGGCGAGGACGCGGGTGCGGCCGAGCTCGGTGAGGCTGACCACCACGACCCGGCCGTCGGTCTCATGGGCGCGACGGGACACGTAGCCGCCCTCCTCGAGGGAGGTGACCTTGCGGGTCATGGTCGGCGGCTGCACCCTCTCGAGACCGGCCAGCTCGCCCACGGTCAGGTCGCCGTATCGGTAGAGGCTGCCGAGCACGGCCATGATCGCGATGCTGAGGTCGTTGCTGGGGTCGCGCTCGCTCGCCAGCCGGCGACGCAGCCGCATCACGGACAGGCGCAGCTCCGACGCCAGGCCGGCGTCGGTGCGGGCGACGTTCTCCACGGTGGGCATGTACTTAGCCTAACTCATTACTCAGGCTAACTATTCCGGCGAACTCGTGGAAAAGGAACGAGCGGCCACCCCGGACGGGGTGGCCGCTCGCTCGAGAGGTGCTGGTGCGGAGCTACCGCCTGGTGACGAGCACTTTCACCGTGTTGCTCTTGGACGCAAGGGTGGAGTTGGTCTCACTGATCGTCACCCGGTAGCGGAGGTTGCCCAGTCGCTCGGGCTTCGCCCCGAACCGGAACTCGCCCGACGCGGCCAGAGTGCGGCTCTTGACGGTGGTCCACTTCGAGCCCTTCTTCACCTCGAGGGTGACCTTCGCACCGGAAGGCGCAGGAGTGGCCTCGCCGTTGATCCTGACCTTCTGGGACTTCTTCACCTTGTTGTTCTTGGCGTCCGCCTTCACCGCGACCTTGGACTTGGCCTGGTTGGTGAAGACGTACTGGTTCGGGCCGTAGGTGATCTGGGCCAGCACACCGTCACCGGCGTCGCCGGCAAGCGCATAGCCACCGTCGACCAGGACCGGGACCTTGCCGGTGGCCGCCTGCAGCCTCGATGCCCAGTTGGCCAGGGTGCCGTGCTTGCTCGCCCCTGAGGACCCACACGGGTCGACGACGCCGGATGCGGGGACCGCACCGGTGCAGGGTGCGGCGTTGGAGAAGAAGTTGTCCGGGAGGCCGGAGCCCGGGAAGTCCTGGGTGTCCAGGTTCAGCCAGACGTCCTGACCGCCGTAGGCGCTCTCCCCGCGGAGCTCGCCGTCGACCTTGCCGTCAGCATTGACGTCGATGTAGTGCTTGACGCCAGGCTTGAACGTGGTGCCGTACCAGGTGTAGTCGACCGACGTGACCTGTGACAGCGGAACGCCCACGTGGAAGCGGCCACGTGCGTAGCCGGTGGCGTTGGTCGTCTTCAGGTGGACGCCTTGCGCGAGGAACTCCTGGACGCCGCCGTCGGCGGTGTCACTGGGAGCGATCAGGTCCGCCTGACGGACCTGGGTGGTGCTGGTGGGGGCGGCCTGTGCAGGCGCACCCATGAGTGCCCCACCGGCGGCGACGGCTACTGCCGTCAGTGCCACGGTGGCGCGGTTGAAGACATGACTCATTACGAACCCTTCTTCTGACGAGGTTGATAGGGCACCGCCCACCATACGTAGCGGTGCCCTATCCACCCTGACGCGGGGTCCGGTCGAAAGGTTGCATCAAGTCAGAAGATCTGTGATCGGGTCGATCGCGAAGTAGACGACGAACAGGGCGGCCACGATCCAGAGCAGAAGGTGCACCTGCGCGGCCTTGCCAAGCACCACCTTGATCAGCACATAGGCCAGGAAGCCGGCCCCGATGCCCACCGTGATCGAGTAGGTGAACGGCATCAGCACGATCGTCAGGAACGCCGGGATCGCGATCTCGAGGTCGGCCCAGTCGATCTCCCGGACCTGCTGCATCATCAGGAAGCCGACCAGCACCAGCGCCGGAACCGCCGCCTCCGAGGGGATCACCTCGACCAGTGGGGCCGCGAAGATCGTGAGCAGGAAGCAGACGCCGGTGACCACCGACGCGAGGCCGGTCCGGGCACCCTCGCCGACGCCGGACGCGGACTCGATGTAGCTGGTGTTCGACGAGACACCGGCGGCGCCACCAGCCGCGGCGGCGATGGAGTCGACGACCAGGATCCGCTCCGTGTTCGGCGGGATGCCGTCCTCGTCGAGGAGGCCGGCCTCGGCACCGATCGCGGTCATCGTGCCCATCGTGTCGAAGAAGTCGGCCAGCATCAGGGTGAAGACCAGCAGGATGGCGGCGACGACCCCGGCTTCCTGGAAGCCGCCGATCAGGTTGAACTCGCCGAGCGTCCCGAAGTCGGGCTTCTCGATGAGGTCGTCGAAGGCGGGCAGGTCCGGGACGGTGAGCGCCCAGCCACTGGGGTTGAAGCTGCCGTCCGCGCCGAAGGCGGGGCCGATGTCGGCGATCCTCTCCACGATGATCGCAACGATCGTCATCACGACGATCGAGATGAGGATCGCGCCGCGCACCTTGAGCACCCACAACGAGATGATCAGCGCCAGGCCGACGCCGAAGACGAGGACCGGCCAACCCTGGAGCTCGCCCGTGCGGCCCAGCTGCAGGGGCACGGACGTGGCGTTGCCGGCGAACCCTGCGTCGACGAAGCCGATGAGCGCGATGAACAGGCCGATGCCGACCGAGATCGCCACCTTGAGCTGGGTCGGCACCGCGTGGAACACCGCCGTGCGGAAGCCGGTGAGCACGAGCACCAGGATGATGACGCCTTCGATGACGACCAGACCCATCGCGTCGGCCCAGGTCATCTGCGTTGCGACCGTCAGCGCGACGAACGCGTTGAGACCCAGGCCCGTGGCAAGCGCCAGCGGGTAGTTCGCGACCACGCCCATGAGGATGGTCAGCACACCGGCCGCCAGGGCCGTGCCCGCTGCGATCGCTGCGAGGTTCGGCTCGGCGCCGCCGCCGAGGAACTCCCCGTCCTTGTCGGCGGCGAAGCCGAGGATCAGTGGGTTGAGGACGACGATGTAGGCCATCGTGAAGAACGTGACGACGCCACCGCGAAACTCGCGCTCGATCGTCGAGCCCCGTTCGGTGATCTTGAAGTAGCCGTCGATGCCGGTCGGGCCGGTCGTCTGGGTGCTCACGCGCTTCACCCAAGCAGAACGGGGTGGCCGTGGGAATACACCCTGTGGCACCAGTCGGACAGTGGCTAGCCTGTGGTCGTGGACCTCCGCGACGACCAGCCGATGAAGCACGAGATCGGCAACCGCACGTTCATCGTCGCGGACGTCGAGCCCCTCGACGTGGATGGCGTCCGCACGATCGAGGTCGGCACCCTGGCCTGGCTGATCGGCTTCGTTGCACTGCTGCCCTTCTACGCGCGGCTCGAGGACGACGGGCACACCTGGTGGCTGTGGACCTGCCTGGCCGGCTTCGGGCTCGGGCTGTTCGGGCTGGAGTACTGCCGCCGGCGCCGGAACGCCCGGCACGAGCGGGCGGAACAAGCCGAGGAGCAAGGCTGAACCACCGCGGCTCGAGCCTGTCGGGATCACCGCAGCAAAGGCACCCGCTGAGGCCTCGCGGGTGATCTGGTCCCAGCGCAGGCTGCGGTGGTCTCGACAAGCTCGACCAGCTGTTGTCGGGTCCCCTAGAACCGTTCCACTTCATCGATGTTGAGCGTGTCGAAGACGTGGTCCGGGAGTGGCTGGGGCTCGTGCTTCTTGGCGAGCCGCACCTCGGAGTGCGCACCGCAGCCGTGGTCGGTGCTGACCACCCGGCCGTCGTCGTTGGCGTCGCCGTTGGCGCAGACCCCGAAGGTGTCGGTGAGCGGACCGGCGATGCGGACCAGGAAGCCGCAGCTGCGGCAGTGGTGCGGCGCGGACTGGGCCAGCGGGGACTCGGGGCCGCCGTCGCCGTCGTACCAGCGCTGGGCGGCAGCCTCGCGTCCTTCGACAGAGAGGGTGCGCACCCGGCCGAGGCCGAGCTCCTGGGCCACCTCGCGGATCTGCGCCTTGTCGTCGGTGTCGAGCGGGTCGTCACCGAAGGAGTAGGTCGGGACCAGCCGCGGGTCCTCGTCGCTGACCGGGAGCAGGTCGCCGGGTGACAGGTCACCGGGCTGGAGCCGCTCGCGGTAGGGCACCCAGGCCGGGGCCACGATCGCCTCGTCGCCGGGGATCAGCACCACCTCGTCGACGGTGACCGCCTTGTGCCGCGAGGCGCGGGTGACGGTGACCGACCAGCGCCAGCCGACGTACCCCTTGCGGGTGCAGGCGAACAGGTGGGTGACCACCCGCTCCCCCTCGTTGGCCGCGCCGAGGTGGTCGCCGACGTCGGCGGCGTCGACGTCCTCGAGCAGCGCGGAGCGGGCGACGTCGGCCGCCGACACCAGGGCGGCGTCGGCTCGGCCTCGCGTCGCGGTGGTGGTGCCGAGGGTGCTCACGGGCGCAAGTGTCACCCATCGGCGGGGCTTGTGTCAGGTTGGGGCAGGGCACGTCGAGCGACGCGGGGTGGATGCCAGCGTCGTCCAGGTGGTGCGATGGGGGGACTCGGGCGCGAAGGCAGGCTGGACGCCTTTCGAGCGACCGAGCCGCCGCCAGCGTGCCGCATGGGCGGCGCTGGCGCCGCGCCGTGTCGCTCGTCGTGCCCTTGACGCGGCAGGATGGTGTCGTGGCCGACGACCCGCAGCGCTGGAGGGACGAGCACCCGCAAGGGGTGCCGGTCGCCCCGCCGTCGGTCTCGGCTGCGGACCGGGCCCGCAAGGTCGGGCGCGGGCTCGCCACCGGCACGAAGGCGACGGGTCGCGGGCTGCGCTCACTGGGGCGAGGTACGGCGAGGGCCAGCAAGTTCACCGTGGTCCAGGCCCGCCGCGCCTCGGAGGCCGAGGGCGCCGGCGAGTCCGGCCTGCACCGGCTGATCCAGCTCCATGTCTTCAACACCGCCGGCGACGCCGCGGTGGCGATCTCGCTGGCCGGCAGCCTGTTCTTCCAGGTGCCGTCCGGTGAGGCACGCGACCAGGTGGCGCTGTTCCTCGGGCTGACGATGCTGCCCTTCGCGGTCGTGGCGCCGCTGATCGGCCCGTTCCTCGACCGGTTCGCGCACGGCCGGCGCTGGGCGATCGGCGCGACCATGGCAGTTCGGGCGTTCCTCTGCTGGGCGCTGGCGTCGTCGATCACCAGCGGCTCCGCGCTGGTCTTCGCGGCCGCACTCGGGGTGCTCGTCTCGTCCAAGGCGTACGGCGTCACGCGGGCCGCCGCCGTACCCCGCCTGCTCCCCCGCGGCTTCACCCTGGTCAAGGCCAACGGCCGGGTCTCGCTGTCCGGCATCGTCGGCGCCTGTGTCTCGGCGCCGATCGCCGCCCTCGCCTCGCTCGCCGGCCCGGGGTGGGCCCTGCGCTACGCCACGGTGCTGTTCGTGATCGCCACGGTCTGCGCGATCCGGCTGCCTGCCGAGGTCGACTCCAGCGAGGGCGAGGGCGAGATGTCCTGGCGCGGCCAGGAGGGCAGCACGACGCGGCGCGGCCGGCGGCGCACCCGCATTCCCGGCTCGGTCGCGTTCGCGCTGCGCGCCAACGCCGGCCCGTGGTTCCTCAGCGGCTTCCTGCTGATGTTCGTGGCGTTCCTCCTGCGCAACCCCGACGTGCGGCCGGACAGCTCGTTCGGCCCGGGGGTGATGATCGGCATCGTGATCGGCGCCGCCGGCCTGGGCCGCACCCTCGGCACGCTCGCGGCCTCCATGTTGCAGCGGATCACGCCCGCCATGGCGGTGGTGCTCGCTCTGGTCGCAGGCATCGTCGCGTCGCTGCTGGCCGCGCTGTTCTACGGCGTGTGGACGCTGGCGCTGCTCGGGCTGACGGCTGGGCTGGCGCAGTCGATCGCCAAGTTCTCCCTCGACGCGACCATCCAGCGCGACATCCCCACGCAGGTCCAGGCGAGCGCGTTCGGCCGAAGCGACACCACCTGCCAGCTCGCGTGGGTGCTCGGGGGCTTCGTCGGCATCGCGATCCCGCTCGACCCGCCGCGACTGGGCCTGACCGTCGCGTTCGTGGCGCTGGCCGCCTGGACGGTCTACGTCCTCGCGACGGCCCCTCGCGGCCGCCGTCGGCGGCGGCTCGACGCCCAGGCGCGCGCCCAGCAGGCCGACATCGACACCCAGCCGATGCCGGTCCAGCGGCGGCCCTAGCTCAGAGTTCCAGCTCGTCGGCGAGCGCGCGCAGCAGCTTGGCGGTCGGGCGCGCGGTGCTGCGGTCGGGGTGCCGCCCGTGGCGGTAGGCCTCGCCGACGCCGTCGAGCAACCGGATCAGGTCCTCGACGATCGGGGCCATCTCGTCGGGCTTCCTGCGCTTGGCGTGCGACTGGTTGCGCTGGATCGAGACCGGCTCGTCGATCACCCGGACCTGGAGCGCCTGGTCGCCGCGGCGGCCCTGGGCGATCCCGAACTCCACGCGGGTGCCGGCCTTCACCGTGGTCATGCCCTCGGGCAGGGCATCCGCGCGCAGGTAGACGTCGGGGCCGTCCTCCTGGGACAGGAACCCGAAGCCCTTCTCGGCGTCGAACCACTTCACCTTGCCAGTGGGCACGGTCTGACCTCTCGCTCTCGCACGTGGTGCCGCGCCAGCGTGGCGCGACCGTCAAGCCTAGCCAATCACCAGGTGCCCGCTCGACCCGATTCGGGCGCTCACACCAGGTCGGGGGCGAGCGTCGAGACGCCGACCACCAGCCCGGCCAGGTTGGCCAACAGGAGCAGCAGGATCCAGAGCACGGCGGGCACGCGCGTGAGCCCGGCGAGCTGGTCGGGGTCCGACGTCCGGCCGCGGCGCCGGCCCGCGGTGAGCAGCTCGAACAGTGGTCGGGGAGCGGACAGGAGGAGCAGCCAGGCGATGAGGTAGGCCGCGACGGACTGGACGGTGTCGTCGCCGTACCACGTCAGCAGGAGGACGCCGGCGCCACCGAGCAGCAGGACCAGGAGCCCGTAGCCGTTGCGCACCCAGAGGATCAGTGCGCCGGCCAGGAGGACGAGCAACCAGAGCAGCCCGACGCTGCGGCCGTTGGCCAGGAGCAGCGCGGCGACCAGGCCGAGCACCGCAGGGGCGAGGTAGCCGGCCGCCAGCATCGCGACCATGCCAGGGCCGCGCGGCTTGCCGCTTGTGACGGTGAGCCCGGAGGTGTCGGAGTGCAGGTGGATCGACTTGAGCCGGCGGCCGACCAGCACGCCGACCAGGGCGTGCCCTGCCTCGTGGACCACGGTGACGCCGAGCCGCACCCACGGCCAGCTGGCGCGCAGGAGCACCAGCGCGAGAGCCAGGACACCGGTGGCCACGACGAAGCCGGCGTCGGGGACCGGCTGGGTCGAGGTCGCTCGATCCCAGATCTCGCCCAGCACGCTCAGCCCCGCGCGAGCCGGTAGGCCCGCACCTCGCCGTACGCCAGGAAGCCGGCCCTGAGCAGCACCGGCGCCGACGTCTCGACCCGGCCCTTGACCAGGGCCAGCGTGCAGCCCGCCTCGACGCCCGCGCGCAGTCGGTGGTCGAGGAGGGCCCGGTAGGCGCCGGTGTGCCGGGCCGAGGGCACGACGCCGCCGCCCCAGAGCCGGAGGGTCTCGCCGGCGACCACGTAGCCGGCAGCGCCGACCGGCGCGCCGTCACGGAGTACGACGAACCGGTTGTCGTCGGCCAGCCGCGAAGCGGCGCGCGCGAGCGTCTCCTCGTCCGCGTGGTTTCCGCCGAAGACCTCGACGTCGATCCGGTCCGCGGCCCGCAGGTCGTCGAGGTCGGCCACCCGGCGCACCTCGAGATCCGGCGGGACATCGAGGTCGGGTACGCCGCGGGTGAGGTCGAGGGCGAGGACGGCGAGGGTCTCGGTCAGCCCGGCGCCTCGCTCGCGGAGCCGCGGCTCGAGGCCGGGTGGCCGGGTGGCCTCGCCGAGCCCGAAGAAGTTGACGGACTCCCGGCCGAGGCCGTGCGCTGCCTCGAGGACGTCGTCGATGAGGTCGTCGGCCGGTCGGTCGCTGTCCCAGCGCAGCGCCACGGTCGGGTCGGCGAAGTGCTCCGGGTAGGCGATCAGTAGGAACGCGTCGGTGTCGACGGTCCGGGCCTCCTCGGGGTACCAGATCCAGGCCGCGGCCTCGGCGAGGACGTGCTCAGGACTCACACTTTTCCGGGGTCCCCGCGGAAGCGTGCCCCCTCCGCGCGAAGCGCGTCGTCCGCGCGGTTCCGTGGGGTGGAAAGCAGCTCGTTCATCGAGCCGGAGCGGAACCCCTTCTCGTCGACGACGACCTCGTCGAAGCCTGCTGCCCGAACCGCGGCCACGACGTCCGCGTGCTGGCGCTCGGCGAGCGGCAGCAGGTCCTGGTCGACCTCGACCGAGGCACGGTCGCCGACGTCGCGGACCCGCAGGTTGGCCAGGCCGTCCGCCGCGAGCAGGTCGCGCACCGCCGCCTCGGCGCGCTCCACGCGTGCCAGCCGGTGCGGCGTGACCTCCACGCCGTACGCCACTCTCGAGGAGAGACACGCGGCGGCGGGCTTGTCCCACGTCGGCAGCCCCCACCGGTGGGATGCCTCGCGGACCTGCGCCTTGGTGAGCCCGGCGTCGCGCAGGGGTGCGACCGCGCCGCGCTCGTCGGCGGCGCGGATGCCCGGCCGGAAGCCGGCGACCGCGTCGTCTGCGTTCGTGCCGGTCGCGACGGTCCCGATGCCGCGCGCCTCCGCGAGCGGGGTGAGCACGTCGATGAGCTCGGCCTTGCAGAAGAAGCAGCGGTCGCCGCCGTTGGCGCGGTAGCCCTCGCGCTCCATCTCGTGGGTCTCGGGCGTGAGCAGCTCGACGCCGAGCCCCGCGGCGAACTCGCGGGCTGGGTCGCGCTCGACCTCGGGCAGCGAGTGGCTGTAGCCGGTCGCGGCCACGACGCGGTCCGGCCCGAGCGCGCGGACCGCCGCCGCGAGCAGGAACGCGCTGTCCGCGCCGCCGCTGTAGGCGACCATGACGCTCCCCCGTGCCTGGAGATCGCGCTCCAATGCCTCGAGCCGGGTCTGCAGCAGGTGCTCGTCGAGCCACGCGGGGAACTCCGCCAGGCTTTCGAGCACCACGTCGGTCCCGGCGTCCTCGAGCTCCTCGCGGGTGCAGCCGCCGGTCAGCACGCTCACGCTCAGCACGCCGGCGGCGCGGGCGCCGTCGACGTCGTGGACGTGGTCGCCGACGTAGATGCTGACGCCCTCGCGCCGGAGCACTTCCGCCTTGCCGACACCCCAGACCCAGCCCTCCAGGACGTCGACGTCCAGGCCGAGGTGGTCGACGTGCCGCTGGGCGTTGGCGGGAAACTTGCCGGTCACGATCACGACGCGTCCGCGCTGGGCGCGCACTGCCGCGAGCGCCTCGTGGGCGCCGGGCAGGACAGGTACGCCGGCCACGGCGTGCTCGGGGTACAGCGCCCGGAACCGGTCCCCGGCCGGCTCCACCTCGTCCGGCGGCAGGTGCGGCGCCAGCATCTGCTCCAGCGGCGGCCCGAGCCGCGACGTGAGGTCGTCAACGGGAAACTCGACCCCCAGCTCCTCGCCCAGGGCCCGCAACGTCGCCGCGAACCCGGGCACCGTGTCGATGAGGGTCATGTCCAGGTCGAAGCCGACCGCGAGCTGACTGGACACGACACAAGACTAGGTGGGCGGTGCCATCGTGGACGCATGGGCCGACCCGAGGAGCCGGAGCCCGGCGCACCCGTCGGGCGGCGGGTGGTCCTCGGCCTGCTCGGCCTGGGTGCCGCCGGCGTGGTGGGCGGCGCGTCATTCTCGCGGCGGCTCTCGGAGTCGCTGGCCCCGGTCATGCTGCGCGACCCGACGGGGCTGCTCGGCACGCTGCCGCTGGGGCCGGTGTTCCGCTTCTACTCCGTGACCGGCCCAGTGGAGCCACGCAACGAGAAGACCTACGAGCTACAGGTGGATGGTCTGGTGGCGCAGCCGGCCACCTACCGCCTCGACGACCTGCGCGCGCTGCCGCAGACGTCGTTCACCAGCGACTTCCACTGCGTGACCGGCTGGGTCGTGCCGGGCGTCCACTGGACCGGCGTACCGCTCTCGGAGCTGCTCGACCGCGCCCGGCCATCCCCTTCGGCGCGGGCCGTCCGCTTCCGCTCGTTCGACGGCGCCTACACCGAGAGCCTGAGCCTTGAGGATGCCCGGCGGTCGCGGACGATCGTCGCTCTCGGGATGCTCGACGGTCCGGTCAGCCACAACCACGGCGGGCCGGTGCGGATGTACGTCGACGGCCAGTACGGCTACAAGAGCACCAAGTGGCTCTCCGGCATCGAGCTCACCGAGGACGAGGTCCCGGGCTACTGGGAGCACCGCGGCTACGACATCGACGGGACCATCCGTGAGTGAGGTCCAGGCGTCACTGGCGCGGTTCACCCCAGCCGAGCGGTGGGTGCACCGGGCCACCGGTCTGCTCATGGGCACGTGTCTGGTGACCGCGTTCGTCCTCTACTACGGACCGGTCTCGCTGGCCGTCGGGCATCGGCACACCGTCGAGCTGATCCACGTGTGGGCCGGCTACGCGCTGGCTGCGCCGTTGCTGCTCGGGCTCCTCTCGACGACGTACCGCGCCGACCTCCGGGTCCTGAACCGGTTCACCCGGGAGGACTGGCGCTGGCTGCGGTCGAAGAACCGGCGCGACGGCTCGTTCGAGGTCGGCAAGTTCAACGCGGGCCAGAAGCTCAACGCCGCCCTCACGGCCGGCTCGATCATCGTGCTGCTCGGCACCGGGACGCTGATGTTCTGGACCGGGCTGGTGCGGCTCGCCTGGCGGACCGGCGCGACGTTCGTGCACGACTGGTTCGCGCTGGGGCTCGGGTTGCTGGTGCTCGGCCACATCTGGTTCGCGATCAGCGACCCCGAGGCACGCGAGGGGATGCGCACCGGCCGGGTCCGGCGGAGCTGGGCGAAGAAGGAGCATCCGGCGTGGGCGGCCGAGCGCGCCGAGCGCGGTGACACCTAGAGCGGCCGGTCGTGCAGCACCTTCTGGAACAGCACGTGGTCGCGCCAGGCGCCGTTGAGGAAGAGCAGCTTCGGCGCCAGGCCGTACTGCTCGTAGCCGCACGCCTCGAGCACCCGCTGTGAAGCGACGTTCTCGAGCATGGTGCCCGCCTCGAGCCGGTGCAGCCCGAGCTCCAGCGCTTGCTCCTCGAGGAACTCGACCGACGCCTTCGCCAGCCCTCGCCGCAGGTGGCCATGGTCAACCCAGTAGCCCAGCGTCCCGCCTTGCAAGGTGCCGCGGATGATGTTCTGGATGTTGGCGCGCCCGACGACCTCGCCCCCCGGCCCGATCAGCGTGAAGTTCGCGAACAGGCCCTGCTCCTCCAGCCCCTGCCGCTCCCTGATGTGCGCCGCCTGGCCCTCGGCGGTGAAGAAGCTCTCCGGTCGGACCGGGTCCCAGCGGCCCAGGTGCTCGCGGTTGCGGACGTATGCCGCTGCGAGGGCGGGGGCGTCCTCGAGCACGAGGGGGCGGAACGAGTAGCCGTCGGGAAGCACGGCGCCACGCTAGCCGCGCAGGGGTCACCGGATCAGAGGACGGTCTGGGTCCCCACGAATTTCGTCACCGCGCCGGTCAGCGCCGTCGTCGCCACAAGGAACGCCGCGCCGCGGGCCAGTCCGAGGATCCGGCGCCCGGGCGTCCCGCCCTTCGGCAGCACCGCCCGGCGGACCCAGGACACGACGCGGCCCAGCCCGCCGACGAGCCAGCGGGCCCATTCGTACTCGAGGGCGAGCAGCGCGAGGCCCAGCGCGATCACCAGGAGGCCGGGACCGGGCAGGACCAGCATCGCGACGCCGACGAGGACGACCAGCGGCCCGGCGACCGTCACACCTGCCCGGACGAGCACCTTCCGGACCCTGCTGCTGCCGGACCAGGCGTCGATGCGGTCGAGTAGGTTGCGGGCGCGCGGCGACAGGTGGGAGTGCGTCATCAAGGTCCTGGTGAGATCGAGGCGCACGCCTCAGGATGACGGACCGACCTGACAGGTGGCTGAGCCCGCAATGACCCGTCTGCGCCATACCCGTTCGCGAGTCGCGGTGGTCGACTGAGCCCATGGAGCGGATCCCTCGGACGTCTCGCCCGGCCGTCGCCCTGGCCATCGCGATCCTTGCTGCCCTGACGCTGGCGGGGCCGCCGGCTGCGGCGGCCAGCGACCAGCGGGCGGACACGGTGGGCGACGCACCCGGGATCATCGACATCGCCAGCTTCTCGGTGCGCAACGACAACGCGCGTGCGGTCATCACCTCGCACGTGCCCGGCCTCAAGACGCGGGGCGGCTTCGCGTTCGGGTACAGCCACAGCCGGTACGGCGGCCTGATCGTGTTCGCCCGCAAGCACGCCGGACAACTGGCCGTCGAAGCGACGTACTGCGGCGAGGTCTCCTGCCATGACGTCCATTGCCCGGGACTGCGCGCCCGCTGGTCGACCACCAAGCACATCGTGCAGGCGATCATCCCGCAGCGCTGCTTCCCGGCACCGCTGCCGAGCCCCGGCGTCTTCACAGCCACCTCCGGGTCGAAGAACGACTACGACGACGCCGGCGTGCTCCGCGTCGCCCGCGGCTGACCGCAGATCGTCTACCCGAGACCCAGCTTGTCCGCGGACTCCTCGCGCATCGCCACCTTGCGGATCTTGCCGGTGACGGTCATCGGGAACTCCTCGACGATCATCACGTAGCGCGGGATCTTGTAGTGGCTGAGCCGGCCGGTGCAGAACGCGCGGACGGCGTCGGCGTCGAGCGGCTCGGCGCCGGACTTCAGCTTGATCCAGGCGCAGAGCTCCTCGCCGTACTTCTCGTCGGGGACGCCGATGACCTGGACGTCCTCGATGTCGGGGTGTTGGTAGAGGAACTCCTCGATCTCGCGCGGATAGACGTTCTCGCCGCCGCGGATGACCATGTCCTTGATCCGGCCGACGATGTTGCAGTAGCCGTCCTCGCGCATCTCGGCGAGGTCGCCGGAGTGCATCCAGCCGTCCGCGTCGATGGCCTCGCTGGTCTTCTCCTCGTCCTCCCAGTAGCCGAGCATCACCGAGTAGCCCCTGGTGCAGTACTCGCCGGGCTGGCCGCGCTCGACGGTCTCGCCGGTGCTCGGGTCGACGATCTTGATCTCGAGGTGCGGGTGGACCCGGCCGATGGAGGCGGTACGCCGCTCCAGGTCGTCGTCGACCAGGGTCTGGCAGGAGACCGGTGACGTCTCGGTCATTCCATAGGCGATGCCGACCTCGGGCATGTGCATGTCGTTGATGCAGCGCTTCATCACCTCGACCGGGCAGATCGAGCCGGCCATGATCCCGGTGCGCAGGCTCGACAGGTCGTGGTCGCTGAAGGTCGGGTGGTTCTGCATCGCGATGAACATGGTCGGTACGCCGTACACGCCGGTGCAACGCTCGGCGGCGATCGCCCGCAGCGTGATCTCCGGGTCGAATCCGGGCGCCGGGATCACCATCGTGGCTCCGTGGCTGGTGCAGCCCAGGTTGCCCATGACCATGCCGAAGCAGTGGTAGAAGGGCACCGGGATGCAGAGCCGGTCCTCGTGGGTGAAGTTGATCAGCTCGGTGGTCAGGTAGCCGTTGTTGAGGATGTTGCGGTGGCTGAGCGTGGCGCCCTTGGGGTAGCCCGTGGTGCCCGACGTGTACTGGATGTTGATCGGGTCGTCGGGCTGCAGGGTCCGCATCCGCTCGTTCACGACGTCGGAGTCGACGTGCTGGCCCGCCTCGACCACGTCCGCCCAGTCGCTGGTGCCGATGTAGATGACCCGCTCGAGTGCGGGGCAGTCGGCAGCGGTCTCCTCGACCATCGCGCGGTAGTCACTGGTCTTGAAGCTCTCCGCGGCGATCAGGATCCGCATGCCCGACTGGTTCACGGCGTAGGAGAACTCGTGGGTGCGGTAGGCCGGGTTGACGTTGACGAGGATCGCGCCGATCTTCGCCGTGGCGTACTGCGCGATCGTCCACTCGGCACAGTTGGGTGCCCAGACACCGACCCGGTCGCCCTTGACGATGCCGCCGGCGATCAACCCCCGCGCGAACAGGTCGACGTCGTGGTTGAGGTCCCGGTAGGTCCAGCGCCGGCCGGTCGCGAACTCCACCAGCGCCTCGTGGTCCGGATGGGCAGCGACCGTGCGGTCGAAGTTGTCCGCGATCGTCTGCTCGAGCAGCGGCGGCTCGACCTCACCCTTGGCGTACGACTCTGCCGGTGACTGGGCCATGTGCCCGAACGTACGCCGGGTTGGTTGGTTGTGTCCCGAACGAGGCGTGTCGGTCTGCTTGGCGTGCTCAGCGTGCGTGCTTGGCAAGGCGCCCGGAGCGACGACGCTGTAGGCCCATCATCGAGCGACGGCAACGCCGCCAGGCGCGTGGGATCAGTGCGCGAAGCGCACCGAGACGCCTCGTTCGGGACACCTAGGTAGGGTCTGCCGCGTGACCAGCACGGACGCGGACCCGGTCGAGTCCGAGCAGAAGTCGAAGCCGTTCAAGGCGCTTCGCGAGACCGTGCTCCTGCTGGCGTTCGCGATCATCCTCGCGCTGGTCGTGAAGACGTTCTTCGTCCAGTCGTTCTACATCCCCTCTGAGTCGATGGAGCCGGGGCTCATCGTCAACGACCGGATCCTGGTGCAGAAGCCGTCGTACTGGGGCAGCGGCGGGCCGCAGCGCGGCGACGTCATCGTCTTCGACGACCCGGGCGGCTGGCTCAACGGTCTCGAGGCCACCCAGCCGATGTCGTACCTGGCGCGCGGGCTGGCCAAGATCGGCCTGTACCCGACCGGCGGGCACCTGGTGAAGCGCGTCATCGGCGTCGCCGGCGACACGATCGAGTGCTGCGACGACGAGGGCCGGATCCTGGTGAACGGCGTGCCCATCGACGAGAGCGAGTTCATCGAGCCCCGGAAGGATCCGTCCAAGTCCTGCGACGGCCCGATGCCCAGCGGCCAGATGGACTGCAACTGGACCGCGGGTCCGGTCCCTCCCGGCACGGTGTTCGTGATGGGCGACAACCGCAACAACTCCGCGGACTCCTCGGTTCACCTGTGCCGGCCCAATGCCACCAACTGCGACGAGAACGACGCCTTCGTCCCCGTGAACGACGTCGTCGGCAAGGTGTTCGCGCTGGCCTGGCCACTCGGGCGCGCGCACGTCGTGCACACGCCCGACGCGTTCGACGACGTACCGGACCCGAGCTAGTGCCCCGGCCCGGTCGCGCGGTCACCGCACGCTGTCGAAGATGTTGAGCTGCACGCCGTTGGTGTAGGTCCGGGACTCGCGGAGGGTGACCTTCTGCTTGTCGTCCGCGTCGGTCGGGAACAGCCGCTTGCCGCTGCCGAGGATGACCGGGAACACCATCAGGTTCCAGTGGTCGACCAGCCCGGCCTTGTGGAGGGACTGCGCGAGGGTGGCGCTGCCGTGGACGCCGATCGGGCCGCCGTCGCCGTCCTTGAGGGCGCGGACGGCTTCAAGGTCGCGGACCACCGTGGTGTTGGTCCAGGTCGGGTCGGTGAGCGTGGTCGAGACGACGACCTTCTCCATGCCGTTGAACTTGTCGGCGAACTCGCCGTCGCGCTCGGGCCAGGCGGCCGCGAAGCCTTCGTACGTCGTCCGGCCGAGCAGCAGCGTCTCGGTGCCGAACGTCTCCTCGCCCTTGAACTCGTACATCGTCGGGTCTTCCGCGATGTCGAAGGTCCAGCCGGTGTGCTTGTAGTTCTCCTCGCCGCCGGGCGCCTCGACGACGCCGTCCAGGGAGATGAACTCGGTGACATACAGGGTGCGCATTTCGGGTCCTCTTTCGGTTCGTGGGTGTCTTGCACGTACCCACTCCACGAAAGGGCTCGGCCCGATACGACACCCAGCGCCAGGAGACCTTTCAGGCGGCGAGCTCGCGGACCAGCGCGGCGGTGGCCGGCACCAGCTCGGCCCCTTCGCGGTGCACGACCCCGAAGGTCCGGGTGCCGAACGACGGGTCCTCGCGCACGTGGACGCCGGGGTGCAGGAAGGCGTCGAGCGCGGACCGCGGCAGCAGCGTCACGCCGAGCCCGACCGCGACCAGGTTCTGGACCACGACGTAGTCGTCGCTCACGTGCCGGACCGCGGGCTCGAAGCCGGCCTCGGCGCAGACGAGCAGCGCATGCGCCCGGCACCGCTCGCAGCCGACGATCCACGGCTCCGTGGCGAGGTCGGCAAGCGTCAGCCCGCCCCGGGTCGCGGCCGGGTGGTCGGCGCCCAACACCAGTGCGACCGGCTCCTCGGCCAGGGGCTGCCACACCAGTCCCGGCCCGTTGGTGGGAGGCAGGCCGTCGTACGAGAAGACCAGGGCCAGGTCCGCGTCGCCGCTCGAGACCAACGCCAGCGCCTCGGGCGGCTCGGCCTCGGTCAGCTCGACGTCGATGTCCGGGTGCCGGTCCCGCAAGCCGGCGACGGCGCGCGGCACCAGTGTTGCCGCCGCCGACGGGTACGCCGCCAGTCGGACCCGTCCGCGGCGGAGCTCGGTGAGCTCCGCGAGCTCCTCCTCCGCCATGTGCAGCTGTACGGCGAGCGCATCGGCCCGCGCGAGCAGCACCCGCCCCGGCTCCGTCAGGTCGACCCCACCCGCGCCACGGAGCAGCAGCACGCATCCGAGCGACCGCTCCAGCGCCCGCACGTGCTGGCTCACCGCCGGCTGGGTCCAGCCCAGCTCACGGGCCGCGGCGCTGATCGAGCCGGCTCGAGCGACGGTTCGGAAGATCAGCAGCCGCCGCGGGTCCATAGGCACATGTTATGGGTCACCGTAGAAGGACAGGGGTTCCTTCGAGGTGGCCCAACGCCGCACGATGTGGGCATGCAGACGATCGGCCTCATCGGTGGCATGAGCTGGCACTCGACGGTGGAGTACTACCGGCTCATCAACGAGCTCGTGGCCGAGCGCAGCGGCGGCCACACCTCGGCCCGGGTGGCGCTCCAGTCGCTCGACTTCGCCGAGATCCGCGACTGCCAGGTGCGCGACGACTGGCCCCGGGCCGGCCGGCTGCTGGCGCAGGCGGCGCAGCGCTGCGAGCTGGCCGGCGCCGACCTGGTGCTGCTGTGCACCAACCTGATGCACCGGGTCGCCGACGACATCGAGGCCGCGATCGACATCCCGCTGCTCCACATCGCCGACGCCCTCGCTGACCGCGCCCGCGCGCAGGGCTGGTCGCGCCTGGGAGTGCTCGGCACCAGCTGGGTGATGGAAGAGGACTTCTACGTCGGCCGGCTGGCCCGGCACGGACTCACGATCGAGGTCCCGGACCCCGCCGACCGGGCCGAGGCCGACCGGGTGATCTTCGACGAGCTGACCCGCGGCATCGTGCGCGACGAGTCGCGGGCGTCGTACGCCGACATCCTGGGCCGGCTCCGCGACCGGGGGGCCGAGGCCGTGGTGCTGGGCTGCACCGAGATCGAGCTGCTGGTCCGCCCCGAGGACGCGCCGCTGCCGCTGCTTCCGTCGATGCGGACCCACGCCGAGGCCGCCGTCGCGGCGGCGCTCGGCGAGCGAGCGTTGGTCTAGTGCCCCTCCGCCATGGCACACAGGGCGTCCATGGCCTTCGGGGCGTCCGCGGTCACCATCGGGCCGATGTCCTCGGCGCCGGGACCGGTCACCCAGGTGCTCACGGTCACCTCTGCCCCGCCGTCGGCGTCCTTGACGACGTGGTCGATGTGGATGCGCAGCCCACCCATCTCGAGCCGGTCGAGGTAGCGCGCACCCGGCTCGACGAGCTCGAGGGTCACCGGCACCTCGATGCCACCGGTGAGCACCATCATCCCCGCCGCGCCCTCGGCGAAGTGACCCTCGAGCGCCACGGACTCCACGGACGGGTCCCAACAGTGCCAACTACCGGGATCGCTCCACAGGGCCCACACGTCGTGGGCGGTGGCTGAGGTGGTCACGGTCCGCGAGTACTCGTAGGTCACGGTTCGAACCTAACCGGACACGAGGGCGTCGAGGTAGACCGCTACCTCATCGTCGTCCAAACCTGTTCCGCGGGCGAGGGGGTCACGGCAGGCGGGCGACGGTCATCTCGCGATCGCCGAACCGGACCCGGTCCGCGTCGCGCATCGTGGCGGGCTTGCCGCCGACCAGCCGCTTGGTGACGCCGGCGCGGATCAGGATCGAGCCGTTGGTGGAACCGCGGTCCATCACCACGAGCGCCCCGTCGGGCACCACCTGGAACTGCGCGTGCGTCTTGGACAGGCTCATGTCGTCGGACGGCAGGGTGACCAGCCGCTTGACCGGCTCGCCCGGCCGCGGCTCGGGGCGCCGGCCGACCAGGGTCAGGCCGCGCACCTCGAACTGCTCTCCGGTGTCGAAGGTGACCTGCCACCGAACCAGCGGCGCGGCGGTGTCGGGCGGGCGCGGCTGGGTGCGGTCGCCCTCCGGAGGTGCCGGCGGCGCGGTCGGGCGCGGCCCGCGCGTCACCTCCTGGGAAGGGTCCGGCGCTGCATCTGCCGGGGCCTCCCCGACCAGCGGCCAGCCCAGGCCCTGCCGCGGCGTGACCGTCGGCTGGGCCGGCGGTGCGGCGACCTCGGGCGGGGGCGGGGGCGGCCGCTTGCCCCGGGTCGGGATCCGCCGGGGCGGTGTCGGCGACGCCGGGACCAGCCGCATCGCGGTGAGGTTGACGACCTGGCGCGGCGCCTCCTCCTCGGGCTCCTCCACGATCGGGACCGGGCGTACGTCGACCACCACCGAGCCTGTCCGCAGGTCGTGCCACCCGCGGCGCCAGCCGCTCGGGTCGACCATCGCGGTCCAGGCCAGCGCGGCCGCGCCGAAGCCGAGGGTCGGCAGCGTCGCCACGCCGAGCAGGAGGGTCCGCAGCATCCCCCGCAGCAGGCCGATCGGCCGGGCGTGCTCGAAGGACAGCACCCGGATCCCGACCAGGGCCTTGCCGGGCGTCACTCCGAAGATGCCGACCATCATCGAGCCGAGCAGCCCGACCATCAGCACGGTGCCGGCGATGGCCGCCACTCCGGTCCAGAGGCGGCCGGGCTCGATGAGGAGCGTGTAGGCGGCGTACGCCTCGCCGCCGATCACGCCCCACGCGAAGAGGCGGTCCACGACGAACGCGTAGAAGCGCCGGTCCGCGCCGGCAGCCAGGTGCTCGGTGGTCAGCTCCTCGGACGTGGGAGCTTCGAGGTAGGCGTCGCTCATCGGCGGGTCAGGGGCTGGTGACCTTGATGGTCACTCCATCGCCGAGATCGATGATCGCGCCCGGGATGAGCTGCACAGCAACCCCGGGTGCGAGGTCCTCGGGGCCGAGCCCGGGCTGCACGAGAACGGTCCCGTTGGTGGAGCCCAGGTCGGTCACGACGGCGGTTCCGTGGTCGGCGCCGGTGCCGGGCCGGACCTCGATGTGGGTCGAGGAGATCTCCAGGTGCGGGCTCGGCACGGTGACCAGCCGCGGCTGCTCGGTGTCGTTGAACCGGCGGGCCTCGGGTGCTCGTCCGATCACGACGGCCCGGTCCACGTCGACCTCGTCGCCGTTCGAGATCTGCAACCGGGCCACCGGGACGGTCACATCGGGTGCCGGCGGCTGCCCGGGGATGCCGGGCGGCTCGACCTGCGGCGGCTGCCAGGCGCCGGCCACGGTGAGCCCGTCGTGGTCGTACTCCGGGAGCGGGGCGTCCATCTGCTCGGTGAACGGGCCTTCGGGCATGGGCGGCAGCACCGGCGCCGGCGGTGGCGGGGGCGGCAGCACCGGCGGCTCCGGGATCCAGGCCGGCGGTTCCGGCGACCGGACCGCGGCGGCGTCCTCGAACTGTTCCTCGGGCTTGTCCTCGGCGTGGTCGTCGGGCTCCCAGGCGGTGTCGTCCTCCTCCGCGGTCTCGGCGATCCCCTCCGCCGGCAGCGGGAACTCACGCACGTAGGCGGGCTCCTCGACGATCTCGTCGGGCCCCTCGTGGGCCGGCGCCTCGTCGAGCCGTGAGATGCGGAACAGGCCGCCGTCCACGACGTACGACGGCAGCTCGTCGTCGGGATCCTCATCGTGGAGCACGATGCTCATCCGCTCGACCTCGACCATCGAGCGCTCCACCCAGGTCGTGGCGTTGGAGCCCTCGAGCTGCACGGTCTCGCCGTCGACCTGGAACTCGGCGCGGGCGGGGCCGCGGATCACCACCCTGGTCTCGCCCTCACCGGTGCTGACCAGCACGAACGCCGACAGCTCGCGCAGCCCGCCGGAGATCAGTGCGTCGAGGGTGACGTCGAATCCCGCGCCGCCGTCGACGAGCTCCCAGAGGGCGGCCACCCGCGGCTTCTCGGTGGGCGGAAGGATCACCACGGCACGCTCGCCGACGATGCCGAACCACTCCCCGGGCAGGTAGGAACGCACGGGGGCGCCGGACGGGTCGCCGACTGCGTTCATGGGAGTGCTCCCAGTTTCTGCTCGAGACTCGCTCGCTGTCGCTCGGAGTCGTAGGCCTGATCGGGGACCAATCCCACCACATCGACCACGACCGCGGTGGCGTTGTCGTCGCCACCGGCGTGCAGAGCGGCCGCCACCAGCCGGTCGGCGGCGTCTCGCGGGTCGGACGTCTCGGTCAGGATCGCGGCGATCCGGTCGTCGTCGACGAGGCCGCTGACGCCGTCGCTGCACAGGAGCAGCCGCTCCACCTCGGTGACCGGCAGCACGAAGAAGTCAGCCGACTCCAGCCGCGGCCCGCCGAGCGCGCGGGTGATGACGTGCCGCTCCGGGTGCTCGTGCGCCTCGGTGGCGGTGATCTCGCCGGAGTCGACCAGCTCCTGGACGACGCTGTGGTCGACGCTGACCTGGCGCAGCTCGCCGCCGGTGACGGCGTAGATCCGCGAGTCGCCGAGGTTGGCCAGCAGCCAGGCCGGGACGCCGTGGTCCTCGACCAGCAGGGCGGCGACCACCGTGGTGCCCGGCGTACGGCGCGGCCCCGGGCCCCCGGGCGCGGCGTACTCCGCGATCCGACGCTGACTGGCCTCGAGCACGGCCGTGACGACCTCGGTGCCGCTGGTGGGCTCGTAGCCCTCGTCGACGAGCCGCGCGAACTCCTCGACCACGATCTGGCTGGCGACGTCACCGTTCTCGTGGCCGCCCATGCCGTCGGCGACGACGAAGACCGGCGGAGCGACCAGGTAGGCGTCCTCGTTGTTCTCGCGGAGCAACCCGACGTCGGAGGCCGCGCCGTGGTGGAGCTCGACCTGCGTCACGACCGCAGGCTCCCACCTAGAATTGGCCGGATGGCCACCGACGGGTACCGATCGCTCGCCGACCAGCTGCGAGGCTGGCCGGACGACCGGTTGTCCCGGCTGCTCGCCGCGCGTCCCGACCTGGCCACACCCGCTCCTCATGACTCCGGCCAGCTGGCCTCGCGCGCCGCCACACGTTCCTCGCTGTTGCGCGCGCTCGACCAGCTCACCCGGCTCGAGCTTTCCGTTCTAGATGCCCTCATCGTTGCAGGTCAAACGTCACGTGAGGTGTTGACGGGGATGGTCCATGCCGATCCAACCCTGGTGCGGCAGGCGCTCGACCGGCTGGTCGACCTGGCCCTGGCCTGGGAGTCGACCGGCGGCCTGCGGCCGCTGAGCGGGGTCGCCGAGGGTCTGACCGGCGGGCCGGAGGCGGGCGTGAGCGGGCTGCGGCCCTGCTCCGTGCCCGCTCCGACGGCCGCCGAGGTCGCCGGGCTACTGGCCGAGCTCTCCGAGCCGGCCCGGGCGATGCTCGAGCACGTCCTGGCCGCCGGTGGCGAGGCGACCACCGACGACGCCCGGCGCACGCTGCTGCCCGAGGAAGCCGCCACGCCGGCCGAGGAGCTGCTCGCTCGCAGGCTGCTGGCGCCGCGCGGGACCGGCTCGGTGGTGGTGCCCGGCGAGGTCGGCCTTGCGCTGCGCGGCGGTCACACGACGCTCGAGCGGGTGGACGACGTCCCGGCACTGGCGTCGACGGAGCGGAGCGAGCGCCAGGTCGACGCCGCGGCGGCGGGCGCGGCCTTCGAGGCGGTACGCCGGCTCGAGCTGCTGCTCGACCTGTGGGGCGCCGAGCCGCCTGCGGCACTGCGCAGCGGCGGACTCGGCGTGCGCGACCTCAAGGCGACCGCCGCGGCGCTGCACGTCGACGAGGCCACCATGGCGCTGCTCGTCGAGACCGCCGCGGCCGCCGGCCTGCTGGCCACGGCCGCCGACGTCGTGGGCAACCCGGTGTGGCTGCCGACCGACCTGGTCGACACCTGGGTGCTGCAGCCGCCCGCGGAGCGGTGGGCCGGGCTGGCCCGCACCTGGCTGGACAGCCCGCGGATGCCGGGGCTGGTCGGTTCCCGCGACTCCGCCGGCAAGCCGTGGAACGCGCTGGCGCCCGAGCTGGCCGGCAGCCACATGACCGAGACCCGCGCGATGACGCTGGCGGCCCTGGCGGCGCTGCCCGACGGCGGGTGCCTGGCGGCCGGGACCGGCGTCCCGTCGGTGGTCACGCTGCTGCGCCGGCAGCGGCCGCGCCGTCCGCGGAGCCGTGCCGACCAGGTGCTCTGGACCGTCACCGAGGCCGCCGTGCTCGGGGTGACCGGGCTGGACGGCCTGGCGTCGTACGCCCGGGACCTGCTGGCCGGCGACGACGAGAAGGCGCAGAAGGCCCTCGCCGGGCTGCTGCCAGAGCCGGTCGACCACGTGCTGCTGCAGGCCGACCTCACCGCGGTCGCGCCCGGGCCGCTGGAGTCGCAGCTGGCCCGTCGGCTGCAGCTGGTCGCCGACGTGGAGTCGCGCGGCGGGGCGACGGTCTACCGCTTCACCCCGGGTTCGGTCCGCCGGGCGCTGGACACCGGCTGGACCGCGATCGAGCTGCACGACTTCCTCGGGTCGGTGTCGCGGACCCCGGTTCCTCAGCCGCTCACCTACCTGGTCGACGACACCGCCCGGACGTTCGGCTCGGTGCGGGTCGGCCACGCCGAGGCGTTCCTGCGCGCCGACGACGAGACCGCGCTCACCGAGCTGCTGCACAACCCGAAGGCTGCGGCGCTGTCGCTGCGCCGGCTGGCGCCGACGGTCCTCGTCAGCGCCCTGCCGATGGACCTCCTGCTGCCCCGGCTGCGCGAGCTCGGCGCCGCGCCCGTCGTCGAAGCGGAGGACGGCAGCGTGCACGTGATCCGCCCCGACCAGCGCCGGGCGCGGACCCCGCGCGAGCACCGCGGGCGCGGGGCGGCGGCCGCGCGGCGTACGGCCACCGTCTCCGCCGTCGTCACCGCGATCCGCTCCGGCGACCGCGCCGCGTCGTCGCGCCCGACCGGGCCCGAGGCGGCGCTCTCGGCTTCCGGATCGCTCGTCGCGCTGCGCGACGCGGTGGAGAGCGGCACGCCGGTACTCATCGTCTACGTCGACAACAACGGCACCCGCAGCGAGCGTGTCGTCGACCCGGTCTCGGTCGAGGGCGGGGTGCTGACCGCCCACGACCAGCGCTCCGACGACGTCCGCACGTTCGCCGTGCACCGGATCACGTCTGTAAGACCCATTGCGGGCTAGACCCGTAGACTCGGTGGGTGGACTTCATCCGCTACGCCGAGAGGTCGGCCGGGCTTCTCAACGCCTCGATCACCGACGTCGACGCGCTCCGGGCGCATCTCTCCGACCGCGAGTGGCTGGTGCAACAGTGCACCGACCGCGACTGCATGCTGCTGCGGAAGTTCCAGCGCGAGCTGAGGCCAGTCTTCGAGGCCTCGGCCGCCGACGACACGGCGGCTGTCATCGACGGGATCAACGAGCTGATGGTCCGACACCCGATCACGCCCCAGATCTCCAGCCACGACCCGCTGCACCTGCACATCCACGCCGCGTCGAAGACCCAGTCGGTCGCCGAGCTGCTCGTCGGCGAGGCGCTGCTCGGCCTGGCCAACCTGATCTGTGACCTCGGCCCGCACCGGCTCGGCATCTGCGCGGCCTCCCCCTGCACCAACGTCTACGTCGACACCTCGCCGAACCAGTCGCGCCGCTACTGCTCCGACCGCTGCTCCTCGCGGGCCAACGTCGCGGCCTACCGCGCCCGCCAGAAAGCCGTCGCGTCTGCATGAGCACCCCACGAAATCGCTCGCTGCACTCGCGCTTCCGAGGGGACCCCGCAAAAACATGAATGACGGACCCCTGATCGTCCAGTCCGACAAGACGCTGCTGCTCGAGGTCGACCACGAGCGCGCCTCGGACTGCCGGAAGGCGATCGCGCCGTTCGCCGAGCTGGAGCGGTCGCCCGAGCACATCCACACCTACCGGCTGACGCCCTTGGGTCTCTGGAACGCGCGCGCCGCCGGCCACGACGCCGAGCAGGTCGTCGACACGCTCCTGGAGTACAGCCGCTACGCCGTCCCGCACGCGCTGCTGGTCGACGTGGCCGAGACGATGGCGCGCTACGGCCGGCTGCGGCTGGAGAAGCACCCGATCCACGGGCTGGTCCTGGTCAGCAACGACCGCCCGGTACTCGAGGAGGTGCTGCGCGCCAAGAAGATCGCCGGAATGCTCGGCGCGCGAATCGACGACGACACCGTGGTCGTGCACGGCTCCGAGCGCGGCAACCTCAAGCAGGCGCTGCTCAAGCTCGGCTGGCCCGCGGAGGACTTCGCCGGATACGTCGACGGCGAGGCGCACCCGATCTCGCTCGACCTCACCCACTGGACGCTGCGCGACTACCAGCGCGAGGCCGCGGAGTCGTTCTGGCACGGCGGCTCGGGCGTCGTGGTGCTCCCGTGCGGGGCCGGCAAGACGCTCGTCGGCGCGGCCGCGATGGCGCACGCGCAGGCGACCACCCTGATCCTGGTCACCAACACCGTCTCCGCGCGCCAGTGGAAGGACGAGCTGCTCCGCCGCACGTCGCTGACCGAGGACGAGATCGGCGAGTACTCCGGCTCGGTCAAGGAGATCCGGCCGGTGACCATCGCGACGTACCAGGTGATGACCACCAAGCGCGCCGGCGTCTACCGCCACCTCGAGCTGCTCGACGCCCGCGACTGGGGACTGATCATCTACGACGAGGTGCACCTCCTGCCGGCCCCGATCTTCCGGATGACCGCGAACCTGCAGGCGCGCCGCCGGATCGGACTCACGGCCACGCTGGTGCGGGAGGACGGCCGCGAGGGGGACGTGTTCTCGCTGATCGGCCCCAAGCGCTACGACGCGCCTTGGAAGGACATCGAGTCCCAGGGCTGGATCGCACCGGCCGACTGCATCGAGGTCCGGGTCTCGCTGCCGACCGACGAGCGGCTGGCCTACGCGACAGCCGAGCCCGAGGAGCGCTACCGGATCGCCTCCTGCACACCGCAGAAGCTCCAGGTCGTCCGCGACCTGGTCGCCTCGCACATCGACCAACCGACCTTGGTCATCGGGCAGTACATCGACCAGCTCGACGAGCTCGCCGCCGCTCTCGGCGCTCCGCTCATCAAGGGTGAGACGACGGTCAAGGAGCGCCAGCGCCTCTTCCAGGCCTTCCGCACCGGCGAGGTCGGCCTGCTCGTGGTCTCCAAGGTCGCCAACTTCTCCATCGACCTGCCGTCCGCAGAGGTCGCCATCCAGGTGTCCGGCGCCTTCGGCTCCCGCCAGGAGGAGGCCCAGCGGCTCGGCCGGCTGCTGCGCCCCAAGACCGAGGGCAAGACCGCGCACTTCTACACGATCGTCTCCCGCGACACCGTCGACGCCGACTTCGCCCAGAATCGGCAGCGGTTCCTGGCCGAGCAGGGGTACGCCTACCGGATCATGGACGCGGAGGACCTCCCGGCCTGAGGCCTGTGGACGGCCGAATTGCCGTACTCCGTCACCATCCGGCCCAATGACCTGCTGAAGTAGCCCCCATGAGCGAGATGCCACCCCCGGGTCCGCCGCCGGGGCCGCCGGCGGGCGCGACGCCCCCGCAGCCAGCGCCGATGGGCTGGCTGCGGCTGACGCTGCAGGGCAGCGCGATGACGAGCAGCATGATCACGCCGGCCGTGACGGTCAACGGATGGCGGGTACCCTCGCACTACGGGGAGAACGTCATTCCGGTCCATGCCGGGCCGAACCGGATCGACATCAGCTGCCAGTGGCTGAAGAAGTTCGGGGAGGCGACGCTCGAGACGCAGGTACCGGCGGGCGGCCAGGTGACGGCGTTCTACGCGGCGCCGTGGCACCAGTTCAGCCGGGGCGCGATCGGCTACGAGAAGCAGAAGCGTCCCGGGGCATTCGGCTTCATGGTGATGATGGCCGCGATCCTCCTGGTCGTGGTCGCACTCTTCGTGCTGCCGAACCTGTAGCCGACCCGAACCCGCAGAAGGACCGAGAACGACCGAGAACGACCGAGAGGAGAGCACGGATGTTGCAGACCCGAAACCCGGTCGACCCACTCGACCCGCAGCATCTGGACGTGGGCACGCTCTCGGTCCTGGCCTACTTCGGTGACGACCCCGACCACGTCTACCAGCTGGTCCAGTGGCTCCCGGTCCTGGAGCTGCTCGACGCGCACGAGCGCGTCGGCATCGTGCTGCGTGACGCCGACACGGCAACCATCGTGCGCGAGCAGACGGCGCTGCCGGTGCTGGTCGCCACCGAGTTCCCCGCCCTGCGCAGCCTGTACGCCGAGCTCGACGCGAAGGTCGCGCTCTACTGCAACAACTCGTTCAGCAACTTCCACTCACTCCTCGAGCCCCGGATGTTGCACGCCCACATCAACCATGGCGAGAGCGACAAGCAGAGCATGGCCAGCAACAACGCCAAGTCCTACGACCGGGTCTTCGTCGCCGGTGAGGCGGCCGTCCAGCGGCACGCGACCGGGCTGCTCGAGTTCGACCTCGACCACCTCGTGCGGATCGGGCGCCCACAGCTCGACCTGCACCGCGAGCCGGTGCTGGCGCCCAGCGCGCGGCGTACCGTCCTCTACGCCCCGACGTGGGAGGGCGACGCGGACTACAACAACTACTCCTCGGTCGACACCATCGGGCCGGAGATCGTGGCGCGCGTGCTGGCCGTGCCCGACGTACGCCTGGTCTACAAGCCGCACCCCAGGGTCGCGAACAGTGACGACCCCGGGATCCGGTCCGCGCACCGCAGGATCGTCGGCCTCGTGGGGCGCGCCGCCGCCCGCGACCGGACGGCCGGGCACCTCTCCCTGACCGACGCCGACATCCTCGCCGTCATGCCGGACTGCGACGCGATGGTCACCGACGTCTCGTCGGTGGGGCTGGACTGGCTCTACCTGCGCACCGAGCGCCCGCTGCTGATCGCCGACCGCCACGACGACCCCGAGCGGCTGCGGCTGGCCGCGCCGGTGAGCCGGGCCGCCGACGTCATCGACTCGCACAGCGTGCGTGGACTGACCGAGCTGCTCACCGCCCGGCTGGAGCATGACGAGCTGCACCTGGCCCGCATCTCGATGCGCCACCACTACTTCGACGACGTCAAGGTCGGCGACAGCACCGCGCGCTTCCTCGACGCGGTCGCCGAGCTCGTGGCGCTGCGCGACACCCTGCTGCGGGGCTGGGACGAGCAGGCGATCGCGACCTGAGGGTCGCTAGGGCGTGTCTGGCAATTGCTGGTGGATGCCGGCGTCGTCCAGGCGCGCGCTGGCGAGGCGCCGGCCCGCGCGCAGACTGGGCGTCTTCGAAGGGTCGGTAACGCGGCCAGCGCGTGGTCTGGGCGGCGTCCGGCGCCGCCATGAATGCCAGACACGCCCTAACGACCGAGGTCGCGCAGCACCCGTTGGCTGGCCAGCCGGCCGGGCGACCCGATGACGCAGCCGCCCGGGTGGGTGCCCGAGCCGCACTGGTAGTAGCCGTCGAGCGGCGTGGCGTACTGGCTCCAGCCGGGTGCGGGACGGAAGAAGTACATCTGCGGGGCCAGGAACTCCCCGGCGAAGATGTTGCCCTCGGTGAGCCCGGTGCGTGCCTCGATGTCTACTGGGGTGACCACCTCGCGGTGCAGGACGAGGTCGCCGAACCCCGGGAAGTGCGACTCCAGCACGGCCTGCGCCTTGTCGCCGAAGCTGTCCCGCTCGGTCTCCCAGTCGCTGCCCTTCAGCTCGTACGGCGCGTACTGCACGAAGCACGACATGACGTGCTTGCCCGGCGGGGCCATGTCGGGATCGACCACCGACTGGATCGCGGCGTCGATGAACGGCCGCTCGGAGTACCAGCCGTACTTCGCGGCGTCGAACGCCCGCTCGACGTACTCGATGGTCGGGCCGATGTTGAGGAAGCCGCCGTAGTGGTCGACCGTGTCCGGAAGGGCGGGGAAGACGGGCAGCCCGTCCAAGGCGAAGTTCACCTTCGCCGAGACGCCGCGGAACTTCATCCGGCGGATGTTGTCGACCAGGTCGAGCGGCAGCTCGCGCGGGTCGCAGAGCTCGAGGAAGGTACGCCGCGGGTCCAGCGCGGAGACCACGACCGGCGCGCGGAACTCGGTGCCGTCCTCCAGCGCAACTCCGACCGCCCGACCCCCGTCGGTGATCAGGTGGGCGACCGGGGACGAGAGCCGGACCTCGGCGCCGTAGGCCTGCGCAGCCCGGTTCAGCACCTGGGTGAAGCCGCCGTTGCCGCCCTTGTGGAACGCCCACGAGCCGAGGTGGCCGTCGTGCTCGCCCATCTTGTGGAACAGCAGCACCAGCCCGGATCCGGGCGACATCGGCCCGACCTGGGAGCCGATGATCGAGGACGACGCGTGGTAGCCCTTGACCGCCTCGTGCTCGAAGTAGTCGTCGAGCCAGTCCGACGCGCTGCCCGTGAGCAGCCGGACCACGTCGTGCATCACCTTCTGCTCGACCCCGCCGAGATGGTCGAGCAGCCACTTGGTGTCGACGGCGTCCTCGGGCTCCTTGCCGAAGATGTTGGGCGGCGCGTTGTCGAACAGCGGCCGCACCGCCTGGCAGACCCGGTCGAGGTCGTGGTGGTAGCGCTCGTAGGCGTCGGCGTCGCGCGGCGAGTGCCGGCGGATCTCCTGGATGTTGGCCTGGTGGTCGTCGCCGAAGAGCAGGTAGTCGCCGTCGCCGGTCGGGTGGAACGACGACGGCATCATCAGCGGCAGGAAGCCGTGCTGCACGAGGTCGAGCTCGTGGATGATCTCCGGCCGGAGCAGGCTCAGCGCGTAGGAGAACGTCGTGAACTGGAAGCCCGGCACCAGCTCCTCGGTGATCGCGGCGCCACCGACGCCGCCGTTCTTCTCCAGCACCAGGGTGCGCAGCCCCGCCTTCGCGAGGTAGGCCGCGTGCGTGAGCCCGTTGTGGCCGCCGCCGACGACGATCGCGTCGTACTCGTGGGAGGTCATGCCTTCGTCACTCAGCCTTTCTTTCGGGAGGGGTCGAAGAACGGCATCGGGGTCGTGGTGACCCGGACCGTGGTGTTGTGGTGGTTGACGGCCAGCTCGAGCCGCAGGTCGGTGCCGGCCGCGCCGAGGTCCGGGCGGACCCGGGCGATGCCGATGTGACGCTGCAGCACCGGTGAGTAGACGAAGCTCGTGCAGTAGCCGACCTCGTTGCGCTCGCCGTCCCCAGACTGGTGATACAGCATGGACTCGTAGGGCAGCGGGTGCGGAGACTTGGGCGGGAACAGGTCGTTGTCGCGGTAGAGCCGGTCCCAGTCCGCCCAGTCGACGACGACGCCGGTGGTCGCCCAGCGCGACGTACCGTCCAGCAGCTCGCGCCGGATCGCCTCGGAGCCCACGAACCGCCGCGACCCGTCGCGCACCCCCCGCAGCATCCAGCCGAAGCCGAGCTCCTTGGGTGTCACCGTGTCGGCGTCGCTCATGGCCAGCCGCGCGTCGTGCCACTCGATGTCGATGAGCGGGAGTCCGGCCTCGATGCGCAGCGTCATGAGGGCCTCCTCGCCGAACGGCCGGATGCCGTGGCCGCGGCCGGCGTCCAGGACTGCGTCGAGCACGTCGACCGCGCGGTCCTCGGGCACGGTCAGCTCGAAGCCGAGGTCACCGGTGTAGCCGGTCCGGCTCAGCGTCACCGCGGTGTCGGCCACCTTCACCGGCACGTGGTCGAAGTAGCCGAGCGTCTCCGCCTCCGGCATCAGCGCGCTGAGCACGGCCCGCGACCGCGGCCCCTGCACGGCGAGCATCCCGTAGCTCTCGGTCACGTCCTCGAGCTCCACCCGCAGGCCGCTCCCGAGCTCCTGGAACCACGACAGGGCCGGCCGCGCCGCGGTCAGGAAGAACTCGTCGGCCGAGTGCCGGAACACCACGCCGTCGTGCATCACGCGACCCTGGTCGTCGCACCACGCAGTGTACTGCGCCTGCCCCGGCCGGCACGTCTTCACGTCGCGGACCAACGCCCCGGCCAGCAGCCGCTCGGCGTCCGGCCCGGTCACGACGTACTTGTAGAGCGGCGAGGTGTCGAAGACCCCCACCGAGTTCCGGACCGCGAAGTACTCGTGCTTCGGTGCATGGGTGTAGCGCAGCGGCGACAGGGTGCTCTGCCAGTGGGTGTACAGCCCCTGGTCGTTGAGCTCGCTCAGCCGCGCGTGGAAGGGAGTGGTGCGCACGTCGGCAACGCTACTCGTTACTGATCCGTCAGTCAGTAGTCGCTGCTCAGTGGTTGCGTACCAGCCTCGAGTCACCTGGTTTCGAGACGCTCGCTAGCGCGAGCTCCTCAACCAGCGGTGGTCAGGTCCCAGCCTCGAGCCGGTCGAGGATCCACGCGTAGATCTCGGCCTCGTAGGCGAGGTGGGCGAACCGACCGGCTGGACCGACGTGGGCGCCGGCACCGGTCTCGACGCGGAAGAGGCAGCGCGGCGCCCAGTCCGGGTCGCTCTCGCGGAGCGCGGCCACCCACTTGGCCGGCTCCCACACCATGACCCGGGCGTCGTGGACGGCGCCGGTGGCGAGCAGGTCGGGGCGGCCACCGGCCGGCGGGAGGTTGTCGTACGGCGAGTAGGCGGCCATCCACGCGTAGTCGTCGGGCCGGCTCGGGTCGCCCCACTCGTCCCACTCGTTGACGGTCAGCGGGAGGGTCGGGTCGAGCATCGTGGTGAGCTACGTCGACGAACGGGACCTCGGCGACCACCGCGCGCCAGCGGTCCGGGCGCTGGGAGAACACGGCACCCTGCGAGCAGCCCGCCGGCACTGAGGCCTCGCGTGACGATCCGCGAGCCGTCGACGAGTCCCTCCGAGGCCAGGCCGTCGGCGACCGCGATGTGATCGTCGAAGGTGTGCTGCTTGTGCTCCATCCGGCCGTCCAGCCACCAGCGCCGGCCGCCCTCGCCCCCGCCGCGGACGTGAGCGTGCACGTAGACCACGCCCCGGTCGAGCAGCGAGGGGATCGCCGGGTCCCACTCCTGGTCGGGGAAGACCGACTCGTAGGCGCCATAGGACGTACATCACGCCGGCGCCGAGCCGTCCAGTGGCGTGTCGACCGGTGCCGCAGGATCGTGGCCGGCGACCGGGGTGCCGTCGGCCGACGGGAACGACCGCTGCTCTCCGACGTACGACGCGGAGTCGAAGCCCGGCGCCTCCTTGCGGAGCCGCTCGGTGCGCTCCCCCGTGGCCAGGTCGAAGTCGCGACCACACCGGCGGCAGCAGGTAGGACTCGTCCACCACGATGATGCTGTCGACATCGTGCTCGACGTTCTTCTCCTCCGAGGCGACCAGCGACGCGATGTCCGAGACCGGCCGGACGACGATGCCCTCGCCGGTGAGGTCGTCGAGCGGCAGGATGCGCAGCTGGTTGCGGCCGCCCGCCCGCGAGGTGAGCACGACGTGCCCGACGTACGCGTCCACCTGCTCGAGCCGCTCGTTCGGGTCCTCGGGTCGCACCGGCGCCCATGTGGAGGGGTCCTGATCGCCCGAGCGCGGCACCGGGCATCTGGCCAACCGGTACTCGGTGGCGTCGTCGTTGGTCACCAGCAGCAGCTCGTCCGACCCGTCGGCGTGCCGCACGTGCTCGGCGTAGTACTCGACTCCGCGACGTCGTCCGCCCGCCGACCGGGGCACCGAGGTCGGGTCCGCTGCGTCGAGCACCCACACCTCGCTGGTGTCCCGGTTCGCCGACCACATCACCACCAGGTCGCCGCTTCGGGACGTGTGCAGCTCCAGCTCGAACTGGCCGTCAGGGTCCTCCAGCACCAGCTCGTCGGACGTGGCCGGCGTGCCGATCCGGTGCCGCCAGACCTGGTGCTGCCGCCACGTCTCGTCGTGGACGAGGTAGAAGTAGTAGGCCGAGTCGGCCGACCAGGCACCGCCGGGCGCGGTCCGCGGCACGACGTCCTCGAGGTCCGCCCCGGTGGCCAGGTCGCGGAACCTCAGCTCGTAGACCTCGTCGCCGTCGAAGTCCAACGAGTAGGCCATCAACGACGTGTCCGGGGAGACCATCCAGAGCCCCAGCTCCACGTAGTCGGCGTCCCCGGCAAGCTCGTTGACGTCGAGCAGCAGTTCGTCCGGCTCCTCGTCGCCTTTCCCGTCTCGGCGACGTAACAACTGCACGTACTCCCTTCCTGCCGGGAGGACCGTGCGGTAGGAATAGCCATGCTGCGGCCAACTGACTGATGAGTCAGTAGCCGGGACCCTGTCGGTCATCTCGGCTCGCAGCACCTGGACGAGGGGGCCCAGATGCCCGGTGGCGATGTCGTACCACTCCCGCTCGCGGGCAAAGTGGTCGAGAACGGGAGCGTCGAGCCGGCGCATCCAGTGGTACGGGTCGGGCCGGCGTACGCCGTTCGTCTCGTGCTCGAACGGCTCACGGGCGGCCACCGGCGGCAGGCCAGGAGACTCGGCAAGAGGCACGAGCGGCACCGTACTCCGCTGCTGGCCGCCGGCGCGCTGGTCGCGGGCGCGGCGATCACCGGCCTGACCACCGGCCTGACCACCGGACCGGCCACCGCCGACGACGTGGACCCGGTCACCTTCACCATCGGCACGATCGGGGACGCCGACTCCTTCAACCCGTTCCTCGGCTACCAGGCCATCTCCTACGACGCGTGGGCGCTCGAGTACGACTTCCTGGTCGGCTACAAGATGACCGACATGTCACCGGCGCCGGCGCTGGCGGAGACCTGGGAGACCTCGGACGACGGCCTGACGTGGACCTTCCACATGCGCGAGGGCGTGACGTGGAACGACGGCGAGCCGCTCACCGCGGCCGACGTCGCCTACACCTACACCCGGGTGCTCACCGAGAAGGTGGCGGGCGGCACCTGGCGCAGCTACATCAAGAACGCCACCAGTGTCACCGCGACCGATGACACGACCGTCGTGATGCAGCTGTCGACGCCCAGCGCGACGCTGCCGCTGATGCCGATCCCGATCGTCCCGGAGCACATCTGGAAGGACGTCTCCAAGGACGAGCTGAAGCACTTCGCGAACGAGCCGACGGGCGGCCAGCCGATCGTGGGGTCCGGACCCTTCATGATGGTCGAGGGCACGGCGGGTGGCTCGACGTACAAGTTCGTGAAGAACCCGAACTACTGGGGCGAGGGCCCGTACGTCGACCAGGTCGTCTTCCAGGTCTACAAGTCCCAGGACCCGATGGTGCAGGCGCTCATCAAGGGCGAGATCGACTTCGCGGAGGACATCACGCCGCTCCAGGTGAAGGCCCTCGAGAACGAGCCCGGCATCACGGCACACAACGGCACCTCGCCCATCTTCGACGAGATCGGCTTCAACACCGGTTCGATCGACATCGAGACGGGCGAGCCGATGGGCGACCCCAACCCGGCGGTGCTCGACCCGAAGTTCCGGCACGCCCTCGGGTACGCCGTCGACACCGAGCAGATCGTCCGGACGGCGTACCAGGGCGCGGCCGAGCCGGGTACGTCGATCGTGCTTCCGTCGTACCCCACCTGGCACTGGGAGCCGCCCGACGACGTGAAGTTCACCTTCGACCTCGACAAGGCGGCCGAGGAGCTCGACGCGGCCGGCTACGTGATGGGCGGCGACGGGAAGCGCACCCTGCCGGACGGGTCGCCGATCGGCACGCTCCGGCTGTTCGCCCGCTCCGAGTCCAAGTCGTCCGTGGACACGCTGGGTCTCTTCCAGAGCTGGCTCGGCCAGCTCGGCATCGACGCCGAGGTCACCGCCCTGGACAGCTCGGCGCTGGGTGACCGGATCCTCGAGGGGACCTACGACGTGTTCCAGTGGAACTGGTACATCGAGCCCGATCCGGACGGCATCCTCGGCGACTTCACCTGCGAGCAGCTCGGCAACCTCAACGACTCGTGGTACTGCGACGAGGAGTACGACGCGATGTACGCCGCGCAGGGCGTGGAGATGGACAAGGACGCGCGGGTCGAGATCGTCCACCAGATGCAGGAGCAGCTCTACGAGGACGCGCCCTACATCGTGACGGCGTACACCACCACCGGTGAGGCCGTGCGCAGCGACAAGTTCGCGTGCTTCCAGCCGCAGCCGGACCCGGGCGGCGTGTGGCTGTACCAGTACGGCGGCCGCAACTACTCGCTGCTCCGGCCCGCCGCCGACGCCGGTGACTGCGACGACACCCCGACCGCGCTGGGCGCGGTCGCGGCCGACGGCAGCAGCACGGGCACCGGCACCCCCGCGGCGGCGGAAGCCGGCGGCGGGAACACGATGGGCGGCTTCCTCGCCGGAGTGCTCTCCACGCTGGTCGTGGTGGCCGGCTTCTGGGGCCTGCAGCGGCGCCGCACCGTGGACGATCGGGAGTGATTCGCCCATGAGCACGATCGCCACCAGCCAGCCCACCCAGCCGGTCGCCCGCCGCAAGAGCTACGGCCGCTACGTCCTGGCCAAGGTCGTCGGCGCCTTCGGCAGCCTGGTCTTCGTCCTGATCGTGAACTTCTTCCTCTTCCGGGTGCTCCCTGGCGACCCGGCCCGGACGCTGGGCCGGGACCGGCTCAAGTCTCCGGAGGACCTGGCCAACTTCCGGGAGGAGTACGGCCTCGACCAGCCGCTCGCCCAGCAGTTCCTCACCTACCTGCAGAACACCTTCACCGGCCACCTCGGCGACTCCCTGCGCTACCGGGTGCCGGTGAGCGACCTGATCCTGGATCGGCTGTGGCCGACGGTGCTCCTGGTGGGCACGTCGACGATCCTGGCGATGCTGATCGGCGTCTGGATCGGCATCGTCGGCGGCTGGAACCGCGGCAAGACCTTCGACCGGGCCTCGACCGGGTTCACGCTCACGCTGTACTCGATGCCCGAGTGGTGGCTCGGCCTGCTGCTCATCGCCGTGCTCGCGGTGGGGCTCGGTCCACTGGACGGGATCTTCCCCACCGGGCAGCTGCACTCCAGCGACGTCGATCCGTCCAGCCTCGAGGGCGTGCTCGACACCGCCTGGCACCTGGTGCTGCCGGTGATCACGCTGACCCTCGCCTACCTCGCGGAGTACTCCCTCGTCATGCGCTCCTCGCTGCTGGACGAGATCGGCGAGGACTACCTCACGACCGCGCGCGCCAAGGGGCTGCGCGACGTCGTCGTACGCCGGCGCCACGCCGTCCGCAACGCCCTGCTGCCGACGACCACGGTCGCCGCGCTCAGCTTCGGCTTCGTGGTCTCGGGGGCGCTCACCGTCGAGACGGTGTTCTCGATCCCCGGGCTGGGGCTGCTGTCGGTCGAGGCGCTCACCACGCCCGACTACTGGGTGCTCCAGGGCACCTTCCTGGTCGCCGCGGCCGGCGTGATCCTCGCCAACCTCGTGGTCAACCTCGCGTACGGCCTGCTCGACCCGCGGGTGCGCTCGTGACGACCGCCCCCGCCACCAGCCCGGTCTCGGCCTCCGCCCTCTCCCGCCGCCGGCGGGCCCAGTCGCTGCGGCGCAACTGGAGGCTGTTCCGCAGCCACCGTTCGGGACTGTTCGGCCTCGCGCTGCTGCTGTTCTTCGTCGCGCTGGCCGTGTTCGCACCGCTGATCGTCGACAAGGACGGACTGGACCTCACCAAGGCCACCGCCGGTGTCCTGGAGCCCCCCTCGCGGGAGTATTGGCTCGGCACTGACGACAGCGGCCGCCCAATCCTGACGCAGCTGATCTTCGGCGCCCGGGTGTCGCTGTTCGTGGGGTTGTTCGCGACGCTGATCTCGATGGTGATCGGCACCGTGATCGGCCTGCTGTCCGGCTTCCTCGAGGGGTGGGGCGCCAAGATCCTGTTCCGGATCACCGAGTGGTTCCTGGTGCTGCCGTTCCTGCCGCTGGCGCTGATCCTCGCCACCATCCTCGGCCGCGGCCTGTTCAACATCGCGCTGGTGATCGGCGTGACCAGCTGGCCGGCCACCGCGCTGCTGATCCGCGCCCAGGCGCTGACCATCCGCGAACGGCCCTACCTCGAGCGGGCCCGGGTGCTCGGTGCCGGCCGCTGGCACCAGATCACCCGGCACGCGCTGCCGAACGTCATGCCGATGGTCTTCGCGAACACCACGCTGACGGTGGCCGCCGCGATCCTCACCGAGACCACGCTCAGCTTCCTCGGCCTCGGCGACCCGACCCGGGTCTCCTGGGGCTCCATGCTCGAGAACGCGTTCTCGGTGGGCGCGATCACCACCGGCGCCTGGTGGTACATCGTCCCGCCCGGCGTCTGCGTGGTGCTCGTCGTCCTGGCGTTCACCCTGGTGGGTCAGGCCCTCGAGGACGTCTTCAACCCGAAGCTGCGGGAGCGCTGATGACCGAGGTGGTGGAGCCGACCGTGGCGACCGGCGAGCTGCTGGTGCTGCGCGACCTGCACGTCACCTACCGGACCAGCGAGGGCCGGCTGCCCGCCGTACGCGGTGTGGACCTCGTGGTCCACGAGGGCGAGGTGGTCGGGGTGGCCGGCGAGTCCGGCTGCGGGAAGTCGACGCTGGTCTCGACCGTGCTCCGCCTCCAGCCGAGGAACGCCCGGGTCGACGGCGAGGTCGAGGTGCTCGGCCACGACGTGCGGACCATGCGCTGGGGCGATCTCCGGGCGCTGCGCTGGGCGGGGGCGTCCATCGTCTTCCAGGGCGCCCTGCACTCCCTCAACCCGGTGCACCGGGTCGGACGCCAGATCGCCGAGCCCATCGAGGTCCACGAGCCTGGGCTGTCCAAGGAGGCGGTCGCCCGGCGGGTCGCCGAGCTGCTCGAGCAGGTCGGCCTGAGCACGGAGCGGGCTCGGAGCTACCCGCACCAGCTCTCCGGCGGCCAGCGGCAGCGGGTGATGATCGCGATGGCTCTCGCGTGTCGCCCGAAGCTGATCGTGGCCGACGAGCCGACCACCGCGCTGGACGTGATGGTGCAGGCCCAGATCCTCGACCTGCTCGGCGACCTGGTCCGCGACCTCGACGTCGGGCTGATGATCATCAGCCACGACCTGTCCGTGCTTGCCGACGTCTGCGACCGGGTGCTGGTGATGTACGCCGGCCGGGTGGTCGAGGCCGGTCGCGCCGGGCAGGTCTTCACCGACCCCCTCCACCCCTACACGGCCGCACTGTCCGGAGCCTTCCCGAGGATCGGCGACCCCGCGGCGCGCTACGCCCCGGCCGGGTTGGCAGGCGACCCGCCGGACCCGCGCGAGCTGCCCGAGGGCTGCTCGTTCGCACCGCGGTGCCCGCGCGCCCAGGAGCGGTGCACGCACGCCGAGCCACCGCTGGTCGAGGTGCAGCCCGGCCGCCCGGTGGCATGCATCCGGGTGGGTGAGCCGTGACCGACCCCGTCGACACCACAGCGCCCCTGCTCGAGGCCCGCGACGTCATCGTCGAGTTCGTGACCCGTTCCGGTCACGCCGCACGCGCCCTCGACGGCGTCGACCTGAAGGTCCCGCGTGGGGAGGTGCTGGCCATCGTGGGCGAGTCCGGATCGGGCAAGACCACACTGGCCCGGACGCTGATGGGGCTGGAGCGGCCGACTCGCGGAGAGGTGCTGTTCGAGGGCAAGCCCCTCGACTACTCGTTCCGGGCCATGAAGGCCTACCGCAGTCGGGTGCAGATGGTCCTGCAGGATGCCGCGGGCTCGCTCAACCCCCGACAGACCGTCTACGAGTCGGTGGCCGAGGGCATTCGCCTGCACCGGCGGGCCCACACCGACGAGGAGGGCCGCACCGAGACGGAGCTGGTGGCGGCCGCGCTCTCGGAGGCCGGGCTGCGGCCGCCGGAACGGCTCTACCTCCGCTACCCGCACGAGTTGTCGGGCGGTCAGAAGCAGCGAGTCCTGATCGCCGGTGCGCTGGCGCTGCGGCCCGAGCTGGTGCTCGCCGACGAGCCGGTCTCATCGCTCGACGCCTCGATCCGCGGCGAGATCCTGGCGCTGCTGCTCAAGCTCCGCCAGGACCTCGGCATGGGCGTCGTCGTGGTCACCCACGACCTCGGGCTGGCGTGGAACATCGCCGACCGGATCGCGGTGATGTACCTCGGCCGCGTCGTCGAGTGCGGCACCACCGAGGAGGTGCTCACTGCTCCGAAGCACCCCTACACCAAGGCGCTGCTGTCGGTCGTTCCCGAGATCGAGTACCTGGAGCCGGTCGTCCTCGCCGGAGAGATCCCCGACCCCAGCCGGATCCCGAGCGGGTGCCGGTTCCACCCCCGCTGCCCGGCCTTGGCCGACGGGACCGCCGAGCGGGCGGGCATCGCCGAGGCCTGCCGCACCGAGCCGTTGGAGATCCTCCCGGCCACGGGTGAGCACCGGGCTTCCTGCCATCTCGACCGGGTCCGCTCGACAACCCAGCCGGTGGGGTGACACGCTTGCCTTACTGACTCGCGAGTCAGTAAGACGAATGCAGAGGAGGGTGTCGTGTCGGACGAGCTGCAGGCTGCCCTCCCCCGCGAGATGTACGTCGACGCGGCCCACTGGGCGGTCGAGCGGGACGCCGTCCTGTACGGCGAGTGGTACTGCGCCGGCCGGGTGGACGACCTCGGCCTGGCGGCCCCGAAGCGGGTCGTGGCCGTCGACGTCGCGGGCGAGTCGGTGGTCGTCACCAGCGCCGAGGACGGCACGCTCCACGCGGCGTACAACGTCTGCCGGCACCGCGGCTCCCAGCTGTGCCCACCGGAGTCGCCGGCACGGGACGCCGGCTCGCTGCGCTGCCCCTACCACTCGTGGACCTATGCGCTCGACGGTTCGCTGCTCAGGTCGCCGCACGCGACCGTCGACGACCCGGGCGCCTTCGCGCTGCACCCGGTCGGAGTCGAGACGTGGCAGGGGTTCGTCTTCGTGCACCTCTCGCCGGCGTCCGCCGAGCCGCTGGCCACGCAGGTGGAGCACGCCGGGAGCACGCTGGCCAACTACGGCATGGGGGACCTGGTGACCGGGCAGGTGCTGCGCTACGACGTGGCGGCCAACTACAAGGTGCTGCTCGAGAACTACAACGAGTGCTACCACTGCGGCCCGGTGCACCCGGAGCTGTCGCGGCTGGTGCCGTCGTTCGCCGGCGGGGGGTCGGACCTCGACTGGGACCACGGCATCCCGCACCGCGAGGGCGCCTGGACGTTCACCATGACCGGTACGACGGACCGGGCGCCGCTCGCCGGGCTCAACGAGCACGAGCGCACCCGGCACAAGGGTGACCTCGCCTATCCCAACCTGATGCTCTCCGCGTCGGCCGACCACGTGGCGGCGTTCGTCCTGCACCCGCGGGCCGTGGACCGCACCGAGGTGGTCTGCTCGCTGCTGTTCGCTCGCGATGCTTTCGCGGACCCGGCGTTCGACCCGAGCGACGCCGCGGAGCTGTGGCACCTGGTCAACCAGCAGGACTGGGCGATCTGCGAGTCCGTGCAGCGCGGCATGTCCTCGCGGGCCTACACGCACGGCTGGTTCGCGCCGATGGAGGACGACAGCCTCGACATCCGGCGCTGGCTGCTGCCCCGACTGGAGCGCGGCCGATGACGGACAGCTTCGACTACGTCGTCGTCGGGCTCGGCGGGCTCGGCAGCGCCGCGACGTGGGAGCTGGCCCGGCGCGGCCACCGCGTGCTGGGCCTCGAGCGATTCCAGCTCGGCCACGCCCGCGGCGCCAGCCACGACACCAGCCGGATCCTGCGGCACAGCTATCACACGCCGGCGTACGTCCGGCTCACGCAGGAGGCGTACGTCGACTGGGCGCGGCTCGCGCGCGAGTCCGGCACGGCCCTGGTCACCACGACCGGCGGGCTCGACCTGTTCCCGCCGGACCCCGCGATCGCGTCCCTCGACTACACGCAGTCGATGGACGAGGTCGGGATCGCCTACGACGCGCTGGACGGCGAGCAGGTGACCCAGCGCTGGCCGCAGCTGCGGGTGCCGCCGGGGACGCTCGCGCTGTTCCAGGCCGACGCGGCGATCGTGTCGGCCGGGCGCACCACCGCGGTGCTGCACGACCGGGCCCGGTCACTCGGCGCCGAGCTGCGCGAGCACTCCCCCGTGGTCGGGCTGGAGGACCTGGGGGAAGCCGGCGTGCGCGTCACCACGGCCGATGACGAGGTGACCTGCCGGGGCGTGGTGGTCACCGCCGACGCGTGGGTCAACGACGTGGTGGGCCACCTCGGGTTGCAGGTGCCCATCGAGGTGACGCTCGAGCAGGTGACCTACTTCGCGGTCGAGCACTTCGACCAGTTCGCAGGTGTTCCGCTCTGGATCTGGATGGACGACCCGTCGTTCTACGGCTTCCCGACCTACGGCGACCGGACCATCAAGGCCGCCCAGGACTGCGGCGGCCCTGCTGTGAATCCCGACGAGCGGACCAGCGACCCCGACCCGGCCATGGAGGCGTTGCTCACCCAGCACGTGCAGGCGCTGCTGCCGGGTGTCGGGCCCCCCGTACGGTCGGTGCGCTGCCAGTACGCACTGACCCCGGACCGCGACTTCGTCATGGCTCCGGTCCCGGGCCACGAGAACGTCGTCGTCGGGCTCGGAGCGGCGCACGGCTTCAAGTTCGTCCCGACGTTCGGCCGGGTGCTCGCCGACCTGGTGACGACCGGTGAGACCACGACCGACGTGTCGGCGTTCCGGCTGGACCGGCCGGCGCTGACCCAGCCCGACTACGCCCCGCACTGGCTGGTGTGATGTCAATCCAACGTCGCGACGTCCACGCCGAGCTCCACCGCGAGCTGGGCGGCCACCCAGCTGCGCAGCTGCTCGCGGGTGACCGTGCGGTGCACGACCGCGGCGACCGAGAGGCCGTCCACCAGCGCCGAGAGCCGAGCCACGGTTGCCGCTGGGTCAGCGCAGGTGAACACGCCGGTCGCCACCCCGTCGTCGACCACGCCGCGCAGGATGTCCTGCCACTGGTGCTCGAGGCGCTGGAGGACCTTGCGCAGGTGCGGGTCGCGCTGGGCGACCGCCCAGGCGTCGATCCAGATCCGCCACCCGGTCGCGCGGCCGGTCGGGCCGTACAGGCGCAGCACCCGGCGCAGCCTCGCCACCGGGTCCTCGCCGGACGCCGCCTTCTCGAGCCGGTGCAGGTCGCGCTCCACCGCGTGCGCGAACGCCTCGGCGACCAGGTCGTCCTTGGTGCCGAAGTGGTAGAAGACCAGCGCCGGGCTGACGTCGAGCGCCACGGCCACGTCGGCCACCCGCGTCGCGGCCAGGCCCAGCCGGTCGAGCAGCTCGACCGTCGTCGAGAGGATCTCCTCGCGGCGTACCTCCACCGACCGCCGTGCCCGGCGGGTCACCATCGCGCTCGTGCCGTTGTGGGCATGGCGCGCAGCATAGAGCGGAGTGACTTGTGATCGACGTCAGCGACCTCGCGCCACCCGACGGACGCGAGCTGGTGCAGATGCTGCCGGCCGAGGCCTACACCTCGGAGGAGGTGCTCGCCTGGGAGCGGCGGCACCTGTACGCCGGGGCGTGGACATGTCTGGGACGGGTCACCGACCTGTTCCCTCCCGAGAGCGGCCTGACCCAGCGCGCGGTGGTCGTCGGTGACGTCTCGTGCCTGGTGGTGCGCGACGCTGCGGCGGTCTCGACAGGCTCGACCAGCGGTGGTGCGGTCCGGATGTACGCGAACACCTGCCGGCACCGGGGGCACGAGCTGTTGCCCCAGGACGGTACGTCGAGCAAGCGCGCGGTCAGCTGTCCGTACCACGCCTGGACCTACGACCTGTCCGGCCGGCTGAAGGGCGCGCCGGGCTTCCGCGAGGTCGAGTCGTTCGCGGTCGAGGAGCACAACCTCGTCGAGCTGCCCCTGGAGGTGTGGAACGGCTGGGCCTTCGGGCACGCGCTGCGCCCGGTCGACTCCGGCCAGGCGCCGCCGTTCGATCGCTACGTCGGCGAGCTGGCCAGGATGCTCGCGCCGTACGACATCGGGTCGCTGGTCGTCGCCGACCGGCACTCCTACGAAGTGGCGGCCAACTGGAAGGTGATCGCGGAGAACTACCACGAGTGCTACCACTGCCCGCTGATCCACCCCGAGCTCTGCCAGGTGACGCCACCGGACTCCGGCGACAACTACGACCTGCCGGGGGCCTGGATCGGTGGCGGCATGGTGCTGCGTGACGGGATGGCGTCGATGTCGCTGGACGGCTCGCTGGCCGCGACGCCGCTACCGGGGGTGAACCCGACCGCGGTGGAGTACCTCCACCTGCTGCCCAACCTGCTGGTCTCCGCCCACCCCGACTACGTGATGACGCACCGGATGGTGCCGCTGGCGCCGGGCCGGACCTGGGTCGAGTGCTCGTGGCTGACGTTGCCCGAGACCCCCGATTCCGGACACCCGCCCGGTGCACCGGCCGCGGTGGAGTTCTGGGACATCACCAACCGGCAGGACTGGGCCGCCTGCGAGTCCGTCCAGCGCGGGCTCCAGTCGCCGCACTTCCGGCCCGGGCCGTTTGCGCCCAGGGAGGACGCGGTGGCGCAGCTGGTGTCGATGATCGGTGCCGCCTACCGCTCGGGCGGGCTCTCGGTTTGAGGCTTCGGGTCGGCGCGCTGGTGATCGCCGCGATCGTGAGCGCGGCGCTCGCCCCGGCGTCTGCCGCGGTGGTCTCGACAGGCTCGACCGGCGGTGGTCAGGCGGAGCGGGCAGTGGAGCTGGTGCCCTGCAAGGTGCTTCCGCGGGCCCGGTGCGGGTCGATCGAGCGCCTGTGGGAGCCGGACAACCCGGGCGCCGGCACCGTCACGGTCGGCTTCGCGTTCGTCCCGGCCCGCGACCACTCGAAGCCGGCGCTGGGCACCGTGGTCCCGCACGAGGGTGGACCCGGCTACAGCACCACCGGCACTGCCGCGTCGTACGCCGACATGTACGGGCCACTGCTCGAGCGCCGCAACCTGCTCCTGGTCGACCAGCGCGGCACCGGCCGGTCGGAGCCGATCGACTGCCCTGCCCTGCAGAATCCGACACCGCAGGACCTGAAGGGCGGCTACGCGCCGGCCGCTGCCGCGTGCGGCGCCGCCCTGGGGGCGCGAGCCGACGACTACTCGACGGCGCTGTCGGCCGACGACCTCGCTGCGGTGGTCGACGCGCTCGGGCTCGCCCCGGTCGACGTCTACGGCGACTCGTACGGCACGTTCTTCGCCCAGGTGTATGCCGGCCGTCACCCCGAGCAGGTCCGCAGCGTGGTGCTCGACAGCGCGTACCCGACGTACGGCGAGGAGGCGTGGTACGCCACCCAGGGCCCGACGATGCGCAACGCCTTCAGCCGGGTCTGCCAGCGCGCCCCTGCCTGCCGGGACGCCGGTCGGCCGTTCCTGCCCACCCTGGAGCGGGTGCTCGCGGCGGTGCGTCAGAAGCCCTGGCGCGGCACGGCGCACGACGCGGACGGCCGCCGGATGCGGGTCACGGTCGACGGGCCGGGGCTGGTCGCGGTCGCGTTCGGCGCGACGTACGCGCCGGCGTTCTACCGCGAGCTCACCGCGGCGTTGCGGTCCGGGGTGTCCGGCGACCGCCGGCCGCTGCTCCGGCTGGTTGCCGAGGCGACAGGTGGCGACACCGACGCCGGACCGGTCAGGGCCTACAGCGAGGGGCTGGACGCCGCCGTCGCCTGCCACGACTACCCCCAGCTCTACGACATGACTGCGGCGCCGGCCGTCCGCCAGCAGCAGTACGCCGCCGCACTCGACGCGCGCTCGCTCTCTGACCCGGGCACCTACGGCCCGTTCACGATCCACGAGTACGCCGACTCCGACTGGCAGGCGCTCGACTGGTGCACGCAGTGGCCGTCTGCGCCGGCGAGCAACCCGGCCGGACCGCCGATGCCCCCCGGCGGCCACTACTCCGACGTACCCGTCCTGGTGCTCAGCGGCGAGCTCGACTCGATCACGACTCCGGCGGAGGGCGACCTGGTCGCCGGCCAGTTCCCGAACGCCCGGCACATCACCGTCGCCAACAGCGTCCACGTCACCGCGGTCGGCGACACAGACCGGTGCGCGGTGCGGATCGTGCGCTCGTTCGTCACCTCGCCCGCTGCGTCGATCCCGAAGCGCCTGCTGCGTTGCGCCCGCGAGGTCGCTCCGCTCCGGGCAATGGGCCGGTTCCCGTCCGCGCTGCCTCCGTCACCGCGCGCGGGTGCCGTGGCCCGCGCCGCCGCGCTCACCGTCGCGGACCTGCAGGATCGCTGGTGGAACAACTACAGCGGCCACGGCGTCGGTCTGCGCGGCGGCACGTGGCGCTACACGGGCGACCGGGTGGTGCGGTTCCGGCTGTCCGGCGTACGCCTGCTCCCCGGCCTGCCCGTCTCCGGCACCGCGGTGTGGGACCGCTACGCCGCGACCATGACCGTGGTGATCGACGTGGCCGGCGGCCACCTCGAGGGCACGTGGGACACGCGGACCGTGGGCTCCCGGGCACTGCTGAGCGGAGAACTGCGCGGGAAGCCGGTCCGGCTCTCCGTCCGCGCCCCCTAGTGTCCCGTCCCGAAAGGAACGGCCCCCCGACCCGGGAGGGTCGAGGGGCCGGTCCTTGGAAGAAGCTGGCTCAGATGACGTGCACCTTCACCACGCTGCTGGTGCCACCGAGGTAGAACGTCCCGGTGCCGACCACGACGCGGAGCTTCGCGTTGTGGTGCTTCATGGACTTCTTCGCCTTGGTCACGAGCTTGAACACGCCGGTGGCGGTCAGCTTGCCGGTCGTGACGGTCTTGAACTCGCCGTTCTTCTTGACCTGCAGGCTCACGGTGACGCCGGCCAGGGCCGGGGAGGCCGTGCCGGTGACCTTGATCTTCTTGCCCGCCTTGACCTCGTCCCTCTTGGCCTTCGCGGTGACCGTGGCCTTCGTCGACGGGGTGCAGGCCGGGTCGACGGTCGGGGTGATCGGGCCCTCGGTGTTGGTGCGCCACCCGGAGAAGGTGTTCGAACCGGCGACGACAGTGATGGAGCCGTCAGTTGCGTCGTTGACGATCGCCTCGCCGTAGAGCGGGTCGGCGTGGCCGCCCGCGGTCCGGATGAACGAGCTGCAGGTGACCGTCGTCTTCGACGTGGCGGTCGAGTCGAAGTCCTGGACGATGAGCCCCTCGTCGGAGTCCACGCCCGTCACGGCGACGTTGCTGATGGTCAGGCTCGGGGAGTCGATCGCCAGGATGGCGAGGGCGACACCCTCGGGCACGTTCGGGTCGTTGTGCGCGTCGTCGGTCCCGTAACGGTTCCCGGCGATCTTGCTGTTGGTCAGCGAGCCCGTGGGGCCGCCGCCGGCGCCACCGAAGACGGTGAAGCCGTTCGAGGCTCCGGCGACCCACTGCGAGCCGTTGACGCCGGTCGCGGGACCGATGTCCAGGCTGGTGGCGGTGAAGGTCGTCTTGCCCTGGATGAACACGCCGGACTTGCCGTAGTTGCGCACCTTCAGTCCGTTGATCGCGAGCGCCGGAGCTGTGGTGGAGGCGCCGTTGCGGACCTCGAGGGCCCGGCCTGCGCCGACGCCGCTCTCGGCGGTGATCCCGCTCAGCGACACGTTGGTGATGGTGCCGCCGGCGTTCTCGTAGTACAGCCCCGAGAGGGACGAGGTCGCCGGGTGGGCGGCCAGTGCGGCCACGACGTTGAGGTTCTTGACGTTCATGGTCGCCGGAGCGCTGGGCGTGCCGGTCGCCGACTTCAGGACCGCGCCGCCAAAGTTGCCGCCGACCGGGTCGACCGCGGTGATCGAGTAGCCGTCACCGTCGACGGTGACGCCGTCCGCGACGGTGATCGGCACCGAGGTCGTGCAGTTGGCGATCAAGGTGACGGTGGAGCCGGTCTGCGATGCGTTGCAGGCGCCCAGACCGGCCGCCTCCGCACTTGTGGCGATCAGGACCGGTGTCGCGAGGCCGACGAGGGCCAGCGCGGAGATCCGGGCTACGCGCCCGGAGTTGGTAAAACGCATGTCGTTCCTTCCAGGAACTTAGGGGTGGGACCTCGTGACCCTAGGCGGGAACCGAGGATTCCGAGGGTGAATCAGGTAATGGGCAGGCGACCGGACTGCGCCTGACCCGTGCGATCGTGGACGGGTGGACACGGGGTCGACCGGAGACGCCGAGGACCTTGCGATCGGCGCGCTCTCGTGGCTGACGCGCGCGGCCCGCATCGACGGCGGCGGGCTGGCCTGGCCCAGCCGGACGGCGGACGGCGAGACGGACCCGACGCTCTACAGCGGCACCGCCGGGATCGTGCTGACCTTGCTGGAGGCTGAGGCGCACTTCGGCGAAGCCCGCTACGGCGAGCTCGCCCTGCGCGGTGGCCGCTACCTCGCCTCGGCGGTGGACGCCGGCTGGGAGCACAGCTCGCTCTACCACGGGCTGACCGGGATGGCCGTCGCCCTTCACGGTGTGCACGAACGGCTCGGCGACGCGGAAGCCGGTGCCGCTGCGCTCCGGGCGCTCGACCTGGTCCGGCAACGGTTCGACGGCACCCGCTGGGGCCCTCAGTTCGAGCTGCTCGGCGGCAACGCCGGCATCGCGCTGGGCGCCCTCGCCGTCGGCGACCCGGAGCTGGCGCTGCTCGCCGTGGAGCCGTACCTGCGGACCGCCGACGCGACCGAGCACGGCGTGCAGTGGGAGACGCGGACCGGTCGGGTGGCCCGCCAGCACCACATCTCGCACGGCACGCTCGGGATCGTGCACGCGCTGACCGCCGTGGGGCGGGCCACCGGCCGCCCGGACCTGGTGGACCTGGCCACCGTCGGCGCCGACGACGTCGTGGCCCGCGATGAGTTCGGGCCGGCCGGGTTCCTCGTGCCGCACTCGGATCCCCCGGACCGTCCGGAGCTGATCGACCGCTACAACTTCGGCTGGTGCCAGGGCCCGACCGGAGACGCCCAGGTGTTCCGCCTGCTGCGAGACGGACCCGATCCGTCGCGATGGGCCGACCTGACCGATCGTTGCTGGCACACCGTCACCCACTGCGGCCTGCCGCGGCGACGGTGGCCGGGCTTCTGGGACAACAACGGGCACTGCTGCGGCACCGCCGGCGTGCTGGTCCTGGCCTGCGACCGGATGGTCGAACGCCACGACGGCCAGGCCTTCGCCGACGTGCTGGTCGCCGATCTCGCCGACCGGGCCACCGTCGACACTGAGGGCACGCGCTGGTCGAACGTCGAGCACCGGCCCACGCCGAGCGTGCTGGATCCACGCACCGGCTGGGCGCACGGCGCTGCCGGCATCGTCCGCGAGCTGCTGCGCTACGCCCGCCTCCGGACCGGCCGTGACCCGGCGTACGCCGTCGCCTGGCCGGACCACCCGCCGGCGCTCCCCTGACGCGTCACCTCGGCAGGTGTTCGCGCCACTCCCGATGGCCGAGCTGCTCCTCGTCGTCGTAGGCGTCGGCCTCGATCACCACGTCGTAGCCCTCGGGGCCGATGTCGACCCGCAGCGTCGAGACCACGCGGACATCGACGTTGGGCCAGGTGAGGCGGTACGTCGTCTCGGCCGTGGCCCACTGCGCGAAGCTGCGCCGGTCGACGCACACCTCGCCCCGGTAGTCCTCAAGCGCGGTGCCCTCGTGCGGCACGTCGTAGGACGCGACGCTGCGGACCGTGCAGGTGGTGGTACGCCGGAGCACGTCGCGAGTGACGGACCAGGTGACGTCGGTCGGGTTCTCGGACGAGCTGGCGGCGCCCGGCGTGAACGCCGGGGGTGGGCTGCCCGAGTCTTTCCACAGCGGCAGCTCGACCGAACCGGCGTGCACGGTCAGCGTCACCGGAGCCGGCGGGGCGATGGTGTTCGGCCAGTCCGCGCCGGCCACCGAGAGGCGCAGCCGATGCCCGTCATCCGGTTGGTAGGCACATGCGTCGAGCATCAGCGTGACGGCGTACTCCTCGCCGGGCACCAGCGGCGCCGGCGATGACGAGCCTCGGAACGCCAGGTCCAGGGAGCCACGGGAGATGAGCGCCGACGTGCCGTCGGGGAAGACGTCGCAGAGCTTGACCGACAGCGAGGCTGCGGGGGCGGACGCGCTGAGTCGGAGCCGGACCACGGGCTGCCCGACCACGGTGGGCTGCGCGTCCCAGTCCCACGTCAGGGAGCGCGCGTCGTCCTCGCGCTGGTCGCCGGAGAGCCCCCACGGCAGGTGGCCGGCGCAGTCGATCCACGCCGAGACGCCGGTGTCCGGCTCGACCGCGAGCGAGTGCGGACCGCCGAGCTCGTAGCTCGCGACCCCGGCGTCCGGGGGCGGCCACGGCCCGCTGACCCAGTGGCCCTCGTGCAGCTCGAGGTCGGGCTCGGGGACGGTGGAGGTGCGGACGAATACGTCGGCGCGGTCGGTCCACTCGTCGGCGGCGGTCCCGCGCAGCCACCGGTCCCACCAGGCGACCATCTCCCGGTCGAGGTCGATCCGCGGCCCGGGGATGGCGCTGGCCGGGTCGGCATGAGCCCAGGGCCCGGCCAGGAGGCGCCACGGCGTACCGGCCGCGCCCAGCGCCTCGACGGTGCGGAAGCTGTTGTTGCGGTAGCCGTCCGCCCAGCCGGCCACGATCATGGTGGCCGCCTGGATCCGGTCGTAGCCCAGATGCCTCAGCGAGCCCGCCTGCCAGTACGGCCCGTCCCGGTTCTCCCGCAGCCAGGTCAGCAGCCACGGCTCGTTGGTCTCCCAGCGTCGCTTCCACTCCTGGCGCCAGCTCTGCCCATCATCGGCCGGCCACTCGGCAGGCACCGGCGGCAGCACGCACATCGGCGTCATGTAGTGGCAGTAGTCGACGAGGTCGACCAGCCGCAGCGCGTGCCCGCGCCAGTGCACGTCGTCGGTCCATCGGTCGTCGCTGGAGTAGATCGCGACGATCGCCTTGAGCGCCGGGGGCCGCTCCGCGGCGATCTGCAGCGAGTTGAAGCCGGAGTACGACGTGCCGAACATCCCGACGTTGCCGTCGCACCACTCCTGCTCGGCCAGCCAGGCGATCACCGTGCAGAGGTCGGTCCGCTCGACGAGGGGGTACTCGTCGGTCGCGTCACCGGCCGACGAGCCGGTGCCGCGCAGGTCCAGCCGGCACACCGCGTAGGAGTGCTCGTCGCGGAGGCTGCGGTACCCCTCGGCGTACGACGAGGTGAGGTCGTCCTTGCGGTACGGCAACGCCTCGAGCAGGCACGGCTGCGGGTCCGGGGTGTCCGGCAGGTAGAGCGTCGCGGCCAGCTCGACGCCGTCCGCCATCGGGATGCGGACCGAGCGCTCAGCTCCCGACACGGCCGCGCTCTGCCAGTAGCCGGACGACGGTGTCGGGATCGAGTCCCTCGCTGGTGTTGCCGTCCCGGCCGACCGTGGTCGGCGACATCAGCAGCGAGTTGAGCACCGACTCCTCCGACGCGTCGACGACCGCCTCGAAGAGGTCGTCGAGCGCGCGGCCGCCGAGCCGCTTGCCGTCGTCCAGCACGGTGCCGTCCCGGTCGATGCGGGCCGTGGTGCTCACGGCCATGAAGATCTCGCCGCTGCCGTGGTGCGCGGTCGAGCCGGTGCGCGCCAGACCGAGCCCGACGCGGCGCGCCAGCCGCTCGCACCCGGCGGGGTCGACCGGCGCGTCCGTGACCACGACACCGATGCACGAGCCGGCCGGCCGCTCCGGACCGGACTCCTCGGGCAGCGCCCGACCGACGTGGACGCCGTCCACGGTCAGCCGGGCCCGCTCGCCGAAGTTCGTCATCAGCACCACTGCCACCGTGTGGCCGCGCGGGGTCACCCGCGACGACGTTCCGATCCCTCCCTTGAACCCCAGGCAGGACATCCCGGTGCCACCCCCCACCGCGCCCTCCTCGGGGGGCCTCGACGAGCCGACGGAGGCGTACGCCGCCTCGTGGGCGGCGCGCACATCGTCGGCGGTCACCCACATCCGGCGGACGTCGTTGAGGAACGAGTCGTCGCACTCGCCCACCACCGGCACGCAGATGTCGTCCGCGACCTCCGGGTGCCGCGCGAGCTCGAGCTCGAACGCGAAGTCGTAGACCCTGCCCATCTGCGTGGTCGAGGTGAGCCAGATCGGGGTCTCGAAGTAGCCAGACTCCTGGAGGGTCAGGAACCCGGTGACGTCTCCCAGCCCGTTGAGCACCGCTCCGCCGCCCACCAGCGGCCGCGGATAGGCGTCGTCGGCGAGCAGCAGGCAGGACACACCGGTACGCGCGGTCTCGCGGGTGATCGTCGCGTGGCCGAGGCCCACGCCGGCGACGTCGAGGACCGAGTTGGTGGGACCGGTCGGCAGGCGGCCGATCGCGATGCCGAGATCGCGGGCACGAGGCATACCGCCATCCTGCCGGAGGCGGTGCATGTGGGGATACTGAGCCATGAGTCAGTACGCCGTGCCGGTCGTCTGGTCGCCCGAGACCCGGCGCCACGACCCGCGGCACGAGGTGTGGGTCGGGGTCGCGACCGAGGGCACCGAGACGGCCGCCCGGGTGGACGCGATCCTCGACGCGCTGCGCACCGACGGCCACGAGCTGATCGAGGCGACGCCACAATCCGACGACGCGATGTACGCCGTGCACGACGTGGAGCTCGTCGAGTTCCTGCGCACCGCGGCCGGCCGCTGGGCCGCCGGTCCGTACGCCGGCCTGGTCGGCCAGGAGCGCGTGGTGCCCTACCTGTTCCCGACCCCTGCGATGACCGCGGGGCTGCCGGCCCGCCCCGCTGTGGCGATCCACGCCGATGCCGGGCGGTTCGCCTACGACACGATGACGCTTGTCGGTCCGGGCACCTGGGAGGCGGCGCGCGCCGCGGTCGACTGCGCCGTCCAGGCCGCGGAGCTGGTGGCCGGCGGGGGCGGGCTGGCCTACGCGCTGTGCCGTCCGCCCGGCCACCACGCGACGTGGAGCGGCTTCGGCGGCTCCTGCTACCTCAACAACGCTGCGGCCGCAGCGGCGGTGCTGCGCGAGGGCGGCGCGCAGAAGGTGGGGATCGTCGACATCGACGCCCACCAGGGCAACGGCACGGCGTCGATCTTCTATGACCGCTCCGACGTGCTCTACGGCTCGGTGCACGTCGACCCGGCGGCGGGCTGGTTCCCGCACGTCGTGGGGTACGCCGACGAGACCGGCGTCGGTGAGGGTGAAGGAGCCACCCGCAACCTGCCGCTGCCCGAGGGCACCGGCGACGAGCCATGGCTGGCGGCGGTGGCCGACCTCGCGCAGTGGGTCACCGACGCAGGCTGTGACCGCCTCGTCGTCTCGCTCGGCGTCGACGCGGCAGCGGACGACCCGGAGAGCCCGCTGCAGGTCACCTCTGACGGCTTCCACGAGGCGGGCCGGCTGCTCGGCGCGACCGGACTGCCGGCGGTCGCGGTCCAGGAGGGCGGCTACCACCTGCACACGCTGGGCGGCCTCGTCGCGGCGTACCTCGACGGGCACGCCGCCACCTGACGATTCGTCTGCGCTGGCTCCGCTCAGCTTCCCCGTCGGAGCGCAGACGAATCGCTACATGCCGGGCAGCTCCAGCAGCTCGTGGATGTCGATGCCGGCGCCCTCGCCCATCATCAGGTGCGGGTGGCCCTCGAGCAGGCCCCTCAGGGCATCGAGGGAGTCGGCCTCGACGACCGAGTAGCCGCCGATGCTCCCCTCGCTGGCCGGGTACGTCGCCCCGACCGTGTCGGCGTACGAGCAGGGCGAGCCCATGTCGGTGAGGGCCGAGCCGACCCGGCCCGCCCATCCCATCCACGCGTCCATCCCGGCCTGGGCCTGCTCGGGCGTCGCGTTGGCCATCTGGTCCTGCGCGGAGACGGGTGCGCGGTAGAGCAGCAGGTACTTGGTCATCGTTCCTCCACTGAAGATTCCGAGAATCTATTTTGATTGTGATCAAAGTACGCAGGTCACAGGCCTGCCTGCAAGACTGAGTTGGTGAACGACGAGCGGCCGCGCGGGGAGCGCGGCCTCCAGGCGAGGATCGACGCGCTGACCTCCCCCGTGCGCCGCGAGATCCTCTGGATGCTCTGGGACGCCGAGCTCCCGGCCGGTGAGATCGCGGCCGCCGTGGCGGTCACCGCGGGCACCGTCTCCACCCACTTGGCCACGCTCCGCAACGCCGGCCTGGTCACCGTGCGCGTGGACGGGAACTTCCGCCACTACCGCGTCGACCGGGCCGCCATGGAAGCCGTGCTGCCACTGCTGGCCAGCTCCGACGACAAGTGGCACGCGGCCGACGACCTGCCCGAGCGCTCCCACGCGACCGCCTCGGTCGGGCAGTGGGTGACCGTCAACACCGACGTCGGGCTCGACAAGGAACAGGCGTTCGCGTCGTTCGCGGACGGTGAGCGCTACTCGGCCTGGCTGGGCGTGCCGGTCACGATCGCGGACGGCCGGTTCAGCACCGAGCTCGAGTGGGGCACGCGGGTGCGGGGTCACTACGAAGTGGTTGCCCCTCCCGATCTGATCGCGATGCGCTGGGACTTCGACGACGACGTCATCCCGGTGCCGGGTGGTCAGGTCGTCGGCTACCTGCGATTCCTCCCGCGCGAGGTGGGCTGCCGGGTCGAGGTGCACCAGTGCGCGGCAGACGCCGAACAGGCCGAGTTCCTCACCGCGGCCTGGCAGATGGTGCTCGGCAGGTTCAAGGAGTGGGCGGACCTCGACCGACGGACACTGCGGCAGCAGCGGCCCAAGCACCGTCCCACGAAACCGTGACCGTTTCGAGGCGAGTGCCAATCGCTCCTACCCTTGACGCGTGAAGGTCCTCCTCCTCGAGAACATCCATCCGCTCGCCGTCGAGACGCTCCAGGCGCGCGGCCACGAGGTCGAGCTGCGGGCCGGCTCCCTCTCCGAGGACGAGCTGGTCGAGGTGCTGGCGGGCGGCGTACAGCTGCTCGGGATCCGCTCCAACACCCACGTCACGCCGCGGGTGCTCGACGCGGCCGGGGACCTGGCCGCGATCGGCTGCTTCTGCATCGGCACCAACCAGGTCGACCTCGACGCAGCCGCCGAGCGCGGCATCGCGGTCTTCAACGCGCCGTACTCCAACACGCGCAGCGTCGTGGAGCTGGTCATCGCGGAGATCATCGCGCTGGCGCGCCGGCTGCCCGAGAAGACCGAGCGGATGCACGAGGGCGTCTGGGACAAGTCGGCCAAGGGCAGCCACGAGATCCGCGGCCGCACGATCGGCATCGTGGGCTACGGCAACATCGGCACCCAGCTCTCGAACGTCGCCGAGGCGCTCGGCCTCCGGGTGATCTTCTACGACACCGCCGACCGGCTCGCGCACGGCAACGCCCGCCGGATGCCCACCCTCGACGCGCTGCTCGCCGAGGCCGACGTGGTCTCGCTGCACGTCGACGGCCGGCCCGGGAACGCCGGGCTCTTCGGGGCGGACCAGTTCGCGACGATGAAGCCGCGCTCGCTGTTCATCAATGCCTCGCGCGGCATGGTCGTCGACGACGTGGCGCTGCGCGAGAACATCGAGTCCGGACACATTGCCGGCGCCGCGCTCGACGTGTTCCCGGTCGAGCCCAAGGCGCAGGGCGACCCGTTCGAGTCGGTGCTCCGCGGCCTCGACAACGTGATCCTCACCCCGCACGTCGGGGGCTCCACCCAGGAGGCCCAGGAGGAGATCGGCTGGTTCGTGGCCGGCAAGCTGGCGTCGTTCGTCGCCGAGGGCAGCAGCGCGCTGTCGGTGAACCTTCCAGCCGTGCAGCCACCGCCCCTGTCCGGCGGCGTCCGGCTGGCGTACCTGCACGTCAACGTCCCCGGCGTGCTGGCCGAGATCAACGCCTACCTCGCCGAGCAGGGCGCCAACGTCGTGGGGCAGTACCTCGCCACCCGCGGCGAGCAGGGGTACGTCGTCACCGACGCCTCCGAGGCGATCTCGGAGGCCGCGCTCGACAAGCTGCGCTCGTCGCCGCAGACGATCTGGCTGCGCACCTACGCCGCGCGCTAGTCCTGCTCAGGGGCCGGGAGCGGCGGGCACTCCTTGTCCGCCCGGTTGCCGGGCTTGCGGTGCGGCAGCGAGCCGTCCTCCAGGAGGTTGGCGATCGCGTTGTCCGTGCAGGCGATGCCATGCAGGCCCACTGCGTGCGAGGTGCCGCCGACCCCGGCCACGAGTGCCGCGCTCGGGAACGTGGCGCGCGCAGCGAGCGCGCCGTCGAACGGCGTGGCCCCGTCGAGAGTCTCGTTCAGCATCAGCACCGGAGCCGTGAGGCCGGCGCCTGTCACGAGCACGCGCGGCTGGGCGGGGACCGGCCACGTGCGGCACGGCGCGAAGTACCAGGTGTTCGGCCAGGTGTAGAACGACGCCCGCGCGTGCAGCCGCCGAGCGTCCTGCTTCCACGTCGACCAGCGCGCCGGCCATGGTGCGTCGGCGCACAGCGTGGCCAGCCCCATGGCGTGGCTGTTGTCGGCGCCGGGGCCCGTTGGGTAGCCGCTCCGGTAGAGCTGCTTGATCCCGGCGGCGCGGCCGTGCCGGGCCAGCTCCGAGAGCGCACCGGCGGCGTCGACCCAGCTGTCGTTGTAGAAGCCCGCCACCTCGAGTGCGTCGGCCAGCTCGGCCGGGCCGATCTTTCCCTGCGCGGGATGCGCGGTGAGGCTCTTCTGCAGGCGAAGGTAGGTGCGACGGACCGCGGCCTTGTCCCGCCCGAGGTGGAACACGGCGTCGTGCCGCCCGACCCAGGCGAAGAACCGCGAGATCGTCGTCTCGATGCCGCGATCCTGGTCGAGGAAGGCCCGGTAGAAGACCCGATCGGGGTCCACGACACCGTCCAGCACCATCGCCTTGATCCGATCTGGGTGCAACGTCGCATAGACCTGGGCGAGGTAGGTGCCGTACGACGCGCCGTAGAAGGTGATCTGCTCGGCACCGATCGCCTCGCGCAGGGTCTCGAAGTCGGCCACCGTGTCGGTGGTCCGGACGTGGCCCAGCAGCTGCGCCGCCGCCGCGGCCCCGCAGTCGGCGGCGTACCGCTCGGTGGTCCGGCGCCAGTAGCGCATGAGCTTCGCCGTCGAGGGCTCGTAGCCCGGCCGATCCCACCCGAAGTAGTGGTCGTCGCACGTCAGCGCCGGGACGCTGGCGCCGACTCCACGTGGGTCGACGCCGTACCAGTCATAGGTCAGGCCTACGCCGCGCGGCACGAACTGCCCGGCGACCGCGAGGAAGGTGCCGGAGCCACCGGGACCGCCCGGGTTGGTGAACACGACGCCGTGGTACGGCGACTTCGTGTGCAGGATGCGGGACACCGCCAGCTGGATCGTCGGTCCGGTCGGGTTTGCGTGGTCCAGCGGGACCGTGACCATTGCGCACTCGCCACCGAACCTGGTCAGGATCCGCTCGCGGCACGGTCCCCACACGACCGGCGCCGCCCCCACACGGGCGTGGGTGGCTTCGCTGCTCGCGACCGCCGAGGTGGCCGGGGGTGTCCCGGCGTTGAACATGGCCGAGGCCGCGAGCAGGCTCGTGAGTGCTACCGACATCCTTGTGGAACGCATGGCGCCCCCCTCCACGAAGGTCTTCCTTGCGCCAAAGGATTCCACCGCTGCCCCGCCGGACACATCGGTGCTGACCCTGACATCGCGATCGGTGACCACCCGGCTGGTGGGCTCAGAACGCCAGTCCGGCCACGCCGAGGCCGGCGACCAGCACGCCTCCCGCGCGTTGCACCGTCCGCCCACGGGTCCCGGTCAACCGGCCCCGGGTGGCGGTGACGCAGAGCAGGTTCCAGACCATCGCGACCGACGCCCAGAGCGTGCCGAGCGCGATGGTGCTGGTGAGCGTCGCCTCCGCGACGGCGTACTGAGGGAGCAGCGAGACCGCCATCAGCGGCGTGCGCGGGTTGGCCAGGCAGACCGCGAGCCCGGTCGCGAACCCGCGTGACGACCGCGCGGAGACGGGCGCCGTACGTCGCGGCACCAGCGCCCAGAGCCCCATCGCGACCATGGCGAGCGACCCGGCCACGCCGACCGTCTCGAGGCCGCCGGGCACCGACGCCACCAGCCCGCCTACACCGAGTGCTACCGCCGCCGACCAGGTGACGATGCCGGCACTTGCCCCGAGCGCTGTGACTCCAGCGGCGCCCGCGCCGACCTCGGCGGCGGTCCGAAGGACCAGGAGGTTGTTGGCGCCGGGCACCAGGCAGAGCAGGGTGACGACCGGGAGGAACGCGAGGAGCTGGCTGAGCACGACTCCACCGTGGCTGTCGGAGCGCATCGAGAGAACTCAATCCTCTGGACAGGAGTATTAGAATTTCTGCATGCCTGTCGATCCGGCCCAGCTTCGGATGCTCGCTCTCGTCGAGGCGCACGGTTCACTGGCCGGCGCCGCCGCCGAGCTCGCCCTGACCCCGGGCGCGCTCACGGGCCAGGTCACCAAGGCGGAGCGAGACTGGGGCGTGCCCCTGGTGCACCGCGGTCCGCGCGGGGCCCGGCTCACCGAGGCCGGCGCGGCGCTCGCGCGCCGCGGAGAAGAGATCGACGAGGCCTGCCGGCTCGCCGAGCAGGAGCTGGCCGCCACCCGTGCCGGCGCGCGCCCGCGACTTCGGATCGGCTCGTTCGTCTCGGTCGCGACGCGGCTCCTCCCCGATGCGATGACCGCGCTGCGCCACCGCCGCCCCGACAGCGACCTGACCATCCTCGAAGGCACCAGCCGGCAGCTGTCCAGCCGCGTGGCAGACGGGGCCCTCGACCTGGCGGTGGTCGGGACGTACGACGAGCAGGTCCCCGAGCTGCCGGGCTGGCTGACCGCGACCAGACTGCTCACCGACCCGATGGTGGTCTGCCTGCCCGAGGAGCACCGGCTGGCGCGCAAGGGCGTCGAGCGGGTCCGCCTGGCGCAGCTGCGCGGCGAGCCGTGGGTTGCGATCAAGGCGGGCGAGGCCGCGCGCGAGCAGTTCGACCGGGTGTCCCGCGAGCACGACCTCGCACCGCGCGTGCAGTTCCAGACCGAGTCCTACGACGTCGCCCAGGCGATGGTCGGCACCGGCCTGGGCGTCGCCGTGCTGGCGCGACTCGCCGCCCGGCCCACCCCGGGCGCGGTGCACCGCGAGCTGGAGCGGCCACGCCTGCACCGCCGGCTCTGGGCGGTGCACGCTCGGGACACCCGGCTCACACCCCTGGTCGACGAGCTGGTGGCGTTGCTACGCGACGTCTGCGGCGACCTGCAGCAGCAGTGGCAGCAGCAGGGCGTCGCCTAGGAGAGTGCTCAGGGCGCAAACGCCAGCCGCGGCGCCGGGATGCGAGGCAGGGCCCGCGAGGCCCGTGGTTCGCCCGAGTCGGGCCGCGGCGCCGCGACACCCGGACACTTCTTGTCCGGACCGGCCCCCGCCTTGCGGCTCGGGAGCTTGCCCTTCTTCAGCAGCGCGGCGATGGCGTCGTCCACGCACGAGACGCCAGACAGCGAGGCCGAGTGGTTGGTGCCACCCCTGCCCTCGATCAGGCTCGCGGTCGGGAACAGCGCCCGGACCGCCAGGGCGCCGGAGAACGGCGTGGCGGCGTCGTAGGTCTCGTTCGTGATCAGGACCGGTCCGGTGAACGCGGCGCCGTTCACGACGAACGGCACGGTCTTGCTGGCGACCGGCCAGGTGCGGCAGGGCGCGTTGAACCAGGCGTTCGCCCAGGCGAGGAACGGCGAGTCCTGGTCCGCCACTGCGTTGTCGGCCGCCCAGACGTTCCAGTCCGTCGGCCAGGGAGCGTCTGTGCACGAGGTCGCGAGGTACATCGCGTAGCTGTTGTCCGCCTGCGGGCCCTTGTCGCGCTTGGCCAGCTGAAGAAGCTGTCCCGCGCTGCCTCGGTTGGCCAGCTGGGCCAGCGCGGCGGCGATGGTCGGCCACGCCTGGTTGGTGTAGCCGGCGGTCGTCAGGACGTCCTCGAGCTCACCGGCGCCGAGCTTGCCCTTGGCGGGTTTCCTCGACAGCTGCTTGCGGAGCTTCGCGATCCGCTTGCCGACCTGCTGGCCGGTGCGGCCGAGCTGGTAGGTGCGGTCGTACTTGCCGATCCACTTGAAGAACTTCTTGTAGACGATCCCGAAGGCATGGTCCTGGTCGAGGTTGGCCTGGTACCAGACGCGGCCGGGGTTCACGACGCCGTCGAGGACCATCGCCTTGAGCGAGCCCGGGTGCATGGTGGCCCACACCTGGCCGATGTAGGTGCCGTAGGAGAAGCCGTAGTAGGTCACCTGCGCCTGCCCGATCGCGGTGCGCAGGGACTCGAAGTCCGCGACGTTGTCCGTCGTCTTCAGGTGCGGCAGCAGGTCCTTGGCGGCCGAGGTGCCGCACGCGGCGGCGTACGCCTCGGTCTTGGCCAGCCAGTAGCTGAGGATCGCCGTGGTGGTGGGCTGGTAGGGCCGGTGCTGGCTGTTGGAGAACTTCGGGTCGCAGCTCAGCGCCGGGATCGAGGCTCCGACACCGCGGGGGTCCATGCCGTACCAGTCGTAGGTCTTGCCGACGCCCTGCGGGATGGCCCCGCCCAGCTGCGAGTAGTTGAGTGCGCTGCCGCCGGGGCCGCCCGGGTTGGCGAACGCCGCACCGCGGAACGGGCCCTTGGTGTGCAGGATCCTCGAGACCGCCAGCTGGATCGTCGGCCCGGTCGGGTTGGCGTAGTCGAGCGGGACCACCAGGTAGCCGCACTTGGCCTTCGCCTGCCTGAGGTCGGCGTCCTTGCACCGCTTCCAGTCGACCGGAGCGGCGCGGAACGTGCCGGGGGCCGTGGCTGCGGTCGCCGGCCCGGCCTGGGCCGCCGGGCTCGACGGCACGACCGCCAGTCCGGCGGCGACGACCAGGGCGCCGATGGTCGTGGCAAGAATCCTCCGAGACATGTGCGGATCCTTGCATGGGGCCAGCCGCGTGACGCACCCGGCCGTGACGCACCGACGTAGTGTCGGGGCATGGCATCGGTGCTCCCCGACGTGCGCGATCGGCTGGGCGCGGCGCTGTTCCTGCGGGTCGCCGGGCCGGACGGACCGCGGCACCGCGAGCGGATCCACTTTCGCCAGGGGCCGCGCTGGTTCGAGGCCGGCAGCCCGATCACCCGGGTCCACGGCGACGCGTCGATGTTCGTCGGCGGGCTGCGTGCGCTGCTGCTGCAGACTCTGCACCCGGTCGCGATGCGCGCAGTCTCGGAGCACTCCGGCTACCGCGGCGACATGTGGGGCCGGCTGCATCGCACCAGCACCTTTCTCGCGGTCACGACGTTCGGCGTCGCCGACGACGCGCAGCAGGCGGTCGACGCGGTCCGCCGCATCCACGAACGAGTCACCGGCACCATGCCCGACGGGACGCCGTACGCCGCCTCCGACCCACACCTGCTCGCCTGGGTGCACGCGGCCGAGGCGGACAGCTTCCTGCGCGCGCACCAGGTCTACGCGCGCCGGCCGCTCGACCAGCCCGGGCGGGACGAGTACGTCGCCCAGATCGCCCAGGTCGGCGCCCGGATGGGGGTGGTCGACCCGCCGACGACGGAGGCCGGGCTGGCCGAGGTGCTCGCGTCGTACCGCCCCGAGCTGCGCGGGACGCCGGAGGCACGGGAGGCGGTGCGCTACGTGCTGCTCAGGCCGCCGCTGCCGCTGGCAGTGCGAGTGCCGTACGGCGCGCTCGCGGCGGCCGCGATCGGGCTGATGCCGGCGTGGAGCCGGCTGCCGTTGCGGCTGCCCTACCTACCCGTCTCCGAGCGCACGACGATCCGGGTGCTGGGCGGGCTGGCCACCGGGACCATCCGGTGGGCGATGTCCGAGCCCGCTCGGACTGAGCCTGCGAAGGCCGAGCGATAGGCGAGGAGGTTGAGGAGGCCTCGACGCAGGCCCGAGCTTGCGAGGGGCTGCGTGAGCCGTCTCGAAACCACGTGAGCCGGGGCTGGAACTGGCCGACCTCAGGAGACCGACATGTCCGCGTCGGACCAGTACGCCCGCATCGAGGTGATCTTGCCGTCGTCGTCGAACGTCATCACGTCGATCGGCGCCAGCGTGTAGGTCTGGTCGCCGGCCTTGGTGCGGAGCTCGAACAGGAACGCAGCCTGGCCGCCCGCGATCCGCGCGCTCAGCACCTCGCCGGCCTGCTCCAGCGCCTCCAGGCCCGAGTAGAACTCCCGGATCGACTCGCGAGTGGTCCGGACGTCGCTGCCGACCGGGTCCTCGACGGTCGCGCCCTCGGCGAACAGCTCCATGACGTCGTCGGTGGTACCGGTCGCGACCCGCGCGACGTACTGCTCGATCACCTCGCGGATCTTCTCCGGGCTGGCGGCCATCTCTCGATCTCCTCGGCTAGAACACGTTCTCGTTCTTGTACGCGGGGAGCGTAGCGGGTTGGATGAACGAGATGGATCTCAGTGACAGATGGCCCTTGCCGGACAGCCCCGGGGTCCGCGACGAGATCGCGGCGGCGTACGCCGACCCGAGCCGCGGCTACCACGACACCCGGCACCTGACCGAGGTCCTCGACCGGCTCGACGAGCTGGCGGGCAACGGAGCGGCGTACGACCCCACGCCGGTGCTGCTGGCCGCGTGGTTCCACGACGCGGTCTACGACGGCGAGCGCGACGCCGAGGAGCGCTCGGCGGCCTGGGCCGAGGATGCCCTCGCGACCGCGGCCCCGGCACCGATCGTGTCCGAGGTGGTCCGGCTGGTCCGGCTCACCGAGACGCACACACCCGACGACGCCGACGCCAACGGCTGCGCGCTCTCCGACGCCGACCTCGGCATCCTCGCCTCGCCGCGCGAGCGCTACGACGAGTACGTCGCCGCCGTGCGCCGCGAGTACGCCCACCTCGAGGACGACGTGTTCTCCGCGGGCCGGGCCGACGTGCTCAAGGGGCTGGCCGCCAAGCCCCACCTCTTCCACACGACGTACGCGCGGGAGAAGTGGGAGCTGGCCGCGCGCGCCAATCTCGAGCGGGAGCTGGCGGTCCGCAACGATTCGTCTGCGCCCTGACGTGGGATCTCTCGCTCGCGGCCTCAGACGAATCGGGGTTTGCGCCGCCTGAGCCCGGCCTTCACCAGGCGGACCACCAGCTCGCGGGAGGTCACCGGCTCGACCCCGCGGGCCAGCACCTCGTCGTACCACTCCGACGGGACGTCGTAGTGGTCGCGGTCGAAGCCGCGCTCGGGGATGCCGAGCTCGCGGGCGAAGGCGTGCAGCTCGTCGAACGACGTGTCGCTGGCCAGGTGCGACCACATCCGGCCGCGGGAGGGCACGGCGGGCGGGTCGATCATGAGCGTCATATCCGTTGCTCCGCGTCGTCCAGGAGCAGCCGCCACGACCGGGTCAGCCCGGCCTCGACGTAGGCCTTGCGGCTGCCGCCGGGCCGGAGCTGCTCGTCGAGGTGGAACGCGCGAACACCGGTGCGCACCAGCCACGGCACGTGCTCGGCCAGCAGTCCGCCGCCGGGCATCAGCAGTGCGGCGATCGCCGGGTCGGTCTCGGCGGTCGCCAGCAGGTCGTCGTACCCCTCTGCCATGCCGCGCGGCGAGCCGGCGGACCGCACGTTGACCAGTCCCGGCAGGCCCAGCAGCCGCTGCCAGGCGCGGCGCGGGTCGAGGGTGTCGTCGACCGCGTCGTGGAAGGTCCACGGCACGTTCGCGAGGGACGTGGCGAGGTGCGAGCAGACCTCGGTGTCGACGTCGGTGTCGGCGTCGAGGAACCCGAAGGACAGGCCTTTCGCTCCCACGGTCAGATAGTCCTCGGCGAGCCCGACCAGCCGGGTCAGCTCGCCGCCGGTCGTCGTCCAGGAGTCGTTGAGCCGGAGCAGCACGAAGACCGGCACGTCGGTGTCGCGGCAGACCGCGGAGACGGTGGTGATCTCGGGCGACAGGCTGGACCCGTCACTGGCCGGTCCGACGACGTGCAGCCGGTCGGCGCCACCCTCGACCGCGCCCGGCACGTCACGCTCGTGCGCGACCGCGACCTCCAGCAGCACGCCCACACGAGAAGCCTAGGGGTCGAAGGCTCACCACCCCCGACACAGAATGGGAAGGGTGGACACTCTGCCGCTGTTCGACGCGAGGGCTCGAGTGCTCGCCGACCTCCAGGCCCGCAGCCACGCGACCGCCCACGCGGTGTCGATCCTCGAGGAGGCCGTCTCCGCCCGCGAGTGGTGGGCCGACCAGTGGCCCGAGGGCCAGGTGTACGTCGCGGGGCTGGTCGCCCAGGACGTCCAGGACGGGTTGCTGGACACCGCCGGCCGCTGGCCCCTGTGCCTGACCTGCACCGGCCCGGAGCACTCGCTCTACATCCAGCCCGACCTCGGTGGACCGGACCCGGTCTGGGTCTGCGAGCACTCCGGCGACGTGGTCGCGCCGCTGGGGGGCTTGGGGGACTAGGTCAGCCAGGCCCAACGCAATGAGAGCGGTGGGAGCGTAGCGACCCGGTCTTTCCGAGCGCAGCGAGGCGCCCCGCGATCGGCCTCATGACCGCGGCGACATGGAAGGAGCGAGCGCCAGCGAGCGAACTTCCTCTGCGAGCGCCAGCGAGCGTCGCCGCGGACTGGGGCCGAAACTCGCGGGGGTAGAAAGCTAGTAGTCCTGGCCTATCTGCACCCAGAGGGTGTAGCGGTCGGCACGGAAGACACTGCGCGAGACCTCGACGACCTTGTCGCCGTTCAGCGCGCGGCGCGAGTGCCGCAGCACCGGGTCGCCGGCGGGGACCTCGAGGTGGGTGGCCTCGTCGGCCTGACAGACGTCGGCGTTGATGGAGTCCTCGGCCCAGGTCGGGCGCAGGCCGCGCTGCTCGAGCGCCTCGTAGAGGCTCGTGGGCATCCCGCTCTGCAGGAAGCCGGGCAGCAGGACCTCGTTGAGGAAGGCGTCCTCGATGCACATCGGCGCACCGTCGGCGCGGCGCAGCCGCTTCCAGTGGATGACCGGGTCGCCCTCGGTGATGTTCAGGGCTCGGGCCACGCCCGGACCGGCCTGCTCGCGGCGGGCGAGCAGCGTGACCGACTCCGCGAGCATCCCGCGGCGGGCGATCTCCTCGCTGTAGCTCGTGATCGTGCTCGCGGTACGGCGCGGCCGGGCCACGAAGGTGCCCTTGCCGGGGATCCGCTCGAGCAACCCCTCGACGACCAGCGCGTCCATCGCCTGGCGCACGGTCATCCGGGCCACACCGAACTGGGCCACCAGCTCGCGCTCCGAGGGTGCCGGAGAGCCCGGGGACATGCCAGAGACCAGCGCGCGCACGTACTCGCGCACCTGGACGTGCTTCAGGGCACGCCCGTCCTTGATGAGGACCTCTGTCATGCAAACCAGACTAGACCGGGCGTCGGGGCCTCGTCCTCGCTTTGACGGACCACGCGGTGGGCCGAACGGGTAGACCTTCCTAGCCCCCTAGGACCACCCGAACGGGTCATTTGTCAGGGATGACATGACGGTGCGCTCCACCGGGTCACTCGGTCGCGATCGCCCGCAGCACGTCGAGGCGGGCCGCCCGCCGGGCGGGGAACACCGCCGCGAGCACCCCGATCACCAGCGAGAGCGCCAGGAAGACCACCAGCTGCGCGACCGGGATGTTGATCCGCTCCAGGCCCTGGTCGCGAAGGGCGTACATCAGGGTGACCCCGAACACGATGCCCAGACCCACCCCGAGCACGGCCCCGAGCACAGCGATCACCACCGACTCGAGCCGGATCATCAGCCGGAGCTGCCGGCGGCTGACCCCGATCGCGCGCAGCAGCCCGATCTCGCGGGTGCGCTCGATGACGGAGAGGGCGAGCGTGTTCACGATGCCGAGGATCGCGATCAGGACCGCGAACACCAGCAGCACGTAGATGACCCCGATGATCCGGTCGATCGGGGCGCGCTGCTCGGCCGCGAACGCCTGCTCGTCCTTCACCGTCACGACGGGAAGGTCCTTCACCACGGCGTCCAGTCGCTCCTGGAGCCCGGCCGCGGCCGGACCGTCCTCGGCGAAGATCACCACGTAGTTGTCCTGGTCGGGGAAGCCGGAGTCGATCAGGGTCTGCGTGGTGGTGAGGACCGGCGAGAAGATCAGTGGGGTCTCCTCGAAGACGCCGACGATCCGCCACTCCTGCTTGCCGGTCGGCACCGTGATCTCGTAGGTGTCGCCGGTGGTGAGGTGGTTGTCGCTCGCCCAGTCCTTCTCCACCAGGACCGTGCCGTCGGCCAGGTCGGTGGCCCGGCCGGAGTCCATCTTCATGTCGAAGTCGGAGATCGTGTCCGGCGCGGTGGCCACGACGTACGTCGGGTCGCCGTCGTGTAGGCCGTAGCCGAACCGCTCCCGGAGCACCGACTCCACGCCGTCGATGTCCGCCATCCGGTCGGTGATCGCCGGTGAGTACCCCTCGCCGAACGCGCTGCTGACGATGAAGTCGCCGATGAAGTTCTCCTCCACCTGCGCGTCCACCGACGCCTTGGCCGACGAGCCGAGGATCGCCACGGTGAACGCCAGGGTCAGCCCGATCATCAGCGCCGACGCGGTGGCGGTCGTACGCCGCGGGTTGCGCAGCGAGTTCTGGCCGGCGAGCTGTCCGATGGGCCCGAAGAGCTTCGCGTCTGCCGCTCCGGCGGCGCGGAGGAACGGCCGCCCGATCACCGGGCTGGCCGCGGTCACGCCCAGCAGCACGGCCAGGACGCCGGCGCCGACCCACCACCCGTTGTGCGGGACCGCGCCGACGAACAGGCCGATCACCGCGAGTGGGATGCCGAGCGCGATCAGCGCGATCCCCAGCAGCAGGCGCCGGCGTACGGACGACTCGGGCAGGGCCACGTCGTCGCGGAGCGCCTGGACCGGCGCGATCCGTCCGGTCCGGCGGGCCGGCAGCCAGGCCGCGATCATCGTGACGATGATCCCGGTGGCGTACGCCGCCACGGGGGTCCGCGGGGCGAGGATGAGCGGCTGGTCGGCCAGGTCCAGGCCGAACGTCGCGACCAGGGAGCGGATCCCCATCGCGAGGACGAACCCGAGGCCGAGCCCGAGCGTGGAGCCGACGACGCCGACGGCGAACGCCTCGAGCTGGACCGAGCGGATCACCTGCCGCTTGGAGGCTCCGAGGGCGCGCAGCAGCGCGAGCTCGCGGCTGCGCTGGGCGACCAGGATCGAGAAGGTGTTGACGATGATGTAGCTGCTCACCACCAGCGCGATCCCGGCGAAGATCAGCAGGAAGGTGGTGAGGAAGTCGATCCCGCTCAGCAGCGGGCCGGCCCGCTCCTCGGCGACGACGTCACCGGTCAGCGCCTCGTAGCCGTCCGGAAGTGCCGCGTTGGCCTGGTCGGTCAGCTCCTCCTGCGAGACGCCGTCCTTCGCGGTGATCCAGTAGGTGTTGTAGGCGTCCTCGCCGTCGAGGAACAGCTGCTGCGAGGTGGGGGTGTCGAAGGCGGCGTATGTCGCGCCGTTGAGCGAACCGCCCTCGCGGAAGCCCGCGATGCCGACCAGCGTCGGATGCACGTCCAGGGTCTGGGTCGCGGTGACGATCGCAACCTGGTCACCGAGCTCGTAGCCGGCTCGGTCGGCGGTGTTCTCGTCGAGCACCACCTCGTCGGAGCCGTGCGGTTCGTGGCCCTGGAGGATGACCAGCCCCTCGAGGCCGTGGCCGGCGGGCGCGTCGCTCCAGTTGCCGCCGAACGCCGGAGGGCCGGAGCCGCCGACGACCTTGTTCTCGGTCGACAGGACGTAGACGCCGGTGGCGCTGACCATGCCGTCGACCCGGGCCGCCCCGGGCAGCTTCTCGAGGGCTGGCTCGATCGAGGCGGGCACGGTCTGGGTGCTGATCACCGGGCCGCCGTCGCCGCCGAGGTCGCTGCCCTCCACCTGGACCACGCTGTCGCCCACGGTGGAGGCGAACAGCGCGGTGAAGCTGCGCTGGAGGGTGTCGGAGAACATCAGGATGCCGGTCACGAACGCGACGCCCAGCACGATCGCGAACGTGCTGAGCAGCAGCCGGACCCGGCGGGCGAGCAGGCTCTTGAGGGAGGCCCGGATCATGTCGTCGTCAGGCCAGGCCCGGGACCGAGGCCAGCCGGGCCGTGGTCTCGAGCACCTGCTCGCGGGTGGGGTCGCGCAGCTCGTCGACGACCCGGCCGTCGGCGAGGAACAGCACCCGGTCGGTGTACGCCGCCGCGACGGGGTCGTGGGTGACCATCACGACCGTCTGCCCGTGCTCGTCGACGGTGCGGCGGAGCAGCTCGAGCACCTCGGCGCCCGAGGTGGAGTCGAGGTTGCCGGTGGGCTCGTCGGCGAAGACCACCGTGGGCCGGCTGACCAGGGCGCGGGCCACCGCGACGCGCTGCTGCTGGCCTCCGGAAAGCTGGTTCGGCTTGTGGTCGAGCCGGTCCGCGAGGTTCACCGTCGCGATCACCGAGTCGTACCAGTCCTGGTCGGGGCCGCGGCCGGCGATTGCGAGCGGCAGCAGGATGTTCTCCTTCGCGGTCAGCGTCGGCACCAGGTTGTAGGACTGGAAGACGAAGCCGATCTCGTCGCGCCGAATGCGGGTGAGCGCCTTGTCCTTGAGGACGGTCAGCTCCTGGTCGCCGATCATCACCGAGCCGGAGTCGGCGGTGTCGAGTGCGGCCAGGCAGTGCATCAGCGTCGACTTGCCCGAGCCGCTGGGCCCCATCACGGCGGTGAACTCGCCCGCCATCAGGTCGATGGTCACGTCGTCCAGGGCCACCACGCGGGTCTCGCCGTCGCCGTACGTCTTGGTCAGGTTGCGCACCCGAGCAGCGACAGCTCCCTCCGTCATGGCACCACTCTGGCACCTGGGGTGAAGCCGGTTCGATCCGGCTCCGGCGGTTGAGGAGGGCGGGCTGCGCCCGTCTCGAAACCCCGGCAACCTATCGAACACCTGTTCGATTTCGGCGTACACTCCCACCATGGACTTCCAGTCGACTCTCTTCGCTCCCACCGAGTCCCGGACCATCGACTTCACCGGGACCCAACGCACCGAGCTGACCCGCGGCGCCTGGGTCGAGATCGCCCGCGCCTGGCTACCGGACGCCGACGACGTCTTCGAGACCCTGGTCCGCGACGTGCCGTGGCGGGCCGAGCGCCGGCAGATGTACGACCGCGTCGTCGACGTGCCCCGGCTGGTGCACACCTACATGATCGGCGAGGAGCTCCCCCATGCCGGCCTCACCGACGCCCGCGAGGCGCTCTCCTCCCACTACGCCGACGAGCTCGGCGAGACGTTCCGCACCGCCGGCTGCTGCTACTACCGCGACGGTCGCGACTCGGTCGCGTGGCACGGCGACACGATCGGCCGCGGCAAGACGACCGACACCATGGTCGCGATCGTCTCGCTCGGGGACCCCCGCAAGCTGCACCTGCGCCCCCGCCTCGGGGGAGCCGACACCGTGGTCGTCGAGATGGGCCACGGCGACCTCGTCGTCATGGGGGGCTCCTGCCAGCGCACGTGGGAGCACGCCGTCCCCAAGGTCGCCCACGCCGGCCCGCGGATCTCCGTGCAGTTCCGCCCGTTGAACGTCTTCTGACGCACCGGGGTTTCGAGACAGGCGCTAGCGCGCCTTCCTCAACCCCCGGTGGTTGAGGAGGTCGCTCTGCGACCGTCTCGAAACCTCCGCAGCCCGCGCTGGGACAGGTCCACGGCCAGGTGCGATCGCTGCGGTCGTCTCGACAAGCTCGACCGGCGGAACCTCACCTAGGCTCCTCGGATGCGGCGAGACTGGTGGAAGTCGGCCGTCGTCTACCAGATCTACCCGCGGAGCTTCGCGGACTCCGACGGCGACGGGGTCGGTGACCTAGGCGGGATCATCGCCCACCTCGACCACGTCGTCCGGCTGGGCGTGGACGCGATCTGGCTGAGCCCGGTCTACCGCTCGCCCATGGACGACAACGGCTACGACATCAGCGACTACGAGGACGTCGACCCGCTGTTCGGGACGCTGGAGCAGTTCGACGAGCTGATCGAGAAGTCGCACGAGGCCGGGCTGAAGGTGCTCATGGACCTGGTCGTCAACCACACCAGCGACGAGCACGCTTGGTTCCTCCAGTCCAGGTCGAGCACCGAGGACCCGAGACGGGACTGGTACTGGTGGCGGCCGCCACGCGCGGGGTACGACGCGGGCGCACCCGGCGCCGAGCCGACCAACTGGGAGTCGGCCTTCGGTGGGTCGGCCTGGACCCTCGACGCCGGGACCGGTGCCTACTACCTGCACCTGTTCAGCCCCAAGCAGCCCGACCTGAACTGGGAGAACCCGGACGTCAGGGCCGAGGTGCACCGGATGATGAACTGGTGGCTCGACCGCGGGGTCGACGGCTTCCGCATGGACGTCATCAACCTGCTGTCCAAGCGGGTGGTGCCGGGCGAGCCCGGCTTGCTCGACGGCGAGGCGGGCAACGGCTGGCCGCAGGTGGTCAACGGACCGCGCATCCACGAGTTCCTGCAGGAGATGCACCGGGCGGTCTTCGCGGACCGGCCGGCCGGACTGCTCAACGTGGGCGAGACGCCGGCCGCCTCGGTCGAGGACGGCCGGCTCTACACCGACGCCGCGCGCGGCGAGCTCGACATGGTCTTCCAGTTCGAGCACGTCGACCTCGACGCCGGCCCGGGCGGCAGGTGGGACATCGTGCCGTTCACCCTGGTCGACCTGAAGCGGAGCATGGCGCGGTGGCAGGAGGGGCTGGCCAAGCTCGGCTGGAACAGCCTCTACTTCGGCAACCACGACGTGCCGCGCGCGGTCAGCCGCTACGGCAATGACTCCCCCACGCACCGGATCGCGTCCGCGAAGGCGCTGGCGACTGTGCTGCACCTGCACCGCGGCACGCCGTACGTCTACCAGGGCGACGAGCTCGGCATGACCAACAGCGTCTTCGAGCGCGCGGAGGACTTCCGCGACCTCGACTCCCTCAACCAGTACCAGGCAGCGATCGGGCGCGGCGTGGACCACGACGTCGTGATGTCAGGGCTGCGGCGCAAGAGCCGTGACAACGCCCGGACGCCCATGCAGTGGGACGCGAGCCAGCACGCCGGCTTCACCACCGGTACGCCGTGGCTTCCCGCCAACCCGAACCACACCGAGATCAACGCCGCCGCCCAGGTCGATGACCCGAACTCGGTGTTCGCCCACCATCAGCGGCTGATCGCGCTGCGCCACGACGACCCGGTGGTCGTGCACGGTGCCTTCACGCTGCTGCTGCCCGAGCACCCCCAGCTCTACGCCTACCTGCGGACCCTCGGAGACGCTCAGGTGCTGGTCGTGGCCAACCTGTCCGACCAGCCCGCCGACGCAGCCGTGCTGCCCGACGCCGAGGCCTGGCTGGCCGCCGACAGGGTGCTGGACAGCGGGCCCGACGACCCGGCCACGTGGGTCCTGGGCCCGTGGGCGGCGCGGGTGCGACGGCGCAGCAACATCGAAGGGCTGAGCAAGCGCTGACCCGTCAGTGACTCAAGCGGTCGGAGGCGGGGTCCCACCCGCCGGCGGTTCAGCCGGAGGAGCGGCAGGGGCCGCCGGGGCGGCCGGGGCTGCGGGCGCGGCAGGAGCTGTGGGGGCTGCGGGCGCGGCCGGGGCTGCGGGCGCGGCCGGCGCGTCCGTGCCGAACGAGACCTGCGGGGCGACCTGCTGACCCTCGGGGGCGTCGTAGAACTCGCGCTTGTGCACGTTCGAAATGCCGGTGAAGAACATCCACGGGATCGTCATGACCAGCTTGTTGAGAGAGGCCACCGCGTCGTTGTAGTACTGGCGGGCGAACGCGATCTGGTTCTCGGTCTCCGCGAGCTGGCCCTGCAGCTCGAGGAAGTTCTGGTTCGCCTTGAGGTCGGGGTACTGCTCGGCGACTGCGTTGACCCGCACCAGGGCCTGCTGCATCGCGGCGTCGGCGGCGGCCTTGGCCGGCACGTCGTCTCCGGCGGCGGCGGCCTGCAGCCCGGCCCGGGCCCGGGTGACCTCCTCGAAGACCGCCTTCTCGTGCGCGGCGTAGCCCTTGACGGTCTCGACGAGGTTGGGGATCAGCTCGGCGCGGCGGGTCAGCTGGACGTCGATGCCGCCCAGCGCCTCCTGCGCACCGATGTCGCTGGTCCGGAGCTTGTTGAAGCCGATAATCACGAAGCCCACGAGGGCCACGAGGACGACGATCACGATGATGGCGATGAGCATCAGGCTGTCTCTCTCTTCGTTGGGTGGAACGGGATCAGTATGCGGGTGTTCACCACGAGCCGCCGCCGCCTCCGCCGCCGCCTCCGCCGCCGGAGAAGCCGCCGCCTCCGCCGCCGCTCGATGATGAGCTCTGGGTGGCGTTGTACGACGAGATCGCGCCGCCCACGGTGCTGTTGAAGTCGCCGACCATCGAGCTCACGAAGGCACCGGCGTTGGTGCCGGCGTATGCCCCGGCGAAGTAGTGCGGCACCGGCGGCTCCTCGCCGACCTCGACGCGGTACTTGGCCGCCCACTCGTCGGCGCAGTCGAGCGCCACCGCCCACGGGATGTAGGCGGTGTAGAGCTCCTTGCGGCCGGAGAAGTCGAACCGCTGCTTGCTCGACGGGGTCGCCAGCATCCGGCGGAAGCCACCGACCCGCGACCACAGGTCCCGGCCGGCGCGGGTCCGGCTGGTGCCCGAACCGGTCGCCATCAGGGAGGTGCCGCCCACGGCGAAGGCACCGGGGATCAGCCCGATCGCGGTCATCGAGAAGGGGTTCCAGATGGCGAAGACCAGCATCAGACCGAAGCCGAGCAGCACCAGCAGGCCGCCGAGGCCGCCGAGCCCGCTGCTGATCATGTTGCCGGAGGTCTTGGCCCAGGTCTCGACGCTGTTGTCGAAGCGCTCGACCTCCGACTTCAGGCGCAGCCCCGCCGACACGTCCTTCTTCTGCGCGGTGAACGACGAGCCCGGACCGCCGAGGATGTGGGCGATGTCGGTGGTCACCGGGTCGAGCCCTGCCCAGCCCGCCGGCCCGGCCTTGTCGGTGATCGTCCAGGTGTCGTTCTGGCCGCGAGTCAGGTCGATCGCCCCTCGTTCGGCTGCGTGCATGAGGGTGGCGACGTACGTCGTGCGGTCGACGGTCTCGCTGTAGATGTACTTCGCCTGCGCCGGGCCGATCCCCGCCGGTGGCTCGTAGAGCACCGGGAAGCCTGGCGGCTTCTCCCGCGACTTGGCACCCAGGATCGAGCCGAAGCCGAGCGCTCCCAGGGCTGCGAGCACCACGAAGATGAGCAGCGGCAGGTGGGTGCTCAGGACGCGGTCCCAGCGACCGCTCCAGGGCAGCGAGTTGCCCTCGGGCGGGGTGTCCATGTCGAGGCCGGTGGCGATGGTGACGGGCGTCCGGTCGGCGATCGGGCCGGTCGTCACGGTGAGGTCGGTCGTCCCGCCGCCCTCGGCGGTGCAGCCGGTCTCGGAGTCGTTGCCGATCGCGCACTTGACCTCGGCCTGGGCCGGCTCCGGCAGGTGGACCGTCAGCGTCGACTGCTCGATGGTCTGCTGCCAACCGCGCGGGATCAGCTGCCAGTAGAACATCGTGTCGACGTTGTTCTCTCCGGTGACCTTCTCGACGTTCTCGGCGAGCACGCCGTCGATGTGGTACTTGATCACGTAGGTGTGCTCGCCCACGTCGAGGGTCGTGTCGGCCCTGCCGATCTTGGCCACCCGCTGGCGGTGGTGGTCCTCCCAGCTCAGCTCGAACGTCTCGTCGCTGCCGTCGCGGGTGACCGAGATGTCCTCGGGCGTGCGACGTGCGTTGGGCGAGTTGTCGTCGACGATGTCCCAGAACCGGAAGATGCCGTGCTTGCCGTAGCTCGGGAAGTCGACGGTGATCGTCTCGGTCACGTCCATGTCGCCGTTGGCCGCGATGTCGAAGTCGGCGACGTAGTTGGTGATCGTGGTGGTCTCGAAGCTGGGCTCGACCGTGCCCTTGCCGTAGAAGACCGCCGGGATGCAGAGCAGCAAGGCGATCAGGCCGAGGCCGATCGCGGTCCCCACGAGCCGTTTCACGATCGCAAACCCTAGGGCGTGAGCGGCGTGCGCGTCTGTAGCCCGCGCGGGTCAGCCCAAACCTGTGGTCGGCGCATATTCGCGTGACGGCTGTCGGTCGTCGCTGGAAGAGTCGACACGATGGCCATCACGACCTCCTCCCCCGGTCTGAGCGGCTTCTGGCGCGACCTCCCGCGCGAGGGCCGCCTGCTGCTGTCGATCGTCGCGATCCAGTTCCTCGGCACCGGTCTGGTGCTGCCGTTCCACGTCGTGTACCTGCACGAGGTCCGCGGCTTCCCGCTCAGCGACGTCGGTCTGCTGCTCGGCGTGCCGCCACTGATGGGGCTCCTCATCGTGGGTCCCGGTGGCTCGGCGATCGACCGGATCGGTGCCCGGCGGGTCCAGCTGGGAGTGCTGTCGCTGCTGGTCGTCGGCGACGCCGTGCTGGCCTTCGCGACGACGCGACCGGTGGCCGCGTTGGCGCTGGGGATCAACGGCGTCGCGTTCGGCATGATGTGGCCGGCCTCGCAGAGCCTGATATCGACGGTGATCCCCCAACAGCTGCGCCAGCGCTACTTCGGCGTCAACTTCACACTCATCAACCTCGGCATCGGTGTCGGCGGCATCATCGGCGGCTTCCTCGTCGACGTGGGCCGACCGCTGACCTTCCAGGTCATCTACCTCGCCGACGGCGCGTCCTACGTCCCCGCCCTGCTGCTCCTGCTCGGCCCGCTGCGGCACGTGGCCGGCAGGGTCGAGGTGTCGCACGACGAGGACGCCGCCTCGATGGGCTACCTCGCGGTGCTGCGCAGCCCGGCGATGGCCACGCTGACCGTGCTGAGCTTCGTGTCGTCGTTCGTGGGCTACTCCCAGCTCAATGCCGGCTTTCCGGCGTTCGCTCGCAGCATCGGTGAGGTCTCCACCCGCGCGCTGGGGCTGGCCTTCGCCGCAAACACGCTCGTCATCGTGGTGCTCCAGCTGGTGGTGCTGCAGCGGATCGAAGGCCGGCGCCGCACCCGCGTGATCGCGGTGATGGGTGTCGTCTGGTCGTTCTCGTGGCTGCTGCTGGGCTTCTCCGGGCTGGTCCCGGGCACTATCGGCGCCACCTTGCTGGTGGCCGCGTTCGCCTCGGTGTTCGCGTTCGGTGAGACGCTGCTCCAGCCCACCATCCCGGCGCTGGTCAACGACCTCGCCCCCGACCACCTGCGCGGTCGCTACAACGCGGTCAGCTCGGGTGCGTTCCAGCTGGCCGCGGTGATCGCCCCGCCGATCTCCGGCCTGCTCATCGGCCACGCGCTGGGCGACGTCTTCATCGGCCTGCTGATCGTCGGCAGCCTGATCTGCGGCCTGGTCGCCATCGCCTGGCTCGAGCCCCGCCTCGATCCAAGTGTCAACGGCGTCCGCGAGGACGAGACCGCAGCCGACGGCGAGGTCACGCCGCCGGTGGTGTCACCGGTCGAGTGAGTACCGCTTGTCTGGTGCCCGCGCGCCTACCACCTCGCCGATGGTGAAGCGCTTACCTCGGGCGCGGGACGTCATACGAATCGTGGACCCGTCTGTTCGAAACGTATGACGTCAGCGCCGGGCGGGTCTGGTACACGCGCGGCCACCCAGACACGGCCGGTCACAACAGGATCAGGACCACGATCATGGCGATGACGACCAGCGCGGCCAGCCCCTGCTTCCAGTAGGTCTTGACCAGGATCGGCAGCACCGTCGAGCCGAGGTTGATCGCGTCGTCGGCCCGCGCCGGCGGGGATGGGGCCGCCACCGCGTCGGCCTCGGGTGCCGGCGCGGGGGCGGGGTCGGGTGGTGGGGCCGGCTCGGCGGTGACGGCGGGGCTCTCCGCTGGTGGTGCCGCGGCCGCCTCGTCGCCTCCGAGCCGCTCCTCCAAGCAGGCCACGAACTGGCCGAGCAGCTTGTCGGAGACGTCCTGCATCACACCGCGCCCGAACTGCGCGGGCTTGCCGGTGACCGCGAGGTCGGTGAGCACGTCGACTTCGGTGCCCCCCGACGCGGTCGACGCCATGGAGAGGGTGACCTTGGCGCCGGCGGTGCCGTTGCCACGCTTGTCCTTGCCCTTGGCGTCGACCACGAACCGGTGCGCCGCGTCGTCCTTCTCCACGAAGGTGCCGGAGCCGTTGTAGACGAGCGCGATCGGCCCTAGCTTGACCTTCACGGACCCGCTGAACGAGTCACCCTCGGCCGAGGAGACCTGGGCTCCTGGGAAGCACTCCGCGACGGACGCGATGTCCTGGAAGTGCGCCCAGGTCTCCTCGACCGCGGTGGGGACGCTGAACCGGTGCGCGAGATCCATCAGCCCATCAGGCTCCCGCGGCGGTGAGCACCGCCCGACGCGTGAGTACGCCGGCCAGGTGCCTGCGGTAGTCGGCGTCACCGTTGAGGTCCGACGGCGGGTTGGTGCCCTCCGTGGCCCGCTCGGCCGCGGCCCGGACCGCATCGGACGTGGCCGGCTGCCCGGCCAGAGCCTCCTCGACCCCTCGCGCCCGCAGCGGCGTCGAGCCCATGTTGGTCAGGCCGACGCGGGCCTCCGCGATGGTGCCGCCGTCAGCGCGTACGGCGGCCGCGACCGCCACGATCGGCCACTGGTGGGCGACGCGCACGAACTTCTCGTAGTGCGCACCCCAGCCCGTGTGCTTCGGGATCCGCACCTCGGTGAGGATCTCGTCGTCTCCGATAGCGGTCTCGAAGAGGTCGACGAAGAAGTCGTCGGCCTCCACCGTGTGGATGCCCCCGAGTCCGGCGATCACGAACTGGGCGCCCAGCGCGAGTGCCGGCGCACCCAGGTCGCCCGCGGGGTCGGCGTGCGCGAGCGCGCCGCCGAAGGTCCCGCGGTGCCGGATCTGGGCGTCGGCGAGGTGCTCGATCGCCTTGTGGATCAGCAGCGCGTGCTCCTCGACCAGCGGGTCGGAGCCGACCACCGAGTGCGGGGTCATGGCGCCGATGACGATCGCGTCGCCGTCGTCGCGGATGCCGCGCAGCTCCTCGATCTTGCCGAGGTCGATCACCATCTCGGGTGCGTTGAGCCGCATCCGGAGCACCGGCAGCAGGCTCTGCCCGCCGGCAATGATCTTCGCGTCGTCACCATGCTGCGAGAGCGCCGTCAGCGCCTCCTCGAGCGTGGTCGGTGCCACGTAGTCGAACTGCACGGGGATCACAGGTCCGCTCCTTCCCCGGTCTCGCCGGCGTCCTGGTTGCGGGCGCCTGCTGCGAAGTGCGGCTCCGCCGACTCCTCGGTGGGGTCGCCCCCTCCGCCGCCGGTGTGGTTGACCGCCCGCCAGACCCGCTCGGGCGTGCACGGCATCGTGATGTCGTTGACGCCGAGGTGTCGGACCGCGTCCACGATCGCGTTGACGACCGCAGGCGTCGACGCGATGGTGCCGGCCTCTCCGACGCCCTTGGTGCCGAGTGTGTTGGTGGTGGACGGCGACGTGGTGTGGCTGGTTTCGAAGCTGATCGTGTCCGCGGCCGTGGGCAGCAGGTAGTCGACGAACGAGCCGGACACCAGCGTGCCGGCGTCGTCGTACACCGCCTCCTCCCAGAGCGCCTGGGCGATGCCCTGCACCAGGCCGCCGTGCACCTGGCCGGACACGATGAGCGGGTTGATGATGTTGCCGATGTCGTCGCAGCAGACGTACTTGCGCATCTTCACCGCGCCGGTCTCGGTGTCCACCTCCATCGCGCACAGGTGGGTGCCGTGCGGGAAGGAGAAGTTCACCGGGTCGTACGTCGACTCGGCGTCGATCCCCGGCTCCATGCCCTCGGGGTAGTTGTGCGACGCGAAGGTCGCCAGCGCCACCTCGGTGATCGAGGTGCCCTGGTCGGTGCCCTTGACGGAGTACCGGCCGTTGGCGAACTCGAGGTCGTCGACGCTCGCCTCCAGCAGGTGGGCCGCCAGGGGCTTGGCCTTCTCGATGACCTTGTCGGCGGCCAGCACCAGCGCCTCGCCGCCGACCACGAGCGACCGCGAGCCGTAGGTGTCGAGACCCTTGTGCGACACCTGGGTGTCCCCGTGCAGGATCTCGACGTCCTCGAACGGCACGCCGAGCCGGTCGGCCACGATCTGGCTGAAGGCCGTCTCGTGGCCCTGGCCGTGCGCGCTGGTCCCGGTGATGACCTCGACCTTTCCGGTCGGGAGCATCCGGATGGTGGCGTGCTCCCAGCCACCGGCGCCGTAGTTGAGCTGGCCGAGCACTCGGCTGGGCGCCAGGCCGCACATCTCGGTGAACGTCGAGATGCCGATCCCGAGCTGGACCTGGTCGCCGGCCTCGCGACGCTGCTTCTGCTCGGCCCTGAGCTCGTCGTACCCGAACATCTCCTTCGCCTTGGCCGTGGCGGCCTCGTAGTTGCCGGAGTCGTAGGTCATGCCCGCGACGGTGGTGAACGGGAACTCGTCCTGCTTGATCCAGTTCATCTCGCGGATCTCGAGCGGGTCCTTGCCGACCTCGGCGGCGAGCTCGTCCATGATGCGTTCGACGGCGTACGTCGCCTCGGGCCGGCCGGCGCCTCGGTAGGCGTCGACCCACGTCTTGTTCGTCAGGACCGTGGTGACGTTGAACTGGTAGGCGTCCCACTTGTAGATCGCGTTGAACATCCACGCGCCCAGGACAGGGACGCCACCGCCGACGATCCCGACGTAGGCACCCAGGTCGGCGAGCAGGTCGACCTTCAGGCCGGTCACCCTGCCCTCCTTGGTGGCGGCCAGCGTGAGCTTCTGCCACTGGTCGCGGCCGTGGTGGCCCGACACCAGGGACTCCGAGCGGGTCTCGGTGTACTTGCAGGGCTTGCCGATCCGGCGGGCGACGCACCAGGTGATCCACTCCTCGGGCGTCGTCTGCAGCTTGCCGCCGAACCCGCCCCCCACGTCGGGTGCGATCACCCGGATCTTGGACTCCGGCACGCCGGTGGTGGCCGCGAGCAGGAACCGGGTGATGTGCGGGATCTGGGTGGCCGACCACATCGTGATCTGCTCGCCGGTCGGGTCGACGACGGTCGAGCGCGGCTCCATGAACGCGGGGATCAGCCGTTGCTGGCGATACTCCCGCTCGATGACGATGCCGTCGCTGCGGGCCTCCTCCAGCACCTCGTCGATCGCGCGGCCGCTGCCCTGCCCACCCGAGTCGAGCTGCCAGAACGCCGACTGGTTGGTGCCGAGTGCGGGGTGCGCCAGGACCCCGCCATTGTCAGCAGTAGCCTCCGCGGCCTCCTTGAGGTCGAGCGCGGCCGGGAGCTCTTCGTACTCGACGTCCACCAGCTCGGCGGCGTCTCGAGCCTCGGCGGCCGTGCGAGCCGCGACCACGGCGACGATCTCGCCGGCGAACGCCACGCGCTCGACAGCCATCGGCAGGTGGTCGGGCGTGACCTGGTCGGTGGTGATCGGCCAGGCGTTGGCGTTCACGCCCTGGGTCTCGGCCAGGTCCTTGCCGGTGAAGACGTCGACCACGTTGGTCATCGCGTTGGCCGCGGCGGTGTCGATGCTCTTGATGGTCGCGTGCGCGTGCGGGCTCCGCACCATGGCCAGGTGCAGCATCCCGGGCAGGGTGATGTTGTCGGTCCAGCGCGTCCGGCCGGTGATCAGCCGCTGGTCCTCCTTGCGGCGCCGGTCGCGGCCGATCTCGAGCGCGGGGGCCGGTGCGTCCTGGACGGCGGTCATGCCGACGCTCCTTCGCTCGAGCCGCTGTGCTCTGCGGCGTACTGCACGGCCTTGACGATGTTGTGGTAGCCGGTGCAGCGGCACAGGTTGCCCTCGAGGCCGAGCCGGATCTCCTGCTCGGAGGGGTGCGGGTTGTTGTTGAGCAGGTCGACGCTCTGCATGATCATCCCGGGCGTGCAGAAGCCGCACTGGAGGCCGTGGCACTCGCGGAACGCCTCCTGCACGGGGTGCAGCTGACCGTTGGTCCCGAGCCCCTCGATGGTGGTGATCTCCGCGCCGTCGACCTGCACGGCGAGCACGTTGCACGACTTCACGCTCTGGCCGTTGAGGTGGATGGTGCAGGCACCACAGTTGCTGGTGTCGCAGCCGATCACGGTCCCGGTCTTGCCGAGCTTCTCCCGCAGGTACTGCACCAGCAGCATGCGGGGTTCGACGTCGTCGGCGACCTTCTCGCCGTCGACGGTGAGGCTGATCCGCGTCATGGCACTCCCTTGTCTGGGCACGGCTGTGGTGCTCGCCAAACTAGGCAGCGGAGGTTGGGGGCAGGTTGGCCGTGCAGGCTGCGGAGGTTTCGAGACAGTTGCTGCGCAACTTCCTCAACCACCGGTGGTTGAGGAGGGCGCTCTGCGCCCGTCTCGAAACCCCGGTGCCGCTACCGCTGCGCGACGGCGAGCCGGCCCTTGAGCAGCGGTACGGCGGGGTGCGGGTGGCCCCCGATCCGGTCCAGCGAAGCCAGGCAGACCTCGAGCACCTCGGAGTCGTACGGCGCGAGCTCGCTGTAGCGGACCACGGCATCCGGCTGCGGGTTGACGAGCAGCGCCTCGCGGACCGCGACGGCGACGTACTCGGCGAGCTCGGAGAGCGCCGGGGAGTTGGTGCCGGGCAGCAGGTCGCCGCCGTACGCGTCGACGGCCGCGGAGACCTCGCCGCGGCGGAGCAGTGCGAGGACGTGCTCGACGTCGGTGGCGATCGGCATCAGCAGGCGGTAGGGACGCGAGCCGAGCTGACCGCCGAGCGCGGCGCGCAGGTGCGAGACCTCGGCCTTGAGCGTGGAGAACGTGATCGCCTGGTCCCCGTAGAGCATGGCGTGCAGCTGCTCGAGCGAGAGCCCTTCGGGGTGCAGCGCCAGCAGTGCGAGCACCTCGGTCTGCCGCCGGTTGAGCAGCAACCGCTGGCCGTCGAGGTAGGTCTCGGCGGTGCCGAGCAGCGTCATCACCAGGCCGGGGTCGCGGGTCACGTCCGACAGGGCGGACGGGTGGTGGGCCGAGCGCGGCATCGCGGACTCGATCAGCCGGGCCATCACCCGCGCGGTCGCGAGCCCGATCGGGTGGGTGCGGTCCCAGGTCGTGGAGAGGTCGATGACGCCGAGCTGGACGCCGGTGACGGGGTCGTGGAGGGGGGCGGCCCAGCAGACCCAGTTGTGCACGATCGAGGCGTAGTGCTCGGCGCTGAACACCATCGCGGGCTCGGCCAGCCGGTTGGCCAGGTCGAGCGCGTTGGTGCCGACCGACTCGTCGTCCCAGCGGCCGCCGGCCACGAAGTTCACGGTCTCGGCCTTGCGCCGCATCACCCGGCCGCCGTACGTCCAGAGGATCCGGGTGTCCGCGTCGGTGATCGCGATCACCAGGTCGCCGTCCTCGGCGGTCCGGCGCAGGTCCTGCTCGACGTTCTCCACGGCCGTCTGCAGCGGCGAGTCCCGCCAGATCGCCGCGATCTCCGCCTCGTCGGCGAGCGGCGCCTCCTTCACGTCGATGGGGATCGACGCCTCCGACCGGGTCCAGGACGTCAGGATCTCCGGGCGGACCAGCGCCTCGACCTCGTCACCGCGCTCGACGAAGCTCGTCCAGGCCCGAACTGCTTCCTGGCGTCGGCTGGAAAGCTCGCCCCGCACCATTCCGCGAGGCTACTCGCCCGGTGAGCGCGGTCACAGGTGCCAGGAGTCACGCCGCGAATCGCGCCCGGAGGAACCGGAGCGTCTCGTTCATCGAGTCCTGCCAGCGGGCGTAGAACGCGTGGTCCTCGCCCTCCCACCAGCGGAGTCGGCTGTCCACCCCGTCCGCCTGCATCAGGCGCTGCGTGGTCCGCGCCCAGGGCGGCGGGCAGGTGCCGTCGGCGGTGCCATGGTGGGCGAGCACCGGCTCGGTGATCCGGTCGAAGTACGTGCGCGGCGACAGCTCCCGATAGAACTGCGGCGCCTCCTGCGGCGTCCCGAACTGGTCGAAGACGTCGACCACCACCTCGGGTCGGCTGTCGCGGGTGAAGTGGTTGAGGTTGTCGAGGAACCGCGAGCTGACGGATGCGTAGATCACGGCCGCGTCGATGAGCCCGGGCTGGGTGGCCAGCGCGTTCATCGTCACGCCGCCGCCCATCGACCGGCCCAGCATGGCCAGCCGCTCCGGGTCGACGTACGGCAGCTTCTTCAGTGCCTCGACGGCATTGACGGCGTCGCGGGTGTAGCCGAGCCGGGTCTCGCGGTCGACCGCCGGCACCGGATCGGAGGCGGCGTGGCCGCGGTAGTCGGTGTGCAATACGACGAAGCCGGCCCGGGCCAGCGCATCCTGCTCGCGGGCCAGGCCCTGGCCGGTGACGTAGTAGGACGGGTCGATGTAGCCGTGGTTGAGGACGATGCCAGGGAACGGGCCGGGGCCTTTCGGCCGGATCAGCACCCCGGACACGGTGAGCTTGTCGCTGCGGTAGGTGACGTCGTAGCGGGTGTAGTCGGCGGTCTCGTACTCGGTGCGCAGGATCCGGGGCTTCCCGCCGCTGGGTGCCTCGCGCATCAGCGCCGGCAGCGACAGCGGGTGGTTGACCTCCGGGAGCGGGGCCTCGGTCGGCGTCGGCGCCGTCGTGGGCTCCGTGGTCGGCTCCGGCGTCGCGCTGGGCGAGCCTGTCGAGACCCCCGTGGGGCTGACAGTTGGCTCGGGAGCTGCCTCCGGCTCGTCCGCATCACTGGTGCAGGCGGACGCCAGCACCAGCACCACGAAGGTGACGGCGGCACGGCGCATACCTGGTCTACGGATGATCAGCCCAATGGGTTCGTCTCGCCGTGGATCCGGCCGTCGGTGACGCCGAGCCGCTGGCCGCTGCCGCCCCAGCGGCCGGCGATGATCTCCGCCGCGATGCTGATCGCGGTCTCCTCGGGCGTCCGGGCGCCGAGGTCGAGCCCGATCGGGCTTGAGAGCCGGGCCAGCTCCTCGTCCGTGATCCCGGCCTCGCGGAGCCGCTCGATCCGGTCCTCGTGGGTGCGACGCGAGCCCATCGCGCCGACGTACGCCACCTCGGGCATGCGCAGCGCGACCTCGAGCAGGGGCACGTCGAACTTCGGGTCGTGGGTCAGGACCGTGACCACGGTGCGCGGGTCGATCCGCCCGGCCTCGTGCTCGGCGGCCAGGTAGCGGTGCGGCCAGTCGACGACCACGTCGTCGGCCTCCGGGAACCGGCTGTTCGTCGCGAACACCGGCCGGGCGTCGCACACGGTGACGTGGTAGCCCAGGAACGCGCCGACCCGGGCCACCGCGGCCGCGAAGTCGATGGCGCCGAAGACCAGCAGCCGCGGCTTGGGTGCGAACGCCCAGACGAAGACCCGCATCCCCTCGCCGCGTCGTTCGCCATCCGGGCCGTAGGTGAGCGTGGCGTTGTGCCCGGCCGCCAGCAGTCCCATGGCGTCGTCGCGCACCGCGTCGTCGGCGCGGGCCGAGCCCAGCGAGCCCACCCGCTCCTCACCCGGACGTACGACGAGACGCCGGCCGAGCCAGGTGGGGTCGGGGTGCTCGATGACGGTGGCCAGCGCCACGGGACGCCCGGCCTCGATGTCCGCGGCGACCTCGCCCAGCTCGGGGAAGGTGTCCTTGGAGACCTTCTCGACGTAGACGTCGAGGATGCCACCGCAGGTGAGCCCGACAGCGAACGCGTCGTCGTCGGAGACGCCGTACCGCTGCAGCACCGGCTGCCCGGACTCGATCACCGTCTGCGCCAGGTCGTAGACCGCCCCCTCCACGCAGCCACCGGACACGGAACCGACCGCCGTCTCGTCGGGGCCGACGAGCATCGACGCGCCGGGCGGGCGCGGCGCGGACTGGAAGGTGGCGACCACGGTGCCGACGCCGATGGTGTCTCCGGCGTGCCACCACTTCATCAGCTCGGGCAGCACGTCACGCACGGGCAACCACCTCCACCAGCTCGGCGTAGGTGGCCAGGGAGTGGCCGGCCACGAAGTCGTCGACGTGGGGCAGTACGGCGAGCACGCCCTGCTGCACCGGCTCGTAGCCGTGCTTCCCCCGATGCGGGTTGACCCACACGACGCGGTGCGCCACCCGCTTGAGCCGGGTCATCTGCTCGGCCAGCTGAGCCGGGTCCCCCCGTTCCCAGCCGTCGCTGAACACGACGACCACCGCGCCCCGCGCGAGGCCGCGCTGCCCCCAGCGGTCCATGAAGATCTTGAGCGTCTCGCCGAGCCGGGTCCCGCCTGACCAGTCGGGCACGGTCTCGCCAGCCGCGATCAACGCGCGCTCGGCGTCCTTGCCGCGGAGCGCCCGGGTGACGTGGGTGAGCCGGGTGCCCACGGTGAACGTCTCGACGACGCCGCCCTGGACGGCGGCACCCTGGGTGAAGCGGTGGGCCAGGCGCAGCAACGCGTCGGCGTACCCGCTCATGGAACCGGACACGTCAACCAGAAGCACGACGCGGCGCGGCTTGTTCCCGCGCCGCCGCCAGGCGACCTCGGCGGGCTCGCCCAGGTGCCGCAGGCTGGCGCGCAGCGTGCGCGGCGCGTCGATGGTGCCGCGGTGCCACCGCTGGTGGCGGGAGGTACGCCGCCGCGGGGGCCGCGGCCGCAGGGTGGCGAACAGGCCGGCCAGCCGCGCCTTCTCCGCCGCGGACATGGAGGCCACGTCGCGGTGCCGCAGCACCTCGGTGTCGCTGGCCATCGCCCGCACCACCGGGTCGTCGGACTCGCTGTCGCCGTCGCCGTCGGCCTCGGCCAGCGGCAGCCCGGAGAACGTCGGGGCGCCCTCCTCGGCCGGCCGCGGCCGGGGCAGCCCGTCGCGCGCGTTGAAGTACGCCTCGTGCACCTGGTCGTAGCGGGCCAGGTCGTCGGGTGATGCGCAGAGGGTGGCCCGGCCCGCGACGTACGTCGCCGCGGCGTCGTCGAGCCCCACCACGGCCACCGCGGCCAGGAACCCCTGGGCGCGGTCGTGGGTGACCGGGACGCCGGCCGCGCGGAGCGCCCGCGCGAAGCCGAGCAGGATCTCGTCGGGCTCGCGGACGGTCTCGGCGATGCCGCTCATGTGCGCAGCATCTGGTCGAGCGCCTGCTGCACCCGCTGGGAGTCCTCGCGATACTTGACCAGCGCTCCGAGGGTGCGTGCCGACGACTCGAGGTCCAGCGTCGTGGTGCCGAGGTGGTGCAGGGCCCGGGCCCAGTCGAGGGTCTCGGCGACCCCGGGCGGCTTCTGGAGGCCGACGTCCCGCAGCTGCTGCACGACCCCGACCACCTGCCTGGCCAGCTCCTCGGAGACCTCGGGTGCGCGGGTGCGGACGATCTGCACCTCGCGCTCGAGGCCGGGGTGCTCGATCCAGTGGTAGAGGCAGCGCCGCTTGAGGGCGTCGTGCAGCTCGCGGGTGCGGTTGGAGGTCAGGACCACGACGGGCGGGGTCGCGGCGGCGACGGTGCCGAGCTCGGGGATACTCACCTGGTACGTCGAGAGCACCTCGAGCAGGAACGCCTCGAACTCGTCGTCGGCCCGGTCCACCTCGTCGACGAGCAGCACCGCCGGGCTCTGCTGCAGCGCCGCCAGCACCGGCCGGGCGAGCAGGAAGCGCTCGTCGTACAAGCTCTTCTCGGCCTCCTCGACGTCGGCCCCGGAGCCGGCCGCCTCGAGCGCCCGCAGATGCAGGATCTGGCGCGGGAAGTCCCAGTCGTAGAGCGCCTGGGTCGCGTCGATCCCCTCGTAGCACTGCAGCCGGACCAGCGGCAGGCCGAGTGCCTCGGCGATGGCCTCGGCGAGCGCGGTCTTGCCGGTGCCCGGCTCACCCTCGAGAAGCAGCGGCCGCTCCATCCGCAGCGCGAGGAAGGTGACCGTCGCCAACGCGTCGTCGCACAGGTAGCCGGTGTCGCCGAGGCGGGCAGCAACGCCGGCGGCCGACGCCGGCAGGGCCGTCTCCATGGCATCAACAGTACGGAGCCCCGAGTTGCACATAGGTTGCGTCTCGTGAGCCACCGCTTGCTGAGCATCGACGGGGGCGGCGTCCGAGGGGTCGTGGCCCTCGAGGTGCTCGCCCGGATCGAGCAGCTGCTGCGCGACGAGTCCGGCGACCCGGAGCTGGTGCTCGGCGACTGGTTCGACTACGTCGGCGGCACCAGCACCGGAGCGATCATCGCGGGCGGGGTGGCCATCGGTCTGCCGGTGAGCCGGATCCAGCAGCTCTACCGCGAGAACATGCGCTCGATCTTCACCCGGGCCGGGATCTTCGACCTGGTCCGGGCGCGGTACGACGAGGCCGGCATCGAGACCGTGCTGCGCCGCGAGTTCGGGGAGGACCGCACCCTCGGCTCCGGTGACCTGCATTGCCTGCTGCTGCTCGGGCTCCGCAACACCAGCACCGGCTCGCCGTGGCCGGTGAGCAGCAACCCCCAATCCAAGTACAACCAGCGCCGCGACAACCAGGGGTCGGGCGTGTCCAACCTCGACCTGCCGCTCTGGCAGCTGGTCCGCGCCAGCTCCGCGGCGCCGACGTTCTTCGTGCCCGAGGAGGTCGCCGTCGGCGGGCGGACGTTCGTGTTCAGCGATGGCGCGGTCACCACGCTGAACAACCCGGCCCTCCAGCTCGTCCTGATGGCGACCCTGCCGGCGTACCAGCTGGCCTGGCCGACCGGCCGCGACGAGCTGCTGCTGGTCAGCGTCGGGACCGGCACCAGCGCGCACGCGCACGCCGACCTCCGCGCCGACGATCTCAACCTGCTCAGCTACGCCCGGTCGGTGCCCGAGGCTCTGATCCACAGCGCCGTCGTGCAGAACGACTACCTCTGCCGGGTGCTCGGCGAGTGCCGGCACGGGCCCGCACTCGACAAGGAGCTCGGCGACCTGGTCGGCGGGGCGGGGCTGATCGCGGACCCGCTGTTCACCTACCTCCGGTACGACGCCGAAACACACCCGGCCAGCCTCGACGAGCTCGGCGTGGCCCACCTGTCCGGAGAGCGTCTCGACAAGATCGACGGCGTCGACTTCATCGACGAGATGTGCGAGTTCGGCCGGGCGGTCGCCGCACGCGTGCACCGCGCGCACTTCGACGGGTTCGTCTAGGGCCGCTCGACGAGGCCGTGCTCGTCGGGACGTTTAGGACTACGCGGCGCGTGGCACCGGGGGTCACAGGGGAGCGGCCGTCGCGAGGGCGACGGCCCGCGGAGGGGAGCACGGCCATGCCCGAGGAGCCCGAGGACGACGAGGGGCCACTGACGCACGACCTGCCGTGCGTGCGGTGCGGCCACGCCGCACACCCATACCTGGTGTGCGGGAACGGCTGCGACTGCCACCCGACCCGGATGCCCGGGCAGGGGTTGCTCACCCCGCACTGAGCGGTCGGGCTCAGCAGACGGCTGAGCTCCGGGCGTCGACGTCGGCGCCGGTGGCGAGGTCACCGCACTCGACGAGCGCGGTGTCGTTGGTGGCCAGGTAGTCGCGGGCGCCGGCGTCGCCATGAGCGGCGCCGGCGACCCGCTGCCAGTGGGCTCGACCGAGCACCACCGGGTGTCCGGGGCGGCCGTGGTACGACGCACGGGCGAGGGCCTCGTCTCCCTCGCGCTCAGAGAGCACACGTCGTACCACGGCCGCGGTCAGGTCGGGCAGGTCCACCAGGCTCACCACGGCGGCCTCGACGTCGCTGCCCTTGAGCGACTCGAGACCGGATCGTAGTGAAGCGGACATGCCCTTGTCCCAGTCATGGGCAACAACGACGTCGACGCCGAGGCCGTCGAGGAGGCGAACCGCCTCGTCGGCCCCGGCACCGAGCACCACCGTCACCCCGTCACATCCACCGTCTCGCAGGACCTCCACCGCGTGCTGGAGCCACGACGCACCGTCTGCGTCGTGCACCAGTGCCTTGGGCTGGCCCATACGTGAGCCGGCCCCGGCTGCGAGAAGAAGCCCTTGAGTGATCAGCGGACGAACGCCTCCGTGAAGAGCTTCTGGAGGTCTCCGGAAGCCGGTCCACTGAAGCCACACATCGAGACGGCTCCCCCGTAGGTCGAGACCAGGAAGGTGCCGCCCACCTGGAACTGCACCTGCTGGACCATGGCCTGGAAGGGCGCCTCGGGCGCCTTCACCTCGACCGTCTCGCCGACCTCGCCCTGGTAGACGTCGGTGGCCTCGAGGGTCACCGTGTCGCCCTCGATCGAGGTGACCGTGCCCTGGAACGCCTGGTCGTAGCCGGCCAGCATCGCGGCGGTCGGCTCCGCGACGCACTTGGCGTCCGGGGCGCTCGCGGTCAGGTGGGTCGTCTCGCCGACCAGCGGCGACTTGAGGTCGGGAGTCGTGACGGACGGCTCGTCGCCGGCCGTCGGGACGTTGTTGTTGCCGTTGCCGGACAGACCGTTGACGGCGAACGCGCCGCCGGCGGCGATCGCGGCGACGGCCGCGGCTGCGACCAGCCAGGTGAGCCGGTTGCGGCCGTGGGTGCCGGTGGCCCGGTCCCCCTCGTCGACCGCGGGGCGCACATCGAGATCAGCGCTCATGATGTCCTCCAGGAGGATCGCGAGACCGGCCGGGTCGGCCGGGGAGAGGGAGCCAGCGGGGTCACCGCTGCGAAGCAGCGCGCGCAGGTCGTTGTCACTGTCGAAGTCGCTGTCGCTCATGGTTCCCTCCCTTCTCTCACCCCTTCATGTCCGGCGCCGTCGTCGATCTTTCGCAGCTCCTCCAGGAATTTGCCCCGTGCACGGTGCAGCCGGATGCTCGCGGCGTTCGGAGTGATGCCGAGAACCTCCGCGATCTCCCCTGGGCCGAGCTGCTCCCAGGCCCACAGCCGGAGCAGGTCGGCTTCCTCAGGCCGCATCGCCGCCAGCACCGCCGCGACCCGCGGGTCCGGCGGGTCCGGCTCGCGCTCGGCCTCCTGCGGCGGGTCCACGACCGTGATCCGCGCGGCCAGGCGGACCTGGCGCCGGTCACCTCGCTGGACGTTGGCGAGGCAGTTGCGGGCCACGCCGTACACCCACGGCAGCGCGTGCTCCGGCACGTGGTCCAGTCGGCGCCAGCAGACCAGCAGGGTCTCGGCCAGCACGTCTTCGGCGGTGTCCGGGTCGGTACGCCGGGCCAGGAAGCGGCGAATCGGCTCGACGACTTCAGCCGCGAGCCGCTCGAACCGCTCGCGGTCGTCGTCGGGGTGCTCCTCGGCCACGGCTCAACCCTCACACACTGCCCGCACAGACAGGGAGTGCCATCGACCCGCCCGAGTGCTCGGGCGGGTCGACGGTGGGGCTGCGGCCGGTCGGCGTGAGTGGCGCACGGGGCCTCACTCGGTGAGGTCGTCCTCCTCGATGCCCACCGCGGTGTAGCGCACGACCAGGGACTCCGAGCCGTTGGCGTCGTACGCCAGCCCAGTCACCACGAAGCCGCCGTCCTGCTGGAGGACGATGTCCGAGACTCGGGCCTGCGCCGACACCGTCGCCTCACCGTCGCCGCCACCGAACGTGAGGTCGGAACGGCCGCTCACGGTCAGCCGGCGGACCACGGTGCCCTCGCCCGGGGTGATGTAGCCGGCAACGAGGATCTTCCCGTCCGGCTGCACAGCCACGGCGGTGCCAAGGCTGCTGGCGCCCCCGAGGGCCAGCCCGCCGTCCTGGTCGAAGCTGGCGTCGAAGGCCCCCGAGGAGGTCAGCCGGTAGATGGTGGCCTGGCCCCGCACCGTGCTCCGTCCGGCGACTACGATCGCGCCGTCGGGCGCGATCGCCACGTCGGCGAGCATCTCGTCAGCACCGCTGTCGACGGCCACGAAGCCGTCCCCTCCGCCGAACGTGAGGTCCGGGGCGCCGCCGGGGAGCAGCCGCCAGACGGCGCCGTCGTCGTTCTTCGACGTGCGCCCGGCCACGACGATCTTCCCGTCCGGCTGCACCGCCGCGGCGGTCGCGGTCTCGTAGCCGATCCCCGGGCCGTCCAACGGGCGGATCCCGAACTGACGGTCCCGGCTGCCGTCGGCGTTGAGCCGGAAGACGAGCGCGTCCCCGTCCGGTCCGCTGCCGTACAAGTCTCCGAAGCCGATGAACTTGCCGTCCGGCTGGACGGCCATGCCGGTTGCCCACTCGGAGGCGCCGTAGTCAACGGCCACCACGCCTCCGGTGCCGACGGTCGAGTCGGGCTCGGCGGGAACGGCCACCGAGGTCGACACCTGGAAGGTGGCCGCCAGGGCGGTCGCCACCGACATTGCGCCGACGGCTCTGGTGAAGTGCTTCATGATGTTCTCCTGTGCTCTCAAGGGGGTCAGTAGCTGAAGGTGGTGGCGCCCTCGTCGCCGATCCACTGCCACATGGGGACGGTGCCGCCGATCTCGGCGTGCTCGACGAGCCGCTCGGGATCCAGGGCTCTGGCGTTGAAGCAGATCGGGCAGACCAGGAAGGTGCCGCCCGCGGCGACGTAGCGCGCCACCAGCTCCGGCAGGGCCGGGCAGCCGTCGCAGGCGACGCCGACGGCGACTCCATGCTGGGCGAGGCGCACGGCCTCCTTCGTGAGGAACATGAGCGTCGGTCGCCCCTGCTCCGCGGCGGCAACGGCCACCAGGAAGGCCACCGTCACCTTCTCGGGGTCCTCCAGTCCGGTGGTCAGGCTGACCACGGCCTTGTTCGTCATGGTTGTGCTCCTTCGTTCGCTTCGGGTCGACGGCGTCCTGCCGTCGGCGACGAAGGTTTCAAATCCCGGCGGGTCGGCTCATCGGCGTCGACGCGTATCTCTGGGCCGGCCTCCACGGCCAGGTGGCGGTCGACGCGTACGCGCGGGAGTCGTTCGAGTCAGGCGAGAATTCGCGCGACCGCGGCCGCGCGCGCCGTACGCCCGGAGAGCCCGAGCTTCAGGTAGACGTTCTGGAAGTGCCGCTCCACAGTGCGCACGCTCAGCACCAGCCGCTCGGCGATGGCGGTGTTGTCCAGGCCTTCGGCGGCGAGCATGAGGATCTCCCGCTCGCGGTCCGACAACGCGGTGAGGGCCGGTGCTGACCGGCCGTCCGCGAGGAATCCCGCGACCTCGTCCTTGAACACGTGCCAGGCCCGCTCGTCGGCGAGCAGGATGTGGTTGCGCGAGTCGAGCATGACCAGTCGCGCATCAGGGATCGCCGCCGCCAGCTCGGGCCCCGTCCCGGGTGCGACCCGGTCTCCGCGTGCGTGCAGGACCAACGTCGGCTGGGTGAGCTCGGGCAGCAGCGACGTGACATCTATGTGGTGCCGGGCGACCCTGCTGCAGACGGCGTTCTCGGAGTTGGTGGACGTGCGCTGCAGCTCGTCCATCCACTCCATCTGCTCCTCGTTGGCGCCCGGGATGAATGCCGTGGTGAAGACGCGTCGGAACACACTGTCCGGTCGCGCCCACCCCGCCCGGATCATGGCGAGATACGCGTCTTCGAGGGCCTCGTCCTGCTCGTCGGCGGAGGTCGCTCCACGCGCCATGCCGCCGTAGAGGACCAGCCGGCTCACCCGCTCGGGGTGCCGGTGAGCGTAGGCCAGGGCGACCGGTGCCCCACCCGACATGCCCATGACGGCGAAGCGGTCCAGGCCGGTGGCATCCACGAGCGTCTCGAGGTCAGCGATCCGGCGGTCCAACGAGAAGTCCGTGACGGCCCACTCCGACAGGCCGAACCCGCGCTCGTCGTACCGCACCACTGTGGCGATCTCACCGAGGTCGTCCAGGAAGTGCCGCCACACGGGGCTCGTCCAGTCGTGCTGCAGCTGGCTCAGCCAGCACGAGACGATCAGCAACGGGGGTCCGGAGCCGTGCCGAGCCCAAGCCAGGCGCACACCGTCGTCGGCGCGGCAGAAGCGGACCTCCTGCTGCTCGAGCGCCTGGTTCCTGGCCCCCACCCTCCTGAGGCTACTGGCTGCGCGGGCCTGGAAATGGCAGTCGGCCCGCCCGGATTTCTCCGGACGGGCCGACTGGTGGAACTGGGTGCTCCGAGGAGCAGGGACTCAGAAGTCCATGCCGCCCATGCCGCCGGACGGGTCGCCGCCCATGGCGGGTGCCTTCTCGGGCTTGTCCGCGACAACCGCCTCGGTGGTGAGGAAGAGCGCCGCGATGGACGCGGCGTTCTGCAGCGCCGACCGGACGACCTTGGTCGGGTCGGGGATGCCGGCCTCGAGCATGTCGCCGTACTCGCCGGTCGCGGCGTTGAGGCCGTGACCCACGGGGAGACCGGCGACCTTCTCGGCCACCACGCCACCCTCGAGGCCCGCGTTGATCGCGATCTGGCGGATCGGGGCGGCCAGCGCGACCTTGACGATGGAGGCACCGGTGGCCTCGTCGTCGGTCAGATCGAGCTTCTCGAACGCCGTGGTGCCGGCCTGGACGAGCGCCACGCCGCCGCCGGCGACGATGCCCTCCTCGACCGACGCCTTGGCGGCGCGGACGGCGTCCTCGATGCGGTGCTTGCGCTCCTTGAGCTCGACCTCGGTGGCCGCGCCGACCTTGATGACGGCCACGCCGCCGGCCAGCTTGGCGAGGCGCTCCTGGAGCTTCTCGCGGTCGTAGTCGGAGTCGGACTTCTCGATCTCGGCGCGGATCTGGTTGACCCGGCCCGCGATCTGGTCGGTGTCGCCCCCGCCCTCGACGATGGTGGTCTCGTCCTTGGTGATGACGACCTTGCGGGCCTGGCCGAGCAGCTCGATGCCGGTGTTCTCCAGCTTGAGACCGACCTCCTCGGAGATGACCTGGCCACCGGTCAGGATCGCGATGTCCTGGAGCATGGCCTTGCGGCGGTCACCGAAGCCCGGAGCCTTGACGGCAACGGACTTGAAGGTGCCACGGATCTTGTTGACGACCAGGGTCGACAGCGCCTCCCCGTCGACGTCCTCGGAGATGATCAGCAGCGGCTTGCCGGACTGCATGATCTTCTCGAGCAGCGGGAGCAGGTCCTTGACCGAGGAGATCTTCTGGTTCGCGACCAGGACGTAGGGGTCCTCGAGGACCGTCTCCATCCGCTCCGGGTCGGTCACGAAGTAGGCAGAGATGTAGCCCTTGTCGAACCGCATGCCCTCGGTGAGCTCGAGGTCGATGCCGAAGGTGTTCGACTCCTCGACCGTGATCACGCCCTCCTTGCCGACCTTGTCCATCGCCTCGGCGATGATCTCGCCGACGCTCAGGTCGCCGCCCGCGGAGATGGCCGCGACCGAGGCGATCTGCTCCTTGGTCTCGACCTCCTTGGACGCCGCGGTCAGCGCCTCGGAGACGGCCTCGACGGCCTTCTCGATGCCGCGCTTGATCGACATCGGGTTCGCGCCGGCGGCGACGTTGCGCAGCCCCTCGCGGACCATCGCCTGGGCGAGCACCGTGGCAGTGGTGGTGCCGTCACCGGCCACGTCGTCGGTCTTCTTCGCGACCTCCTTGACGAGCTCGGCGCCGATCTTCTCGTAGGGGTCCTCGAGCTCGATCTCCTTGGCGATGCTCACGCCGTCATTGGTGATCGTGGGGGCGCCCCACTTCTTCTCGAGCACGACGTTGCGGCCCTTGGGACCGAGGGTGACCTTGACCGCGTCGGCGAGGGTGTTCATTCCCCGCTCCAGCCCGCGCCGGGCCTCCTCGTTGAAAGCAATCAACTTCGCCATGTCTGGTGCGATTCCTCACGCTTGGAGAGTTCAGGTGGTTGTCACTCTCATGAGGAGAGTGCCAGCGTCATGTTTAGCACTCGACCCCTGCGAGTGCAAGAAGAGTTCACCCTCAGCGGACGACGGCCGAGATCACCACGGCGGACACTCCGGCCAGGCCGACTACGGTCAGCAGGACACCGCCGTCGTGGCGGTGCCGCAGCCCCCACGCGCACGCGACCAGGGCGAGCGTCGCGCCGGCCCACGTGAACTCGCCGCCGGTCGCATTGGTCCCCCACGTCGTCCCGACTGCCACGGCCAGCAGCCAGGCCAGCGGGTGCCGAGGCGCCGGCCGCTCGACGAGTGTCGACGCGAGCGCGGCGGCGATGACGGCCACGCCGACGTACCAGACCCAGTGGCCGACCTGCTCGTCCCACAGGTGCGCGGTCGGCGAAGGGTCGACATTCCCGATCGAGTTCGCCGAGAGGTGGACCCCGTGGCCGGTCGCGTAGAGCCACGAGCCGACCGCGAACCAGAGGTACGTCGCCCGCGAGACACCCGCCGCCAGCAGCGTCCCGAGCGCGGGCAGCAGCACCACGAACGGCACCAGCAGATCCAGCCAGTCCGCGACCTGGGTCCCCCGGCCCGCGTCGCCGAGGCCGTCCGGCAGCGAGCCGAGGTGGTGCACCAGCGAGTAAGCGACCGCCGTCACCACCAGCGGGGCATCTCGACGATCTCGCACCGGGCCCATGATCGCCGAGTCGGCAGAAAGTGCGGTCCTAAAGACGCCGAGTCGGCAGAAACTGCGGCAACTTCTGCCGACTCGGCATCCTTAGGAGCTCTCGCGGACCACCAGGCGGGTCTCGAGCACCCGGGGCGTCGGCGGCTCGTCGGGGTGGGCCATGGATTCGAGCAGCAGGGCGACCATCTCGCGACCCATCTGGTCCGGCGACTGGTGCACGGTGGTCAGCGGTGGGTGTGTCGACTGCGCGAGCGGGGCGTCGTCGAATCCGACGACCGACACGTCGCCCGGCACGTCGCGTCCGGCCTCCCGCAGCACCCGCAGCGCGCCGGCGGCCATCAGGTCGTTGGCGCAGAAGACCGCGTCGAGGTCCGGCCGGCGCGACAGGATGACGCGCATCGCCGACTCGCCGCTGTCCTGGCTGAAGTCGCCGCTCGCGACGAGCGCGTCGTCCACCTCCAGCCCGGCGGCCGCCAGGCCGGCCAGGTAGCCCTCGTGGCGGGTCCGGCCCACCACCATGTCGAGGGGTCCGAGGATGGCGCCGATCCGCGTCCGGCCACGGTGCACGAGGTGGTCGACCGCGAGCCGGGCGCCCAGCACGTTGTCAGCGTCGACGTAGGCGCCCCGCTGGTCGTCGGTCGCGCGACCGCCCAGCACCACGGGGAGGCCCCTCGCCCGGATCCGGTCCGGGAGGGCGTCGTCGTCGTGCAGGGACAGCAGCAGTACGCCGTCGACGTGCTGCCGGGTGAGGTAGTCGTCGAGGCGTCCGTCGCGCTGCGCGGCGTGCGCGAGCAGCAGCACCAGCTGCAGCCGGGCGTCGCTGAGCGCGGTCCCGACGCCGCGCACGACGCCGGCGAAGAACGGCTCGCCGAAGACCCGTTCCTCCGACTCCGCGATCACCAGTGCGACCGCGTCGGTCCGCTGGGTGACCAGGGTCCGGGCCGCGCGGTTCGGCACGTAGCCGAGCTCGGCGATCGCGCCCTCGACCGCCTGCCGGGCCTTCTCGGAGACCTTGCTGCTGCCGTTGAGGACTCGGGACGCCGTACCGCGGCCGACTCCTGCGACTGCGGCAACCTCTTCCAAGGTCGGCCGGGTGCGCGGCTGCCGCGTCATGGCGTCAGTATGTCGACTCTCTGGTGGCGGCCGGCGGGTCTGCCTTTGTCGAGTGAGATCGGACCCGCCGGCCGAGTCTTGGGTTCGCTCATGGGAGCGTTCCCACCAAGGGTCGCGGGAGACAGATCGCTTGTCAAGGGGTTCGGTGGGATCGCTCCCACTCCAACGAACCCACCAGCTGGGCGAAGGCCTCGGCCAGCGCGGCGTGCGACCGTCGCGGTCACCAGGTCGCCGCGTGGCTCGCCGTCGGGCAGGTCACGAGAGGTGACGAGAAGGATCTGCGGCACGTGTCGATTCTGGTCCATCTCGCCCGTCATCCCGGTGACAGACTTCCGAGCCATAGGGCCGAGCTTGCTCGGACCTAGAACCTGCGAGGAGGTTGAGGGTCTCGGCGTAGACCGCGCTTGCGCGGGCTGCGCGAGACGTCTCGAAACCAAACCCGTCGAGAGGAAACACCATGACCGAGTACGTCGTCCTGCTCCCCGGTGACGAGTCCCAGTGGGAGAACACGTCCCAGGCGGACAAGGAAGCCATGTACGCCATCCACGGCGAGTTCGCCAAGGCCCTCGAGGAGCGCGGCCACAAGGTGACCGGCGGCAGCGAGCTCGCCAACTCGCGTGACGCGAAGGTGCTGCGCACTGACGCCGACGGCAACCACACGCTGACCGACGGCCCGTACGCCGAGACCGTCGAGCAGCTGACCGGGTTCTACATCGTCCAGTCCGACGACCTCGACGGCCTCATCGAGGTCTGCAAGATCCTGGGTCGTGGAGAGGGTGCCATCGAGATCAGGGCGGCGGCCGGCGGCTCCGCCTCGTGAGGTTCCTGGTCCTGATGGCCGAGGAGGACCACTTCGACAAGTGGGAGGCCGCATCGGAGCAGGAGCAGCAGGCGTTCTTCGACGGGTTGGCGGCGTTCACCGCGGCGGTCCGCGACCGTGGCGAGGTGCTGATCGGTGAGGCGCTCGACCGGCCGGAGCGGGCGCTGACCGTGCGGGGCGGCAGCACCACGGAGGGTCCGTACGCCGAGACGGTCGAGCAGGTCGGTGGCTTCTACGTCGTTGACCTGCCCTCCCAGGAGCTCGCCGTGCAGACCGCCCGGCTGCTCCCTGTGCCCTCGGTCGAGGTCCGCCCGATAATCGACATGTGACCACCCCACGAAACTCCGCGGAGGACGCGCTGCGCGCGGTGGGCTCGGACTTTCGCGGGGACCCCGGAAAAGCATGATCCCGCCCCAGGCGCTCGAGACCGCGCTGCGCGACGAGTGGGGCCGCCTGCTGGCCCTGCTCGTCGCGCGGTACCGCCGTCTCGATCTGGCCGAGGACGGGCTCGCCGATGCCTTCGAGTCGGCGGCCCGGACCTGGCCGGGCGACGGCGTACCGACCAACCCGGGTGCCTGGCTGCTCGTGGCCGCCCGGCGCAGGATCACTGACCGGCTGCGCGCGGAAGCCGTCGCCAACCGCAAGCTCCCGCTGCTGGCCGTCGATGCCGACCTCACCGAGGAGGCGCAGCGCACCATGGTCGACCCGGGTGAGCACGGCGGCGTGGCCGACGAGCGGCTCCGGCTGGTGCTGCTCTGCGCGCACCCGGCGCTGCCTCCCGAGGCCGCAGCGGCACTGACGCTGAGGCTGGTGCTGGGCGTCTCGACCGAGGACCTGGCCCGGCTGTTCCTCGTGCGGACCTCGACGATGGCGGCCCGGCTGACCAGGGCCCGCAAGAGGCTGGCGGGCGAGTCGTTCGCCGTACCGGTCGGGGCCGAGCTGGCCGACCGGGTCCGGGTCGTGTCCGACGTGGCCTACCTCGCCTTCACGGCCGGCTACGCGCCCGGCTCCGGTTCGGACGTGCTCCGCGCCGACGTCGCCGGGGAGGCGATCCGGCTGGTCCGGGTCCTGCGCGACCTCCTGCCAGAGCCGGAGGCCGAGGTGGACGCACTGCTCGCCCTGATGCTGCTCCAGCACTCGCGTCGCAACGCGCGGGTGGACGAAGGTCGGCTGGTGCTGCTGCCCGACCAGGACCGGCGGCTCTGGGTCGGCGCCGAGATCACCGAGGCGGTCCAGCTGCTCACTCCGTTGACGCACGCCGCCCCGACGCCGTACCTCCTCCAGGCGCTGGTGGCCGCCGAGCACGCGATCGCGGCGACTGCCGCAGACACGGACTGGTCGAGGATCGTGACGCGCTACGACGAGCTGCTCGACCTGGTCGACTCCCCCGTCGTCAGGCTCAACCGTGCCGTGGCGGTCGGCGAGGCCGACGGTCCGCTGGCCGGGCTCGCGTCGCTCACCGGGCTCACCGTCGAGGAGCTGCCGGGCCACCGGCTGCCCGCCGCCCGGGCCGAGCTGCTGGCCCGAGCCGGGCGGTCCGACGAGGCGCTGGTCGCCTACGACGCCGCGATCGAGCGGTGTGCCAACGAGGCCGAGCGCGCTCATCTCGAGGAACGGCGCGCCGCGCTGCCTCGCGTGTGACCCCGCACAGGGGACAATGCACGCATGCGCATCTTCGCCGCCCTGGTGCCGCCGGGCGACGTGCTCGAGCAGGTCTCGCAGCTGGCGGCCGGTGTGTATGCGGAACCCGAGCCGGAGCCGGAGCCCGAGCCCGGGCCTGAGCCGGAGCCGGTCGCGGAGGTGGCCCACCACCCCGGCCGCCACGCCGCGCCGTCCGCCAGGCTGTTCGGCCGCCGCACACCACCCGCGACCTCAACGAGAACTGCCTCCAGCCGGGGGCACGACAGCGCGCCGCCGCCCGCGAAACCCACCGGGCCGTCGCTCGACGTGGTGCCTCCATTCCGGATGCACGTGCCGATCGTCAAGTTCGGCAACCTCGCGCTCGATGTCATCGGACAGCTCATCGAGGCCCTGGAGGCCCAGGCCGCCTCGAGCTGGCAGTCCCCGCGGCTGCACCTGCACGGGGGCGTCGCGTTGGAGCCGAAGGGCGACCACTCGGTGTGGGTCAGGCTGGGTGGCGACCTGGACGAGCTCAACGCGATCGTCCGCGACGTCTACCGGGTCGCGCAGGGGCACCATCTGTTCGTCGACCGGAGGCTGTTCCGGACAGACATGCAGCTCGGCACGATCAACGAGCACACGACCGAGGCCCACATCGAGGCGCTGCTGGCCGCGCTCGAGGCCTACGAGAGCAGGTCCTGGTGGCAGACGACCATGTCGCTGCTCATCCCCATCGACCTCGGCCCGGACCAGGCGTCGTACCGACTCCATCGCGAGATCACGCTCGGCCCCGCGGTGCCGCACTGACTCGGGTCAGAGGGCGAGTGGGGCCAGGCGCTCTTCCGGCTCGGCAGGCGGCTCTTCGCCGCGCCGGTTCGCGCGGACAACCCTGAGCAGGTCCGCGACCGGCATCGGCCGGTGCAGCAGGTAGCCCTGCACGTACGTCGCACCGACCTGGCTGCGCACCACGGCCAGCTGATCCTCGCGCTCGATGCCCTCCACGATGACGTCGAGGCCGAGAGCCTCCGCCATGACGGTGACCGCCCGGAGGACGGCCCGGGAGCGCTCGTCGCTGTCGATCTTCTGCGCCAGCGCGGCGTCGGTCTTCACCACGTGCACCGGGAGGTCGCGCAGGTAGCTGATCGAGGAGAACCCGACCCCGAAGTCGTCCACCGCGAAACGCACGCCCAGCTCGGCGATGATCCGCATCGCCTCCAGTGCCGTGCCGTCTGTGACCTCCTGCCGCTCGGTGATCTCGAGCACCAGCCCGGTGCGCCCCATCGACGCGACCGTCCGCTCGACGGTGGTGACGAACGCCGGCTCCTGCAGCTGTCGGGCCGAGACGTTGACGCTGATCGAGATCCGTCCGCCCGCGGCCTCCCGCAAGGAGAAAGCGTCCTTGGCGACTGTCTCCAGGACCAGGTCTCCGAGGGCGCCGATCTGGTCGGTCTCCTCGGCGAGGCGGACGAAGACGTCGGTGGGGACGTCGGCGCCGTCGAGCTCCCAACGGACCAGCGCCTCGACACCGGCGATCAGTCCGGTGTCGGCGACGACCACCGGCTGGTACACGACCCGCAGGTCGCGTCGCGCGATGGCGGTGCGCAGCTCGTCGACCAGCTCGAGTCTGCGCATCCGGGCCTTGCCGATGGCCGGCTCGTAGGCGACGTACTGTGCCTTGCCCCTGCCCTTGGCCTCGTACATCGCGAGGTCGGCATGGCGCAACAGCGCCTCGCCGGACTCGCTTCCGTCGCCGTACGCGATGCCGATCGAGGCCGCGAGGGTGACCTTGTGGCCCGCCACCTCGGCCCCGGTAGCCAGTGAGATGAGGATCCGGTCGCTGATCTCGACGACCTCGGTGGCGCTGACATCTTCAAGCAGCACCGCGAACTCGTCACCGCCGAGCCGGGCCACGGTGTCGATGTCACGAGTGGCGGCCACCATCCTCCGCGCGACTTCGACCAGCACCAGGTCACCCGCGGCGTGGCCGAACCGGTCGTTGACGGGCTTGAAGCCGTCGAGGTCGACGAAGAGGAGTGCCACGCGCTCGCCGCGCCGGCGCGCCCGTTGCAGGGCCTGCGCGGTCCGGTCGAGCAGGATGCCCCGGTTGGGCAGGTCGGTCAGGGGGTCGTGCCGCGCGTAGTGGACCATCTCGTCGGTCAGCTGGAGGCGGGCGAACGCCTCCGAGCAGATCACGGCGAGCGCGTCCAGGGCGTGCTGGTCCGCGCCGACCGTCGACCGGGCGCGGTCCCGCGACGTGGCGACGACCCAGAGCGCGTCCTTGCCCCGGCGCACTTGCGCGCCGATCTCGTGCTCACCGGGCGGCGAGCTGCGCACGTCCACCTCGCGCAGCCGGATCAGCCGCCGGGCGTCGACCACCAGGGCCTCGATCACGAGTCCGGGCTCGTGCAGGGCCTGGACCCGAACGGCGGCCTCGAAGAGGACGCTGAGCCGGCGGGCGTGCTCCCGGCCGTGCACGATCGCGCGCGTGTTGATGAGCAGTGTCGCCAGCGGGACGACCAGGAGCACGAGCGTCCACAACGGGTTGCTGCGCAGCACGACCGCTGCGAGGTAGCCCAGCAGGTCGAAGGGGACGAAGCAGGCGACCGCGAGCCAGGTGCCGGGCTGGACGAGGTGGCGGCGCACGGGCGTCTGGGAGTCGATGGCGACCGAGACTGCCGTCAGGACGTAGTCGACGAAGAAGTAGGCCGATGCTGCCGCCACCACGGCCACCAGCTCGCGCGGCGTACCTGTGGCGGACCCCCGCAGCAGGTGCAGCGTGCCCGCCGCCACCGCGCCGGCGAGGATGCCGACGCCGATGTTGAAGACGAAGGCGGACGCCCTCTTCCCGGACGTCAGCTGGGTGGCCAGGACGCCGAGCCCCCACACGGCGAGCGAGGGCAGGGCGTCGAACGTGCAGAGGAGATAGATCAGGACGATCGAGTCGAAGCCGATCTCGATGCTGCCGTCCTCGTTGTCGAGGACCATCGGGAAGCGAGCGATGACCACGACCAGCGGTACGCCGATCAGTGCGGCCAGGCCGACCTTCCAGCCACCGTCCCAGGCGAAGGGCAGCGACCACGTGAGCAGGGCCAGGCCCAGCACGCACAGGCCAAGGTCGAACCGCCAGCTGCGCGAGTCGCGCAGCCTGGTCCGCTTGGTCGTCATGGGGGATCCTCCGCCTGAAGGGGGCTGGACCAGTATCGAGTCGGCCCCGGGGCTCCCGTGGCGGAATCGCCAGACCCGCCGAGCGCCTCGGGACGGCGGTGACCGAACGGCAAGTCGTCCTCGAGGCCGAGCGCGGCGAGCACCGAGGGCAACAGCGCCTTGGCAGTGCGCTTGTAGCCGGCGGCGCTGGGGTGGAACCGGTCGAGGCTGAACATCTCCTCGGGGTTGGTGATGAAGAACGGTCCGACGACGTGCGCCAGCGACACCGCGTGCGCGCCGGCGCCGACCGCGGCGGCTTCCTGCGCCTGGGCCAGCTGGCGGGAGGCGCGCGACCCGAGCGCGCGCAGCGGCTGCGGCACCGGCCGCAGCGCGCCGAGGTCGGGGCAGCTACCGACCACCACCTGCGCGCCCCGCGCCCGGAGGTCGGCGATCGCCTCCTCGAGGAAGCGCACCGCCTCCGTTACCGGCACGCGGTGGGTGACGTCGTTGCCGCCGACGATGATCACCGCCGCGTCGGGGCGGTACGACGCGGGCAGCGTCGCGAGCTGGCCGGCCAGCATCGACGACTCCGAGCCGACCTGAGCGACGGTCCGCAGTCGCACGCTACGACGGGTCGCCTTCGCCAGCCGGGTCGCCAGCCGGGCGCCGAGGGTCTCCTTCGGCAGCTCGGCCCCGAGCCCGGCCGCTATCGAGTCGCCCACGACGAGCAGCTCGATCGTGGCGCCGTACTTCTTCTTGTACTTCTTGTCCGCCGGCAGCGCTTCCTCGCCCAGCGGCTTGCCGATCAGCCGGCGGGCGACGGCCGCCTGACGGTGCAGCAGCAGCCGGCCGGCGAGCAGACCTCCGGCCACGGTGGCCACCGAGGCCGCGCTGGTGATGGCGGTACGTCGCACGCGCCAGTTCTGACAGGTGAGGGTGAACGAACGGCCAACCGCGAGCGACTCGCGAGCCAGACTCGAGAAGTGAGCGCCCCCGTCGCAAGCAGGGAGGGAGCGAAGCGACCCGGTCTTGCGAGCGCAGCGAGCGCGCCCGCGAAGCTCGCGGGGGTAGAAATCAGCCGCCGGCGACGGCCGGGATCACCGAGACCTGGGCGCCGTCCGGGGTCGGCGTCTCGAGGTTGTCGAGGAACCGCACGTCGTCGTTGCCGACGTAGACGTTGACGAAGCGGCGCAGCTCGCCGTTGTCGTCGAGGATCCGGCCCTTGATGCCCGCATAGTTGGCGTCGAGGTCGTCGAGGACCTCCGAGAGAGTGGTGCCGGCCGCGGTCACCTCCGACTCGCCGTCGGTGTAGCTGCGCAGGATCGTCGGGATGCGGACGTGTGCGGTCAAGGTGCTCTCCTCCTGAGGGTCAGGCGAGTCCGGTCGCCACGAAGGCGGCGTACGTCGGCTCGATCGTCGCAGCCGGGCCGACGGCGTCGGACACCGCGTCCAGCGTCTTGAGACCGTGGCCGGTGTTGATGACGACGGTCTCGAGCGAGGGGTCGAGCTGGCCCGTCTCGACCAGCTTCTTGAGTACGCCGACCGTGGTGCCACCGGCGGTCTCGGTGAAGATCCCCTCGGTGCGGGCCAGCAGCACGATCGCCTCGCGGACCTCGACGTCGGTGATGTCATCCACCGCCCCGCCGGTGTCGCGGCAGATGTCGAGGACGTAGACACCGTCGGCGGGGTTGCCGATGGCCAGGCTCTTGGCGATGGTGTCGGGCTTGACCGGGCGGATCGCGTCGACGCCCGCCTTGTAGGCGACCGAGACCGGGGAGCACCCGGTGGCCTGGGCACCGAACACCTTGCACGGCTTGTCCTCCACCAGGCCGAGCTCCACCAGCTCGCGGAACGCCTTGTGCACCTTGGTCAGCTGGGAGCCGGACGCGACCGGGATGACGATCTGGTCGGGCAGCCGCCAGCCGAGCTGCTCGGCGATCTCGTAGCCGAGGGTCTTGGAGCCCTCGGCGTAGTAGGGGCGGACGTTGACGTTGACGAACGCCCAGCCCTCCTCCTCGCCGGCGATCTCGGAAGCGAGCTTGTTGACGTCGTCGTAGTTGCCGTTGACCGCGACCAGCTGCTCGGTGAAGACCGCGGAGTTGACCTGCTTGGGCTGCTCGAGGTTGCTCGGGATGAAGACGACGGTCTTGATGCCGGCCCGGGCACCCGCGGCGGCCACGGCGTTGGCGAGGTTGCCGGTGCTCGGGCAGGCGAACACCTTGGCGTCGAGCTCCCGTGCCGCGCTCAGCGCGCAGGCGACCACGCGGTCCTTGAAGGAGTTGGTGGGGTTGGTCGAGTCGTCCTTGACCCACAGGTTGTCGATGCCGAGCTCGCGGCCGAGGTTGTGCGCCTTCAGCAGCCGGGTGTAGCCCGGCTCGGTGTTGGGGCTCTCCTCGATGTCGCTCGGCACCGGCAGCAGCGCCTTGTAGCGCCAGATGTTGGGTGGCCCGGCCTCGATCTCCGCCCGAGTCACCTGGGGGAAGTCGTAGGCGATCTCCAGCGGCCCGAAGCACTCCGGACAGGCATAGAACGGGCCGAGCTCGACCTGGTGGCCGCACTCGCGGCAGGACAAGGCCTTGGCATGGCCGAAGGCGCCGTCCCGGAGGGCCTTCTTCTCTACGACAACAGCGGTCACCATGATCTCCTCATCTTTCCGGTGCGGTAGCTCCGGACGGATTTGGCACCAGTTCCGCGTCGACGGTGCTGACGCGGCGGTTGCCGGGACTTCACAGGGCCGTTTCCCTCAGTCCCTCTGGATGATGAGTGCCACTTTACGAGCAGCCGTCTCAGGATGCGTACTCGCGTACCGGCATGTGGACACGACGACGCCGGGGTAGTCCGTGACCGTTGTGTTGTGGAACTGCTGGTTCCACAGACACAGATGTCACGGACTATCCCGGCGGTCAGGTCGTTCAGGCCGCAGCGTGGACCTCGGCCGTGGGGGTGAGGGCGCCGCGGACGACGTCGAGGACGTCACCCACGACGTGCACGGTCAGGGCCTCGAGGACGTCGGCGGGGACGTCGTCCAGGTCGGGCTCGTTCCGCTGAGGCACGAAGACCTCGGTCAGGCCGTGGCGCTGGGCCGCCAGCAGCTTCTGCTTCAGGCCCCCGATCGGGAGCACCCGGCCGTTGAGGGTGACCTCGCCGGTCATGCCGACCTCCGAGCGCACCGGCCGACCCGTGGCCAGCGAGGTGAGCGCGGTGACCATCGTGACGCCGGCGGACGGGCCGTCCTTGGGCACGGCTCCGGCCGGGAGGTGCACGTGGATGGTCCGCTCGAAGAACGTCGGGTCGATCCCGAGATCGGCCGCGTGCGCCTTCACGAACGAGAGCGCGATCTGCGCGGACTCCTTCATGACGTCACCGAGCTGGCCGGTGAGCGTCAGCCCACCAGGCTTGTCCGAGCTCTCGTGCGCGGACGCCTCGATGAAGAGGACCTCGCCACCGAGGCCGGTGACAGCGAGGCCGGTCGCCACGCCGGGGACCGACGTACGCTCCGCCGACTCCGGGGTGAACCGCGGCCGGCCGAGCAGCTCCTTGAGGTCGGGCTCGTCCACGTCCACCCGCTCGACCTCGCCGATGGCCAGCTTGGTGGCGGCCTTGCGCAGGGCCTTGGCGAGCAGTCGCTCCATCTGCCGCACGCCCGCCTCGCGGGTGTAGTTGGCGGCCAGCTCGCGCAGCGCCGCGTCGGAGATCGAGACCTCGTCGGCGGTCAGCGCGGCGCGCTCCAGCTGCCGGGGCAGCAGGAAGTCGCGCGCGATCGCGACCTTGTCGTCCTCGGTGTAGCCGTCGAGGGTGACCAGCTCCATCCGGTCCAGCAGCGCCGACGGGATCTGCTCCACCACGTTGGCGGTGGCGATGAACAGCACGTCTGACAGGTCGAGGTCGAGCTCGAGGTAGTGGTCGCGGAAGGTGTGGTTCTGCGCCGGGTCGAGCACCTCGAGCAGCGCCGCCGCGGGGTCGCCGCGGTAGTCGGCGCCGATCTTGTCGACCTCGTCGAGCAGGACGACCGGGTTCATCGAGCCGGCCTCCTTGATCGCACGGGCGATCCGGCCGGGCAGGGCGCCGACGTAGGTGCGCCGGTGGCCACGGATCTCGGCCTCGTCGCGGATGCCGCCGAGGGAGACACGGACGAACTTCCGGCCCATGGCGCGGGCCACAGACTCACCCAGCGAGGTCTTGCCGACGCCGGGAGGGCCGGCCAGCAGGATCACCGCGCCGGAGCCCCGGCCGCCGATGACCTGGAGCCCGCGCTCGGCACGGCGGGCGCGGACGGCGAGGTACTCGACGATCCGCTCCTTGACCTCGTCGAGCCCGTGGTGGTCTGCATCCAGCACCTCGCGGGCACCGGCGACGTCGTTCACGTCGTCGGTCGTGACCGCCCACGGCAGCTCCAGGACGGTGTCGAGCCAGGTGCGGATCCAGGCCGCCTCGGGGTTCTGCTCGCTGGAGCGCTCGAGCTTGTCGACCTCCTTGATCAGAGCCGCGCGGACGTCGTCCGGCACCTCCGCGGCTTCGACCCGGGCGCGGTAGTCGTCGGCCCCCTCGGGCTCACCCTCGCCGAGCTCCTTGCGGATCGCGGCGAGCTGCTGGCGCAGCAGGAACTCGCGCTGCGACTTCTCCATCCCCTCGCGGACGTCCTCGCCGATCTTGTCGGCGATCTCGGACTCGGCGAGGTGGTCGCGGGTCCACGCGATGACCGTCTCGAGCCGCTTCTCGACGTCCGGGGTCTCCAGGAGCTCGCGCTTCTGCTCATCGGAGAGGTACGGCGCGTAGCCGGCGGCGTCCGCGATCGCGGACGGGTCGGTCATCTGGTGGACCTGGTCGATGATCTGCCAGGCCTCGCGGCGCTGGAGGACGGCGACGACGACCCGCTTGTACTCCTCGGCCAGCTCGCGAGCGTGGTCGGTCACGGTCTCCTCGACCGGCTCGACCTCGACCCACAGCGCGGCACCGGGTCCGGTCACGCCGCTGCCGATGCGGGCCCGGCGTCCGGCCTTGAGCACCGCTCCGGGGCCACCGCCCATGAGGCGGCCGACCCGCTCGACGCTGGCCACCACGCCGTACGACGCGTAGCGGTCCTCGAGCCGGGGCGCGAGCAGCAGCTCGCCGTCACTGCTGGCGCGGGCGGCGTCGACCGCCGCCTGGGCGGCCTCGTCGAGCGGGATCGGCACGACCATGCCGGGCAGGACCACGAGGTCCGACAGGAACAGCACGGGGAGCGAGGGTTGAGTCATACCGGCTCAACTTCCGCGGTAGACCCCCTGTTCCGGCGTTCGTTGTGGGCGAACAGCCAAGAAGCCAGGTCAGCCGGTCGCGGCCGGCGTCTTGCTCGGGTGTTCGGGTCGGCCGATGCGGAAGCCCTGGCCCAGGTGGACACCCATGTCACGCAGCCGCTCCAGCTGGCTCTCGGACTCGATGCCCTCGGCGCAAACCTGGGCATCGCGGCGGGAGGCCCAGGCCAGGACCGACCCGATCAGGGCCCGGTGACGGGCGGACTCCAGGTCGTGGACGATCGACATGTCGACCTTGACGATCTCCGGCTGGAGCAGCTCGAGGCGGTCCATGTCGGAGTACCCGGTTCCCCAGTCGTCGACCGCGACCAACGCACCGCGGTCGCGGTAGTCGCGGATCGCGGCCAGGACGCCCGCGAGCTCCTCCGGGTCCACCGGACTGTGGGTGTACTCCGTGACCTCGAGGACCAGGTCGCTCAGGTCGCCCGCCAGTGCCTCGCGGATCCGGGGCAGGGGCAGCGAGCAGATGTCGACGTTGACCGAGAGCAGGAGCCCGGGAAGCGCGACCGCCCGGGCCGCCTTGATGGCGGCCGCCTCGAGCTCGGCCAACCGGCCGAGCGCGCGGGCCTGCTCGAAGACGGGCATCGGATCGTGGTCCCGGAACCGGCTCAGGGCCTCGACGGCGACCAGCTCGCCGGTCGCCAGGTCGACGATGGGCTGCAGGGCGATCCGCGGCATGGGCAGAATCATCCCGGAGGGCACGTACGGCGCCAGGCAGACCCGGTTGCGGCCGCCCCGCTTGGCGTTGTACAGCGCACGGTCCGCCGCGGCCACGGCCACGGCGGGTTCGGTTCCGGGCTGCCAGGTCGCCACCCCGGCGGAGAACGTCTGTCCGCCAGGCGTGCTCGCCAGCAGCTCGAGCACGCGGTCGCGGGTCGACTCCGCGTCGTGATTCGGCAGCATGAGCGCGAACTCCTCACCGCCGACCCGGGCCAGTACTTCCCCACGCCCGAGGTGCTGGCTCCACGCCGCGGTCGCCTCCTTGAGCAACCGGTCTCCGGCCGGGTGGCCACGGGTGTCGTTGTAGACCTTGAAGTGGTCCAGGTCGATCACCGCCAGCGTCAGCGTCTCGTCGTTGTCACGGGCCGCCCGGCAGGCTCGGGACAGCTCGAAGTCCCAGGTACGGCGGTTGGGGACGCCCGTGAGCGCGTCGGAGCGGGCGAGCGCCGCGAGCTGCACCGCCTGGGCACGGACCACGGTGAGCAGCCCTGCCATCCGGGCCAGCACGAGCAGGGAGAGCATCACCGATCCCATCACGACGATCGGCCAGGCGGTCAGGTCGCCGTCCAGACCGTCCGCGAGCAAGGTGACGGCGGGCAGGAGCAAGCCACCGGTCAGCACCAGCATCCGCTTGTTCGGGTCGGCGACGTCCTCGAGCCCGGGGGCGGGTTCGGCCAGGTCGTGCACCGAGCGGTCCCAGGTCGCGCCGGCGATCAGCACGTAGCCGGCGTACCAGATGAGGTCGTTCGCGAGCTCGGACTCGACGCTGCTGGTCAGGATGGTCGTCGCCGTGTAGTAGACGTCGCCCACGAAGATGAACCCCAGCGCGCAGATGAGGAGCCGGAACGACGCCGTGCGGGCACTGGGTGTCGCCCAGAACCGCACGAGGATCGCGAGCAGCAGGATGTCGGCCGTGGGGTAGAACGTGGACGTCATCTTGCCCAGCGCGCCCAGACTCGAGTCCGAGGCGATCGGCACCACGACGAAGACGCCGGCGACGACTGCCGCCCCGGTGGCCAGGATCGCAGCGTCGAGCACCGCCGCCAGGTCACCGGCAGCACCTCGCCGCCGCACCATCACCACCAACCCCGCGGCCATGAGCATGTAGGCGACCAGGTAGGCGCCGTCCGCAGGCGACGGGTAGGCCGTGAACCCCAAGGCGCCCTGCAGCGAGAAGAGTGCGTCGCCGACGACCCACCCCAGGAAGCCGGTGATCACCAGGAGCCACCCGCCGTGGCGCCGCGGCGCATTGCGGTGCAGCCCGGCGAACGCCGTCAGGACGCAGGCCAGGCCGAGCACGGCGAAGGCACCGTCGCGGAGCGGACCGGACGGCAGCAGCACGTAGCCACCGGCCGCCGCGATCAGCGGCACCATGACCGTCAGGGGTCGAACAGCAGGGCGCACGCCCCCATGGTCACCGCGGCGGGGGCAGCGTGTTGAAGAAGGCCGAAATCTCGTGGGCAAGGACCAGACCGGCGGGCGAATCTCGACCTGTTGGTTGGTTGGAATGGTCAGGCTCGCAGGGCGGCCGCATCCGTCGTCAGCTGGCGCAGCAGGTCGAGCACTCCTTCGGGGCCGTGCACGACGACGTCGGAGAGCCGGACCAGCGTGCTCTCCTCGGATGACTCCGAGCAGACCAGCAGGGTCGCCATCCCGCCCTTGGCCAGGGTCGCCACCGCCTCGAACGCCTCGAGGTCGCCGAGGTCGTCCCCCACGAAGACGAAGCCACCGGCGTCGAGCTCCTCGACCAGCCGCTCGACCACGATCCCCTTGTTCATGCCGGACGAGCGCACCTCGATCACCTGCCTCCCTGGCTCGACCACGAGGTCGTGGCGGGCGGCCTGCTCACGGATGGCTGGCAGCAGCTCGTCGTAGGTGGCGTCGGGGTCGTCGAGCCTCCGGGTGTGCACGGCGACGGCGAGACCCTTCTCTTCGATGTGCGCGTCCTCAGCGCCGAGCCGGCGCAGCAGCCGCGGCAGGTCGGCGATGAACGTGGCCAAGCCGTGCGGCGGTCGCGGCCCGATCACCCGCCGGTTGGTGGAGCTCCAGCGCTCGTTGCCGTACTGGCCGAACAGATAGAGCTCCCGGCCGGCGTCGCCGATCGCGTTGCCGACCCGCTCGAGCCCGCCCAGGTCGAGGGCCTGCCGCGCGGGGCGGCCGGTGACCACCGCGACGGCGAGCACCTGCTCCGCCAGGTCGACGAGCACGCCACCCGCATCGGGGTGGATGTGCGCCTCGGCCGGGTCGTCGACGATCGGGGCGAGGGTGCCGTCGAAGTCCAGTCCCACGATCGTCTCGGCGGCTGCCCGAACCAGGGCGGCGTACTTCCGCTCGCCCTCGTCCGAGGTGAACTCCATGCCCGAAGCCCACCACACCCGCCCGCTTGCGCGCGCGGACGGGTCAGTCGAGGGGGCCGGTGAGGATGACCGTGAGCCGGTCGAGCCGCATCGGGTCGACCGCGGGCGCGGTGCGCTGGATGCCGAGATCGAGGGCGAGCAGCTTGCCCGCCTTCTCCAGCCTCTTGGGGTAGTAGACGGTCGAGGCGGGGATGGTGCCGTACCAGTTGTCGGAGCCGACCACCTGCCAGCCGATCTGGCTGGCCCGGGCCGCGACGTTGCCGGCCAGGCCGCTGACGTTGGAGTTGTTGAAGACCACGACGTAGACCTTCGAACGGTCCACCTTCGGCTTCTTCGGCTTCGCAGGCTCGCTGGGCGACGCGTCCGCCGTCGCGGACGAGGTGGCCTCCGGCTGGGAGATGGTGCTGATCTGCTTCTCCTCCGGCTCCCCGTCGCGGGTGGCCACGAAGGCGATGCCGGCCATCGCGACGGCGATCACGCTGAGGATCACCACCGGCGAGGGGAAGACCACGCCGCGCTCGTCGCGCGGGTGCCGGACGGACATGACTAGAGCTCGAAGCCGAGGCGCCGGGCCGAGCGCTGCCGCTGGCGGGCGGCGCGCAGCCGACGCAGCCGGCGGACCAGCAACGGGTCGGCCTCGAGGGCTTCCGGCCGGTCGATGAGGGCGTTGAGCACCTGGTAGTAGCGGGTCGAGGACATGTCGAACTTCTCGCGGACCGCGGTCTCCTTGGCGCCGGCGTACTTCCACCAGTGCCGCTCGAACTCGAGGATCTCGCGGTCGCGGTCGCTGAGGGCAGACTCCTCCGCCTGCCCCGCGTCGGTGCGTCCGACGTTCGCCGCGTCCATGCGGTCATGGTAGGCGACGAATCACACCGATGTCATTCAGCGCATCGGCGTGCCGGACGCGGGCCCAAGGCGGGGCGAAGGCGGGCTACGGTGCGTGCATGGCCACTCGTTGGGGGATTCTCGGCCCCGGACGCATCGCCCACTCCTTCGCCCGGGACCTCCGGCTCGTGCCGGACGCCGAGCGCACCGCGGTCGGCTCGCGCTCGCAGGCACGAGCCGCGGCGTTCGCACAGGAGTACGGCTTCGCGGCGGCCTACGGCTCGTACGACGAGCTGCTCGCCGACGATTCCGTCGACGCGGTCTACATCGCGTCACCGCACGGGCTGCACGTCGAGCACGTCACCGCCGCGCTCGAGGCCGGCAGGCACGTGCTGTGCGAGAAGCCGATCACCCTGCGCGCCGCCGACGCCGAGGAGCTGTTCGCGCTGGCGCTGCGCTCGGAGCGGCTGCTGATGGAGGCGATGTGGACCGCGTGCCACCCCGTCGTCCGCGCGGTCGCGGACGACCTCGGGGCGGGCGCCTTCGGCACCCCGCGCCACTTGCACGCCGAGCTCGGCTTCGTCGTGGACGCCAAGCCCGATGACCGGCTGCTCGACCCGGCGCTCGGTGCGGGCTCCCTGCTCGACATGGGCATCTACCCGCTGACGTTCGCGCACCTGCTCCTCGGCGAGGCCGAGGAGCTGACGGCCACGGCGGTGCTCTCGGACACCGGCATCGACCTCGACCTGGCCGTCGCGGGCCGCTACCCGGGCGGCGCGGTGGCGACCATGGCGTCCTCGATGACGTCGTGGTCGTCGCGGCGGGCCGAGATCGCCACGGACCTGGGCCGGCTGGTGCTGGAGGACTTCCACCACCCCACCCACGCGACGTACACCGCGGCCGGTGGCACCAACGACTCCACCGAGCCCGGCCGGCCGATGTCCATCGAAGGGCGCGAGCCCGTGATCGGTCGCGGCTACGGGAACGAGGCGGTCGAGTTCCAGCGCTGCCTGGCCGAGGGGTTGCTCGAGAGCCCGCTGGTGCCGCACGCGCAGACGCTGACGATCATGCGGCAGATGGACGACCTGCGGCGCCAGGTCGGTGTGCGCTACCCGGGCGACTGATCCGTGGCGCGGCCGCTCACCCGGCCTGCAGGAACCGGACGACCGCCAGCACCCGGCGGTGCTGGGCGTCGTCCGGCAGCAGCCCGAGCTTCGCGAAGATCCGCTGGGTGTGCTTCTCGACCGCTCCCTCGGTGACCACCAGTCCCCTGGCGATCGCCGCGTTGGAGCGGCCCTCGGCCATCAGGCCGAGCACCTCCCGCTCGCGTGGGGTGAGCCCCTCGAGCGGGTCGCGGCGGCGGCTCATCAGCTGGGCGACCACCTGGGGGTCGAGCACGGTGCCGCCATCCGCGACCGTGACCAGGGCGGCCAGGAAGTCGTCGAGGTCGCTGACCCGGTCCTTGAGCAGGTAGCCCACACCGCCGTCGCCCGAGGCGAGCAGATCGTCGGCGTAGGACACCTCGACGTACTGCGACAGCACCATGATCCGTGCGTCCGGCCAGGCCCGGCGGACCTCGACCGCCGCGCGGAGCCCCTCGTCGGTGTGGCTGGGCGGCATCCGGACGTCGACCACGCCGACGTCCGGCCGGTGCTCCAGCGTCGCCGCGACGTACGACGGACCGTCGCCGACGGCCGCCACGACCTCGTGGCCGGCCTCGGCGAGCAGCAGCTGGAGCCCCTCCCGCAGCAGGAGGGAGTCGTCAGCGACGACGAGTCTCATATGCCTCCTACGGGGATCCAGGCGGAGACCACCGTCGGCCCACCCGCGGGCGAGCTCACCTCGAGCCGGCCGTCGGCGGCCAGCACCCGCTGGTGCAGCCCGGCCAGGCCGCTGCCCTTGGCGGGGTGCGCGCCGCCCACGCCGTCGTCCTCGATGCGGACCTCGACCCCGCCGTTCTCGATCCACACACCGACGGACGCACGGGTGGCCTCGCTGTGCTTCGCGACGTTGGTGAGCGCCTCGGCGACCACGAAGTAGACCGCGGTCTCGACGTGCGGGGGCAAGGTGTCCGAGACGTCGATGGTGGCCTCGACGGGCACCTCGCTGCGCACGGTCAGCTCACCGAGCGCCGCGGTGAGGCCACGGTCGACCAGCAGCGGCGGGGCGATGCCGCGCGAGAGCGAGCGCAGCTCGTCGACGGTCTCGCGGGCCTGGAGCAGCGCAGCGTCGATGGTCTCGGAAGCGAGCTCGGGGTCGTCGGTCAGCTGGCGACGAGCGCGGCCGAGGTCCATGGTCAGCCGCACCAGCCGCTGCTGCGGCCCGTCGTGGATGTCGCGCTCGAGCCGGCGCAGCGAGGCAGCCTCGGCCTCGCGGGCCGCGTAGCGACCGCCCTCGACCCGGCGTACCTCCTGCTGGAGCTCGGCCCGGCTGCTCAGCATCACGTGCGCCAGGCTGCCGTGCAGGGCAGCGGCGAACCTCATCACCAGCGGCAGCGTGAGGAGGGCGAACGCACCGATCGCGAGGTTGAGGACGATCTCGGGGTGCCGGCCCTCGCCGAAGCCGAGCAGCTCGGCGAGCGTGGTGTTCTCGTCGGGGTCATAAGGGATCCAGCGCTCCCAGAACCAGTAGGTCAGGCCGCCGGCCGCCGCCGCCCACCAGGTCACCGCGAGCGTGAACGCCGCGGTCCCTGTGATGAGGCCGACGACGCACCACACGACGTCCAGCCAGGACTGCGCGTCGCGCAGGGGGAGCAGAGCCTTGCGCCAGAAGCTGTCCTCGGGCCGGGGGCACAGGTAGGCGGGCGTCGCCGCCTGCTTCCCGAGCATGCCCCGGAGCCGGATCCGCTCGACCCGCGCGAACCCGCGGGCCACCATCACGGCGACCCAGAGCACCAGAACCCCACCGACCAGCACGATGAGGCCGATGCCGAGCGCCAGGTTGACGACCACGAGCACGAACGCCGGCAGCGCCAGGAAGAACGCCGAGAGCGCGTAGCCCGAGTCGAGCAACACCCGGCGGACGCCGCGGGGTCGGACCGGCTCGCTCCATGCGGGCGCCTGGAGGGAGGTGTCAGTCATCGGTTGCGTCATCAGGTACGTCATGGCTCCAGCGTCGTCGCGCAGGGTCGCCACGACGATCCTGCCAGCCCGACAGTCCCTGTCGGGCCAGCCCGACACCGGGACGGCGGACCGACCCCACGGGGTGGAGCACGCCGGCCGACGCCCGCCTAGGGTGGAGACGTGGGCCACGACTTGGTGATCGTCGCGAACCGGCTGCCGGTGGACCGGGTCGAGCAGCCGGACGGCACGACGGCGTGGGGGCCCTCACCGGGTGGCCTGGTCACGGCGATCGAGCCCGTCATGCGCGCCGACCACGGGGTCTGGCTGGGCTGGCCCGGCGGCACCGAGCAGGACCTCGAACCGTTCGAGGTCGACGGCCTCGACCTGGTTCCGGTGCCGATGACCGCCGACGACATCGAGTGCCACTACGAAGGCTTCTCCAACGCCACCCTGTGGCCGCTCTACCACGACCTCGTGGCCAAGCCGGAGTTCCACCGCGAGTGGTGGGACTCCTACGTCGAGGTGAACCAGCGGTTCGCCGACAAGGCCGCCGAGCTGGCCAACGAGGGCGCGCTGGTGTGGGTGCACGACTACCAGATGCAGCTGGTGCCCCAGATGCTGCGGCAGCTCCGCCCGGATCTCCGGATCGGCTTCTACCTGCACATCCCGTTCCCGCCGGCCGAGCTGTTCCAGCAGCTGCCGTGGCGACGGCAGCTGCTCGAGGGGCTGCTCGGCGCCGACCTCGTCGGGTTCCAGCTGCCCGGCGGCGCCGCCAACTTCGTGCGCCTGGTCCGCCAGCGGGTCGGGCACAAGACCCACCGCGACCTCGTCTACCTGCCCGACGGACGGACCGTGCGCGCCGCGGCGTTCCCGATCTCCATCGACGCCCGCGGTTTTGAGGAGCTCGCCCAGACTCCCGAGGTGACCGCCCGGGCCAAGGAGATCCGCAGCGCGCTGGGCGACCCGCGCAAGGTGTTCCTCGGCATCGACCGGCTCGACTACACCAAAGGGATCTACGCCCGGCTCCGCGCGTACGCCGAGCTGATCGTCGATGGCCATTTCGACGTCGAGGACGCCGTCTTCGTGCAGGTCGCCAACCCCTCGCGCGAGCAGGTCGAGGAGTACAAGATCCTCCGCGACGAGATCGACCGGCTGGTCGGCCGGATCAACGGCGACCTCGGCCGGATCGGCCGCCCGGCGATCAGCTACCTGCACTCGTCGTACCCGCGCGAGGAGATGGCCGCGCTCTACCGGGCCGCCGACATCATGGTGGTCACGCCGTACCGCGACGGGATGAACCTGGTCGCCAAGGAGTACGTCGCCTCGCAGTACGACGACGCCGGGGCCCTGGTGCTCTCGGAGTTCGCCGGCGCCGCGGCCGAGCTGCGGCAGGCGTGGCTGGTCAACCCCTACGACATCAACGGCATGAAGTCCGCGCTGCTCGAGGCCTACCAGGCCGACGAGAAGGACCTGACCAAGCGGATGCGCGCGATGCGCAGGACCGTGGGCAGCCACGACGTGGCCGCCTGGGCGGACAGCTTCATGACCGCGCTGACCGACGTCCGCGACGCGCACGGGAAGTCGGTCAAGCCGGCCCGGGGTTCCTGACTCTCAGGTCGGAAGCGGTTGGGTGCCGGTGACCTGTGGCGCCATCAGGTCGGCGATCTCGTGGTGCAGCTCTGGGCCCACGACTCCCCACTCGGGCTCGTAGTCGAAGACCTCGCGAACCGTCCGGGCCCGGTGTGTCCCCTCGACCACGTCCACGTCGTCTGCGGTGATCAGCGCCGGATGGACGACGCCGACCGCCTCCGAGACCTTCAGCAGGTCCCGCCGCAACGTGCGCACGTAGTTGGCCAGGCGAACGCTCTTGAGAGTGGGATCGAGCCCGCGGGTGTAGCGAGGGTTCTGGGTCGCGATGCCGACCGGGCAGTGGTCGGTGTGACACTTCTGGGCCTGGATGCAGCCGACCGCCAGCATCGCCTCTCTTCCCACGCTGACCATGTCGACGCCGAGGGCGAAAGCGACGATGGCGTTGTCGGGGATGCCCAGCTTGCCGGCGCCGACGAACGTGACGTCGTCGGCGAGCCCGGCAGTCGCGAAGCGGCGGTACACCTCGGCGAACCCCAGCCGGAACGGGTAGGCCACGGAGTCGGCGAACACCATCGGCGCCGCGCCAGTGCCTCCCTCGCCGCCGTCGATGTTGACGAAGTCGACACCACGGGAGTCCTCGGCCATCAGCCGCACCAGGTCGTCCCAGAACTCCATGTTGCCGACCGCGGACTTGATGCCGACCGGGACACCGGTCGCCTCCGCGACCGTCTCGACGAAGTCCAGCATCGAGTCGACGTCGTGGAAGACCCGGTGCCGGCTCGGCGAGGCGCAGTCGACCCCGGGCTCGATGCCGCGCACCTCGGCGATCTCCTTGCTGACCTTCGCGCCGGGGAGCATCCCGCCGAGGCCGGGCTTGGCGCCTTGCGAGAGCTTGATCTCGATGGCGCGCACCGGCGCCGAGGCGACCAGGTCCGTGAGCCTGGCCAGGTCGAACGTGCCGGCCGCGTCGCGGCACCCGAAGTAGCCGGTGCCGATCTGGAAGACGAGGTCGCCGCCGTTGCGGTGGTAGGAGGACAGCCCTCCCTCGCCGGTGTTCTGCATGCAGCCGGCCATTGCCGAACCCTTGTTCAGGGCCTCGATCGCGTTTGCCGACAGCGCGCCGAAGCTCATCCCTGACACGTTGACGACGGACCCTGGCCGGAACGCGTGCCGCCGGCCGCGCGGACCACCCATCACCTTGGCAGACGGAACGACGGCGTCCTCGTGCGCGTGCGACGCCGTCGGAGCGCCCGGGCCGGTGAAGGTCCGGTGCTTGATGATCGGGTACGCCTCGGTGTTCTCGACGTTGTTGTCGGTCCCGAAGCCGAAGTAGTTGTTCTCCAGCTTGGACGAGGCATAGACCCAGCGCCGCTGGTCGCGGCTGAAGGGCCGCTCCTCGTCGTTGCCGGTGACGATGTACTGGCGCAGCTCGGGCCCGAACCGCTCGAGCAGGAAGCGCAGGTGCCCGGCGACCGGGAAGTTGCGCAGGATCGCGTGCTGGCGCTGGACCAGATCGTGCACGGCGACCGCTCCGATCGCAGCGACCGCGGACGTCGCTGCCAGCCCGGTCCATTTCATGGCTCGTGTGTAGTGCACCCACCAACGGGTGTCGAGACCCGTGGCGGGTGACGCCGCCTACCGCAGGGGCCGACCAGCGGGCTAGCGTGCGGGCCATGGAGCGGCGGTCATGGACCTGATCCCCAAGCCCGATCAGCTCGTGTCCGCGGCCAGCAACGTGGCCCACAAGGTGCTCTACGGCGGCCTGGCCGACCTGCGGCCGATGCCGCGCACCCTGATCGACGAGGGCGAGCTCCGGGAGGTCTACCACTACCGGCCGGTCGCCACCGCGCGCGAGCAGGGCGACCCGGTGCTGCTGGTGACGCCGCTCGCGGCGCCGGCGCTCTGTTTCGACCTGCGGCGCGGCTGCTCGCTGGTCGAGCACTTCGTCGAGGCCGGCCGGCCGACGTACCTCGTCGAGTACGGCGAGGTGTCGTTCAAGAACCGTGCCCTCGGGATCGAGCACTGGGTCGAGGAGGTCGTGCCCACCGCGATCGAGGAGGTCTCCAAGCACGCCGGCGGGCGGCCGGTGCACCTGGTCGGCTGGAGCCTGGGCGGGATCTTCAGCCTGCTCGCGGCCGCCGACCGCCGCGACCTCCCGATCGCCTCGGTCAGCGTCGTCGGATCTCCCGTCGACGTCGGCCAGGTGCCGTTGGTCGCACCGCTGCGGCCGTTGCTCAACTTCACCGACGGTCGGGTGCTGACGCCGGTCTACCAGCTCATAGGCGGCGCTCCGAAGCCACTGGTGAAGTGGGCCTTCCAGCTGTCGTCGTTCCAGAAGATGATCACCAAGCCGCTCGCCGTCGCGGCCCGGCTGGACGACGCCGACTTCCTCGCCCAGATCGAGGCGGTGGACCGGTTCACCGCGAACATGATCGCCTACCCCGGCCGCAGCTTCGGGCAGCTCTATCACCGCTTCGTGCGCAGCAACGTGCTCAGCACCGGACGGTTCGAGCTCGTCGACCGCACCATCGACCTGTCCGCGATCACCGTCCCCGTCCTGGTCTTCGCCGGCGCCACGGACGGCATCGCGCCGGTCAACGCGGTCAAGGCGGTCGTTCCCCTGCTCAGCGGCGCGGCCGAGGTGCGGTTCGAGATCGTCCCCGGCGGGCACCTCGGGATGCTGACCGGCCGGGCGGCGCGCGGCTCGACCTGGCGGGTGCTCGACGAGTGGGTCGGCCAGTGGTCGACTCCCGACGAGGCCACGCCAACGGTCAAGAAGGCCTCGAAGACGGCCGCCACCAAGAAGACCGCCACCAAGAAGACCGCCACCAGGTCAGCGGCGAAGAAGACCGCCGCCAAGAAGGCCGCGTCGAAGAAGGCCGCGTCGAAGAAGTCCTCGACCAGGAAGCCCTCGCCCGACCCCGACGCGATCGGCGTCAACCCCACCCGCCGCTACGGCTCCGCAAGCTCGCGCAGCCTGGCCCGCTGAACCTGCCTGTCCTGCCGACTCCCCTAGTCTGCGTCCCGTGGACCCCGCCTCGAGCCTGCCGCGGTCGGTGCGGTTCGGCTACGGCTCCGGCTCGGTGGCCACCGGTGCGTTCGGGACGGTCCCGGGGCTGATGCTCCTGCCCTACCTCACCGACAGCCTCGGCATCGCCGCGGTGGCGGCGGGCTTCATCGTGTTCGTGCCGAAGGCGTGGGACGTGGTTCTGAACCCGATCGCCGGCCGGATCAGCGACCGGACCGTCGACCCCCGTGGTCCGCGGCGGCCGTGGCTGCTGCGCGCCGGGCTGGGGCTCGCCGTCGCCTTCGCGCTGCTGTTCGCTGCTCCGTCGATGGGCTCGAAGGTGGCCGAGGCGTCCTGGGTGCTGGTCTGCTTCCTGGCGTGCGCGACGGCGTACGCCTTCTTCCAGGTGCCCTACGTGTCGATGCCCGCGGAGATGACCTCGTCGTACGACGAGCGCACCCGGCTGATGACCTGGCGGGTGGCGATCCTCGCCTTCACGATCATGCTCGCCGGCGCGACCGCTCCGGTGATCCGGGATGCGGTCGGTGGCCGGGCCGGCTACCGCGTGATGGGGATCGCGATGGCACTGGTCATCGTGGTCGGCGTGGTGTCCGCCTACCGCGGCACCAGACACGCCCCGCTGGGTGCGGTCGAGGCCGGACCGGGCACGCTGCGCGACCAGCTGCGGATCGTCGCCGGCGCACGCGACTTCCGGCTGCTGCTGGTCACCTTCGTCGTGCAGGCCCTCGCCACCGGCTGCATGCTCGCCGGAGTCGACTACATGGCGACGGACGTGCTCGACCGAAAGGGCGCGACGACCGTGCTGTTCGTCTGCTTCGTCGGCCCCGCGCTCCTGCTCACGCCGGCGTGGGCAGCCCTCGGCGGGCGGATCGGCAAGAAGCGCGGATACCTCGCCTCGTCCGCGATCCTCGCTGCCGGTGCCCTGCTGGCAGTGCTGGCCCGGTCCGCGCCGTTCGGGCTCGTCGTCGCCGCGGTCGCGCTGGTCGGGGTCGGGTACGCCGGCTGCCAGGTCTTCCCGCTCGCGATGCTGCCCGACGCCGCGGCCGTCGACGCGCGCCGGACCGGCAGCTCGCGGGTGGGCGTCTACACCGGCGTCTGGACCGCGGGCGAGACGCTCGGGCTCGCACTGGGTCCCGGCCTGTTCGCGCTCGTGCTCGCCGTCGGCGGCTACCGCTCGAGCACCGACGGCGACCTGGCCCAGTCGGAGTCCACCCAGACCGCGATCACGCTCGGCTTCTCGGTACTGCCCGCCGCCCTGATCGTCCTCAGCCTGCTGTGGCTGGTGCGCTACACCCTCGGCTCCGACCAGGTCGACGAGAGCCCCACCGGAGTCGCAGCATGAGCGACGCCCTCGAGCGGCTCAAGGCGCTCCAGGCCGCCGACCTGCCGGTGCACGGCGGCCGGACCCTGGCCTACGTCTACGACTCGGGTCTCCCGGACGTGGACCGGATCGGTCGCGAGGCGGTCGCGGCGTACGCCGGCTCGAACGGGCTCGACCCGACGGCGTTCCCGAGCCTGCTCCGGATGGAGAACGACCTGGTCGGCTTCGCGCTCGGCCTGCTCGACGGACCCGACTCCGCGGTCGGCACCGTGACCTCGGGCGGCACCGAGTCGGTGCTGCTCGCGGTGCAGGCGGCGCGCGACGCGCACCCCGACGTGGCCGAGCCCCGCATGGTGCTGCCGGCCACCGCGCACGCGGCGTTCCACAAGGCCGCGCACTACTTCGGCGTCGAGCCGGTGCTGGTGCCGGTGGGCGCCGACTTCACCGCCGACGTCGAGGCGACCGAGGCGGCCGTCGACGAGGCCCGCGACCGGACGGTCCTGGTGGTCGCGAGCGCGCCGTCGTACGCGCACGGCGTCGTCGACCCGGTCACCGAGCTCGCGGCCCTGGCGGCGGCCCGCGGGATCCGCTGCCACGTCGACGCGTGCATCGGCGGCTGGGTGCTGCCGTACGCCGCGCGGCTCGGCCGACCCGTGCCCCCGTGGACGTTTGCGGTCGAGGGGGTCACGTCGATCTCGGTCGACCTGCACAAGTACGCCTACGCACCCAAGGGCACCTCGCTGCTGCTCCACCGGACGTCGAAGCTGCGGAAGCCGCAGTTCTTCGCGTCGGCGGCGTGGCCGGGCTACACGATGCTGAACTCGACGATGCAGTCGACCAAGTCGGGCGGTCCCCTGGCCGGCGCCTGGGCCGTGGTCGAGTCGCTGGGGGACACGGGATATGAGCTCCTCTCGCGAGAGGTCTTCGAGGCGGTCGACGCGATCGTGGCCGGGACCGCCGACATTCCGGGCGTCGAGGTGCTGGTTCATCCACAGTCCACGCTGATCGCACTGGTCACCGACGGCAGCTGCGACCCGTTCACGGTCTGCGACGAGATGGCGGCGCGCGACTGGTACGTCCAGCCGCAGATGTCGTACGCCGCAACGCCGCCGACCATCCATCTCTCGGTGAGCGCCGCGACCGGCGCCCACGTCGACGAGTTCCTCGACGCGCTCCGCGCCTCGGTCGAGGCCGCCCAGGCGGCCGGGCCGGTCAGGGTCGACCCCGATGTGGTCGCCTTCATCGCGGCCCTCGACCCGCACGCGCTCACCGACGCCGACTTCGACGGCCTGCTCGCCGCTTCCGGACTGGTCGGCGCGGGTGACGACGGCGCCCTGGCCCTCCCGGACCGGCTGGCCGACGTGAACGCGCTCCTCGACATCGCCGCCCCCGCGATGCGCGAGGCCCTGCTGATCGCGTTCCTCGACCGGTTGTCACGGCCGACCCGGTGACCGAGGCCGCGGTCCGACGCCTCGAGATGGTCGAGACACTGCACCGCCGCGGGCTCGAGCGCCTCCGGATGACGCCGTCCATCGCCCCGAGCGGCCTCTACTGGCGGCTCACGGTCTATGTGCCCGGCTGCGACGAGGCGGACCGGTGGACCACCGGAAACCCCGACGACGCCCTCGCCGCGGAGGCTCTTGCCGACCAGTTCGTCGCCGTCCACCCGGCGCTCGTCGAGGCCGGCCGCGGCGCGGACCCGACATACGCCGCGTGGGTGGCCCGCGTCGTGAGCCTGGCTCGGGACGGCTGGTTGGCGTACTTCCACGCCGACTGGGAGACCGACGACATCGAGGGTGTGCCGCTCTCCGGGCCGGTCGAGGGCCGCCCGGTGCTCGAGGAGCCGCCGGGCGGGCGCTACTGACGAGCCGATGGGTGTTCGGCCAGCCAGGCCGCCCGCGCCCGCTTGCCGGCCCGCGCCAGCCAGGCGTCCTGCACCACCTCCGCGAGCTCGTCGCGGGAGAGCTCGCCGATCCGGGAGCCACGGAGCAGCACCGACGGGTGGCCGTCGAAGTGCGGCGTGCTGAAGAACGGCGTCGACTCGTCCAGCACCAGCGCCTGCTTGTCCTCCTCGGACTCGACCCAGAACACGATCACGTCGTCGTACCGCTCCCCGGTCTCGGGGTCGACCGCGTCGGGGCGTGGCGTCCGGAAGAAGACGAAGCTGCGGCCGCCCACCTGATAGACGGCCCGGTCGCGGTCCGGGTAGCGCGTGGCTCCCGGCATCATGGCCGCGAGCGCGTGCACATCGCGGACGGTCGCGCGGCGAGCCATGTTCCGAGGTTAGGCCGTGACTATGGGGTGGTGGCGTCCGACGCCGGGTCGATGAGCACCTTGGCATGCCGCTCGGGGTCGCCGAGGGCGTCGAAGGCGTTGGCGACGCCGTCCAGCCCGACCGTGCCGGTCACCAGCGCGGAGGCGTCCACCTTCCCGTCGGCCAGCGCGTGCAACGTGTCGCGGAACTCGAGCGGGGTGTAGCAGAGCACGAACCGCACATCGAGCTCCTTGTTGATCGCCATCGATGGCCGGAAGCTGTCGCCGCCCATGCACACACCGACCACGACGACCCGCGAGGCGAGTGGCGCCTGGGAGACCACCGACTCGATCATCCCGGGGACGCCGACGCACTCGAAGATGACCGGTCCCGACGGGGTGGCGGCGCCCACCGCGTCCGCGGCGCGGAACACGTGCCGCCAGCCGGGCACCCGGCGGAGCCGGTCCATCGAGCCGAGGGCGAAACGGAACAGGTCCGGGGCGGAGGTGACGTGCTTCGACCCGGCGACGGCGTACGGCGACTCCTGGGTCGGGTCGACGACGACGTCCGCGCCGCAGCCGGACGCGAGCGCGCGCCGGCCCGCCGAGAGGTCGGAGGCGACGATGGTGCGCACGCCCCGCGACTTGAGCCAGCAGATCACGGCGAGGCCGACGGGGCCGCAGCCCAGCACGATCGCGACGTCGCGGCGAGAGACCGAGGACTTGTTGACTGCGTGCAGCGCCACCGCCATCGGCTCGGTGAGCACGGCGACGTCGGGCGACAGCCCGTTGGGGACCACGAACGACATCGACTGCTCCACCAGCACCTGCTCGGCGTACCCGCCCGGCGCCAGCGGCGAGAGCCCGATCGGGTGCGCGTCCTTGCCGCGGCGGACCAGCGGGAACGAGACGACGTGCGCACCCTCGCGGAACTCGCGGCGCGCACCGCGGCCTCGCTCGCGCACCTGGCCGACGAACTCGTGACCCATCACGGTCGCCGACGTGGTCCGCATGAACTCGTCGTAGTCGAGCTCCTCCATCACCTCGGCGAGCCCGTCGCAGTGCTGGCGCGCGTGCAGGTCGGAGCCGCAGATGCCGCAGCGCAGGACGCCGAGCACCAGCTGGCCCTTGTCGGGTGTCGGGTCCGACATCTCCACCACGGACAGCTTGGTGTCGGCGCACGCCACGGCTCTCATCGCACTCCGCTCAGCTCAAGGTTTCGTGACTCATCGGGCGACCCGCTCGTTGTGAGCCATGTGCCGATTATGTTCGAGTCCCCGCGCGTCTCCCGTCGCGCCCTGCTCGGTGGCGCCTCGACAGGCGCCGCGCTGCTCGGCACTGGCGCGCTGACTGCTGAGTCCGAGGCGGCCGTCCTCGGCGGGACCCGCCAGGGTCCGCTCCCGAAAGAGGTCGACGTGGTCGTGGTCGGCGCGGGCCTCGCCGGTCTCGTCGCGGCCCGCGAGGTCGCTCGCAGGGGCCGCTCGGTGCTCGTGGTCGAGGCCCGCAAGCGGGTCGGCGGCCGAGTGCTCAACCACCACCTGACGAAGAAGAAGCGCGGCGGCCAGGTCATCGAGTCCGGTGGCGCCTTCATCGGCCCCACGCAGAACCACATCGCGCAGCTGGCCCAGGAGCTCGGCGTGCCGACGTTCTTTCAGTACAACACCGGCAACAGCGTCTACGTGTCCTCCACGATCGGCCGGCTGGAGTACCCCGGCACGGTCCCGCCGGACCCGACGATCATCGCGGACGCCGCGCTGCTGCTCCAGCAGATCGACGGGTACGCCGCCGAGATCGACGTCGCCGCACCCTGGGCGCACCCGCGGGCCCAGGAGTGGGACTCGATGACGCTGAGCCAGTGGATCCGGACCAACGCGCTCAACCCCTCCGGCATCGAGAACGTCATCGCCTGCTGGACCCAGCCCGGCTTCGGCGCCGACCCGAGCGAGCTGTCGTTCCTCTTCACCCTCTGGTACGTCGCCTGCTCGGGCGACGAGCAGCACAAGGGGACGTTCGCGCGGAACTCCGACACCGCCAACGGCGCCCAGGAGCGCCGGTTCGCCGGTGGCTCCCAGCGGGTGCCGCTCAAGCTGGCCAGGAAGCTCGGCGACATCGTCGCGCTCAGGGCGCCGGTGCACCGGATCGTCCAGCGGCACCACCGGGTGCACGTCAAGACCGGCCGCGGGACCGTCGTCGCCCGGCGCGTGATCGTGGCCGCGCCGCCGCCGACCGTCCTCGACATGGGCTTCCACCCGGGGCTGCCCGCCGACCGACGGGCCCTGCTGACCTCGACGCGCATGGGCCAGCTGATGAAGTGCGACGCGATCTACGAGACGCCGTTCTGGCGGGCCGCAGGGCTCAACGGCTTCGGCATCAGCGACCACGGCGCCGCCCGCGCGGTCTTCGACAACACCCCGCCCTCCGGCGGCCCGGGAGTGCTGCTCGCCTTCGTCGGCGGCTCGACCTGGCGCACCTACGGCGGCCTGACCAAGGACCAGCGCCGGGCCGCGGTGCTGCAGGGGTTCACGGAGCTGTTCGGCCCGCAGGCGCTCAACCCGGTCGACTTCGTCGAGTACGACTGGACCAAGGAGCGGTGGACCCGCGGCGGACCCACCGCGATCCACGGCCCGGGCACCCTGGTCCCTTACGGCCCGTCCGTACGCCGCCCGCTCGGTCGGGTGCACTGGGCCGGCACCGAGACCGCGACCTACTGGAGCGGCTACATGGACGGCGCGGTGAGCTCGGGGAAGCGCGCGGCCGCCGAGGTGCTGGCCAAGCTGCGCTGAGTACAGTGCCCGCGTGTCTGCGCTGTCCGGGCTCGTCGACAAGGGGCTGATGGCTCCCGACTGGGCCGAGGCGCTGGCGCCCGTCGACGACCGGATCGGCCGGATGGGCGAGTTCCTGCGCGAGGAGCTGGCCGCCGGGCGCGGCTACCTGCCGGCGGGCGACAACGTCCTCCGCGCGTTCCATCGGCCGCTGGCCGACGTCCGGGTGCTCGTCGTGGGCCAGGACCCGTACCCGACGCCGGGCCACCCGATCGGGCTCAGCTTCGCGGTCGAGAAGCACGTGTGGCCGCTCCCAAGGAGCCTGATCAACATCTACCTGGAGCTGCGCAACGACGTCGATGTCATGCCGCCACGGCACGGCGACCTGAGCGGCTGGGCCGACCAGGGCGTGATGCTGCTCAACCGGGTCCTCACCGTGCGGCCCGGCGAGTCGGCCTCGCACCGTGGCCGGGGTTGGGAGGAGGTCACCGAGCGGGCCATCGCGGCGCTCGTCGAGCGCGGTGGGCCATGCGTCGCGATCCTCTGGGGCCGGGACGCCCAGTTGCTCAAGCCGATGCTCGGCAAGGTCCCGTGGGTCGAGTCGGTGCACCCCTCGCCGCTCTCGGCCAACCGCGGCTTCTTCGGCTCCCGGCCGTTCTCGCGGGTCAACCGGATGCTCGAGGAGCAGGGCGCTCCGCCCGTGAGCTGGGCTCTGCCCGACTAGAGAAGCCCGACTAGAGGAGCCCGGCGTCGCGGACCCGGACGGCGAGCTGGACCCGGTTGGTCGCCTCCAGCTTGGTCATCAGCCGGGAGACATGGGCCTTGATCGTGGCCACGCTGAGGTAGAGCTCCGCGGCGATCTCCGCGTTGACCTTGCCCTCGCCGACGGCGATGGCCACCTCCCGCTCGCGGTCGGTCAGCGTGGCCGTCACCGACCGCGCGTGCGCGACCTGGTCCGACTCGGGTTCGTCGGTGCCGAGGCGGGCGATGAGCTGGGCGGTCACGCTCGGGGACAGCATGTGGTCGCCGGCCGCGACCTTGTGCACCGCGTCGATGATCTCCGTCGGCGGGGTGTGCTTGAGCAGGAAGCCGCTGGCGCCGTCGCGCAGCGCACGTACGACGTGGTCGTCGTCGTCGAACGTGGTCAGCACGATCACCTTCGGCGCATCGGGCCCGCTCACCAGCTGCTTGAGCGCCGCGAGGCCGTCCATCCGGGGCATCCGGATGTCCATCAGCACCACGTCGGGCAAGACCCGCGCGATGAGCTCGAGCCCGGCCACGCCGTCCTCGGCCTCGCCGACCAGCTCGACGTCCGCGTCACTGCGCAGGATCATCGAGAGCGCGGAACGCACCAGCGCGTCGTCGTCGACGATCACGACCCGGAGCGGCGCGTTCACTCCGGCCACGGCAACCACGCTCTGACCACGAAGTCTCCGTCGAGCGCCTCGTGCTCGAGGCGGCCCCCGATCAGCTCCGCTCGCTCGACGAGCCCGATCAGGCCAAGGCCCGAGCCGGGTGTGGCGCTCGCGGCAGCGCCGACCCGCATCGGGTTGCGGACCTCCAGGCCCAGCCCGCCGCCCGGGCCACCGCTGAGCGTGACGTCGACGGTGGTGTCCGGTGCGTGCTTGCGGGCGTTGGTGAGGCTCTCCTGGACCATCCGGTAGACGCTGCGCCCGGCGGCCTCGGGTGCCTCCGCCAGGTGCTCGATGCCGTTGTGGAGGCGCACCCGGGTCCCGGCACCCTGGGCCTCCTCGACCAGGGACGGGAGGTCGACGAGGGTCGGCTGGGGCGGTTCCGGTGTGGCGGTCGGGTCGACGGTGCGCAGGACCCCGAGGATCGCGTGCAGGTCCTCCAGTGCTTGATGGGCGCTCGTGCGGGTGACGGCCGCTGCCTCGGCCACCTCGGTGTCCGTCATCCCGCTGCAGTACTCCAGCGCGCCTGCCTGCAGCGCCACCAGCGAGAGCCGATGGGCCAGGACGTCGTGCATCTCCCGCGCGATCCTGGCCCGCTCCATGACCTGCGCCTGGACGATCCGCAGCTCCTGCTCACGTTCGACCCGCTCGGCCTGCTCCTGCAGGGTGGCCCGCAGGTCGCGGCGGGCACCGATGTACATCCCGGGAGCGATGACCCCCGTCACGAAGACGATCGTGAAGAGCAGCGAGAAGAGCCACGAGTCGTCGGCTCCGGGGTGCGTCTCGAAGAAGACGACCGACGCGAGGAACCCGACCACCGCCACCGGCACGATCTCGCGCATCCGCCGCCGGGTGGCCAGGGAGACGGTGGCCACGACCACGGCGCCGGACACGGCGGTGGAGAAGGACCCGAAGAGGTTGATGACGAGCGCGACGGGCAGGGGGTACGTGCGGCGCCAGCGAAGCAGGACCATGCCCACGACGCCGAGCAGGAGGTCGATGGCCCACAGCAGACGGATCTCCCCGGCGTACGTGCCGAAGTAGCTCGTCACCCAGAAGGCGATTCCGGCGCCGGCGGCGACGAGGTAGCGCCATGAGGACTGCCACCGGGTCAGCGGGGGTGGTCGCGCTGCCGGGGCCGTCACGTTTTGACAGTACGCGCGCCGCGACGTCGCCGGCAGCGACCGCGGGATACCCCGACCCCCCACCACGGGCTACCGAGGAAGGGCCCGTGGCTGTCCGCTCTCGCCCGGCGGCCGATGTGCGGGACCCCAGCCGGACGTCAGTGTCGAGCCATGATCACAGTCGAAGAACTCACCAAGGAGTACGGCGGGCACCGACCCGTCGACCGCGTCTCGTTCCATGCCCGACCCGGGTCGGTCACCGGCTTCCTCGGCCCCAACGGGGCGGGCAAGTCGACCACGCTGCGGATGCTCACCGGCCTGACCGCGCCGACGGCCGGGCGCAGCACCATCCTGGGCGTGCCGTACGCGCAGCTGCCCAATCCGGGCCGGCACGTCGGCGTACTGCTTGATGCCTCGGCGCAGCACAACGGACGGACCGGACGCGAGGTGCTCCGGCTCGGGGCCACCGTGATGGGGCTGCCCCGTCGACGGGTCGACCTGATGCTCGACGCCGTCGGCCTGTCCGGCAGCGAGGGCGACCGCCGGATCGGCAACTACTCCCTCGGGATGCGGCAGCGGCTCGGCCTGGCGCACGCCCTCCTGGGCAACCCCCAGGTGCTGATCCTGGACGAGCCCGCCAACGGGCTCGACCCGGCCGGCATCCACTGGATGCGCCTCCTCCTCAAGGACTTCGCCGAGCGTGGCGGGACCGTCCTGCTCTCCTCGCACCTGCTCCACGAGATCGAGGTCATCGCCGACCACCTGGTGGTGATCGGGCGCGGCGTGATCGTCGCCGATGGCAGCAAGACCGAGCTCCTGACCGGCGTGGGCATGCTGGTTCGAAGTGTGCAGCCAGAGGCCCTGGCTCGCTGCCTCGACCTGGCCGGCCTTCACTACCAGCCGGCGTCCGACGGCGGGTACGTCGTCGACGCGACCGCCGAGGAGATCGCCACCGCCGCGGCGCGCAGCGGCGTCGTCGTCACCGAGCTCCGCGGCGCCGACGGTGCCGGGCTCGAAGACATGTTCCTGAACCTCACGTCCGACCACGCCCGAGAGAAGGTCACCGCATGAGCACCACGACCCACGCACCGCCGTTCCGCCAGGCCGTCGCACCAGACCCGAGCGTGACCGCGGTCCCCTTCAGCCGCCTCCTGCGAGTCGAGCTGCGCAAGCTCGTGGACACCCGCGCCGGCTTCTGGCTGCTCGCGTCGATCGGCGCCATCACGGCTGTCGTCGTCGTGGTGTTCCTGCTCGCGGCGGATCCCGACCAGCTCACGTTCATCAACTTCGTGGGCGCCACGGCCACGCCGCAGAGCCTGCTGCTCCCGGTGCTCGGCATCCTCGCCGTCACCGCCGAGTGGTCGCAGCGCACCGGCCTGGTGACGTTCACCCTGGAGCCCAACCGGGCCCGGACCGCGGTCGCCAAGCTGGCCGCCGTCGTACTGATCGGCCTGCTGGCTGTCGTCGCCGCGCTCGGCGTCGCCGCCCTGGGGAACGTCGCCGGCATGCTGTTCATGGACGGCGTCGGCACCTGGAACATGGGACCCGCCAACGTCCGCGACTTCTTCCTGCTGCAGCTGATCGGGCTCGTGCAGGGATTCGCCATCGGCATGCTGCTCATGAACACGGCCGCCGCCATCGTCCTCTACTACGTGCTCCCGATCGCCTGGAGCGTGCTGTTCACGATGGTCACCTCCCTCGAGGGCGTGGCGCCGTGGCTGGACCTCAACACGGCCATCGCGCCCGCCTTCGAGCAGGAGACGTTCCGGGGCGACGACTGGCTGCACATCGCCGTGGCCGGCACGATCTGGGTGCTGATCCCGTTCGCGCTCGGCATGGTGCGACTGCTCCGGCGCGAGGTGAAGTCGACCTGACCTGAGGCATCGGCAAGCGCCGTCGGGTCCAGGAGCCGACCTCCTGGGCGCGGCGGCGGTCTGTCATCTCAGATTTAATCTTGAATTAGTGTTTGCGGCGTGACCTCCCCCATGCCCGCGCTCTACATCGGCCACGGTGCCCCGCCGCTGCTCGACGACCCGGTCTGGTCGGGCCAGCTGGCCGCCTGGGCCCAGGACCTGCCGCGACCCACGGCGATCCTGATCGTGAGCGCGCACTGGGAGTCCGCACCGGTGATGCTCAGCGCCGACCGGGCGCCGCTGGTCTACGACTTCGGCGGCTTCGACGCGAAGTACTACCGGATGACCTACGAGACACCGACCGCCACCGCCCTGGCGGAGCGGGTGGCCGCGATCATGCCGAGCTCGGAGCCGGTGCACCAGCACGCCAGCCGGGGGCTCGACCACGGCGCGTGGGTCCCGCTCCGGATCATGTATCCCGAGGCCGATATCCCGGTGCTCCAGCTCTCGCTGCCCACCCATGACCCGGTGCGCCTCCTGGCGCTGGGCGAGCGGCTCCGGCCGCTGCGCGACGAGGGCGTGCTGATCATCGGTTCCGGCTTCCTGACCCACGGGCTGCCGTTCCTGACCGAGTTCCGCATCGACGCGGCCGCGCCTGGCTGGTCGACCGACTTCGACGCCTGGGCCGGCGACGCCTTGGCCCGCGGCGACGTGGACGCGCTCGCGTCGTACCAGAGCCACGCGCCGGGCATGCCCTACGCCCACCCGACCGTCGAGCACTACACCCCGCTGTTCGTGACGCTCGGGGCCGCGACCGATCCCGAGGAGCCGGGGCTGCAGGTCATCGACGGCTTCTGGATGGGCCTCTCCAAGCGGAGCCTGCAGGTCGCCTGACGCCCGCCCGCCGCTTGTAACTAACCGTCCGGTGTTCTTCCATGCGGTTATAACCGCATGCCAGTGGTGGTGACGGTTAGTTACAAGTGGCCGGCCGCGGTATCCACAGGCGCCCAACCAGGCGGTACGAGCGGTCCCCCGACGGGCATGACCCGCTCATGCTCCATCACGGGATACGCGCTGTCATGGCGGCCAACGACGGCCTGCTGACGTGGGCACAGGCTCGCGATCACGGGCTCACGTCGACCCAGCTTCGCCATCTCCTGCGGGAGGGAGTACTCGTGGCTATGCGACGTGGCATCTATGTCGACGGCGAGCTGTGGCGCTCGTTGGACCCGTACCGCGAGCAGCCCCGGCTCCGGACCAGGGCCGTGATCCTGGGCCTCAAGCGGGGATACGTCATCAGTCACGACTCGTCGGCGCACGAGCACGGCCTGGAGATCCTCCTCCCACCCGATCCGCACACCCACATCACGAGACGCGGCTCGACGACCGCGTGGACCAGATACGGCGTCAAGCACCACTACGCGGGCTTCAAGCCGGCACAGGTGGTGGTGATCGACGGGCTCGAGGTCCTCGATCTTGCGCGTACGGCGGTCGACATCGCTCGAGAGCACGGCGAGCCGTACGGCGAGATCGCGTGCGACGCGGCCATGCGACTGGGCGTGACCCGCGCGGCGCTGCGCGAAGCGTGCGAGCCGATGACCAACTGGCCGCACATCCAGGGGACCAGGAGGGCCGTGGAGTTCGCGGATCCGGGGGCGCAGACGGCTATCGAGACATTGGGACGGCTCCTGGTCAGTTCTCTCAGTCTTGGCGCCATCGAGACGCAGTTTCCCTACCGCCTGACGGATGGGCGGGTGCGCTGGGCCGACCTCCGCGTGGGCTGCCACCTCTTCGAGACCCACGGCAAGATCAAGTTCCTCACCCCCGCGGAAGGTGGTGTCGCCGAGGAGCCGCCCAGCGAGATCGCCTGGCAGGCCAGGAAGCGCGATCGGCTTTCGTTCCTCGAAGGACTCGGAACCTCGCACATCTACTGGGAGGACTACTGGCCCGACAAACAGGCCGAGACGCGCAGGCGGTTGAGGGAGGAGTACGACGACACCGTGCGCCGATTCGGCACCGAGCTGCCAGAACGTCTCGCACGCCAGGCGCGAGAGATCCGAGGGACGCTGGGCGCCTGACCCCGAACTTGTAACTAACCGTCCGGTGTTCTGGCATGCGGTTATAACCGCACGCCAGTGATCGTGACGGTTAGTTACAAGGGGCCGGCCCCCGCCGGCTCAGCGGATGCGGGTCTTCCGCATCATCCTGAGCCCGCCGAGCATGCCCTTGACGTACTTGTCGTAGTCCTGGCCGGGGCGGGCGCCCATCACCTGCTTCTTGAGCACGGCGAGGTTCTGGACGTCGGTGTACTTCAACAGCCCCTGGTCGCCGTGGCGGGCGCCGACGCCGGACTGCTTGACGCCGCCGGATGGCGTGCCCTTCGAGGCGAAGGCCGTCGCGAGGATGTCGTTGATGTTCACGTTGCCGGACTCGATCCGCCGGCCGACCGCGCACGCCGCGTCCACGTCGCCGCCCCACACCGAGGCGTTGAGGCCGTAGTCGGTGTCGTTGGCCAGCGCGACGGCTTCATCCACGGTCGAGTACTTGTGCAGCGCCACGACCGGACCGAACGTCTCGGTGACTCCGGCCAGCATGTCCTTGGTGACGCCCTCGAGGATCGTGGGCTCGAAGAACGCCGGACCCAGGTCCGGGCGCGCGCGACCTCCGGTGAGCACGGTCGCGCCCTTCGCGACTGCGTCCTCCACATGTGACTGCACGCGGTCCTTGTGGTCGGGCGAGACCAGCGAGCCGACGTCGGGACCGAAGTCGTACGACGCCCCGAGGGTCAGCGCCTCGGTGGCCGCCACGAGGCGGCCCTTGACGTCGTCGTACTTCGACGCCGGGAGGTACATCCGCTCGATGTGCATGCAGATCTGCCCGGTGTTGCCGAACGCCCCGAACATGGCGCCCTGCACGACCTCGTCGAGGTTCGCGTCCTCGAGCACGATCATCGGGTTCTTGCCGCCGAGCTCGAGGCAGGCGCCGATCAGGTTGCGCCCGGCCCGTTCGCCGATCACCCGGCCCGTCGCGGTCGAGCCGGTGAACATCACGTAGTTGGCGTGGTCGATCAGCGCCGGCCCGACGTCCGGGCCCTCTCCGCAGACGACCTGGAACAAGCCCTTCGGCAGCCCGGCCTCCTCGAGCATCTGAACGCCATACAGCGGAGAGAGCGCGGTCTTGTTGTCGGGCTTGAGCACGATGCCGTTGCCGGCCATCAGCGCCGAGATGGAGTCGGAGATGCCGGTGGCGAACGGGAAGTTCCAGGGCGCAATGATGCCGACGATCCCCTTGGGCTGGCGGATCTCGGTCGATGTGGACAGCAGCGGCACCGGGCCGCCGCGCTTGACCGGCTTGAGGAGCTTCGGCGCCCGCTTGAGGTAGTGGCTCATCACCATCACCGGGTCGCAGGTCTCCTCGATCGCCATCCGGCGGTTCTTGCCGGACTCGGCCTGGATCAGGTCGGTCGTGGTCTCCGCGTTGTCGATGAAGAGCGGGTGCGCGCGCTTGAACACCGCGAGCCGCTCCTTGAGCGGCCGGGCCGCCCACTCCACCTGGGCCTCGCGGGCCGTGACGTACGCCGCCTCGACATCCGCCGGCGTGGACTGCGGCAGCTCGACGAGCAGGTCACCGGAATAGACCTCGGTGAGCTTCCAGCTGCCGCCACTGGTGGAGGGCACCCGGGAGACGAGCCCCTCGAGGAAGGCGTCGGTCAGGGACGCCGGTCGCTGAAGTGCCATCTCGTCAGCCCCTTCCGAGCACGAGGTCGGCGCCGCGCTCGCCGATCATGATCGCGGGCGCGTTGGTGTTGCCGCCGGTGATCGACGGCATGATCGACGCGTCGCAGACCCGCAGCCCGTCGACGCCCCGGACCTTGAGGTCGGGACCGACGACCGCGAGCTCGTCGACGCCCATCCGGCAGGTGCCGACGCCGTGGTAGACCGACGTGGCCCGGTTGAGGATCGCGTCGCGCAGCTCCTGGCCCTGGAGGCCGGCCCCGGGGTGGAGCTCCTCCTTGACCGCGCCGCCGAACGCCGCCCCGGCCATGATCTCGCGGACCATCTCCGACCCCTCGGTGAGCACCGTGAGGTCGTCGGGGTCGGCGAGGTACTGGAAGTCGATGAGCGGCGCCGCAGTCGGGTCCGCATTGGCCAGCCGCAGCGTGCCGCGGCTGCGCGGGTAGATCAGCGTCGACAGGATCGTGATCGAGGGCCGCGGGTCGACGTCGTGGCGGATCGGCTCGTCCTGGTTGGGCGAGACGTAGGACCACGGGAGCAGGTGCAGCTGCAGGTCCGGTACGTCGGCAGCCAGCGACGTACGCATGAAGGCGACGGCCTCGAAGACGGTGTTCGCGAGGAACGACTTGCCGGGCCGGAGGACCTCCTTGGCCACGCCCCTGCCGAAGAAGAGCGGCGTGCCGCGCATCTTCGACGTCGTGGTGTGGAAGGTCAGCGCGTGGAAGAGATGGTCGTGCAGGTTGTCGCCGACCGGCAGGTCCGCGACGACCTCGATGCCGAGGTCCCGAAGGTGCTGGGCGTGGCCGATGCCGGAGAGCATCAGGAGCTGCGCCGAGCCGACGAACCCGGCGGAGAGGATGACCTCCTTGCCGGCCCGAATGGTCCGCCTCTCGCCGTTGCTCTTCTTGGAGATGTCGGTGACGTCGATGCCGACCGCGCGGCCGTTCTCGAGCACGATCCTGGTGGTCAGTGTCTCGGTCTGGAGCTCGAGGCCGCCGGGCTTGAGGTGATGGATGTAGCCGCGCGAGGCCGAGTAGCGCAGCCCCGCAGCGGCGTTCTGCTGCATCTGGCTGACACCATCCTGCGACTCCGCGTTGTAGTCGTCGAGGATCTTCGCGCCGAGGGTGTCGGACGCCGCCTGGATGAACTGGAGCGAGCCCTCCTGCGGCGTCTTGTTGCGGGTGACCCGGATCGGGCCGCCGGCCCCGCGGTAGTCGTTGGCGCCGTCCTCGAAGTCCTCCATCCGCAGGTACGCCGCGTTGACCGTGTCGGCGTCCCAGCCGGTGTTGCCCTCGGCGGCCCAGGAGTCGTAGTTGGCGCGGTTGCCGCGGACGTAGACCATGCCGTTGATCGAGCTCGAGCCGCCGACGACCTTGCCGCGCGGCACCGGCATCTTGCGGTCGAGCAGGTGTTTCTGCGGCACCGAGTAGAAGCCCCAGTCGACCTTCTTCTTGATCTCGGGGACCGAGTGCATCGGGCCGATCATGCCCGGCTTCTTGACGAGGAACTGCTCGTCGCTCTTGCCGGCCTCGACCACGATGACGCTGGCGCCGGACTCGGCCAGCCGGCCTGCGATCGCGGCGCCGGATGACCCGGAACCAACCACGACGTAGTCCGCCTCGTCGACGTACGGAGCACCCTTTGCCATGGGCGGAACTGTAACGCGTTCTAGTTTCTGTCGGTAGGTGCGTCTCGTCGGCGTCGAGATGCGGAAACTGGTCGTGCCCAGCCCTCGAGGACAGCCAATTTCCTCATCTCGACACCAGCCAGGGGGCCTGCCACTGACACGATGGCCCGGTGAAGGTCCTGTCCATCCAGTCGTCGGTGGCCTACGGGCATGTCGGGAACTCGGCGGCGGTCTTCCCGCTGCAGCGGCTAGGCCACGAGGTCTGGCCCGTGCTGACCGTGCACTTCTCCAACCACACCGGGTACGGCGCGTGGCGCGGCCCGCTGCTCGACCCGGCGGACGTGCGCGAGGTGATCGCAGGGATCGGCGACCGCGGAGTGCTCGGCGAGTGTGACGCGGTGCTGTCCGGCTACCAGGGTGACCCGGCCGTGGGGGCGGTGATCCTTGACGCAGTTGCCACGGTGAAGACGGCCAACCCGGCCGCGGTCTACTGCTGCGACCCGGTGATGGGCGACGTCGGCCGGGGCATGTTCGTCCGGCCCGGGATCCCCGAGTTCATGCGCGACACGGTGGTGCCGCAGGCGGACATCCTCACGCCCAACCACTTCGAGCTCGACTTCCTCGCCGGCAGCACGACCACGACACTCGACGAGGTGCTGGCCGCGGTCGACACCGTCCGCGACCGAGGTCCGCGCGACGTGCTGGTGACCTCGGTGCTGCACGCCGGCGTACCCCCGGACTCGCTCGATGTCGTCGCGGTCTCCGACGCGGGCGCGTGGGCGGTCACCACTCCCCTGCTCCCCATCACTCCGAACGGGTGCGGCGACGTCACCGCCGCCCTCTACCTCGCCCACCTGACCACGACCGGCTCGCCCGCGACCGCGCTGGAGCGGACCACGGCGTCGGTCTTCGCCGTGCTCGAGGCCACGCTCGCGGCCGGCACCCGCGAGATCCAGCTGGTGGCCGCCCAGGACGCGATCGCCGACCCGCCGTCGACGTTCCCCGCTCGGCAGCTCCGCTAGTGCCGACCTTCGACCTTGGCGCCGTCCCGACCGGGCTGGACCTCGCGGGCACGTTCGTGTTCGCCGTCTCCGGCGCGCTCGTGGCGGTGCGCGCCCGGCTCGACCTGTTCGGCACGCTGGTGCTGGCCGGCGCCACCGGGCTGGGCGGCGGGCTGGTCCGCGACGTGCTGCTCGGCGACGTGCCGCCGCCGGGGCTGGTGGAATGGAAGTTCCTGCTCGTGGCGGCGCTGGCGGGGATCGCGACGTTCCTGTGGCACCCGGTGGTCGCCCGCTGGGAGAACCTGATCCTGACCCTGGACGCTGCGGGGCTGGCGCTGTTCTGCGTCATCGGCGCGCTGAAGGCGTCGAACGCCGGCCTCGACATCGTCCCGGCGGCCCTGCTCGGCATGATCACCGCCGTCGGCGGCGGCATCGCGCGCGACGTGCTCGCGAACCGGGTGCCGGTGGTGCTGGAGGGCGGCTGGTACGCCACGCCGGCGCTTGTCGGCGCCGCCTGGGCGGCGTTCGCCCAGGATCAGGGCTGGCCGACCGCCGCCGTGCTGCTCCCCGGCATCGCGGTCTGCTTCACCTGGCGGGCCCTGGCGCTGCACCGGGACTGGTCACCCCGGCCCGCCCGCGGGATCGCCGGTTAGTGTCCCGTCCCGGAAGTACTTGGCTGCTTGGCGTGCTCAGAGTGCGTGCATCGCCAGGCGCCGGAGCGACGCTCTACTCGGTCGTCCAGCTAGCTTCGGCAACGCCGCGAGGTGCGCGCTGTGGGCGCGCGAAGCGCCCAAGGACTTTCGGGACGGGGCACTAGATCGCGTCGTTGATCGTGATCTCGTTGTAGGCCGCCGGCAGTGAGTCACCACTGGAGCACTCGACGGTGACCGTGGTGTCCTCCTGGATCTTGGTGATGCCGTCGCCGGCCACGCACGTCGTCGTGGCGACGACCTCGTCGTCGTTGAGCAGATTGATCTCGACGAGCAGCCGGTCCGCCTTGCCGCGGTTGTTGGTCACCTTGAGGTTGTCGATCTCGAACAGGCCGCTGATCGAGGCATCGGCGATGTCCCAGCCCTCGGCATACTCGAAGCCGTTGACCTCGAACGGCTGGCCCTCGGTGATCGTCAGCGGGTTGTTCGGGCCGCCCAGGCTGTCGTCGTTGACCGCATCGTTGACCTCGTTGCTGACCACCGCGACGACCGCGATGCAGCCTCCCACCACGACCATGAAAAGCACCGCGAAGACGATCAGGATGTTGCGCCCGGTGTGGCTCTTCTGGACCGGCTGCATCGGCATGTAGGTCTGCGGTTGGCCGTACGTCGGTTGCTGGTAGGGCTGCTGATAGCCGGCCATCATGGCCGGCTGGTCGGGCTGCGGGGTCTGCTCGGAGCCGAGCGGCCGGAAGTTGTCGCTCCAGCCGGTGCCGTCCCACCAGCGCTCCTGGTTGTCCTGCGGGTACCAGCCGGCAGGCGGGTTGGGCGTCTGCGTCATCGGCGTGCCTTTCCTCCGAGCGGGTCGTCCCGGGTTCGACGCGCAGCGTGGCACACCGGCTGCACCGCAGTCAGTAGCCCATGAGTGCTAGGGCGTGTCTCGCGGCGGCGGTGCGACGGAGGCGGCGAGGGCCCGAGCGCGCTGTGAGGTGAAGACCTCCTCGAGCGACATCGGTACGCCGTCCGGCCCGGCCAGCGGGACCCGCCAGTTGGGGTACTCGTCGGTGGTGCCCGGCTGGTTCTGGGTACGTCGGTCGCCCACAGCGTCGGCGAGCGCGACGCAGAGCAGCCGCGCCGGCGAGAGCGCCAGGTAGCGGTGCAGGGCCTCGACGACGTCGTCGCCGTCGTCGAGCACGCCGCTGCGGCGTACCTCCGCCAGCCAGCCCTCGACGTGCTCGCGCGCCGAGGCGAGCTCGTCGTCGAGGTCGCCCTCCAGCAGCCCGAGCTCGTGCTGCAGCCGGACCTGGTCGCCGGCGAGGTAGCCGGCGGTGGGCGGGAGGTCGTGGGTGGTGACCGACGCCAGGCACCACTCGCGCCAGTGCTCCGCGGGGAGCGGACCGCCGTCGGCGCCGTACTCGAACCACAGGATCGAGGTGCCGAGGATGCCGCGATCCCGCAGGAAGCCGCGGGCCTCGGGTGCCACGACGCCGAGGTCCTCGCCGACGACGACGGCACCCGCGCGATGCGCCTCGAGCGCCAGGACGCCGATCAGCGCTGCGTGGTCGTAGCGGACGTAGGTGCCCTCGTTGGCCGGGCGCCCCGGCGGGATCCACCACAGCCGGAACAAGCCGATCACGTGGTCTACCCGGACACCACCCGCGTGCCGGAGCACGGCCCCGATGAGGTCGCGGAACGGCTGGTAGCCGAGCTCGGCGAGCCGGTCCGGCCGCCACGGCGGCTGGCTCCAGTCCTGGCCGAGTTGGTTGTAGGGGTCCGGCGGGGCGCCGACCTGGACGCCCTGGGCGTAGACGTCCTGGAGCCGCCACGCGTCGGCGCCGCCCGGGTGCACGCCCACGGCGAGGTCGTGCATGACGCCGAGGCTCATCCCGGCGCCCTCGGCCTTGGCCTGCGCCTGCTGGAGCTGCTCGTCGAGCACCCACTGCAGCCAGCACTCGAAGTCCACCCGGTCCGCGTGGTCGCTCGCGAAGGCCTGCACGACGGGGCTGTCGTGGCGGCGGAAGTCGGCCGGCCAGTCCCGGGCGTCGTTGCCGTGGTCCTCGGCGAGCACGTTCCACGTGGCGAAGTCGGTGAGGGCGTCGCCCTCGCGCATGCGGTACGCCGCGAAGTCGAGCGCCCGCCCCGCGCTGCGTGGCGCGGCGTGGACGATCCGCAGGGCGGCGCGCTTCGCCGTCCAGCTCGCGTCGCGGTCGATCGGGTCCTGCGGAGCCAGCCAGGGCGGCAGCTGCCCGACCAGCTGGTCGACCGCGTCCCGCTCGGGCTGGGGCAGCACGGCGTACTCGGGGATCCGCTCGACGCGGAGGTAGATCGGGTTGAAGAACCTGCGCGAGCTGGGCAGGTACGGCGACGGCTCCAGCGGCGCCAGCGGCTCGGCTGCGTGCAGCGGGTTGACCAGGACGAAGTCGGCCCCCAGCTCGCTGGCCGACCAGACGGCCAGGTCGGTGAGGTCGGTGAGGTCGCCGAGTCCCCAGCTGCCGCCGGAGCGGACGCTGTAGAGCTGGGTCGCGAACCCCCACTGGCGCCTCCGGTCCGCCCGCTCGGGGAGGCCGAGCCAGGCGGGCGAGACGATCAGGTGGGCGCTCGCCTCCGTGTCACCGCTGCGGGCCCTGAGCCGGTGGTAGCCGAGCGGGAGGTCCGCCGGTACCGCGAACGTCGCCTTGCCGATCCGGCTCCCCTGGATCTCGCGAGGCTCGACCCAGCGGTCGACCTGCTCGGCACCGCGGGCACTGCCGTCCTCGAGCTCGATCCACACCTCGACGGGGTCGCCGTCGGTGACGTGCACCGGCACCCAGGCGGTCTGACCTGCCACCGCCACCACGGTCGGTGGCAGCATTCGCAGCCAGGGTTCGTGCTCCTTCAGCTGCCGCGCGCGCTCCGGCTCGACGGTGTCGACACCCATCGCCGCAAGCACCGCCTCGATCGTCTCGGCGCTCACCTGGACCGGCCGGCCCCGCCAGTCGGCGTACTCGGTCATGACGCCGTAGGCCTGCGCGAGCTCGACGAGCGGGCCGGTCGGGGACGTCACGGCAGCGAGTCTCTCAGCAGTCGCTTCGACGACGTGACAGAGCCGGTGACAGGAGTCGAACCCGCGACATCCGACTTACAAGGTCGGCGCTCTACCAACTGAGCTACACCGGCGAGGTGCGCACCATCGTAGGGGCGCGGTGTCGGTTTCCCCGTGTCATGGGCGGGGTAGGAACCACGCGCCGGAGGTCACCGCACAGCCCACCGGTCTACGACGACGCGGAGGGGAACACGTGGCCGGCTACTCCTACGACAACCTGTCGACCTACATCAACGAGATGCGGGACGCGGCGGTCGACTCGACCATGCACCTGCTCGGCTACGGCGGCTCCACCACGGAGGGCTACTCCGGCGGCAGCCCGCCGGTCAACGTCAGCCCGCTCGGCTCCCACTACGAGGGCAGCACCATGGTCCACGGCGGCCAGGTGACCGACCCGACCGGCCAGTACCAGGGCGCTCTCGTCATCCCGCCCGGTTGGCCCTTCCACGACCTGCCGTCGATGATCGACTACTACAACACCGCGATCTCCGAGCTCTTCGACGACTGGTGGCAGATGCCGCGGCCCGACGAGTTCGACGGGGTCAAGGGCAGCGCCCGGCAGGCGGCGCACCTGCTGGCCTATCAGGCCCAGACGAACGCCGGCCCCGGCTGCGCGGAGTTCGGCGCCAACGGCGAGCTCAGCAACATCACGACGATGCAGCAGTACCTCTCCAACTTCAACGGCGCGGCGATCCGCACGTTCATGGCCAACTACGCCAACCGGCTGCCTCTGGTGACCGCCAGCCAGGACGCCGTCGCCTGCATGGTCTGGACGGGCGTTGCCGGGGAGCAGCAGATCTGGGTGCGGACCCGCGAGAGCATCGCCAACATCGCCGGCAGCGGCCTCGAGGCGATGAAGGCCGCCGACGGGGGCGGCGGCTCGGGGATCAAGGCGGTGCTGAACGTCGTGGGCGCGGTGGCCGTCATCGCGGCGCCGTTCACCGGCGGCGCCAGCGTGGCGCTCTCCGGCGGGATCGCGGCGGTCGGCACGGTCCTGCAGACGACGTCGGACTTCATCGACGACTCCGGGCCCAAGGAGATCGCCCTGGGCGGCAGTACGCCCCTGGACGTCATCGCCAACATCCGGGGCGCCCTCGAAGACCTCAGCGAGCAGATCTCCCAGGAGGAGCTGGGCATCGCTTCCTCGATGGAGAAGATCGACGGTCTCCTCGACTCCCCCGACTTCAACATGTCGAACCCGGCGATCCTCACCAACACCAACGCGGCCGACTTCCGCACCGCCGACGAGACGAAGGTCGACTGGGACACCCTCCGCTGGATCGCCGACGAGATCATGCCGAAGGTGGTCAAGCAGTACCAGGACGCGGTCTACGCGCTCGACGACTGCCAGACCAGCGCGCCCTTCGAGCGGCCTGGTGGGATCGGGATGTCCTCGCTCGGCCCCTACCTCGACTGGAACAGCTGCATCGCCTCCCTGCGGCTGGCCATCGTCCAGAGCAAGAACCAGCTCAACCTGGTCACCGAGCACCTCCACCTGGTCGCCGACGACTTCCAGCAGACCGACGCGCAGATCAGCGCCGAGCTGGAGGCGCACACCGCCGAGGTCGAGGAGACGGTCTACGGCTAGTCAGGTCAGCTCATCCCGCCGTCGAAGGCAAGGACCGCACCGGTGATCATCCGGGCCGGCGCCGAGGCGAGATAGACGATCGCCGAGCCGATCTCGGCCGGGGTGATCGCCCGGCCGGGCAGCATCATCATCAGCCGGTCGGCCACCCGCGGGTCGAGGTCGGTCGGGAAGATGCTGGCCACGTGCGACACGATCGGTGTGTCCACGGTGCCGGGACAGATCGCGTTGACCCGGATGCCATCCGGCGAGAGCTCGAGGGCGAGCGCCTTGGTGAGCTGCGTGAGCCCGCCCTTCGCGGCGGCGTACGCCGTGGCGTAGGGCTGCGAGACGTTCCCCGCCACCGACGAGACGTTGACGATGTTGCCCTTGACCGCCTTGAGGTGCGGCAGCGCCGCCTGGATCACGAAGAACGGGCCCTTGAGATCGACCGCATGCACGCGGTCCCACTCCTCCTCGGTGATCCCCTCGAACCGGCCGAACTGCACGATGCCCGCGACGTTGGCCAGCACGTCGATCCGGCCCTGCTCTGCGCAGCGTGCGATCGCGGCGTCCACCGCTTCCTTCGAACCGACGTTGCACTCGACGTAGGTCACGCCGTCGGGCACGGTCGGGTTGATGTCGAGCCCGTAGACGGTGTCGCCGAGGTCGCGGAACAGCTCCGCGGTGGCGTGGCCGATGCCCGAGGCGGCACCCGTGATGACGACGATCCGTGGCTCAGTCACGGCCGCACATTAGAACGTGTTCTAGTTCTTCACAAGTTCGAGTAATGTCGAAGTATGACCGTCTTGACCATCGGCCAGCTGTCCGACCGCTCGGGAGTCGCCACCTCGGCGATCCGCTTCTACGAGAGCCGCGGCCTGATCGCTTCGGAGCGCACGACCGGCAACCAGCGCCGCTACGCCCAGTCCACGCTGCGCCGGGTGGCGTTCATCAGGACCGCGCAGCGGATCGGCCTGACCCTCGTGGAGATCGGCGAGGCGCTCGCGACCCTTCCCGACCGGCGTACGCCGACCAAGGCGGACTGGCACCGACTGAGCCGGGACTGGCGGCCGCGGCTCGACGACCAGATCCGCCGGATCGAGCTGCTGCGCGACCGGCTCGACAGCTGCATCGGCTGCGGCTGCCTGAGCCTGAAGTCCTGCGCACTCACCAACCCCGGCGACGACCTCGCCGACCGCGGCCCCGGCGCCGTACTCCTGGACCCCGACCGTCGGCCCTGGTGATCGCGCCGGGATAGTCCGTGACGTTTGTGTTGTGGAACTGGCGTTTCCACAGGCACAGATGTCACGGACTATCCCGGCGGCGGCACTAGCCTCGTTCCATGGCGCTGCGGATCGTCGCGAGCCGACCGGACCCGGCGATCATCACGCTGCCCTGGTCGGTGCCGCTCGAGGAGTGGGGCGAGCCCCACCTCGTCCCCTTGCCGCGTGGCCTCTCCCGCCACGTGGTGCGGATGGTGCGGCTCCGGGACCGGATCTACGCCGTCAAGGAGACCGTCGAGGACATCGCGTTCCGGGAGTACCGCCTGCTCCGTGACCTGCAGCGCCTCCACCTGCCCGCCGTCGTACCGCAGGGCGTGGTGACGGGCCGGGTCGACGCCCACGGTGAGGCGCTGCCGAGCGCGCTGCTGACCGAGCACCTGCGCTTCTCTCTGCCCTACCGGAGCCTGTTCAGCCACGGCCTGTCCCAGGACAACCTGCCGTCCCTGGTCGACGCGATGGTGGTGCTGCTCGTACGGTTGCACCTCGCGGACTTCTTCTGGGGAGACGTGTCGCTCTCCAACGTGCTGTTCCGGCGCAGCGCCGGCGGCTTCGCGGCGTACCTCGTCGACGCGGAGACCGGAGAGCTGCGGTCCAGCCTGTCCACGGCGATGCGGGAGTACGACCTCACGATCGCGACCGAGAACGTCTTCGCCGAGCTGCTCGACCTGCAGGCCAGCGAGTCGCTGAGCTACGAGGTCGAGGCGCACGAGATCGTCGACCTGCTCCAGACCCGCTACCAGGCGCTGTGGCAGGAGCTGACCGCCGAGGAGGAGTTCTCGGCCACGGAGATGTGGCGGATGGAGCAGCGCATCGAGCGGCTCAACGACCTCGGCTTCGACGTCGACGAGCTCGACATCGTCACCGACTTCGACGGTGACCGGGTCCGGATCCAGCCGAAGGTCGTCGAGGCCGGACACCACCAGCGCGAGCTGCAGGGGTTGACCGGGCTGCACGTCGAGGACGCCCAGGCCCGGCGGCTGCTCAACGACCTCGCGTCGTACACCGCCGCGCTAAACCTCGGCCGCGAGGACCGGCACCTCGTCGCGAACCGCTGGCTCGACGAGATCTACGAGCCGATCGCCGCGATGATCCCCGCCGACGCCAGCGGCAAGCTCGAGCCCGCGGAGATCTTCCACGAGGTGCTGGCCCACCGCTGGTACCTGGCCGAGCGGGCCGGCCACGACATAGACATCCTCGACGCCGCGGCCGACTACATTGCGACCGTGCTGAAGCACAAGCCGGACGAGGCGATCGCCGCGGAACCCACCACACCCCCGCCCGACGCCTGACGCCCGACCGCTGCCGAGCTAGGGCTTGCAGACGCGGCAGGGGACCAGGTTCTGCTGGTGCTCGCCGGCGGGACGCAGGTCCTCGCGGTGCGCGATCAATGCGCAGTCGCGGCGGTGCAACGTGGTGCCTTCGCCGGCGGTCACGGGCAGCGCGGACACGTCGATGCCCTGGTCGTTGAGCGAAGCCGAGCGGGAGGTGACGTCGGCGAGGACCAGCAGGGTGTCGGCGAGGCGGCGGGAGGACTCCCGGTTGTCCTCGGCGATGCGAGCCAGCCAGGAGCCGAAGTAGAGGAACCCGCCGACGAAGGTGAGCGCGAGGCCGCCGAAGCCGCCGGAGATCATGTAGGACTGCTGGTCGTAGCCGAACGGCGTGTTCGCGACGCCGTACCAGCCCAAAATGATCACCACGAGGCCGAGCGGGAGCAGCGAGGCGCCCACCCAGAAGAGCACGGTCTGGAACAGCCGGGAGTTGTCGTTCTTCAGCGGCGCGGCGCCACTGGTGCTGCGGCCGGCCTTGGGCAGGGCGGTCACGGTCCCGAGCCGGGAGCCACTCGCGGAAGTGTCGCTGGGGATAGAGGTCATCATTGAACCCTTCGGAGGTCGGGCAGGCCGGACTCGAGTCCGTGTGGACAGGCACCGCCGGCGCCGAGGACCAGGGCACCGAGCCGGCGTACGTAGCTGCCGGCCAGCAGGGCCCCGCCGAGGCCGGCGAAGAGCAGCATCCCCGGGATCGAGAACAGCGGCGGGAGGCCGGAGGTCGCCGAGGTGTTGGCCAGCTCGGGCGCTGCCTCGGGGGCCGGCGTCGACGAGTCGGCCGGCGGGAGGGCGCCGGTGTCGCCACCGACGTCGGTGCCACCCGTGGCGCCGCCGGTCGTGTCGCCCGCGTCGTCGCCCGCGTCGTCGGTCGGTTCAGTGGTCGGGTCGTTGTCGGGCACGGATTCCGGGATCGGTATCGACTGCACGGTGTCGACCGCCGAGGTTGTGTAGCCGAGGTGGAGCACGATCTTCGGTGACAGGTTGCCGATCGAGCCCAGCAGGCTCTTGAGGAGCGCCGCCTCCGGCGGGAACGGGACCTGGGCCAGGATCGTGCCCAGCGGCAGCTGCGAGAGCACCGGCCTCAGCGTCTCGAGGTCGATGGTGACGATCAGCCCGTCGATCGTGCCCGAGGCCTTGTCGCCAACGGCCCTGTAGGTCGGCTTGGGCAGCTGCACTGTGATGCCGAGCGCCGCGAGGGCCTCCGTCGGGTTGTCCGGCAGCCCCGGGATCGCGCCCGGCGTTCCGGCCGCGACGTAGCCCTCCGGACCGAAGCCGAAGGTCTGGCCGGCAATGGTCACGGTGCCGTAGTCGGCCCGGCCGTTCGAGGTACCGGTCGTGCCGTCGCTGCTGGAGACGACGGTCGAGGTGATGCCGGACATCGTCACCAGGCCACCGAGCAGCCGTACGTCGCCGAGGGCGGCCCGCGAGGTCGAGGTGACCAGGGAACCGTCGGAGACCGACCGGCTGTCGGCGACGTATCCGTTCACGTCGATCAAGGCCGACAGCGCGGCCGGGAGCTGGCAGACCTCGGTGTCGGCCGGGTCGTCCTGGGCGTCGTCGCCGTCGGCGCGCGAGAAGCCCCGCGACGTCGACGAGGCCCGGCCGAGGCCGAGCACCCCGAGGATGTCGTTGAGGTTGTCCAGCAACGGGACGCCGGGCAGCCCCGGGACAACGGGGCCGTCCGTGCCCGAGCCTTCGTCCGGGTCGTCGCCGGCGCCGTCACCCGCGTTGCAGTCGTTGGAGAACCCGACGGTGGCGCGGGCCGAGCCCTTGCCCGACGTCGTGGTCATCGAGGTGCCGGGGAACGGCGTGTTGTGCTGCTTGGTGGTGTCGGAGGGGTAGAGCGAGTTGACCTGGGCCGGGTAGCCGTTCTCGACCAGCGAGGTCGGCAGGCCGAGCTGGGAGAAGAAGGTCTTGAGCCCCTCGCCGACGCCGTCACCGGGCCACAGGAAGCTGGCCCGGCCCTTGGTGCTGCCCGAGTCCGCCTTGACCTTGGCGTAGCCGAAGTCGAACTCGGCCTGCGGGACCGTCGGGATCGGGATGGTGGGCTCGAAGATCTCCACCTTGATGGGCGTCGCCACGCCGCTGCTGCTGTAGCCGCTGAAGGTGCCGGTCGGAGTGGGCGGGCTGGTCGGGTCACCCGACGGTGACGAGGTCGGCGACGGCGTCTCGTCCGCCCACGCCGGGCTGGTGATCGACAACGACGCGGCCATCAGCCCCGCCGCCACCATCGGGATCACTGCTCGTTTCATGCGGCCCCTCCCAGGATGACGTCGGACATGGTCTCGAGGATCTCGGCGGGCTCGCCGGTGGCGACCACCCGGCCGCCGCTGATCACGGCGGCGTAGTCGGCCACCCGAAGCGCGGTGCGGGCGAACTGCTCGATGCACAGGATGGAGACGCCGGACGCGGCGATCTCTGACACGGTTTCGTAGAGCTCGTCCACGATCAGCGGCGCCAGCCCCATCGACAGCTCGTCGAGGATCAGCAGCGCCGGATCGCTCGCCAGCGCCCGCGACATGGCCAGCATCTGCTGCTCGCCGCCGGACATGGTCCCGGCCAGCTGGTGGCGGCGCTCGTGCAGCCGCGGGAAGTAGGAGAACGCCGTGTCGAGGACGGCGGGTGCAGCGACGCCGGCGTACGACATCAGGAGGAGGTTCTCCTCGACGGTCAGGTTGGGGAACACCGACCGGCCCTCGGGGACGGTGCACAGCCCGACCCGGGCCAGCTCCTCCGGCCTGGCGTCGCGCACGTCGACGCCGCCCAGGTGGACGTCGCCCGAGGTCGGCTTCTTCTGGCCACTGATGATCCGGGTGAGCGTGGACTTGCCGGCGCCGTTCGGGCCGAGGAGGGCGAGCACCGCACCCTTGGGGATCGACAGGTCGACCCCGCGCAGCACCTCGATGCGGCCGTAGGCCGCGTGCACGTCGCACACCTCGAGGATCGGGACGCTCACGATGCTTCTCCGGGGTCCCCGCGGAAGTCCGCTCCAACCGCGCGCAGCGCCCCATCCGCGGAGTTTCGTGGGGTGGATGCGTTCACCGCCGGGATGGTGGCGGTCGCGTCGATCGGCTCGAGGTCGGTGCGCGTGTCCTGCTCGCCGTCATCGGAGTAGCCGAGGTAGGCCTGCTGCACGCGCGGGTCGCTCCGAACCTCGGCCGGGGCGCCGGAGGCGATCACCTCGCCGAAGTCGAGGACGTGGATCTCGTCGCAGACCGACATGACCAGAGCCATGTCGTGCTCGACCATGAGGATGCCCCGGCCCTCGGACGCGAGGTCACGCAGCAGCTCGCCGAACGTCTCGGTCTCGGACTCGTCCTGGCCGGACGACGGCTCGTCGAGAAGGAGCAGCTGCGGGTCGCCGGCCAGGCACCGGGCCAGCTCGAGCAGCCGGGCGACTCCGGTGGGGATCGAGTCGGCCCGCTCGTCGGCGTACGACGAGATGCCGACCCGCTCGAGCAGCCCGTCAATCTGCAGCCGGCCGCCGCGGGCCGGCCGGACCAGGCCGAGCAGCCCGGCGTGGATGTCGTGGGCCACCCGCACGTTGTCGCGGACGGTCAGCGAGCCGAACGCCTCGAGCCGCTGGAAGGTGCGGCCCATCCCCCGCTTGGCCCGGCGGTGCACCGGCGTGCGGGAGACGCTGCGCCCGTTGAACCGGACCTTGCCGTGGGTCGGCTTCTGCAGCCCGCTGATCACGTTGAAGCAGGTGGTCTTGCCGGCGCCGTTCGGCCCGATCAGCCCGGTGACCCGGCCGGACTCGGCGACGAAAGACGCGTGGTTGACGGCGGTGACCCCGCCGAACTGGACGACCACGTCGTCCACCACCAGGAGCGGCTCAGTGCGCATGAACGGGCACCCCCTCCGGCTGCTGAGCGCGGTCTGTCGCCTCGTCGGGCTCGTCGTTCGAGCCGCCGGGAAGCGTCGGCAGGTTGGCCCGGATCGAAGGCGCGATCCGGCGCTCGAGCCAGCGACCGAGCCGGAACAGGTAGCCGGACACACCGTTCGGCTCCTTCGCCAGCAGGATCGCGAAGACCGCGATCGCCACGAAGAACATGCCGCCCACCGACGGAAAGCTCGACTGGAGCTCGGGCAGCGCGGTGAGCGCGATGCCACCGAGCACGGCGCCGGTCACCGACGTGACGCCCGCGACCACGGCGAAGAGGAGCAGCAGCAGGCTGTTGAAGTAGATGAAGTCGCCGGACCCGATGTTCTGGCGGAGGCCGGCGAAGAGCGCTCCGCCGAGCCCCGCGAGGCCGGCCGAGAGGCCGAACAGGACGACCCGGAACCCTCGGATGTCGAGGCCGAGGGTCCCGCAGGCAGCGGCACTGTCGCGGGTGGCGATCAGGAGCCGACCGACGACGCCGCGACGGAGCAGCAGCACCGCCCACGCGACGACGACCAGGAAGACGGCCATCAGGAACACATAGCCGCCGGTCGAGCTCACCGTGTGGCCCAGCAGCGAGAGCCGGCCGGCGGGGAGCAGGCCGTTGAAGCCGAAGGCCCAGTCGGCCTGGAAGATGACCTTGTCCATGATCGAGGCGAACGCGAGGGTGGCCAGGGCCAGGAAGAGCCCGGTCAGCCGGAGCACCGGCAGCGCCACGAGAGCTCCGACCGCGGCCGAGACGAGCACCGAGACGAGCAGCCCGTAGAGGTTCGGCTCCTCGAGCTTGGCGTAGGTCAGCGCGCCCACGCCGGCGAAGGCGAGCTGGGCCAGGGAGACGTGGCCGCCGTAGCCGGTGAGCAGCACCATCGACAGCATCACGATGGCGAACGCCGCCGCCTTGCCGACCAGCAGGAGGTTCGGCTCGGACAGGGCGCCGCCCAACAGGGCCACGCACAGCAGCAGCCCCACGCTCCAGCCCAAGGTCCGGGGCAGGGACGGCAGCGGCACGGAGACGATGCCCTTGACCTGGCCGATCCGCAGCTGGGCCTGCGGCAGTGCCACGACCACGGCGAAGAGGAACAGCGCCGGCAGCACGTTCTGGATCTGGGCGAGGAAGCCGTCTAGGTGCACGTAGCCGGGGAAGTACGACGTGAGCAGCCCCAGGACCATGGCGCCGACGAACGTGAGCGGGAGACTCTTGAGCCGGCCCAGCATCGCGGCGGCGTACGCATTGATGACCAGCAACGTGAGCTGGAAGTAGTCCAGGCCCACCGTCGAGACGAGCAGGATGCCGCCGAGGCCGGCCAGCGAGATGCCGATCATCCAGGCCAGCGCGGCCACCTGCTCGGGCTTGCCGCCGAAGAGCCGGAGCAGCTCGGGGTTGTCGACCGAGGCGCGCATCGCGGTGCCGATGCGGGTCCGGGTGAGCAGTACGTACAGACCGGCCGCGACCACGACGGAGGCCACGATCGTGATCAGCTGGTGAGCGGTGATGGTGGCGCCGCCGACGTCGAAGGTGGTGCCGGCGAAGAACGGCAGCACGGTGCGCGCCTCGAGGGGGTAGACCTGCGAGGCGACGCCGATGCACAGCACCAGCAGGGCGACCGTGACCACCAGCGAGACGCTGGCCGGCGCGTCGCCCAGGCCGCGGGCCACGAACCGCGAGATGAACCAGCCGATCGCGGGCGCGACCACGAAGAGGACCAGGGCGAGCGCGAGGAGGGTGGGCATCCCCTGCCGGACGCTGAAGTCCCAGAACACGAAGGCCAGCAGCATGCCGAAGGCGCCGTGGGCCACGTTGAAGACCCGCGTGGTGCTGTAGGTCAGCACCAACCCGCTCGCCGCGATCGCGTACGCCGCCCCCGAGAACAGCCCGAACAGGGTGTACGCGATGAACGAGCTCATGGTCGCCGCCTCAGCCCGTGGTGGTGCCGGCGCAGGTGTAGTCGGTGCCGCCGACGGGCTTCCACTCGCCGCCGCTGAGCTGGAGGAACCGCCAGCAGTCGCCGGTCCTCTTGGTCCCGACGTGCTGGGGGGCGGTCATGCCGTTGGCCGTCCACTTGTCGGTCTTGCGGAGCGCGTCGATCAGCGTCGCGCGGCTGAGCTTGCCGCCCAGCGCGACCGACTTCTCCACGAACAGCCGGGCCGCCGACCACGAGAAGACCCCGAAGAAGGTCGGCGAGGCGCCCGGGCTCGCCTGCTCGAGCCAGCTCAGGTAGAGCTGCATCTCCTCGTTGGTGCTGGCCTCCTCGAACGGCACGAAGTTCATGAAGACCACGGTGCCGTCGACGGCGTCGCCCCCGGTGCTGACGAAGTCGGGGATGTAGTCGGTGGGGTCGCGCAGGTAGATGTCCGGCTCGTAGCCGACCTGCTGGAAGGCCTGGGCCAGGCGCACGGACTGCTGGTAGGCGCCGACCCAGAAGACGACCTTCACACCCTTGTCCTTGAGCTGCTGGGCGTACGGCGCGTAGTTGAACTCCGCGACGTCGATGCCCTGGACCACGTCGAAGTGCAGCCCCTGCTTGGTCATGGCCCGGGCCTGTACGGGACCGTTCTCCGCCGCGGCACCGGCGGTGATGTAGAGGACCGCAGCGTGCGCCGCGGCGTCCGGGTAGTTCTTCTTGATGAACTCACCCGGAGCGTTCTCCCACTCCCCGGTGTTGACCGACTGGGCGGGGAAGCAGGTCGAGCAGGCGTTGCGGTCCCTGGTGACCGCTGCGGAACGGATGTCGGGCAGGCCGCAGGCCTGCGCGGTGCCCGCGCCGCCCGAGTCGAAGGCCGACATCGAGCCGACCATCGCGAACACCTCGTCGCAGCCCTTGGCGTAGTTCTGCTGGTCGGCGCCGGCGTCGGTGCGGCTGTCGTAGGTGACCAGCTTCAGCTTGCGCCCGCAGATGTCGCTGGTGGCGTTGAAGTACGCGACGTAGGCCTTGACCGCATCCTGCGAGGACTCGAAGAGGCCGGGCACCGGTCCGGAGATGTCGGAGGAGGTGCCGATGGTGATCTCGGAGTCGGTGACCCCGGGGCCGTTCTTGAAGCCGTCGCAGCTGGCGCCGGCGCCGCCGTCATCGTCGCTGCCGCCGCCGTCGCCTCCGTCGTCATCGCCGCCGTTGCCGCCGTCATCGCCGGGGCCGCTGTTGTTGCCGCTGCCCGTCGTGGTGCCGCCGCCGGTCGTCGTACCGCCACCGGTCGTCGTACCGCCTCCGGACGGGGTGCCGCCGGCGGCGTCGCCGGACGTGATGCCGCCGTCGGCTCCCGTGCCGGGCACGACCTCGCCGCCCTGGGCGCTCCCGCCGGTGCCGCCGTTGGCATCGACCACGTCGTCCGGGTCGAGCTGCGAGCCGCAGGCCGCCAGGCCCAGGGCGAGCACGAGGGCGCAACCCATGAACGCGGTCCGGGCGACGCGCGGGCGCGCGGCAAGACGGGGCACGGGGGCCTCCCAGGCGCAGAACTAGAACACGTATCAGTCCCCCAACGAACGCCCTGGCCAAAGGTGACGCCGGTCACGAGAAACGAAATCAGCCCTCGGACGGGTCGAGCTCGACGTAGTCGCCGACGGTGAACCCGCCGTTCGTGTCCAGGGTGACCGGCTGGACGCCGACCGGACGGCCGTCGCTGTAGGTGAGCAGCGAGATGCCGGCCGGACGGCGGATCGCGGCGCCGACCGCGATGGCGTACGCCGCGCCCCCGGTGGTGCCGGTCGTGTAGCTGTAGCCGACCGCGCCGTTCTCGCCGGTCACCTGTGTCGGGCCGCTCTGGACGTGGAGGTGGCCCCCCACGACCAGGTCGGTGCAGCCGCGCTCGAGCGCCGCGTCGCCCATGTTGGCGTCGTGGACCAGGATCGTGCTGATCCGGTCGCCGTCCTCGTCGGCCTCGCAGGCCGCGTCCGCGAGCCGGTCGGCCACCTCGTCGAAGCTGAGCCCGCTCTCGTCGCGCCAGCTCCCCAGCCCGCTCGACCGCGGGTCGCCCACCCCGAGCAGCCGGGTCCCGGCTGGGCCGTCGACCGCCTCGCCGTCGAGCACGGTCCAGCCATGGTCGGCGAGGTAGTCGCCGACGAAGGGGCCGTGGTCGTGGTTGCCGGTCACCGCCCACTTGCTGTCGGCGTACGGCCCGTCGTCGAAGGCCGCGTCCAGCGAGTCGAGTGAGAACGCCTCCCAGGTGCTGCCGGTCGACGTGTCGTCGCCCGCGTCGAACACGGCCTCGGCGCCTGCTGCGTCGCCGACCGCCCGCGCAACGCGGTCCATGCCGATGTTGTCGTGCCGGTCGGCCACGAGAAGGACCACGGTCTCCCCCTCCTCCGGCTGGCGCAGCTCCAGGTCGGCGGCCGCCGCAGCGGCGTCGCGGTAGAAGGTCTTGCCCTCGTCGTAGGTCCCCACCGCACTCTCGATCAGCCGCCGGGTCTGGCTCGTGGTGACGTCGCCACGGACCTCGACCCCGTCCAGCTCCTGGGGCAGGGGCACGTCGGGACCGAGGAACGTCGCGAGCGACTGCCACTCCTTCTCCCTGTCGAGCCGCGGCTCGTCGTCGCCCCACGGCTGGGCCACGACCACGCCGATCACCACCAGGGACAGCACCAGGGCGATCGACCTGGGTCGTTTGCGGGGGCGCGCGAAGAGCGCCCTCCGCCGCTGCGGGCCAACGAGCACCCAGAGCACGATCGGCACGAGTCCCAGCGCGGCCCCGCGCACCAGCGAGTCGACCACGAGGTCGCCGAGCACCTCCCGGACCCGGGCCTCGGGGCCTTCCGGCTGGCCGGCGATCAGCGCGTAGCGCTCGATCAGCGCGTCTGTGCTCGGCGCATCGGTCTTGCCGAGCGTGACCGAGACGCCGATCCGCGCGTCGGTCGGCACCCGGACGTCGGGCAGCACCGGGCCGGTGAGCAGCACCACATGGCCCGACAGGTCGGGCCGGATCACCGCGTCGTGGCTGGCCAGGGTGGTCTCGCGGCTGCTGTTGAGGAAGATCACGGTCGCGCAGCCAAGCGTGACCAGCACCCACACGGCGACGTACGCCGTGCCGATGAGGACACGGCGCAACCGCACGCTCATCTCAGTGCCCCGCACCGAGAGTGCTCGCGCGCTGCGCGCGCCCACAGCACGCACCTCGCAGCGTTGCCGTCGCTGGCTGGACGAGCAAGTAGAGCGTCACTCCGGCGCCTTGCGATGCACGCACTCTGAACACGCGAAGCATGCGACCACCCTCGGTGCGGGGCACTGCTATCCGCGGGCCTGGGCCACTGCATAGAGGGCGACCGAGGCGGCGACGCCCGCATTGAGGGACTCGACCTGGTTGACCATGGGGATCGACACCAGCTGGTCGCAGGTCTCGGCGACGAGGCGGGACAGCCCGTCGCCCTCCGAGCCGACCACGACCACCAGCGGGCCGTCGGACAGGTCGAGCTCGGGCAGCGACACGTCGCCGTCCGCGGCCAGGCCGACCACCATGCAGCCGGCGTCCTGGTAGCTCTTGAGCTGGCGGACCAGGTTGACCGTCTGGGCCACCGGGATGCGGGCCGCGGCGCCGGCGCTGGTCTTCCAGGCCGACGCGGTCATGCCGGCCGCGCGTCGCTCGGGGATGACGACACCGTGCGCCCCGAACGCCGCCGCGCTGCGGATGGCGGCGCCGAGGTTGCGCGGGTCGGTGACCTGGTCGAGGGCCACGACCAGCGGCGGCTCGCCCAGCTCCTTCGCGCGGATCAGGAGGTCGTCGGGGTGGGCGTACTCGTACGCCGGGATCCGGGCGGCCAGCCCCTGGTGGACCGCGCCGGTGGTCATCCGGTCGAGCTCACCCTTGCTGACCTCGAGCAGGCTGATGCCGCGCTCGCTCGCCAGCCGGAACGCCTCGCGGAGCCGACCGTCGCGCTCGGCGCCCTCGGCGACGTAGACCCCGTTGACCGGGACCCCCTCGCGCAGCGCCTCGACCACGGAGTTGCGGCCCGCGATCCACTCGGCGTCGCCGGTGTTGCGTCGCTTCGGCCGTGCCGACGCAGACTTCGCGGCCTTCTTCTTCGCGGACTTGTGCGCCTGGTGGTAGGGCCGGTCCTTGGCCTTGGGGGTCGGCCCCCGGCCCTCGAGACCGCGCTTGACCCGGCCACCGGAGCCCGCCGTCGGCTTCTTGGTGGTCTTGCGGATCGAGCCCTTGCGCTGGCTGTTGCCTGGCATCTAGCTGGCCCCCGTCGGGATAGTCCGTGACATCTGTGTCTGTGGAACCGCCAGTTCCACAACCCAACGGTCACGGACTATCGCGGCGTGGTGGGTCACGAGAGGGTCCACTTCGGTCCGTCTGGGGTGTCCTCGACCTCGATGCCGGCGGCCTTGATCTGGTCGCGGATGGCGTCGGCGGTGGCGAAGTCCTTGGCAGTCCGCGCCTCGGCGCGCCTGTCCAGCAGTCCCGCCACGAGCGCGTCGACGGCGCTGGTGAGCTTGGCGTCGGCGGTGCCGCTGCTCGGCCAGGCCGGGTCCTCCGGGTCGAGGCCGAGCACGTCGAGCATCGCGCGCACCTGCCCCGCGGTCTCGCCGACGTCCTCGCCCGCGGCGAGCTGCCGGTTGCCCTCGCGCACCGCGTCGTAGAGCACCGCGACCGCGGCGGGCGTGCCGAGATCGTCGTCCATCGCCGCTACGAACGCATCCGGGAGCTCACCCCGCTCGGACCGGCCTGCGCGATCAAGGAAGTTCTCGATCCGCTGGAAGCCGGCCGCGGCCTCGTCGAGCGCCTCGAAGCTGAACTCCACGTGGCTGCGGTAGTGGGCGGCCACGAGGTAGTAGCGCAGCTCGATCCCGCGAACCCGCTTCAACACCTCGGGGATCAGCAGGCTGTTGCCGAGCGACTTGCTCATCTTCTCGCCGGAGGTGGTGATCCAGGCGTTGTGCATCCAGTACGACGCGAACAGGTGGCCGGCCGCGCGGGACTGGGCCTGCTCGTTCTCGTGGTGGGGGAAGCGCAGGTCGACGCCGCCGCCGTGGATGTCGAAAGCGGTGCCGAGGTACTTGCCGGCCATCGCCGAGCACTCGATGTGCCAGCCGGGCCGGCCCGGTCCCCATGGGCTCGGCCACGCGGCGGTCTCCGGCTCGGTCGCCTTCTTCCAGCCCTTCCAGAGCGCGAAGTCGCGCGCGTCGCGCTTGCCTCGCGGGTCGGCGTCCTCGGCCGCCTCCATGTCGTCGATCTTCTGGTGGGTCAGCTCGCCGTACGACGGCCAGGAGCGGACGTCGAAGTAGACGTCGCCCGAGCCGTCCTCGGCCGGGTAGGCGTGGCCCTTCTGGATCAGCTGCGCGATCAGCTCGAGCATCTCGGGGATGTGTCCCGTGGCCGACGGCTCGTAGGTCGGCGGGGCGACGTTGAGCGCCTCGTAGGCCTTGTCGAGCTCGCGCTTCATGGCGTAGGCGAGGTTGTACCAGGGGCGACCCTGCTCGGCCGCCTTGCTGAGGATCTTGTCGTCGATGTCGGTGGTGTTGCGGATGAACGTGACCTCGTAGTCGTTGTGGCGCAGCCAGCGCTGGAGCACGTCGAAGTTCACCGCCGACCGCACATGCCCGACGTGCGGCTCCGACTGCACGGTCAGGCCGCAGACGTAGACACCCGCCTGCCCCTCCTGGAGGGGCACGAAGTCACGGACCTCGCGGGTCTGAGTGTCGTAGAGCCTGAGCACCGGCCAAGTCTAGGGAGAGGAGGGCGGCAGCCCAGCATTGACCGATTCCCGGCAATTGCGCTGGATCGGTCTTGTTTCACGCGTGAAACAAGACCTGTTCGGCGCAATTGCGCGGAACAGGCCGCTTCAGGCGGCTACTCAGGCAGCTCGGCGACGTTTCCGAAGAAGTCGTCGATCTGCCGAACCACCTCGGTGTACTGATCGAAGTCGACCGGCTTGGAGACGTGGACGGATGCATGCAGGTCGTAGCTCTTGGAGACGTCCTCCTGGGCCAGCGAGGTGGTGAGCACGACCACCGGGATGCGGCGCAGCTCGGGGTCCTGCTTCACCTCGGCGAGCACCTCGTGGCCCGACTTCCGGGGCAGGTTGAGGTCGAGGAGGATCAGGTCAGGGCGGGTGGCATCGACGAACCCGTCGGTGCGCCGCAGGTAGGACATGGCATAGACGCCGTCGGTGACCACGTGGAGGTCGGTCGAGAGGCGGCCGGCGGCCAGCGCTTCTCGCGCGATCAACACGTCGCCCGGGTCGTCCTCGACCAGTAGCACCGAGAGCGCCCGTTCAGAGGACGCGTAGCGCGGATTCATCGTCGTCCACCGTCTCACTGGTTGCCAGGGTCTGGGGCAGGGTGAGTTGGAACCTAGCACCTGGCTCGTGCTTCTCGGCCAACCAGATGCGGCCACGGTGGAAGTCGACGATCCTGCGGCACAGCGCGAGACCGATGCCGGTTCCGCTGTACTCGTCGCGCAGGTGCAGCCGCTGGAAGATCGTGAAGATCCGGTCGGCGTACTGCTGCTCGACGCCGATCCCGTTGTCGTCGACGCACAGCAGCCAGTCCTCCCCCTGCTGCTCGGCACTTATCCGGATCAGGCAGGGCCGGTCCGGGCTTCGGTACTTGACGGCGTTGCCGACCACGTTCTGGAGCAGCAGGGTCAACAGCGTCGGCTCGCCCGGGACGGTCGGCAGAGGGTCGTGCTCGATCACCGCGTGCGCCTCCGCGATCGGCTCCTCGAGATTGGTCATGGCCCTGGCCAGCGCCCGCTCGAGATCGACCTGGACGAAGTGCTCGTGGGATCGGCCGACCTGCGAGAAGTCGAGCAGGTCGTTGATCAGGGCCTGCATCCGCTTGGCGCCGTCGACCATGAAGGCGATGTACTGGCGGGCCTTGTCGTCGAGCTGGGCGGCGTACTGACGTTCGAGGAGCTGGGAGAAGTTGGTGACCTTGCGCAGCGGCTCGGAGAGGTCGTGCGACGCGATGTAAGCGAACTGCTCGAGGTCTGCGTTGGAGCGGGCCAGCTCGGCGCTGCGCTGCTGGATCCGGCCGCGGGCGCGCTCGATGCGCGCGATCTGGGTGGCCAGGGTCTCGCGCATCAGGTCGACGTCCGAGGCGAGGTTCCGGATCTCGAGCGGGCCGTCCTGGGCGATCTCGAGGTTGAGCTGTCCCGCGGCGACCTGGCGGGTCTGGGCCACCAGTCCGTTCATGGGGTCGAGCACCTGCCGGCGCAGCCCCCAGGCGAGCAGCAGACCGGTGCCGAGGAGGATCGCCGACCCGACGCCGATCGCGATCCACACGTACCTGAAGGCGCGCTCGCGGTCCTCCGCGACCTCGGTCCGCATCGCGTCGATGCTGTTGGTGAGCTGGTTGGAAGCGGCGCGGACCCGGTCGAACGCCATCTTCGCCTCCGTCGACCCGGCGGTCTCCACCGCGGAGTCGTCGCCGGCCCGCACCTGGGCGATGACCGGCTCCGCCACCGTCGTCTGCCAGTCGTCGATGGCGGCGTCGAGCACGCGGAACTCAGCCAGCAGGTCGGGGTAGCCGAGCAGATACTTGCGCAAGGTGCCCCGCGCCGAGTCCCCCAGCAGGTTCGCGATGTTGTACGGCTCCAGGAATGCCTCGTCCTGGCCAATTGCGAAGCCGCGGACGCTGGTCTCCTGGTTGACCATGGCGGTCAGCGTGTTCTGGCTGATCGTGTGCGCCGGGTCCCACTGCTCCACCAGCTCGTCGCCCGTGCGCTTGGCGTCGTTGATGAAGTAGATGACGGTGGCGATCAGCACCATCAGTAGGATCAGTACGCCGATGATCGCGCGGGTGACCCGGCGACGCAGGCTCCAGCCCTGCCCCGTCACGTCGCGGACGCCTCGTCCGCCTCGCCCACCTGGAGGACCACGAGCGCGGTGTCGTCGACGGCCTGGACAGGTGCGCGCGACACGATGGTCTCGAGCAGGTCATCGAGCGACTCACCTTCGGCCAGTGCGCCCGTGGCGATCTCGAGCAGCTCGTCGAGTCCGACGCTGGTCAGGCTCTGGACCTGGCGGTAGGCGTCCAGCAGGCCGTCGGTGTAGAGGACCAGCGCCGAACCCCGCTCGAGCTGGGCGCGCGTGATCGGCCAGCTCTGCTCAGGTTGCTCGTCGCGGATCCCGAGCGGCGGGCCGAACGCGACGTCGAGGTAGCTGGCCCCTCCATCGGCATATAGCAGGGGCGGGGGGTGGCCGGCCACCCGCAGGGTCAGACAGAGGTCGCGATCGATGGTGACGTCGCAGACGGTCACGAAGATGCCGCCGGAGCTCTCCGCCTCGAGGAGGCGGGAGAGCGCGACCAGGATGTGGTCGTCGGCCACGTCGGCGAGCACCAGCGTGCGCCACGCGACCCGGAGGTGGACGCCGAGCGCGGCCTCGTCGGGGCCGTGACCCATCACGTCGCCGATCACGGCGCGGACCCGCCCGTCGGGCATCTCGACGACGTCGAAGAAGTCGCCGCCGAGCACGGCGCGGGCCCGGCCGGGACGGTAGTGGCTCGCGCAGCTGACGAAGTCGGTCAGCAACAGCGGCTTCGGCAGCAGACCCCGCTCGAGCCGGGAGTTCTCGGCGGCCAGCAGCCGCTCCTCGCGCAGCTGGACCTCGGTCAGCTGCGTCTGGCGGCGCTGGACGGCGTACCGGATCGTGCGGTCGAGCAGCTCGGGGGTGAGGTCGTCCTTGATCAGGTAGTCCTGGGCGCCCGCCGCGACCGCCTCGACGCCCGTGCGGTCGTGGCGGCCGGTCAGGACGATGACCGGGGTGGTGGTGACCTCGGCGACGACGGTGTGCAGCGCGGAGAGCCCGTGCGCGTCGGGGAGCCCGAGATCGAGCAAGATGCAGGACGGCATGTCGGCCAGCGCCTCGACGCCCTCGGCGACCGTCCGGCACCACGTCACGTCGTCGTCGGCGAGCCCCGCCTCGCGCAGGCACTCGCGAACGAGGATCGCGTCTCCCTCGTCGTCCTCGACGAGCAGGACACCCGACAGGCTCTGGGTCATGGGCCCTGACTCCCTCTGGCGACGCCTCCCTGGGTGCCGGCCAGTCCGCAGGGTAGCGGGGATGGCACCGTGTGACGGGATGTGGACGAAGTGTTCCTGTGACCTGAGTGACGGGAGTGACATAATATCCATGAGTGCGTCGACTGCTGCTGCTGTGCCTGCTCCCGGCCGGGATGATGGTGGGCGTGGCCCCGCCCTCCGTCGGTGACCCGGCGGCGCGTCAGGTGACGTTCTCCCGGTGGGAGGGCGGCCCCGCCTTCCGCACCGGCGCGTCGTCGGGGCTGCGGCTCAAGCACGGGGCGCTGGTGCTCAAGGACAGCTCGAAGCGCCGCGCCTACCAGGGCACGACGTACGACGTGGGCTCGTGGACCTCGCCATCGGTCGCGCCCGGCTTCGGCCTCACCCAGCTGGTCGCGTCGTGGTCGGCCGTGACGCCGAAGAACAGCTGGGTCGAGATCCGGGTCCGACTCGCGACCTCGTCCGCCCGGTCCAAGTGGATGGTGCTGGGGCGCTGGGCGTCCTCCGACAAGCACGTGCGCCGCACCTCGGTGCCCGGCCAGTCGGACGCCCTGGGCCGCATCGACGTCGACACGTGGAAGGCGGCCTCGTCCGCCGACTCCTATCAGCTCCAGGTGCGACTGATGCGCCGAGCCGGTGCGTCGTCGGCGTCACCCTCGGTGTCGTTCGTGGGCGCCGTCGCGTCCCGACTTCCGTCGTCGGTCCCCACGGTGTCCGCGCCCGGCGTCGCGTCGGGCATCGTGCTCGACGTCCCGCGCTACTCGCAGATGGTGCACCGCGGCGAGTTCTCGCAGTACGGCGGCGGCGGCGAGGCGTGGTGCTCGCCAACATCGACGGCGATGGTGCTCGGCTACTACGGCCGGCTGCCTTCTCCTGGCTCCTACTCGTGGGTCGGCTCCCGTCCCGACCCCTGGGTGGACGAGGTCGCGCGCCGGACCTACGACGATGCCTACGAAGGCACCGGCAACTGGCCGTTCAACACGGCGTACGCCGCCTCGCGTGGGCTCTCCGCCTTCGTCACCCGGCTCCGATCGCTCTCGGAGGCCGAGTCGCTGATCGCGGCGGGCATCCCCGTGATCGCGTCGGTGTCCTTCTCCTCGGGTGGGCTGTACGGCGCGCCCATCTCGTCCACCTCGGGTCACCTGCTGGTGATCGTGGGCTTCACCGCCACGGGCGACGTGGTCGTCAACGACCCGGCCGCGGCTTCGGCCTCGGGCGTGCGGCGTACTTACAACCGGGCGCAGTTCGAGTCGGTCTGGCTGGGTGGTTCCGGCGGCACGGCGTACGTCATCCACGACGCCGGGCACCCGCTGCCCGCTTCGCCGGGGAACTGGTAGCCGCGCGCGCTCAGAGCGCGATCGGGCTCCCGTGTCCGTCCTCGGCATCCGGGTTGGTCAGGAAGCCGGTCGCGGCGCCCCGCAGGTTGTGCCGCACCAGGACCTCGCGGGCCGCGCTGGCCAGGTCGCGGACGTTCTCGCCGATGAGGTAGAAGCAGATGAACTCGTCGAAGTGGTCGGCGTCGCCGTCCGTGCCCAGGCCGGCGTCCTTGACGGTCGTGCTCAGGTCGTTCATCAGCTCGACGTAGCCCGTCTCCCACTCCTCGCCGTCGCCCCACGCCGTGTAGGGCACCCGAATCTGCAGCTCCGCCATGGGGTCAACCTATGTCGCCCCGAACAGTTGCGCGGGCGCGGTACGCCGGAAGGCCGTCATCGGGCTGGTCGGGCTCGCCTTTGCCCGTGGTCGGGATGGGACCTGCCGTTGGGTGCGGCAACGCTCTGCGGTGGTTGAGGAGGTCGCGCCGCGACCGTCTCGAAACCCTCGCCGCCCGCGCTGGGAGCAGACCACCGCTGGCCCTGCGGTGGTTGAGGAGGTCGCGCAGCGACCGTCTCGAAACCCCCGCCGCCCGCGCTGGAAGCCGCCCACCGCTGGTCGAGCTTGTCGAGACCACCGCAGCCTGCACGGGGACTGGCCCGGGCTCGGATCCGGGGCCTGGACGGGCCACTATCCGTGCACAGCCAAGGTGCCGGAACCCTTTATCCACAAGGGGTTCCGGATCCGGACGAGTGTCGGTGGCGAGTGCTGGAATAGACCCATGACAGCGATCGCCCACCAGCCACACCCGGTCACCCGGGCGCTGGCTGGTGTCCGCGATGAGCTCGGTGGTGCCACCGAGATGCCGGTCTGGTCGATGGACGCCGCCGAGACAACCGCCACCCTCGCCGAGGTTCAGGCCACGAAGGCCCAGCTGGTGGAGCTCGAGGCCAGGCTGCTGTCCCACGCCGACCGGACCGAGGTCGCCGCGGCCACCGGTGCCACCTCGACCGCGAACTGGCACGCCCACGCCACGACCACCACCCGGGTCGCGGCGCACCGGTCGATGCGGCTCGCCCAGGGCCTCGAGGACCACGACCTCACCGCACCGCGCTCGCCGCGGGCCGGCTCCATGTCGAGCAGGCCGAGGCCATCCTCCGCGCCCTCGCGGACCTGCCCGCCGACCTCGACGCCGCACTGGGTCGAGCAAGGCCGAACGCCACCTGCTCGAGCTCGCCGCCGACCACGACGCCAAGGCGCTGAAGCACCTCGGCCGCCACATCCTCGAGGTCGCCTGCCCCGAGGCCGCCGATGCCCACGAAGCCGCCCTGCTCGAACGCGAGGAACGCGACGCCGCCGCAGCGACCCGGCTGACCATGTACGAGGACGGGCACGGCAAGGTCCACGGCCGGTTCACCCTCGACACCCTCGCCGGGGCGATGCTCAAGAAACACCTGTACGCCCTGGCCGCCCCCAAACACCGCGCCTCCCAGGGCCCCCTCGGCGAACGCAGGCCCACCCCCGAACGGCTCGGGCAAGCCTTCGTCGAACTGATCCAGCGCTACCCGACCAAGCGCCTCCCCAAGGCCGGCGGCCTCAACGCCACCATCGTGGTCCTCATGCACCTCGACACCCTCATGGGCGAGCTCAAGGCCGCCCGCCTCGACACCGGAGAGACCATCTCCCCCGGCGCGCCCGCCGCCTCGCGTGCGAGGCCGGGATCATCCCCGCCGTCCTCAACGGCAAGTCCCAGGTCCTCGACCTGGGCCGCAAGAAGCGGTTCTACAGCGAGGGCCAACGGATCGCCAAGACCATCGAAGCCGGCGGCTGCGAAGTCGAAGGCTGCGACGCACCACCCGGCACGACCCACCTGCACCACCTGATCCGCTGGGTCGACGGCGGCGAAACCAACCACGACACCACGATCATGATCTGCCCACCCCACCACTCCCGAGCCCACGACACGAGCTACCAGATGACCAAGCTCCCCACCGGCAAGTACGGCTTCCACCGCCGGACCTAAGCCGACCGACCCGACGAAGTCACCACACCACCTGTACTCGCCACCATCACTGCACTCCGGGCGAGATCCTGACAACCAGATGCGCACGCTCATGCCGCGTTGGGCCCGACGCCCCTACGGGCGCCCTCATGCTTTCGCCTGCATGAGAGCGGACGTACCCGCCGCTGAGTGCGCGGCCTTCCGTGGCCGCAAATGCCGCCCGACCACCGTGGTCCGGTGACTATTCCCACGCACTCAAAGGATACAGCTCAATGCGCATCCGCGGATTCCAAGACACAGATCTGCCGCATCTGATCGACCTCACCATCGAGTCGTTTCGACCGCTGTTCGAGCGGCACCTTGCCGAACTCATCGGCCCAGAGGTCGTGGCTCACGATCACGGCGACTGAGAGAACGACTATCGCCAAGAGGTCCCGACCTTTCACGACCCCGAGGACGATCGGTTCGTCATCCTCGCCGAAGAAGAGGGTCGGATTCTCGGCTACGTCGGCTGGAACATCACGCAAAGCGGCTCCGGTCGCCTAGAGATGGTCGCGGTGCACCCCGAAGCCCGGCGTCGCGGCATCGGCAAGGCATTGTGCCGGGATGCTCTCGATCGGCTTCGAGGACGAGACGTGTCAGTGGTCCACATCGGCACCGGAGGCGACGCGTTCCATGCACCCGCCCGCCGCTGTATCAGTCTCTTCCCTTCTCGGGGTTACCCGTAGTGGACTTCAGCAAAGCGCTGTAGTTCCGGGGCAGCCCGATAGCCGGGTCCCTCTGGTCTGCGACTCAAAAGTCATCGATCCTGAAGATGCAACTGGCACCCCGACTGGGGCGGGCCCTCGGCTCGGTCACGAGCCAGTCGCCTCTCCGCCGACAGCCGCGTTGCGGAACCGATGGAGGTCACGGCCGCAGCAGGTAGAGCCGGAACGCCACACTCTCGACCGGCAGCACCTCGACGGCGGAGAAGCCCGCGTCGCGTGCGTAGCGCCGGACGATGTCGGGGCGGATCACGGTGCCGGTGGCGGCGGAGCCTGGCTCGGTCATGCTCGCGGGGAGGCAGTGCAGCACGCTGTAGCCGTAGTGGCGTCGTTCCTGGTCGTCGGCCGGCCCGGCGAAGGCGTCACCGCACGGCTCGTCGGCGACCAGCACGAGGCCGTCCGGGTTGAGGGTCTCCCGGGCGGCGCGGAGCACCTCGACCGGTCGAGCCAGGTCGTGGAGCATCTCGAACATGGTCGCGAGGTCGTAGCCCGCGCCGGCCAGGGTGGCGGCGTCGCGGAGCTCGAAGCGCACCCGGTCCGCCACGCCCTCGGACTCCGCGACTCCCTTGGCCGCCTCGATCGAGCCGGGGTCGAGGTCGACGCCGTCGACCACGATGCCCGGATATGCCTTCGCCATGCAGACGCTCGACCAGCCGAGGCCGCAGCCGATGTCCAGCACCCGCGCGGTGCCGGCCGCGAGGCGCTCCGTCAGGTCGGGTACGGCGGCCAGCCAGCTCTCGATCTCGGCCCGGTAGACCGGTCGCGTGCCGAGCGCCTGGCCCTCGGCCTCGTCGGGGCCGTAGTCGGCGTAGGGGATGCCCTCGCCGGTGCGGAACGTCTCCACCAGCCGCGGCACCTGCGCCAGGTCGGCGATCAGGGAGTGGACGGTGCCGGCCACGCCGTCGAGGGCGTCCGGGTCGAGCAGTACGGCGGCGTGGCCCGACGGCAGGGCGAACCGCCACTCGCCGCCGTCGTTCGTCGCGTCCAGCAGCTCGGTGGCGCCCTGCTGCTCGAGCCACTCGCGCACCAGCCGCTCGTTGGTCCCCGTCCGCGCCGCCAGCTCGGCGGCCGTCGCCGGTCCGTCCTCGGCGAGCGACCGGTAGAGGCCCAGCTTCACGCCGAGATACGTCGAGGCGACGTCGAACACGCCCAGTGTCGCTGCGTCCATCCGCTGGACGAGCTGCTCACGATTCATGGGTCCTCCTCAGACCGGGTAAGCCAGTAGTCCCTGCACCCACGGCACTGGCCATCCCAACCTGCCCGTGGAGCGCGTTGCCCGCTAGTACCGTGCGGGTGTGGCCGAGCTTCGGGATGCCGTGGACTCGTTCCGCGACGCCGTCCGGCAGCACGACGAGGACACTCAGCGGCGCGAGCTCGACCGGATCCGGAGCGAGTTCGTGGACGCTCCGGTGGAGGAGCTCCACGACGCCGCCGTGATCCTCGCAGACGTGCTGAGCAGCGTGCCGGCCGGGCTGGACGGGCTCGTCGGTGTGGTCATCGGCGGTTGCGTGGAGTACGGCGCCGACCCGGCCAGCTGCGCCGAGCCGGTCCTCTTCCGCGCCCAGCTCGCGGTCGAGCAGGCGGTCGAGTTCTGTCGCCAGTGGCCGCTCGCCGAGCGCGGGGACTTCCCGGAGCCGATCGGTGACGAACCGCCGTCACTCCTCTACCGGGCGCTGGGCGACCTGGAGACCGCGAGCACACGGGCCGCCGTCCTGGGCTACTGGAGCATCCCGATGTGGACGCCGGCCGTGGCGGCCGTGCTGGGCCGCAAGGACATCCGCAAGGCCGTGCTACCCAAGCCGGAGTTCCTCGCCGCCGCCCGCGAGGTCCTGGACACGTCGGGCGTGGGCCAGTTCCTCGTGCGGGCGCTCTCGGTCCTCGACGACGAGGACCTGGTCGTGGTGCACCGTGCCAGCGGCGAGGGGTTCGAGTTCACCATGAGCGGGATCGCCGACAACCTCCAGCTGCACACCCTGCTGGCGGAGCGCCTGGTGACCCCCGGACACCTCCCGGGCGAGCCGCCGTCGCCCGAAGCGGTCGCGGCCTGCCTGGGGGAGAGCCCGGGTGCACCGCGTGAGTACGAGGTCAAGGAGACGTTCAACCTCGTGGCTGCCGGCGGCACCTGGACCTGGCGCGAGAGCGCACCGATGGACATCCCGGTCGTGGACGGTGCCCGGCTGCTGGTCCTCGACCCGCCGCCGCACGAGCAGACCCGGCCCGCGGCACGGGCGTTCGCCGGCATGGCCGCCGAGCTCAGGCTCGAGCGCAGGATCTCAGAGGACGGCGTCAAACACTGGATGACGCACGCGCCGCCCGCGGAGCCGTTGCCGGAATCAACAGAGGATCAGACGGAGCCGGCGAAGCGGCACTGGTGGCAACGGACCTGAAGCTCAGACGGTGTAGCCGCCGTCGACGTCGAGCTTCTGCCCCGAGATGAACCCGGCGCGGTCCGAGGCCAGGAAGCAGACCGCCTCGGCGATGTCGGTGGCGTTGCCGAAGCGGCGGAGCGGGATGTTGCGGCGGGCGGCAGCCAGCGCTTCCTCCGACAGCTCGCCGGAGGAGATGAGCCGGGCGGCCATGCCGTCGGTGAGCATGCCGGGACCGACGGCGTTGACGCGCACGCCGTAGCGGCCTTCCTCTGCGGCGAGACCCCTGACCAAAGCCTCGACCGCGCCCTTGGGGGCCGACGAGAGCCCGTCGCGGACCGGGTAGCGGGCGGTCGCGGCGGTGGTGACCGCGACCACCGAGCCCTCAGTGGAGCGCAGGTGGGGCAAGGCCGGGTGGACGACGTTGAAGAAACCCGCGGCGTCGTCGGCGAGCTGCTTCGCCATCTCGGCCGGGTCGACCGAGGACAGGTGCTTCATCGGGACGTACGGACCGGCGGCGTGGACGAGTGTGTGCAGTCCGCCGTACGCCGACACCACGTCGGAGACGACGGCAGCGCACGCAGCCGGATCCGTGACGTCCAGCTCGTGCGCGGAGGCATGCACGCCCCACGAGCGCGCCCAGTCGACGGCGGTCTGGGCGACCTCCGCACGAGAGCGGTAGGTGAGCGCCACCGAGGAGCCCCGCGACGCGAGCATGCGTACGACGGCCAGCCCGAGCCCACCGCTGCCGCCGACGACGAGGGCGCACCCAGACCGCGAGGCGAAGTCCGTCACGGCAATGAGACTAGGTGCAGGAGAAGTCCCTGGTGTGCCATCCGGTGGCGCCGTCGGGCAGCACGTCCTGCTCCACGCCGGTCTGCACCTGGCCGTCCTTGTCGATCGCACGCACCCGCACGGTGTGGTCGCCCTCCTCGAGCTCGGCGACGCCCTTCCACTGCACCCAGACGTCGTCGTTGTTCGGGACCACCGCGATCTCCGCGTCCGTCCAGGCGGCACCGTCGACGGAGAACTCCACGCCCTGGATTCCGGTGTGCTGCGCCCACGCCACCCCGCCGAAGCTCACGGCTCCGGTCGGCACTTCCGAGCCCGACCGCGGCACGTCGACCCGCGACGCGAGCTTCACCGGGCCCTCCTCGCTCCAGCCCCGTTCGGTCCAGTACGCCGTGATCTCGTCGAAGCTCGTGACCTCCATCTCGACGACCCACTTGCAGGCCGAGACGTAGCCGTAGAGCCCGGGCACGATGGTCCGGACCGGGAAGCCGTGCTCGATCGGCAGCGGGGTGCCGTTCATCGCGACGGCGAGCATGGCGTTGCGGTCGTCGGTGAGCGCTGACAGCGGCGTCCCGCAGGTCCACCCGTCGTCGGAGGTCTGCAGCACGGCGTCCGCGTCGGCATGCGGCCCGGCCAGAGTCAGGATGTCGGCCAGCCGCACCCCGCTCCACCAGGCATTGCCGATGAGGTCCCCGCCCACCGGGTTGGAGACGCAGTTGAGGGTGATCCAGGCCTCGGTGAACTGCCGGTCGACGAGCTCGGCGTAGGTCAGGGTGATCTCGCGGGAGACCTTGCCGTGGATGCGCAGCGACCAGTTCTTGGGCTCGATCGCGGGTACGACGAGCGCGGTGTGGATCCGGTAGAAGCTGCCGTTCCCGGTCTGCCACGGGGAGATGTCCTTGAGCCCGACCCGCGCGGCCGGCGGCACCAGTGGCTCGGTCACCTGCGGGAGCCGCAGCAGCCGCCGCGACTCCTCGACGTGCCGGCGTCCGCGGCCCACGACCCGGCCGGTGGCTGCCACAACCGCGGCGCCGGCCGTGATCAGGCCCGCCCGGATCACGAAGGTGCGTCGACCGTGCTCGCCGGACGTGGGCGCCGGCCCCAGGACGTCCACGTCGGCCGGACGCTCGACGTGCTCTTCCGCCAGCTCGGCCGTTCGCAACGGCTCGGTCAGCAGCGACAGGGTGACCAGCCAGGTCACGAAGCCGACGGCCACCGGGACGGCGTCGATCGCGGTCGCACCGCGCTGCACCGAGACTGCCACGGCCGCGATCAAGGCCAGCACGGCGTAGACCACGGACGGCGCCCACCAGGTCCGGCGCGCCAGCCGGCCGGCCCACGCGAACACCACCCCGAGCACCACGAAGATCCCGAGCAGCAGCAGCGGCTTGTCCAGGGCCCCCACCAGCCCGATGAGGTACTCCGCGAGCCAGCCCGGCGTGAGCCTGATGATCAGCTCGGCCACCGCGACCACCGGGGACTCGCGGATCGTCATGGCCATGGCGACGAAATAGCTCGTCGCGAGGCCCGCGGCACCCGCGGCGAGGCCGGCAAGCGACCAGGCACCGCGGAACGTCCTCACGGCAAGATTGTCCCTCACCACCCCTCATCCGTTACGCGCTGCGGATCGGACGGGGCATGATGCGGCGCGTGAGCGAACCCGGCACCGAGCAGGGTCTGCCCCGCGTGGGGCTGGGGGTCGACGTGCACCGGTACGCCGACGGCGTACCGATGAACCTGGCCGGGCTGGCCTGGCCGGAAGAACCGCAAGGGCTCGAGGGTCACTCGGACGCCGACGTCGCCGCGCACGCGCTCTGCGACGCGCTGCTCTCGGCGGCCGGCCTGGGCGACCTCGGCTCGAACTTCGGTACGTCGGAACCGCAGTGGGCAGGTGCCTCGGGCATCGCCCTCCTCGAGGACACCGCGAGGCGGGTGCGCGCGGCAGGCTTCCGCATCGGCAACGCCGCGGTCCAGGTGGTCGGCAACCGGCCGAAGATCGGCCCCCGACGAGCCGAGGCGGAAGCCGCGCTGGGCGCGGCGATCGGGGCACCGGTGTCGGTCTCGGCGACGACGACCGACGGCCTCGGCCTTACCGGCCGCGGCGAGGGGGTGGCCGCGCTGGCCACGGCCCTGGTCGTCGCCGAGTGAGGTTCGGACTGGCTCGGGGTGCCCGCCGCAGCGGACACCCCGAGAGTTCTCTGGTCGGGACCGCTCAGCCGAGTCCGCCGAAGCGGCCGAAGGAGTTGTCCAGGATCGGCGTGAGCTCCTCGAAGACCGACTCGAAGTCCTCCGCGGGGATGTGCTCGATCAGGATGCCGAGCACGGTGCCGTCCTGGCGGACACCCACGTAGATCTGACCGTGGATGCTGACCGCCCCCTGGTTGTCGACCCAGAGCGCTTCGTACTCGATGCCGGCCAGCGACACCACCGAGCCGAACGGCTCGAGTGCCACGACGTCGGAGGTCTGCCGCTGGGTGTAGTTCTCCGGAGGCAGCAGGCTGTCCAGGTTCTGCGTGATGACGTCGCCCGCAGCCACAGTCGGGGCGTCGGCGTAGCTGAACGCGAACGAGAAGCTCCCGGCGCCGTCGCTCTGGAAGACCCGGTTCTCGTCGGTGAAGTCCACGGTCCAGTTCGGCGGGACGTAGATGGCCACGTCGGTCGCCTCGATGAGAGCGCCACACCCGCCTTCGCCACAGGCGGGACCGCTGTCGGTCGGCTCATCGGTGGGGACGTCGGTGGCCGTCTCCGTCGGCGCGTCGGTCAACCCGCCTCCGCCGGGCGAGACGCTGCCCACCGAGCTCGGCGTGGAGGTCGCGTCAGATCCCGGGATCCGCGAGGTGAACGGCGACCGCGCCGCCCCTCCGCGCGGGGCTGAGTTGCCCGGGCTGCCCAGCGACTGCGGCGCGAGCCGGGTGCCCTCGTCCCCACCCGGCTGGATCACGTTGTCCTTGGGCACCGGGTCCGGGTCGAAGGCGACGCCGGCGATGCCGCCGAGCGCACCGACGGCGACGGTGGCCGCGGTGATCATGCCGATCACCTTGAGCCGGCTGCTGTTGAAGTACTCCTCGGAGGACTTCACCGGCGGTGGGGTCTGCGGCGTGCTCACTTGGCACCTCCGTCGGTGCCAGGAGTGGCCGGATCGGTGGGGCCGTCGGGATGGACTGGATCGACGGGATCGTCGAAATCGACGGCTGGCGCTCCGGCCAGTACGGGGGCGCCCATCCCCATGGCCGACCTCGCCTGGCGCGAGCTCGACCGCACCGAGGTGCCGCAGACGATGCAGAACGACGCGTTGACGAGCATCAGGTTCTCGCACTCGGGGCAGTAGCTCTCCACGAACGTCGAGCGCCTGTCGTCGGAGCCGTCACCCTTGGCGGCGGCCTCGACCGCGGCCTCGAGCAGGGCGGTCTGGAGCATCATCCGGATCTTGATGATCAGCACGGCCAGGATCGCGAAGCCCCAGATCAGGCCGAGCGCGTTGCCGAACGGCAGGTAGGCCATCAGCCGGACCCCGAGCCAGTAGAGGACGTTGGCGCCGACCGCGAGGCCGAAGCTCGCGTAGTACGCCGGCGTGAAGCCGTCGTACCCCTCACCCTTGCCGGAGAACGACGCGACCGCGATGCCCGTGGCGGTGCCATAGATCAGTGACTTCACGACCATGACGTTGAGGACGACGACCATCCACGACGCGATGCCCTGCTCGGTCCGGAAGTCCTGGGAGGTGAAGACCGACGAGTAGACGACGACGGTCTCGAAACCCGCGTAGGCGGTGCCGGCGGCGACACCGAAGGTGAGGCCGTCGATCATGTCGTCGAACTGGGGGCGCGCGGCAAGCAGCACCGCGAAGACGTTCTTGGCCACCTCGGCGATGACCGGCAGCAGGACGGCGAAGATGAGCAGCGCCGGGAACGACATCGAGCCGATGCCGCCACGGGAGCGACCGCCGCCGGCGAAGCTCGCCCACTGCGAGTCGAAGACCCAGTCGAAGAAGAACAGCGAGACGAGCACCGCGAGCGCACCGGTCGCGATGAAGAGCCCGACCACCACCGCGGCGGGCGCCTCCTCCCAGAGGTTCACGTCGTCGATGTAGACCAGGTAGGCCAGCGGCACCAGGAAGGCGGCCGCGGCGATGGCGATCGGCAGCAGGCCGAGCGCGGTCGCACCCAGGATCAGCACGCCGGAGAGGATCATCGCCCAGCGGTAGTTGTCGGCCGAGCGCCGCGAGGTGTGCGGCATCACCGTCGAGATGAGGGCGAACTGCGTCACCCCCTCCGCCGACTGGACGGCGTACGGCGCCGGGCGCTTGGCATCACCGCCGCGCAGCGACGTCCCGCAGCGATTGCAGTACGACGCCACTTCCGGGTTGACGGACGAACACGTAGGACACGCCACGTGAATCACTCCTCAGATCGGGTCCATCACAGGAGAGCACGCCGCGATGGGCGCGCTGCTGCGGGCATGGTGTCAGGTCCGGGCCACATTCAGGAGCCCAGAGGGGGACTATCTTTCGCCGTGCCCGGACGGGTCATTGACTTCGGCACGATCGGGCCCTGACCATCGCGTAGCCATGATGAGTACGCGTCCCTCCCGCCTGCGCGGACGCGGGACGACCGTCCGGTGGTGGGCGGTCCTCGGTGTGGCGCTGCTCGGGCTCGTCGTGACCGGCTGCCAGACCCCGATCGAGGGCACGGGCGACGGCCGGGAGCCACTCACGCTCGTCGTCTCCGACACCTGGGTCCGCAGCCACCAGGCCGGGGGCGAGGCCGCGGCCCGCATCGGCGCGCTCCGCGACGCCGTCGAGCGACTGCGCTCGGACACCCACACCGGCTGGGTGGGCCGGCAGGACGACGTCACCGGATTCATCGCCGAGCTCTCCGGCGGCTCCTGGCCGGGCAGCCCGGCGGCGTTCATCGACGAGCACGGGCCGGCGCTGTTCGGTGTCGACTCCACCACGCTGCTGCTCGGGGAACCCGACACCGACACCGTCCCGAACGTCACGACCACTCGTGCGACCCAGGCGCTGAGTGCGGTGCCGGTCCTCGACGCTTCTCTGGTCATCACCGGCCGCGGCAGTCCCGCGAGCACCGACTCACAGCGCGTCACCGGCGTCCTTGGCCGGGTCTTCGCGGGACTGACCGTCGCCACCACGCCCACGATCAGCCCCGAGCAGGCGACGACCATCGCCGCCGAGGCGTCCGGTGGGACGACCGACGGCACCGCACGGCTGGTCGTGATGCCGACCGGCACCGGGGTGCTGGCGTGGGAGGTCGTGGTCGTCGGTGCGACACCGGAGGACATGCAGGCCGGCCGCTACTACATCGACGCGCACACCGGTGACCTGGTCGACGTGCGGCCGGTGTCGGCGGAGATCCTGCCGCCCGTGCAGAGCCTCGGGCAGGGGGCCGCACCGGACCCCAACAGCGTCACGGTCACCGGCACCGACCCGCTCGGACGTGACCTCACGGCGTTCGGCCTCCAGAACGGCAACCGCGTCGAGCTGACCGACACCACCACCGAAGCCTGGGACGCCGAGGCGGGCACCGGCGCGGTCCAGACCTACGACGCCTCGACTCTCAAGAACGAGTCCGGGCTGCCCGGCAGGCTGGTCGACAGCCCGAGCACGACGATCATCGACGCGGAGGCCATCGCCGCGCAGGCCTACAGCCACAGGATCGTCGACTACTACGAGTCCCTCGGCCGCGACTCCTGGGACGGCCTGGGTGGATCGCTGGTCAGCTCGGTCCACTTCGGGCCCGAGGGCTACTGCAACGCGATGTTCGCGAGCTACCTGCGCCAGCCCCAGATGGTCTACGGCAACCCGTGCGTCCTGCAGGGCCAGCAGCTCAGCCGCACCTTCGTGGAGCCCGACATCGCGGCGCACGAGGTCACCCACGGCGTCACCGCGACCTCCGCGGGGCTGCTCTACACCGGCCAGTCCGGCGCCCTCAACGAGAGCTTCTCCGACTACTTCGGCAACGTCATCGGCAACCTGATCCACGGCAACGACAGCGTGGCGATGGGTGAGGACGCCTGCACCGGCGCACCGCAGAGCCAGCTGTGCGTGGCGAACCCGGACGGCTCCTCGTCGTTCCGCTACATGCTCAACGGCAGCGACTTCGACGACTACCTGCGGATCCTCACGCCCGGCACGCGGCTGCTGCTGCTCATCAACTACCGGCAGGACTTCGGCGGCGTGCACTACAACTCGGCGATCTGGAACAACGCGCTCTGGAGCATCCGCACGCGGCTGGCCCAGATCGACGGCCAGGACGGCAACGCCTCCGAGCTCGCGCACCAGTTCGACCGCGCCGTCTACGGCGCGCTCGCCACCAGGCTCACGCCGACCAGCGGCTTCGTGGACGCCCGGGCCGCGGTCGAGCAGGTCATCATCGACTCCCAGCTGGACCCGGTGGTGCTGCGGACCGCGCGAGAGGTCTTCGACGCCAACAAGATCTGCACCGGCTGCCCGACCGCGAGCGAGCTGGCCGGCGACGCGGTCACCACCGCATCGCAGACCCAGCTGCACCCGTCGATCTCCGGCAACCGGGTGGTCTGGCTCGACCTGAGCGCGACCACCGAGTACGCCGGGTACGCCGCCGCCACCTCGCTCGGCGGTTCGGGTGGGCCGTCGCTGTCGGCGACCCCCGACGCGCTCGAGGTCGGCTTCGCCGGCGACGCGATCGTGTCGCTCGACGTCCGCGGCCGGGTCACCCGCACCCTCGGCCCGGACAGCGCCGTGATCGACACCGTCCAGCCCGAGGCCGCCCTGGCCGCCGGCTTCTCCGGCTCCGACGCCGGCGCTGCCTGGCTCAGCAGCGGCAGCACGGTGAAGTACGTCGACTCCACCGGCGCGATGTTCCAGACCGAGCTGGCCGGGCTGCAGGGCGACACCATCACCTCGATCGGGGCGGGCGGCGGCACGGTCGCCCTCGGCACCGACCAGGGCCGGGTCTTCGTCTGGAGCCCGGGCAGCGGCGACGTACGCCAGGTCGGCCAGCTCCAGGGCGCGATCCTCTCCGCGGCGACGTACGGCGGACCGGTCTTCGCGATCGACGACTCCCACCGGTCGGCGCTCTTCACCGCCGACGGCCAGACCCTTCAAGTGACCTCGAACGCGACTCCGTTCGGGGCCACGATGTCGGGCGAGTACGTCGTGTGGGCCGAGGCCACCGCCCGCATCGAGACACCGGTCGTCCCGGGCGGCACCTCGCCGTACCCCGAGACCGACCTCTTCCTGCTCTCGCTCGAGACCGGCAAGATCTACAACCTGCACCCCGCCCCCGCGCAGCAGGGGTTCCCGTCCATCTCCGGTCGCCAGCTGGTCTGGCAGGACGCCACCTACGGCGGTGATGACGTGTTCACCGCCGCCATTCCTGGAGGGCTCTGATGGCGCACGCGAGGACCTGGCTGGCACCCCTGGTCGTGGCGCTCGCGCTGGTGGCCACCGGCTGCGACACCGGTATCGACGGCATCGACGGCGACGGGCCCGAGCCCGCCTCCAAGCCCATGACGCTGATCGTGTCCGAGACCTGGGTCAACAACCACCAGGCCGAACCGAGCGCCGGCGGCGCCGCCGGCGGCTCGGACGTGCGGGCCCGGCTCAACACGCTGCAGAAGGCCATCGACGGGTTGCGCGACGAGACCGGCACCGGCTGGGTCGGCCGGCAGGACGACGTCACCGGCTACCTCTCCGAGCTCAGCGGCGGGTCGTGGTCGGGCACCCCGACGGCGTTCATGGACGGCTACGGACCGGACCTGTTCGGCGTCGACTCCACCGTGCTCCGGCTCGGCGAACCGGACACCGTGACGATCCCGGGCATCGTCTCCACCAGGGCCACCCAGGCCGTCGGTGACGTCCCGGTCCTCGACGCCTCCCTCGTCTTCGTCGAGCGTGACGGCCGGGTGACCGGCGCCCGGGGCCGGGTCTTCCCGGGGCTGTCGGTGCTGACGGACCCGCTGATCCCGGCCGACCAAGCGCAGGCGATCGCCGAACAGGCGTCGGCCGGCACCGCGCAGGCCACGCCCTCGCTGGTGGTGCTGCCGCGCGGTGCCGGCGTGCTCGCCTGGCTGATCCCGGTTGCCACGGAGACCGACGTCACCCAGCCCCTGGCCGCGGCGAACTACTACATCGACGCCACCACCGGCGACATCCTCAGCGTCCAGCGGGTCACCGGCGAGGGCCGGGTCGCACTCCCCTGGGCGGCCTCGGCGGCGACGTACCTGCACCGCGTCCACCTGGCCGGGACCATCGCAGCGGACCCAGACCCGAACTCGGTCGAGGTCACCGGCCCCAACCCGATCGGCGGCACCCTCTCCGGGCACGGCGTCCAGACCAACAAGGGCGTCGTTCTGCTCGACACCACCACGTCGTCGTGGAACCAGCAGACCCAGACCGGCGGCATCTGGACATACGACGCCTCGCGGGTCAGGAACAGCTCGCAGCTGCCCGGCAGGCTCGTGGTCAGCCCGGACACCAACGTCCGCGACGCCGAGGCGATGGCCGCGCACGCGCTGAGCCGTGCGGTCTACGACTTCTACGCGGCGCTGGGCCGCAACTCCTGGGACGGCCAGGGCGGCTCGCTGGTCTCGTCGGTGCACTACGGCCCCTCTGACTTCTGCAACTCCTTCTTCACCGACTCGCTGCGGCAGCCGCAGATGGTCTACGGAAACCCGTGCACCACCTCGCAGGGCCAGGCCGAGGTGACCGAGGTCGAGATCGACACCGCCGGCCACGAGATCACCCACGGTGTCACCTCGACCTCGGCGGGGCTGAAGTACACCGGCCAGTCCGGCGCCCTCAACGAGAGCTTCTCCGACTACTTCGGCAACGTGATCGGCAACCAGGTCAAGGGCACCGACAGCGTCGCGATCTTCGAGGGTGGCTGCACCGGCTACACCGAGGAGACGATCTTCTGCACCAGGAACCCCGACGGCAGCCTGTCGCTCCGCTACATGCAGACCGGCAACGACTTCGACGACTACCTCCGCGTCCTCGACCCGGGCTACCGGCTCAAGCTGCTCGGCTTCAGCAGTCAGGACCAGGGCGGCGTGCACTACAACTCCGCGATCTGGAACAACGCGCTGTGGTCGATCCGGGTCACCCTGGCCAAGATCGACGGCAAGCCCGGCAACGACTCCCCGAAGGCGCAGGCCTTCGACAAGGTCGTGTACGCCGCGCTGACCACCCGGCTCGGACCGACCTCGGGGTTCCTCGACGCGCGGGCCGCTGTGGAGCAGGTCATCGTCGACACCGGGCTCGACCCGGTCGTGCTCCGCACCGCGCGGGAGGTCTTCGACGCCAACAAGATCTGCGCCGGCTGCCCCGACATCGGCGAGCTGGGCGGCGTCACGGTCTCGGCCTCGCCGGCCACGCAGCTGCACCCGGTCGTCAGCAAGGACAGCGTCGCCTGGCTCGACGTCAGCGGCGACGGCGACACCTTCGGCTTCCTCGCCTCGACCAAGGTCGGTGGCGCCACACCGAGCCTCGGCGGGAGCTCCAACGTCGCCGAGGTCGCCTTCGGCGGCGACGCGCTGGTCACCCTCGACCTCAACAGTGAGGTCACCCGCTACCCGGCCGGCGGAGGTGCAGCGGTCGTCCTCGAACAGGTGCCCTTCGAGGCGACGATCGCGGCCGGCCTGGCCGGCTCCGACGTCGGGGCGGCGTGGGTCGGTGCCAATGACACGGTCTCGTACGTCGATGCCGGCGGCCAGGTCTCCAGGGCGCAGGTCACCGGGCTGAGCGGGGACACCATCACCGGGCTCGGCACCGGCGCCGGCGTGGTCGGCATCGGCACCGACGGCGGCAAGGTCCTGGTCTGGGAGCCCGGCGGGCAGGTCAGCCAGGTCGGCCGGCTCGACGGCGCGGTGATCTCGGTCGCTGCGCACGGCGGGAACCTGGTGGCCGTCGACGACAGCGGCCACGTGGAGCTGTTCACCGCGGACGGCCAGAGCTTCCAGCTCAGCGGCGGCGCCTCGCCGTTCGGCGTCACCATGAACGACAAGTACGTCGTCTGGGCCGAGGAGCTGGGCGCGCTGACCGCCGGCGTCGCGGGCGGCGACTCGCCGTTCCCGGAGACCGACCTCTACCTCGCCTCGCTGGCCACCGGGAAGATCTACGACCTGGTGCCCGAGGGCGGCCAGCAGGGCTTCCCGTCCATGTCGGGCAACCGGCTGGTCTGGCAGGACGCCGCGTTCGGGGGCGACGACGTGCTGACCGCGGAGATCCCCGACGGGCTGTAACGGTCCGACGGGGGCCGGCGACTGGTCCCCATGGACGAGCACGACTTCACCGGCCTCAAGGCGACCTTCGTCAACTGCACCCTCAAGCGCAGCCCGGAGCCGAGCCACACCCAGGGTCTGGTCGATGCCAGCGCCGGCATCATGCGCAAGCACGGCGTCGAGGTGAGCGAGCTCCGGCTCATCGACCACGACGTCGCGACCGGCGTCTATCCCGACATGCGCGAGCACGGCTGGGAGAACGACGCGTGGCCGGACCTCTACCCCGGCATCCTCGCCAGCGACATCCTCGTGGTGGCCGGCCCGATCTGGCTCGGCGACAACTCCAGCGTCACCAAGCAGCTGATCGAGCGGATCTACGCGCTGTCCGGCGAGCTCAACGACAAGGGCCAGTACCTCTTCTACGGACGCGTGGCCGGCTGCCTGATCACCGGCAACGAGGACGGCGTCAAGCACTGCGCGCAGAACGTCCTCTACTCGCTGCAGCACGTCGGCTACACGATCCCGCCCAACGCCGACGCCGGCTGGATCGGCGAGGCGGGCCCCGGGCCGTCGTACCTCGACCCGGGCAGCGGCGGGCCGGAGAACGACTTCACCAACCGCAACACCACGTTCATGACGTGGAACCTCATGCACCTCGCCAAGATGCTGAAGGACGCCGGCGGCGTGCCGGACTACGGCAACCAGCGCTCGGAGTGGAACGCCGGGACCCGCTTCGACTTCGAGAACCCGGAGTACCGGTGACTGTGGCTAGGGTGCCCGGGTGGCCGGTGACGAGAGCGATCTGGTCGCCGCCCTCCGGGCCGGCGACGAGGCCGCGTTCGCCGGCCTGGTCAACGACTGGTCGCGATCCATGTTGATGCTGGCCCGAGGCTTCGTGTCGACGCAGGCCTCGGCCGAGGAGGTCGTCCAGGACACCTGGCTGGCCGTGCTCAAGGGGCTGGACCGCTTCGAGGGCCGGTCGTCGCTACGGACCTGGGTCCACCGGATCCTGGTCAACACCGCGAAGAGCCGCGGCGTCCGCGAGCACCGCACCCTGCCGTGGAGCAGCATCGCCGGCGACGACTCGGGTCCGAGTCTGGATCCGGCGCTGTTCCAGGACGGCGGCTGGCGGGCCGCACCGTCGGCGTGGCCCGCTGAAGTCGCGGTCGAGGGTTCCGTGCTGGCCGGTGAGGTACGCCGCGAGCTGCGCGACGTCCTCGACACGCTGCCCGACCGGCAACGAGTGGTGCTGACCCTCCGCGACGTGATCGGCCACAGCTCCGAGGAGGTCTGCACGATGCTGGAGATCTCCCAGGCCAACCAGCGGGTACTGCTGCACCGGGCCCGCACCGCCGTCCGCGCGGGGCTCGCCGACTACCTGGAGGGGAGCTGACATGGCCGCCCTGAACTGCCAGCAGGTGGTCGAGCTGGTCACCGACTACCTCGAGGGCTCGCTGGGCTGGCGCGACCGCCGCCGCTTCGAGAAGCACCTCCAGGCCTGCGTGGCGTGCGGCCGCTACCTCGACCAGATGCGCGAGACCCTGGACCTGCTCGGCACCGTGCCCGTCGACACCCTCTCCACCGAGGGGCAGTCGACGCTGCTCGATGCCTTCCGCGACCTGAAGCGCTGACTTACGCCGCTGCGGTCTTCCGGTGCCCGACCAGCACCACACCCTCGACGATCTTGACGTCGTACGCCGCGACGGAGACGTGCGCGTCGTCCAGGCACTGGCCGGTGCGCAGGTCGAAGCCGTGCTTGTGCACCGGCGAGGCCACGAACGGCACGTCGCCAGAGACGCCGACGATGCCCCTCGCGAGGATGGCGTGCCGGTCGAACGGGTCGTGGTTGGCCAGCGCATAGACGGTCGTCTCGTCGACCCGGAAGATCGCGACCGCCTGGCCGTGCACCAGGGCGGCTGCCCCGCGCTCGATCTCGAGCTCGGCGAGCCGGCACACGGGCTGCCACTCGATCGGGTCCGGCCGGGGTGTCACGGTGCCGAACCTAGGGACGCCGTGTTTCCCCTGACGGCTCCCATGCAACAGGCATGTAACAGTTTGTCCGTGCCCGCCGCTGTCGTGATCCTCGCCGGCGGGTCCGGCAGCCGGGTCGGCGCGGACACCAACAAGGTGCTGCTGCCCCTCGGCGACACCACCGTGCTCGGCCGGTCGGTGCGCGCCGCGCTGGCGGTTCCTGACGTGGTGCGGCTCGTTCTCGGCGTCCGCCCCGGCGACGAGAGCGCCGTCCGTGAGGCGGTCGCCCCACTGCTGAGTGAGCGCGAGATCCGCCTGGCGCCCGGCGGCGCCACCAGGCATGCCTCGGAGTGGGCGGCGCTGCAGGCGCTGGCCGAGGACATCGACGCCGGCCACGTCGACGTGGTCGCGGTGCACGACGGTGCCCGGCCGCTGGCCGGGCCAGAGCTGTTCGAGGCGACGATCGCGGGCGCTCGCGAGCACGGCGGGGCGCTCCCGGTAGTGGAGCTGCCGGGGCTGCTGGGCCGCGACCTGCGCCCGGTGGCCGAGCACCTGGCCGGTGTGCAGACCCCACAGGCCTTCCGCGCCGTACCTCTTTTGGAGGCGCATCGCCGGGCCGCCGCCGAAGGCTACGAGAGCACCGACACCGCCGCCTGCTTCGAGCGCTACGCCGACCTGCCGGTGGTCGCGGTCCACGGCGGCGCCGCCAACCTCAAGGTGACCTTCCCCGAGGACCTAGCGGTAGCCGAACAGCTCCTGTGACAACCGATCGCCCGTCGACATCCGTCCTGCTGCCGTGAGACGGAGCCAGCGCGACGCCGAGTTCGAGGCGTACGTCGCCGCGGCCCGGCCACGGCTGCGGCGACTGGCCTACAGCCTCTGTGGCGACTGGCACGCCGCCGACGACGTCGTGCAGACCGCGTTGGCCAAGCTGTACGTCGCATGGCCCCGCGTGCAGCGGGCGTCCGACCCGGACGCCTACGTCCGCCGCACCATCGCCCGGACCGCCATCGACGAGTCCCGCCGGCCCTGGCGTCGCGAGCGCAGCGGGCTCGACGGTCTTGACCGCGAGCGCGGGTCGGCAGACGTGGCGGCCAGGGACGACCTGGTCGCGGCGCTGCAACGGCTGCCGGAGATGCAGCGCAAGACCGTGGTGCTGCGGCACTGGCTCGGGCTCTCGGTCACCGAGACCGCTCACGACCTCGGCATCGCCGAGGGAACCGTCAAGAGCCACACGTCTCGGGCCCTGGCTGCGCTGCACGAGCTGATGACCGAGGTGGACCGATGACGATGAACCCGGAGCGCTTCCGCGACCTGCTCGACCAGAGCACGGCCGACGCACCGCCCGCCCCGCCGGTGTTCACCGACGTCGAGGCCGGCCGGACGCGGCTGCGGCGCCACCGGGTCGCGGCCCTCGCCGCGGCGACGCTCGCCGCCGTCGTGGTCGCAGGCGGCGTCGGTCTGGCCACGCACGGCTCCGAGAAGCGCGCCGTCGAGCCGGTGACACCGCCCGACGCGGCGCTGGTGGACGCGTGCCGGAACGGCCCGCCCGACGTGCAGGCGGCCACCGACGTCTTCTACAGCACCGGGACACCGCTGGTACGCAGCGCGGTGGCCACGGACCTCCAGCAGGTGGTGGCCCTCGAGTCCGCCGACGGCGCGTACTGGGCCGAGTGCGCGATCGCGCGGCAGGGCGCGGAGTTCCCGGCGGTCATGGACGTCTACCCATCCGACCCGAGTGTGCAGGACCCGGGCCTCACCGAGATCGCCCGGAGCTACGGCTTCGGGAACGGCTGCGGCCTGGTCGAGGGCGAGGTCCAGCAGGACTGCCCGACCTGGGCCCTGGTCTGGGTGGACCGGCTGCCCGATGCGGTGGCGGCGGTGCGGTTCGACCTGGCTGACGACACCTCCCCCACGGTGACCTCCCGCGACGGCTACGTCGTGCTCAACATCCTGCACGATCGGACCGACGCGATCCCGCTGGACGCCGACGGCTACCTCGACGTCCCGAACCTGATCAGGCAGATCACCTACCTGGACACCGCCGGCGACCCGATCGCGGCCGAGATCTACGACGAGTCGTCCACGCACCCGCTGCCGGTGGCCGGGTTGCCCCAGCTGTCGGCGTACCCGCCCCTGCGCGGAGCCTCTCTCTAGGCCGTCCTGGGCACCGTCAGCGCCTCCAGCACCCGGAGGTCGTCCTCGTCGGCGACCCGGCGAGCCTCGGCGGGCGCCTCGAGGGTCACGACCGGAAACCGCTCGGCGAGCGCGGCCACCAGCTCGACGAAGTCGTAGGACGGGACACCGTCGAGCGCGCCGACCACGGCCGCCGGAAGCACCACCGGTGAGACCACCTGGAGCAGGTCGGCCCGGTCGTGGGTCGCGCCCACCCGGCCGTCGTGCAGCTCCTTGACCGTGTCGGTGACCGGCCGGACCCCGACCGTGACCGTGGCCGACCCGGCCGCTCGCTCCACGCAGGCGGCCAGGAACGTCGGTGGCGTGAGCGGGCAGAGCGCGTCGTGCAGCACGAACGGCGTACCAGCGTCCACCACCGCCTCCCAGCCGGTGCCGAGGTCGACCAGGAAGACCCCCGCCTCGCCCATCGCCCAGGCGGCCGCGGCCACGAGCGGCTCGCCGTGCACCAGCGCGAACGGCAGCGACCCGCGGTGGGTCTCCACCACCGTCCCCAACGCATCGACCCGCCCGAGCTCAGGCTCGGGCGGGTCGATGTAGAGCTGAGGCTGAGCGTCGCTCAGGAGGCGAGCACCTCGTCGAGGATGGCCTCGGCCTTGTCCTCGTTGGTGTGCTCGGCCAGGGCCAGCTCGGAGACGAGGATCTGGCGCGCCTTGGCCAGCATCCGCTTCTCGCCGGCCGACAGGCCACGGTCACGCTCGCGGCGCCACAGGTCGCGGACGACCTCGGCCACCTTCATCACGTCGCCGCTGTGCAGCTTCTCGAGGTTGGCCTTGTAACGGCGCGACCAGTTGGTCGGCTCCTCGACGTGCGCAGCGCGCAGGACGTCGAACACCCGGTCGAGCCCCGCCTTGTCAACGACGTCTCGGACACCCACGAGGTCGAGGTTGCAGGCCGGGACTCGCACCACGAGGTCCTGCTGGGCGACGATCCGGAGTACGAGGTACTCACGGTCTTCTCCCTTGACGGTCCGCATCTCGATGTCCTCGATGATCGCGGCCCCGTGGTTCGGGTAAACGACCGTTTCGCCGACGGTGAAAGTCATATGTGAAGTTCCCCTTCCTAGGTGACCAGTCTAACACGCCACTGGTCGTCTCTGACCGACGTTTCCGCAGGTCAGAGGCACAATCGGCACTTGACAAAGGCCGGTTGCTCATGCTGCGAGGGGTGGCCAAACACCGCGCACACCCGGCGTCCTCTCAGGGTCCTCACAGGTGAAATCGCAGGTCATCGGCACCGCAGCCCTCCCGCCGACCCCGTGTGGTCAATACTGCGGGGCATGGCGAGAGAGGGTCGCTGGGGTCGCGGAAAGGCGGCCCGGCGAGAGGCTGCGGAGAGCGCTGGGGCGGCCCAACCGGCGGATCCGACCGCTGCAGCGGCCACACCAGCACCACCCGCCACCACCGAGCCCACGTCCACCGGCAAACCCGACGCCGACCGCGACACAGACACCGTGACCGAGCCGGCGCCCGACCCCAACCCCGACGCCGATGCCGACGCCGACGCCGAGTCCGGCGCCACCGAAGACAGCTCGGAGCCCGAGCCGCCTGCGTTCAGGCTGGGCAACCTGACGCCGTTCCTGCTCGTTCGGTGCGCCCACCCGCGCCAGGCCCTGATCACGGCGGTCGGCATGACCGTCGCCGCCGCGCTGGCCGGGCGTCCCAGCCGCGAGCTGCTGCTGATCCTGTGCACGGTGCTGGTGGGCCAGGTGATCCTCGGCTGGTTCAACGACCTGGTCGACCGCAAGCGCGACGCCCGCCACCAGCGCACCGGCAAGCCGCTCGCTGACGGCCGGCTCGATCCGGGCACGGTGTGGTTCTGCCTGGCCCTCGCGGTCTTCCTGGTGGTGCCGCTGTCGGTGGGCAACGGGCTCTACGCCGGGTCGGCGTACCTCATCTCGCTCGCCATCGGCCTGCTCGGCCAGTGGGTCTGGCTGCGCAAGGGCTTCCTGTCGTGGCTGCCGTGGGCGGCGTCGTTCGCGCTCTACCCGGCGTTCCTCTCGTACGGCGGCTGGGGCGGCCAGGAGAGGGGCTCCCCGCCCGAGCTGCTCATCACCGGGCTGGCCGCGCTGCTCGGGATCGGCGTGCACCTGCTGACCGCGCTGTGGGGGCTGGTGCCCGACAACGAGGACCGCTGGACCTACCTCCCGCTCAAGCTCGGACTGAAGATCGGCGCCTCCCGGCTGCTGTGGCTGGCTGGCACCTACACCGTGCTGGTGCTGGTCGGGCTTGCCTTCGCCGGGACCCACGTGGGGCTGGCGCAGGAGCCGCTCTAGCGCAAGGCAACGCGTCCATTAGTGTTCTGTGCCATGCAGACCCGACGCTCGCTACGGCTGGTCGCGGGAGCCCTCGTCCTCGCTCTGCCGCTGCTCGGCTCGTGCGGCTTCGGCAAGGCGACCGACCGGCCCAACACGCAGGCCGCGGGCATCAACCACCCGACCGGTGACGTCAAGGTGCTGAGCGCGGTGATCGTGGCAGCGCAGCCCAACTCCGGCACCTTCGTGGCCTCGCTGAGCAACAGCCTGGCCGACGAGGACTTCGAGTTCACGGGCCTGGCCGGCTCCGGCGAGTGGAGCGACCTGGAGATCGACCCGGCGGACCCCTCGATCCCCCTCCCCGCTCGAGGGTTCGTCAACCTCGTCAACCAGGACCCCATCACCGTGACCGGTGAGTTCGAGGCCGGCGAGGTCGCGGAGCTGACACTGACCTTCGACAGCGGCGACACGGTCACGATGGACGTGCCGATCGTCTTCGCCTGCAACACCTACAACGGCCTCGACCCCTCCCAGCAGCAGCCGGAGGAGTCGGAGCCCGAGACGGCCGAGCCGTCCCCCGGTGACGTGCCCACCGACGGCACCACCGTGAGCCCGACCGAGGACGAGAGCGAGAGCCCCGCTTCGGGCGCCGCGGCCGAGCCCTACAACTGCGCACTCGACGAGGGCTAGGCGCGTGCCGCACACCCTCGTCCTGCTCCGCCACGGCGAGAGCACATGGAACGCCGAGAACCTCTTCACCGGCTGGGTCGACGTACCCCTCAGCGACAAGGGCCGCGTCGAGGCCGAACGCGGCGGCCAGCAGCTGAAGGACGCCGGCCTCGCTCCCGACGTCGTGCACACCTCGCTGCTGCGCCGGGCCATCACGACCGCGGCGATCTCGCTCGACGTGGCCGACCGGCACTGGATCCCGGTCACCCGGTCGTGGCGGCTCAACGAGCGGCACTACGGCGCCCTGCAGGGCAAGAACAAGAAGCAGACGCTGGAGGAGTACGGCGAGGAGCAGTTCATGCTCTGGCGCCGCTCGTTCGACACCCCTCCGCCGCCGATCGACGACTCGTCCGAGTGGTCCCAGGCCGGGCTGCCTCAGTACGCCGACCTGGGTGCCGAGATGCCCCGGACCGAGTGCCTCAAGGACGTCATCGACCGCTTTCTGCCGTACTGGGAGGCCGACATCACCGCCGACCTGCGCGCCGGTAAGACCGTCCTGGTCGCCGCGCACGGCAACAGCCTGCGCGCCCTGGTCAAGCACCTCGACCAGATCAGCGACGAGGACATCGCCGGGCTCAACATCCCCACCGGCATGCCGCTGGTCTACGAGCTAGACGACGACATGAGGCCCACTGTCACGGGCGGCACCTACCTAGACCCCGACGCAGCCGCAAAAGCTGCCGCCGCCGTGGCGAACCAGGGCCGCTGACTTAACCCCCGCAAGCTTCGGCCCGGCACCCACGACGGACTGCTTGCTCCGCTGCGCGGAGCTTCGCCGTCCATCGTGGCCGCCGAGCCGATCGCGGGGCGCGCTCGCTGCGCTCGCAAAACCGGGTCGCTTCGCTCCCCCGGTCCTATTGCGTCCGCCCCGCTGGAGCTTTCAGCCTGCTACTGGGAACTCGCCGGTGACGATGTAGACGACGCGGCTCGCGACCGAGACGGCGTGGTCGGCGATCCGCTCGTAGTAGCGGCCGAGCAGGGCCACGTCGACGGCCGCCTCGACACCGTGCGACCAGCTGTCGGAGAGCAGCTCTACGAAGCTCTGGCGACGCAGCTGGTCCATCTCCTCGTCGTCCTTGCGGACCTCGAGCGCGGCGTTGACGTCGCGGGTGGTGATGACCTGCTGCACCGACTTGACCATGTCCTCGGCGACCTCGGCCATCCGGCTGATGGTGGGCCGGATCTCCTCGGGCACCGCGATGTTGGGGACCCGGAGCCGGGCGATCTTGGCGACGTGCACGGAGAGGTCGCCCATCCGCTCGAGCTCGGTCACCATCCGCAGGGCCGCGACGACGACCCGCAGGTCGCCGGCAACCGGCTGCTGGAGGGAGAGCAGGGAGAAGGCCGTGTCCTCGACCCGCACGCGGGCCTGGTCGATGGCCGCGTCGGCGCTGATGACCCGCTCGGCGATCTCGGCGTTGCCGGTGAGCAAGGACTCGGTGGCGCCGGAGACCGCCGCCTCGACCTGGGAGCAGATCGCAGCGAGGTCGTCGAAGATCGACTCGAGCTGGTCGTGGAAGGCTTCGCGCATGGCGCCACCGTAGGTAGACAAGGTGTCCGTTCGGGGTGACGACGTGAACTGAATATGAACGTTCGGTGCCTCGCACCCCGCGGAAGCGAACGTCGTGCGACACCCGCCCTACCATCGTAGGTGTGGACCCGACGACACAGGCGTTCCTCGCCGCCGTCCTCGGAGCCGTCGTTGCCGGCGGAGCCGTGCTCGCGTGGCACATCAGCGACCGCCAACAGTCCACGCTCCCCACGCACGAAGAGCCCGTGGTCCCGCCCGAGGTGGCGACCGTTCTCTCGGTGCTGCGCAGCAGCGCCGTGATCGTCGACGACACCGACACGGTCGTGAAGGCCTCTGCGCCGGCGTACGCCCTAGGGCTGGTGCGCGGCACCCAGCTGGTCTCCGAGGAGCTCGACCGGCTGGTCCACGAGGTGCGCCGCGACGGCCAGATCCGCGAGACCGAGCTGCTCATGAACCGCCCCTCCGGCCCGGACCGACACGTCACCGCCCGGATCGCGCCCCTGGGCTCGCACCTGGTGCTGGCCCTGGTCGAGGACCGCACCCGCGAGCGCCGGGTCGAGTCCGTACGCCGCGACTTCGTCGCCAATGTCAGCCACGAGCTGAAGACGCCCGTGGGCGCGATCAAGCTGCTGGCCGAGGCAGTGTCCGACGCCAGCGACGACCCGGAGGCGGTCAAGCGGTTCGCCGGCCGGATGCTCACCGAGAGCGACCGGCTCTCCCGCCTCGTGCAGCAGATCATCGAGCTGTCCCGGCTCCAGGCCGACGACCCGCTCGAGACGCCGACCGCGGTGAGCATCGACGACGTCATCGGCGTCGCCGTCGACACCAGCGCGATCGACGCGGACTCCAAGCGGATCGACATCGTCACCGGCGGCACGCCAGGGCTCGAGGTGTTCGGCAACGAGGAGCAGGTCACCGCCGCGGTGGCCAACCTCGTCGCGAACGCTGTCTCCTACTCCGCGGTCGACTCCACCGTCCTCGTCACCACCAAGTCGGACGATGGGGCGGTAGAGATCTCGGTCGTCGACCAGGGCATCGGCATCCCCACCGACGAGATCGACCGGATCTTCGAGCGCTTCTACCGGGTCGACCCGGCCCGGCACCGTTCCACGGGAGGCACCGGGCTCGGCCTCTCGATCGTCAAGCATGTCGCGGCCACCCACGGTGGCGACATCCGGGTGTGGTCCGTCGAGGGCCAGGGGTCGACGTTCACGTTGACCCTTCCCCAGCACCAGCCCCACCACGGGGTATCGGCGCTGGACCCCCCAGAGCCCATCCAGAATCAGCCGATCAGAGGGGGGTACTGAAGTGACCCGGGTACTCGTCGTAGAAGACGAAGAGAGCTACAGCGAGGCCCTCGCCTACATGCTCCGCAAGGAAGGCTTCGAGGTCGCGATCGCGGCCGACGGCAATGCCGCGCTCACCGAGTTCGACCGCAACGGCGCCGACATCGTGCTGCTCGACCTGATGCTGCCCGGTATCCCGGGCACCGAGGTGTGCCGCACGATCCGGCAGACCTCGAGCGTGCCGGTGATCATGGTGAGCGCGAAGGACGACGAGGTCGACAAGGTGGTCGGGCTCGAGCTCGGCGCCGACGACTACGTCACCAAGCCCTACTCGCCGCGCGAGCTGGTCGCCCGCATCCGCGCCGTACTGCGGCGCGGCACCGAGCCGGACCTCTCCCCGGCGACGCTGGAGGCCGGGCCGGTCCGCATGGACGTCGAGCGCCACGTCGTCACGGTCGGCGGGGAGGAGCAGCGGCTGCCGCTCAAGGAGTTCGAGCTGCTGGAGATGTTCCTGCGCAACCCGGGCCGGGTGCTCACCCGCGGCCAGCTGATCGACCGGGTCTGGGGCTCCGACTACGTCGGCGACACCAAGACGCTCGACGTGCACGTGAAGCGGCTGCGCGCCAAGCTCGAGCCCGACCCGAGCGAGCCGAAGTACCTCGTCACCGTGCGCGGCCTGGGCTACAAGCTGGATCTGAACTAGGGACGCTGGCGCCATGTCGTTGAACGACGTCTGATATCCGCGTGTCAGCTGTCGGTGCCAGTTCATAGGGTGGGGCGGTGACCGCGACCACGCCCGCCGAGGAGACCGGCAGCGCGCCCGAGCCGACCGGCTCGCAGGCCCCGACCTGGCTGCCGATGGCGGCCGTCGGCGTGACCCTCCTGCTCTGGGCCTCGGCGTTCGTCGCGATCCGCCATCTCGCCGGCATCTTCTCCCCCGGCTCGTTGTCCCTCGGTCGACTCCTCGTCGGCTCGGTCTGCCTGGGCGCGGTGGCGCTGGGCCGCGGCCTCCCCCGACCCACCCGCGGCCAGTGGGTCTCGATCGTGACGATCGGCGTCCTGTGGTTCGGCGTCTACAACGTCGCCCTCAACGCCGGCGAGGAGCACGTCGACGCCGGCACCGCGGTGATGCTCATCCAGGTCTCACCCGTCCTGGTCGCACTGCTGGCGGCGCTCTTCCTCAACGAGCGGTTCACGCTCTACCTCGGGCTCGGCCTCGCCCTCGCGTTCAGTGGCATCGCCCTCATCGCGACGGCCTCCGGCGGCTCCACCGGTGACCGCAGTGTGCTGGGTGTCGTGCTCTGCCTGGTCGCGGCCGTCGTCTACTCCGTCAGCCTGGTCCTGCAGAAGCCGCTGATGGCCCGGCTGCCTGCGATCCACGTGACGTGGCTGGCGTGCACGGTCGGCGCGATCGTGTGCCTGCCCTTCGTGGGCCAGCTGGTCGACGACACCCGCTCAGCGTCGACGACCGACATCTGGTGGGTCGTCTACCTCGGCGTCTTCCCGACCGCGATCGCCTTCACCACATTCGCCTACGCGCTGCGCACCATGACGGCCAGCAGCCTGGGCGTGACGACCTACCTCGTCCCGCCGATCACGATCGTGATGGGCTGGCTCTTCCTCAGTGAGACGCCACCCGGCATGGCCTACGTCGGCGGTGGCCTTGCGCTCGTCGGTGTGGCGGTGGCCCGCCGCAAGCCGCGCACCATGGCCACCGAGCCTCCGGCACCCTGCTGACCCGCCACCCGGGCCCATCATCCGGAACCCACCAACCGAGCCCTCGGAGCCCGCACGACCGCGGTCGCGCCCGCCCCTCTGATCCCACGCGTAACAAAATGATCAGTTCGGGCCATTGACACGACGCGGCCCGGGCGGCAGGTTCGCATGGTCCTATCGTGGAGGACCTGACGAGAGGTAATTCCTTGCGCATCCTGACCAGTACGTTCACCATCGCCGCCTGCGCGGCGCTCGTCGTCGGATCCGTCGGGGTCCCGGCCGCCTACGCGGCGCCGACGACGTCGACGGTGACCAACTCGACGACGATCAGCCCGCCCGACAACACCCCCGTTGGTGTGACCAGCGTGCTGGCCGTCAGCGGTCTGCCCGGCCATATCAGCGACCTGAACGTGACGCTGAACAGCATCTCGACCACCTTCCCAGGTGACCTCGACATCGAGCTCACCGGACCCAACGGGAAGACGGTGATGCTGATGTCCGACTCGTGCGCCGGCAACGACTTCGTCAACCAGTCCGTCACGATCGACGACGAGGCCTCCTCGGCGTTCCCCTCGGCCGCCGCCTGCCCGAACGCGTCCTACTGGCCCACCGACGGCAGCGCCACTCCGGATCCCCTCTTCGTGCCGGTGCCGACCAACGGCAGCCTGGGGGCCTTCGACGGCGCCGACCCCAACGGCAACTGGACGCTGTCGGCCGCGGACGACGTGGGGGGCGACGTCCCCACGATCGCGGGCGGTTTCTCGCTCACCTTCGTGCTGACCGACGAGGTGAAGCCGGTCACGACGATCACCAAGAAGCCCAAGTCGTCCACGAAGCGCAAGGCGGCGGTGTCCTTCGTGTCCAACGAGGCGGGATCGACGTTCGAGTGCAACCTCGACGGCCTGGGCTGGAACCCGTGCACGTCACCCAGGAAGCTCAAGAACCTGTCGATCGGCAAGCACACGTTCCAGGTCCGGGCGACCGACCCCTCCAAGAACGTCGGGGTTGCCGCCAAGGTCAGCTGGAAGGTGAAGGCGAAGCGCTGACCCACGGCGGGCCTTCCGCCATCAAGACGGGCGTCAGCCCGAGCACAGCTTGAGGAGGGCGGCGACTGGGAGGATCGGCACATGAGCGTCATCGCGAATGTGCTGGTCGGCCTGGTCGCCGCCCTCCATCTCTATTTCCTGGTGCTGGAGATGTTCCTCTGGGACACCCCGACCGGGCACAAGACGTTCGGCCTCGACCCGGCCTTCGCGACCGAGAGCAAGGCGCTCGCCGCCAACCAGGGCCTCTACAACGGGTTCCTGGCCGCCGGCCTCGTGTGGGGACTGATCGACGACCTGGACGACGTGAAGCTCTTCTTCCTCGCCTGCGTCATCGTGGCGGGGGCGTACGGCGCGGTGACGGTCAGCCGCCGCATCCTGTTCGTGCAGGCGCTACCGGCGCTGGTCGCCTTCGTGCTGGTCCTCGCCGCTTCCTGAGGCCTCGTCTGCCTCGAGCCAACCGCGGAACGCCTCGAGGTTCTCGGTCGACTCGCCGCGCAGCGTGCGCCACTCCCACTCCTTGCGGATCGAGGAGGCGAAGCCGAGCTCGAGGATGGTGTTGAACGACCCGTCGGCCGTGGTGAGCACCTCGCCCAGCAGCCGGTCGAGCTCGTCATCGTCGTCCAGGACCGCAAGGGGCAGCCGCCCGTCGAGGTAGATGTCGCCGAGCCGGTCGACGGCGAACGCCACGCCGTACAGCTTCAGGTTGCGCTGGAGCAGCCACTCGAAGACCCGCTCGTGGTTCTCGTCGGGACGGCGGCAGACGAAGGCGTGCACACCGAGGGCGTGGGTGCCGATGTCGAGCCGGACGGGGGTCTGCAGCTTCTTCTCGCCGGGCAGGGCGAACGAGAACTGGCCGGGTCGCGGCTCGTCGTGGTCGAGCTCGTTGGCGTCGAGGTAGGCGCGAAGCCGCGCCGCCGGGTCGCTCACAGAGCTGCCGCGAGCGAGGAGCGGGCGCGCTCGTAGACGCGGAACGTCGCCTCGGCGGTGGCGTCCCAAGAGAACAGCGCGGCCTGCCGACGCGCGCCGGCCTCCAGTCGCGCGCGAAGCTCGTCGTTGCCGAGCACGCGCTGCAGCGCGTCGGCCCAGTCGTCACTGTGGTGCCCGGGGACCAACAGACCACTGTGGCCGTCACGCACCGCCGTGGTCAGGCCGCCGACCGCGGCGGCGATGACGGGAGTGCCGGTGGCCTCGGCCTCGACGGCCACCAGTCCGAAGGACTCGTTGTAGGACGGCACCGCGACGAGGGTCGCCGCGGCGTACCACTGGGCGAGCTCGGCCTGCGAGACGGGCGGGACGAACCGGACCACGTCAGTGAGTCCCAGCTCCGCCGCCAGGTCGGCGAGCGCCTGCGGCTTGTCGAGCCCGGAACCGGACGGACCGCCGACGATCGGCACCACGATCCGGGAGCGGCGGCCCGGCTCGCGCTCGAGCAGCGTGGCCACCGCGCGGAGCAGCACGTCGGGACCCTTGAGCGGCTGAATCCGTCCGGCGAAGAGCAGGACGTCGGCGTCCACGGGCAGTCCGAGTGCCGAGCGGGCCGCCTGCTTGGGGACGGGCCGGAACACGTCGAGGTCGACGCCTGGGTGGACCACCTCGACTCGCGCCGGGTCGGCGTCGTACAGCTCGATCAGCTGCTTGGCCTCGATGTCGGTGCTGGCGATCAGCATGTCTGCGGCCTCGACCACCTGCTCCTCGCCGATCACCCGGGCCAGCGGCTCGGGGATGTCGCCCTCGGCGAGGGCGTCGTTCTTGACCTTGGCCATCGTGTGCATCGTGTGCACCAGCGGGACTCCCCACCGGTCGCGGGCGAGCGCCCCCACCTGACCGGAGAGCCAGTAGTGGCTGTGCACGAGGTCGTAGTGGCCGACCGGCTGGGACGCTTCGGTGCGGAGCACCTCGCGGGCGAAGACGCAGAGCTGGGCCGGCAGCTCGTTCTTGGTCAGCCCCTCGAACGGTCCGGCGTGGATGTGGCGGACGGTGACCCCGTCGCAGGCCTCGACGACCTGGTCGAGCGCGGAGCTGGTGGCGCGGGTGAAGATGTCGACCGCGACGCCGCGCTCGACGAGCCGCTTGGCCAGCTCGATGACGTAGACGTTCATGCCGCCCGCGTCGCCCATGCCCGGCTGGTCGAGCGGCGAGGTGTGCAGGCTGATCATGGCCAGTCGCTGCAGCCCGTCCACGCGCACCTCCTGCACCCTTCGTGTGTGGGGACGGCCTCCCCCACCTTCAAACCACGAGGTGCCCCTCCGCATTCCCCGTGGTTCTGGACGGCCGGTTCAGGCGGCGTGCGAGCCGCGTGAATGGCGCGACTCACGTACCCCGTCGTCGGGCGGTCGGCTCCTGCGCACGAGGAGACCGGTGACGCAGTAGAGGACCATCAGGCCGCCGAGGATCCCGTCGACCGACCGGTCGGCGTACTGCTCGTGCAGGAAGGACAGGACCGCTGCCGCCAGGGCCACGAGACAGATCGCGACGACGACGCGGAGCGCCATCAGGCCGGACACCAGTCCGCCGCCGATGCCGAGAAGGGCGATGACGAGCAGGGCGAGACCGCCGTAGTGCAGGCCGTCTATCAGGGACGTGGGACCGTCGCCGTCGTCGAGGATCGCCCGCCCGACCCAGCACAGGCCACCCAGGATGCCGGCGATGCGGACGAGGGAGGTCGGTGACACGACCAGACAGTGTGCCACCACAATGGCGGCCATGAGCGAGAGTCCCTCCAGCACCGCCCCTCCCCAGCGGAGCGCCGTGGTCACCGGCGCCAGCAGTGGCATCGGCGCCGCGACCGCCAGGATGCTCGCCGAGGCGGGCTACCACGTGTTCTGTGCCGCCCGCCGTACCGATCGCATCGAGGCACTCGCCAGCGAGATCGTGGCCCGAGGAGGGAGCGCGGCGCCAGTGGCCTGCGACGTCACCGACGAGGAGTCGGTCGCCGGACTGGCCGAGGCGGCCGGCGGCACGCTGAACCTGCTGGTCAACAATGCCGGGGCCGCCTTCGGCTCGGGCCCGGTGGCCGAAGCCGACAGCGACGACTGGCGCCGGATGTTCGAGGTCAACGTGATCGGGCTGGTGCAGGTGACCCGGGCACTGTTGCCCGCCCTGATCGCCAGCGGTGACGGGATGGTCCTGAACGTCGGCTCGACGGCCGGCCGGATCGCCTACGAGGGCGGCGGGGGCTACACGACCGCCAAGCACGGCACCCAGGTGGTCAGCGAGACGCTCCGGCTCGAGCTCTGGGACCAGCCGGTGCGGGTCTGCGAGATCGCTCCGGGCATGGTCAAGACCGATGAGTTCGCGCTTGTCCGCTTCGACGGGGACGAGGACAAGGCGGCGGCGATCTATCGCGGCGTACCGGACCCGCTGACGGCCGAGGACATCGCCGACGCCATCACCTGGATGGCCACCCGGCCCGCGCACGTCAATGTCGACGAGCTGGTGATCCGGCCGCGACGGCAGGCGGCTCAGCACAAGGTCCACCGCGAGCCTTCCCAGGATTGAGCATGGAAGAGTGAACCCATGGCGAGCGGGATGAAGACGATCGGCCTGGTCGGCGGGATGAGCTGGGAGAGCAGCGCGGTCTACTACCGCGACCTCAATCTCGGTGTGCAGAAGCGGCTGGGCGGACTGGCCTCGCCCCGGCTGGTGATGAGCACCGTCGACTTCGCCGAGCTGACCGAGCTCGAGGACGCGGAGCGGTGGGACCAGGTCGGTGCCCTGCTGGCGGAGGCCGGGCGCAACGTGGAGCGCGGCGGCGCCGACTTCCTGCTGTTGTGCACCACGACGTTCCACAAGGTCGCCGACCAAGTTGCCGCCGCGGTCGACATCCCGTTGCTGCACCTGGCCGACGTGGTCGCCGAGGCGTGCGCGAAGGCAGGCGTCACCCGCGTCGCCTTCATCGGAACGACGGTCGCCATGTCCGACGGCTTCTTCACCGACCGGATGGCCAGCCACGAGCTAGAGGTGCTGGTGCCACCTTCCTCGGAGCACGACTGGCTGAACTCGGCGATCTACGAGGAGCTGGTGCACGGCCACGTGCTCGACCGGACCCGGCGCCGCGTGGTCGAGCTGATCCACCAGCTCTGGGATGCCGGCGCAGAGGGCGTGCTGCTCGGCTGCACCGAGCTCGAGCTGCTCATCCACCAGGCCGACGTCGACCTCCCGGTCTTCCCGTGCACCACGCTGCACGTCGAGGCCGCCCTCGACCGGGCATTGGGCTGACCCTCGCGGCGGGGGTAGTCCGTGACACCTGTGTCTGTGTAAACGCTGGTTCCACAGGCACAGATGTCACGGACTACCCCCGCCGGTCCGGCGGTCAGCCACCCAGCACGAGGTCGGCGACGCGACGCAGGTCGGACGTGAGGTGCTGCTCGGGGACGGTCGCGCAGTCGCCGCAGAGGTCGAAGGCATAGACGTACATGTCCGGCTTGGGATCTCCGCCCGCCACCTCCCGGAGGTCGATGCGCTGGACCAGCTCGGCGAGCTCGGGCCCGCGTTGAGGGTCGGCGTCGAGATCGACCTCGCCGTCGGCGACCAGCCCGGCGAAGCCGCCGCTACGCCGCACCCGCACTCGCCGCTCGTCGGCGGTGGTCGGTGGCGGCTGGCCCGGGCCGGCCGTGCTCGCGCCGGGTGTCACGCCGACGGTGTCCCAGGCCTCCTCGACCTGCTGGGTGTGCTCGCCGGCCGCGGCGATGGTGGCCGCCGCGAAGCCGGCGAAGTCGGCGCTGCTGGAGAGTCCGCCGGTCAGGACGGCGTACCAGATCCGGCCGGCACCTTCCGCTGACGAGCCGCCGATCGCGGTCGCCGCGAGCTGGAAGGCGCGGTTGGGGATGCCGGAGTTGAGGTGTACGCCGCCGTGGTCGTCGGTCGTGTCGATGTAGCCGTCCATGTGGTCCGGCTGCGGGTCCTTGCCCAGGACGGGGTCGTCGTACGCCGTGCCGGGGTGGGCCATGTCGCGCAGCGCCCGCCCCCGGACGCCGGGCATGAACAGCCCGGCACCGATCAGCCAGTCGCCCGCCACGGCGTCCTGACCGAGCAGGCGCTGCTTGAGGCAGGAGGCGAAGGCGTCGGAGACCGACTCGTTGAGCGCCCCCGACTGGCCCTCGTAGACCAGCCCGGCGGTGTGCTCGGTGACCGCGTGGGTGAGCTCATGGCCGAGCACGTCGACCGGCTTGGTGAACCGTTCGAAGGTCTTGCCGTCACCGTCACCGAAGACCAGCTGCTGGCCGTTCCAGAACGCGTTGACGTAGTTGCGCTGGTAGTGGACCGTCGCCACCACGGTGGCGCCGGCATCGTCGTAGGAGTCGCGGCCGTAGACCTCTCTGAAGAGGGCCAGCGACGCGGCCACGCCCTCGGCTGCCTCGTCGACGGCGAGGTCGCTCGTCGGCTCGTCGCCCGGTGAGCGCACCAGCTCGCCCGGCAGCGCAGAGCCGTTGTGAGCGTCGTGCACGAGCCACGCCGAGCCGGTGGCCGCCGGTGCCACCGCCGTGCGCAGCAGCCGGACACCGTCGTCGTGGGCCAGCATCTGCTCGATCCACTGGGCGTCCTCGGGCCTGCTCTGCGCGATCTGGCGGAGCAGGTAGGGCGGGACGAAGCCGCAGCCCATGACGCTCACGACGGCACCCGGTCGGCCGGGAAGCCACCAGTGGCGACCGGGCCCCATCGCTCCGGTGTGATCCGCACCAGCGACTTGTCCTGCCTACGCATCGCAGCGCGGTAGTCGTCCCAATCGGGGTGCTCGCCGGAGATGCAGCGGAAGTACTCGACCAGGCCGTCCTCAGCCTCCCGGCTGGGCATGTCGAGGACCTCTGCCGTGCCGTCGACCTGCACCCACGCGTCGTTCCACTCGTCGGAGAGGACGACCACGCTGGCGCGCGGGTCGCGGCGAAGGTTGATGGCCTTGGCGCGGTCGGGGTACGTCGAGACGACGATCCGGCCGTCGGCGTCGACACCGCCGGTGACCGGCGAGAGCTGCGGGCTCCCGTCGGCCCGATGGGTGACCAGCACGAGGTGGTGGCGGGTGCGCACGAAGTCGAGCAGCTGCTCGCGCTCGACCCGAGTGTTCGTCGCGATCTGGGGCATGCCGCCAGCCTAGGTCCGAGCGCGAGGCGCGGAAGGCACCCAAACCGGCCACCGCCGGTCGAGCCTGTCGAGACCACCGCATGGTGCGCTGGGAGGCGACGCTGCGGACATCTCGACAGGCTCGATGAGCGGTGGTCGAGTCCCAGCCCGGTCTGGCGACGCTTCGAGGCCTCAGCCACCGTGACGCCGATGCGGGTCTGGAGGCTCCCGAACCGTAAAGTTGACCCTTGTGCCTGAACTGAAAACCGCGAACCTGCGCAACGTCGCAATCGTCGCTCACGTCGACCACGGGAAGACGACTCTCGTCGACGCGATGCTGCGGCAGGCCGGCGCGTTCACCGTGCACCAGGCCGAGACCGCCGGCGAGCGGATCATGGACACCGGTGACCTCGAGCGCGAGAAGGGGATCACGATCCTCGCCAAGAACACCGCGGTCCACTACACCGGCGCCTCCGCGCCGGAGGGCATGACCATCAACATCATCGACACCCCCGGCCACGCCGACTTCGGCGGCGAGGTCGAGCGCGGCCTGTCGATGGTCGACGGCATCGTGCTCCTGGTCGACGCCAGCGAGGGTCCGCTGCCCCAGACCCGGTTCGTGCTCGGCAAGGCGCTGAACGCCGACATGCCCGTGGTGCTGGTGGTCAACAAGGTCGACCGCGCCGACGCCCGGATCGCCGAGGTCGTCGACGAGACCTACGAGCTGTTCATGGACCTGCTCGACGAGACCCACAGCCAGGACGCGCTCGACTTCCCGGTCGTCTACGCCAGCGGCAAGGCCGGCATCGCCAGCCTCGTGAAGCCGGCGGACGGCACCATGCCCGAGGGCTCCGACCTCGAGCCGCTGTTCCGCACCATCCTCGACACCATCCCGGCGCCGACGTACGTCGAGGGCGCGCCCCTCCAGGCCCACGTCACCAACCTCGACGCGTCGCCGTTCCTCGGCCGGCTGGCGCTGCTGCGGGTCCATGCCGGCACGCTGCGCAAGGGACAGAACGTCGCCTGGATCCGGCGTACCGGAGAGGTCAAGAACGTCAAGGTGACCGAGTTGCTCGTCACCGAGGGGCTCGAGCGCAAGCCCGGCGAGCAGGCCGGCCCGGGCGACATCGTCGCCGTGGCCGGCATCCCGGAGATCACCATCGGCGAGACGCTCGCCGACCCCGAGCACCCCGTGCCGCTGCCGCTGATCCACGTCGACGAGCCGGCCATCTCGATGACCATCGGCACCAACACCTCGCCCCTGGTGGGCCAGATCAAGGGGCACAAGGTCACGGCGCGGCTGGTCAAGGACCGGCTGGACGCCGAGCTGGTCGGCAACGTGTCGCTGAAGATCCTGCCGACCGAGCGGCCCGACGCCTGGGAGGTGCAGGGCCGCGGCGAGCTGGCGCTGGCGATCCTGGTCGAGCAGATGCGCCGCGAGGGCTACGAGCTCACCGTCGGCAAGCCGCAGGTGGTCACCCGCGAGGTCGACGGCAAGGTGCACGAGCCGATGGAGCGGCTGACCATCGACGCGCCCGACGAGTACCTCGGGACCATCACCGAGCTGCTCGCCGCCCGCAAGGGCCGGATGGAGAAGATGACCAACCACGGCACCGGCTGGGTCCGGATGGAGTTCCTGGTGCCGGCGCGTGGGCTGATCGGGTTCCGCACCGAGTTCCTCACCGACACCCGCGGCACCGGCATCGCGCACCACATCTCCGAGGGCTACGAGCCGTGGGCCGGAGAGATCCGCTCGCGCAACTCCGGCTCGCTGGTCGCCGACCGCAAGGGAGTCGCGACGGCGTACGCCATGACCTCGTTGCAGGAGCGCGGCATCCTCTTCGTCGAGCCGGCCACCGAGGTCTACGAGGGCATGATCGTCGGCGAGAACTCCCGCGCCGACGACATGGACGTCAACATCACCAAGGAGAAGCAGCAGACGAACATCCGCTCCTCCACCTCCGACAACTTCGAGAAGCTGGTCCCGCCGCGCAAGCTGTCGCTGGAGCAGTGCCTGGAGTTCTGCCGCGAGGACGAGTGCGTGGAGGTCACGCCGCAGTCGGTCCGCATCCGCAAGCTGGTGCTCGACCAGAACGACCGGGCCAAGACGGCGTCGCGGGCGCGCAAGGCCCGCGACTCCTGAGCAGCTAGTCCTCGAGCACCAGGTCCACGCGGTTGCCGAGAGTGACCTCGCGGGCCGGGATCCACCACGGGTCCACGACCACGTCGAACCAGCCCGCCGCACCGCAGGGTCGGCGTTCGCGAGCGTGCGAGCCTCCTCGACGTTCGACGAGGTAGACCGTCAGCCCTCGCCACGTCGGCGAGGCACTACCTTTCGGCCATGCTCCTGGACCTGCAGCTCGACGTGCCGCCCGAGCGCGCTGCCGGGCGCGCCCGTGAGCTGGTCGATGCCGGAGCGGCCGGGCTGTTCACCTTCGAGGGGCCGCACGACGTGTTCCTGCCTCTGGCCGCGGCCGCGGCCGCGGGAGTCGAGACCGACCTGATGAGCAACGTCGCGATCGCGATGCCGCGCTCGCCGATGCATCTCGCGCACACCGCGCACGACCTCCAACGGATGAGCGGCGGCCGGTTCCGGCTTGGACTCGGCTCGCAGGTCCGGCCCCACATCGAGAACCGGTACGGCGCCAAATGGAGCCCGCCCGCCGCCCGGATGCGCGAGATCGTGCTCGCGGTGAAGGCGATCCTTGGAGCCTGGCAGGACGGGACCCGGCTCGACTTCCGCGGCGAGCACACCCGGCACACGCTGATGCCGCCGACGTTCAGCCCCGGCCCGCTGGAGTGGGGGCCTCCGCCGGTACTGCTCGGAGCCCTCGGCCCGGTGATGACGCGGACCGCGGCCGAGGTCGCCGACGGACTGCTGGTGATGCCGTTCCACAGCCACCGCCACGTCCGCGAGCGCACCCTGCCCGCGATCGAGGAGGGGCTGGCGCGACGCACCGACCCGGCGCCGTTCGCGGTGCTTCCGCAGGCGATCCTGGCCATGGGCCGGTCCCCGGAACAGCTGGCCGCGGCCACGCTCGGAGTGCGCGGGCTGCTGGCGTTCTACAGCTCCACGCCGGCCTACCGCCCGGTCCTCGACATCGAGGGCTGGGGCGACCTCCAGCCCGAGCTCAACGCGCTGTCCAAGACCGCCCATGACAGGCAGAGCTATCCGGCGATGCTCGAGCTGGTCGACGACGCGATGGTCGACACCCTCGCGGTCCGCGGCACCCCCGAGGAGTGCGCGGCCCAGCTGAATCGGCGCTTCGGCGACCTCGCAGAGCGGGTCTGCTGCTACTTCCCCGGGTACGACGCGCCGCTGGCCGACATCGCCGCCCTGGCGCGCGCGCTCTTGTAACTAACCGTTCGGGCTTCTTCCATGCGGTTATAACCGCATGCCAGATGCTGTGACGGTTAGTTACAAGCGGACGGGCGCGCTGGCGAGCAGCAGCCGGACCACGCCGGCGGTGAGGCGGGTGCCGAGCCGCTCGAGGTTCCATCCGCCGGCGGTGCTGCGGGCCTGGTTGGTGACCCAGAAGACCATCAGCCCCTTCCCCAGCACCCGGGTCAGCTCGGCGTAGGACCAGCCGTTGCCGCCGTTGTGCCACGCCATCTGGCCGACCGAGGTGTCCAGCAGCACCCAGCCGTAGCCGTACCAGCTGTCGCCACCCGGCTGCTCGGGTACGCGGGGCCGGAACAGCTCGCGCTGGGCACCCCGGTCGAGGACCCGATGGTCGAGCAGGGCCCGGTGCCAACGCGCCAGGTCACGCGCAGTCGAGAGCAGGCCGCCGTTGCCGCGCAGGTTCCACCACGGTCCGCTCGCCGCCCACGGATGCTCGAACGGCCGGCCCTGCCCGACCCCGCGGGCGTCGTACTCGACGGCGACGTCGGAGCGGCGCCAGCGCGGCAGCGTGTAACCGGTCTGCGTCATGCGCGCAGGCCGGAACAGGTGGCGGGCCAGGAACCGCTCGTAGCTGATGCCGGACGCCCGCTCGGTGATCACCGCCAGCAGGCTGTAGCCGACGTTGGAGTAGTGGTACGCCGAGCCGGGCGCGGAGCGCAGCGGGGCGGCGAGAGCCCGCGTGACCAGCTGCCGCCGGGTGAGCCGCTGGTAGTCGTCGCCGAGCGAGTCGACCAGCCCCGAGGTGTGGGTGAGCAGCTGCTGGATGGTGATGCCCGCCTTGTCCGGCGGGACCGGCCCGAGCCAGTCGCCGATCGGCTGGTGCACGTCGAGCCGACCGAGCATCTCGAGCTTGACCACCGCGGCGGCGGTGAACTGCTTGGTCAGCGAGCCGATGTCGTAGACGGTGTCGCACCCGGCCGGCACGCCCGCGGCGCGGTCGGCAAGACCGAACCCCTCACAGGCCACGACGTCGTGGCCGCGCATCGCGACCAGGGTCCCGCTGGCGCCGTGAGGGATGGTGCGGTCGACGAACCGGACGATCGGCGCCGTGGCCGGGTCGGGCTCGGCCCTGGTCGTCTCCACCTCCACCTCGACCGACACGTCGGCAACGGCCACGCCACCGACGACGAGCAGCGTTGCCACGGCGACACCTGCCACCACCGCGGCGCGCCGGCGTACGCCGCGCACTCGCTCGAGCAGCCCGCCGCGCACCAGCGAGAGCGCCTGCCGACGTACGCCGGACCCCTCACCGAGCTCGAGGGCCAGGTCGAGCAGGTAGCCGCCGTCGCGCTCGCGTTGGGCCTTCGGGTAGGCGAGCAGGCACCGGGCCAGCCAGCGCTCGCTCACGCCGGCCTCGGCCTGCGCGTGGTGCGGACACCCGCCCGCGACCCCAGTGCGGTGGCGATGGACTGCATCCGGGCGGATTCCTCGGCCAGCGCGGTCTTGCCGGCCGCCGTGAGCCGGTAGTAGCGACGGCGGCGGCCGTCGACCACGTCCTCGCGCGACTGGGTCACCAGCCCGTCGTCGGCGAGCCGGTTGAGCGCGCCGTAGAGGGTGCCGGCGGTCAGCCGGACCCGGCCCTCGGAGAGCTCCTCGACGTCCTGGGCGATGCCGTAGCCGTGCAGCTCGCCCATCGCAAGGCTGGCCAGGATGAACAGCGCCTGCTCGGTCACATCGCGAAACGATACATCGCGTGACGATGCATGAGTACGCCGGCATGAGAAGGGAGACCACCTGGCGCCGCTGAGCCATAGTCAGTTCGAGTCATATCCGAGGTCCGACGGCCAGGGTCTGGCAGGGCATGACCGAACTGCTCTTGCCGGCCGTGGACCGACTCGGGACCACACCGCCCGCTCCTGCCCAGCTTCGCCGCACGCCGTACCTCGACTTCGATGTGTCGTACGCCGTCGCGACCTACCGCCGGCTGGCCGCGGCGCTGCCCGGCACCGCGCTGCATTACGCGGTCAAGGCCAACCCCGACCCGACCCTGCTGGCGGCGCTGGCGGGCTCGGGCTGCCGGTTCGACGTGGCCAGCCCGGCCGAGATCACCGCCGCCCTCATGGCCGGCGCCGGGCCGGGCGACCTCGTCTACTCCAACCCGGTGAAGCGGCGCGAGGACGTCCGGTTCGCCGCCCGCCTCGGCGTGGACCTGTTCGTCGTCGACTCGCCCGGCGAGGTCGCCAAGGTCGCCGAGGCGGCGCCCGGCAGCGGCGTGCTGTGCCGGCTGGTCACCTCGGGCGACGGGTCGGACTGGCCGCTGTCGCGCAAGTACGGCTGCTCCACCGGCGAGGCCATCGCGATCCTGCGTGACGCGGCGCGGCTCGGGCTGCGTGTCGACGGGGTCTCCTTCCACGTCGGCTCCCAGCAGCGCGACCCCGAGGCCTGGGCCGGCCCGATCGGCGCGGCCGCCGCGGTGTTCGAGGCGCTTCGCGCGGAGGGCCTCGACCCGTGGCTGCTGGACATAGGCGGTGGCTTCCCGGCCCGGCTCGACGACGGCTGCCCGCCACCGGAGGCGTACGGCGCCGCGATCGAGCGACACCTGGCCGCCGCGTTCGGCGACCGCCGGCCGACCACCATCGCCGAGCCCGGCCGTGGGATCGCCGCGGACGCCGGCGTCCTGGTCACCACGGTGGTCGGCGTCGTGCACCGCGCGGGAACCCGCTGGGTCTTCCTCGACGCCGGCGTCTTCACCGGGCTCGTGGAGACCCTCGACGAGGCGATCCGCTACCCGCTCGCCACTGACATCCCCGGCCCGACCGGCCCGTGCGTGCTCTCCGGCCCGACCTGCGACAGCGCGGACGTGCTCTACGAGGACGTCATGGTCGAGCTGCCGCTGGCGCTGGCCGAGGGCGACCAGGTGCGGTTCCACTGCGCCGGCGTCTACACGGCGACGTACTCGACCGTGGGGTTCAACGGCTTCGCACCGCTCACGTCGGTCGTCCGCACATGAGCTCGCCCCCGTCCGGCCGTCCGGTGGTCGGGCGGCTGCTCGCCTCGTACGGATGCAGCTCCGTCGCCGTCGGGCTGCCCTGGCCCCTGCTGGTGGTGCTGGTCTGGGACCAGTACGCCGACGGCCCGCACGGCGCCCTGATCGTCGGCCTGGCCGGCGCCGCCCGGATGGCGCCGTACGTCCTGCTCTCGTGGGCAGTCGGCTCGCTCGGCGACCATGTCCGTCGAGACCGTCTGGTGCGGGTGACCGCGGCACTGCGGCTGGTCTTCCTGGTCGCCGCGGCGGCCGCGGTCGCGAGCGATCACCTCGAGCTCGGCGTGCTGGCCGCGGCGTTCGCCGTGCTGTGCGGCACGCCGACCTACCCGGCGATCGCGGCCGCGCTGCCCGGGCTGGCTGGGCCGAACCGGGCCCGGGCCACCGAGCTGCTGGTGACGATCGAGGTCTCGGCCTGGGTCGTCGGCCCCGCGCTGGGCGGGCTGTTGCTGGCGCAGTCGCTGCGGCCGTGGACCCTCGTGGTCGCCGCCGCGCTGGCCGCCCTCGGGCTGGCCTTCGCCACCGGGATCACCATCCCGGGCCCGGTGGAGAAGGCTCCCGACGCCGTGGCCGGGATGCTCCGCGAGGTGCTGCGTTGCCGGCCCGCGCTCGGTGCGCTGGGCGTGGCCGGGCTCCTGAACCTGGTTGTCACCGTCACCGGGCTGGTGCTGCTGCCGTTGAGCGAGGAGACGTGGGGTCGCGGGGATGCCGGGTTCGGGATCGCGACCGCCTGCCTGGGCTTCGGCGCGCTCGGCGCTCCGCTGCTGGCCCGGCTGGCCCGGCAGTTCGGCGGCGCCACGACGGCCCGCTGCCTGGTGACGATGGGTGTCGCGGTCGCCCTGGTCGCCGCCACGCCGGTGCCGTGGCCGGCGCTGCCGGTGCTCGCGCTGGCCGGCGCCAGTGGCGTGGTCGTCGAGAGCCTGGTGACCGGCACCCTCCAGGACGCCGTACCGGACCGCTACCGCGCCGGCGCCCTCGGGCTAGCCGACACGGTCATGGTCGGCGCCTGCCTGGTCGGCAGCCTGGTCGCGCCGGTTCTCGCGACGTACGCCGGCGCCCGGTCCGCGCTGCTGGTGGTGGCGCTCGCCGCGGTGCTGCCGGTGCTCGCGGTCCGGTTGCTCCCCTACAGATGGGCGCGCACTCCCTACGATGCTTCGGATGAGCGAACGCAAGCGCGACCCCATCCGCGAGGCGCACCGGCAGTGGGTGCGGCACGGCTGGGGTGACGCCGCGGACGGCATGGTCATGGTGACCTCGCTGGTCCGCGCCCAGCAGCTGCTCATGGAGCGGATCGACGCGGTGCTGCGTCCACTCGAGCTGACCTTCGCCCGCTACGAGGTGCTCCGGCTGCTGTCGTTCTCGTCGGCCGGCGCGATGCCGATGACCCGCCTCGGCTCGCTCCTCCAGGTGCACCCGACGTCTGTCACCAGCGCGGTGGACCGCCTCGAGCGGCAGGGGTTCGTGGAGCGCCAGCGCCGGGACGACGACCGCCGCGTCGTGCTGGCCGCGATCACCGACGCCGGCCGCGCGGTCGTCGAGAAGGCCACCGACGGCCTCAACGGCGAGGTGTTCCAGAAGCCCGGTCTCACCTCGGCGCAGCTGGCAGACCTCACCGGGCTGCTCGGCGTACTCCGCGCGGACGCCGGAGACATCGTCGACTGACTATCGCGGCACAGGGGCGCCGATCAGGAGCCGGAGCGTCGAGCGGACCCAGCGCCCGTAGTCGTCGAGCGACCAGCCTCGTTCGACGACGAGGCTCCGGTAGGTGCCGACGTTCATGAGCCCCCAGTAGATGTCCCCGAACGTGCCGACGGACATCTCCGGGGGCAGCTCGCCTTCCCGCTCGAGCCGACCGCCGATGTCGAGCAGCTCCCGGTAGCGCTGCTCGTCTCGAGGGCCAAGGGTCTCGTCGACCTCCGGGTGCTGCCGCCGTGCCGTCGTGAGGGCCTCGTGGATCCGCCACACCGTGGAGACCACCTCGACGTCGACTGCGATGGTCGCCTCGAGCGCCTCTAGCGCAGTCATCGCCTCCGTGACCGGATGACGCCCGATGGCCGGCACGACGTCCGTGTCGAAGATGTGCACGTGGAGTGCGGTCAGCAGCTCGGACTTGGACGGGAAGTGGAGATAGATCGCCTGGCGGGAGACCCCGGCCATCTTCGCGACCGCCTCGAGACCGGCACCGTTGTAGCCGTGCTCCTCGAACAGCACCCGCGCGGCATCGAGAATCTGGGTCCGGGTCTGAGAACGCCTACTTGACACCCTGTAAAGGTACTGTACTTTACAACCTGTAAAGCAAGTTCGGACACAGGAGTGTGAGACGCATGGGTCGCTACCTCATCGTGACGTGGGACGGCGCCGGGAACCTCGCGCCCACCCTGGGGATCACGAGCACGCTGGTCGACCGGGGCCACGACGTCCGACTGCTCGGCCACGACACGATCGCGGAGCGGTGCGCGGACACCGGCGCCCTCTTCGTCCCGTTGACCCAGGGCGAGGGCTGGGACGCCATGGACGACCCGGACGACTTCGAGGCCGAGATGAAGCTGATGATCGAGGACCTCTGCTTCAGCTCGGTCATCGCAGCGGACCTGGCCCGGGAGCTCGACCGGGAGCCGGCGGACGCGGTGCTGGTCGACAGCCTGCTGTTCACGGCCATCGACGTCGCGCTCGCACGAGGTGTCCCGACGGCCACGCTGTTCCACACGCCGTACACGATCTTCCGCGGCGGAGAGCTCGTCGAGATGTTCGCCCCAGGCCTGGCGATCGCGAACGCCCACCGCGCGCAGCTCGGCCTGCCGGCCGTCGAACGACTGGGCGACATCCACGACGCGTGCGCGAGCGCGATCGTCGCGCTGCCGAAGGAGTTCGAGCCCGACTCGCCGGACGCCGCCAACGTGGTGCGCGTCGGACCGGTGCTCGACGCACCTCCTCTGGTCCGCGACGTCGACGAGGTCGACATCCGGGACGGGTCCCTCCCGCTGGTCCTGGTCAGCCTCAGCACGAGCGAGCAGGGCCAGGCCGACCTGCTCCAGCGGTGTGTCGACGCCGTCGCGCAGCTGCCCGTGCGCGCCATCGTCACGACCGGCCCGTCGATCGACCCGGCATCCGTCAACGCGGCGGCCAACACCCAGGTGGTGCGCTACGTGCCGCACGTCCAGGTGCTGCCCTCGACCTCGCTGGTGATCACGCACGCCGGGCTCGGCACCGCGATGTCCGCGCTGGCGCACGGCGTTCCTCTGCTCTGCACACCGATGGGACGCGACCAGTTCTTCAACGCGGAGCAGGTCCAGGCGCTCGGCGCGGGCCGGATGCTGATGCCGGACTCGAGCAGTGCGGTCATCGGGCAGGCTGCGGCCGACGTGCTCGAGGACGATCGCTTCAAGGCCGGCGCGAAGCAGCTGGCGGTCGCGATCGCTGGCTACGGCGGTGCAGCGCAGGCCGCGGACACGCTCGAAGGGCTCGCCTGATCGCGGGATAGTCCGTGACGTTTGTGTTGTGGAACTGCTGGTTCCACAGACACAGATGTCACGGACTATCCCGCCGTTGGCGTACCCACCGGTAGCCCTCTAGAATTAGTTGGACATCCAACTAATTGAGGTCCACACGGCATGAGCGAGCTCCACATCCCGAAGAACCCGGTGCGCCTGGTCACGGCGTCCAGCCTGTTCGACGGGCACGACGCGTCGATCAACATCATGCGGCGGATCTTCATGAGCCAGGGGTGCGAGGTCGTGCACCTCGGGCACAACCGCTCGGTGCAGGAGGTCGTGGACGCCGCCATCGAGGAGGACGTCCAGGGCATCGCGGTGTCGTCCTACCAGGGCGGCCACATCGAGTACTTCGAGTACCTCGTGGAGTCGCTGCGCCAGCGCGGTGCGGACCACGTGCATGTCGTCGGCGGCGGTGGCGGCGTCATCGTGCACGACGAGATCGACCGGCTGCGCAGCAGCGGGGTCACCATCTTCTCCCCCGAGGACGGGCAGCGGCTCGGCCTCCCCGGGATGATCAACAGCGTCGTCGCCGATCTCGACTTCGACCTCTGGGACAAGCACCAGGTGACGGCGGACGACGTCATCAGCGGCGACCGGGTCGCCATCGCGCGGGCCATCACCGGCGTCGAGGAGGGCAAGCTCCCGCAGGACGCGCTGGACGCCCTCACCCAGGCCGCTGCCAGGCACCAGGTTCCGGTGCTCGGCATCACCGGCACCGGCGGCTCCGGCAAGTCCAGCCTCACCGACGAGCTGGTGCGCCGGCTGCGCATCGACCAGCAGGACAAGCTGCGCGTGGCCGTGATCGCCGTGGACCCGACCCGGCGCAAGGGCGGCGGCGCGCTGCTCGGCGACCGGATCCGGATGAACAGCCTCGACGGCGACCGCGTCTACTTCCGCTCGCTGGCGACCCGCGGCGCCCACGAGCTGCCCGACTACCTCGGCGACGTGATCACCGTGCTCAAGGCGTCCGGCTTCGACCTCGTCGTCGTCGAGACGCCCGGCATCGGCCAGGGCGACGCCGCAGTCGTCCCCTACGTCGACACCTCGATGTACGTCATGACGCCGGAGTTCGGCGCCGCCAGCCAGCTCGAGAAGATCGACATGCTCGACTTCGCCGACGTGGTCGCGATCAACAAGTTCGAGCGCCGCGGCGCCGAGGACGCGATGCGCGACGTCGGCCGCCAGCTGGTCCGCAACCGCGAGGCGTTCGGCAAGCGGCCCGAGGACATGCCGGTCTTCGGCACAAGCGCCGCGACGTTCAACGACGACGGCGTCACCGCCCTCTACCAGCACCTCGCGGGGCTGCTCGGCGAGCAGGGCCTGCACCTCGAGGACGGCGCTCTCCCCCGCGTCGACGTGCAGCACTCGTCGAGGATCCGCCAGGTGGTCCCGTCCGACCGGGTCCGCTACCTGTCCGAGATCACCGAGACGGTCCGCGACTACCACGCCCGCACCGACGAGCTGGTCGACGAGGCCCGCACCCTGCAGGCACTCGAGAAGGTGGCCACGCTGGTCGAGCCTGTCGAGACCTCCGCAGCGGACGTCGTGACCAAGCTGGCCCAGCAGGCCCGCGACGCCTTCGACGGCGAGACCAAGAAGCAGCTCGAGGCGTGGCCGTCCGTCGTCCAGGAGTACGCCGAGCACCCGGGCCGCGAGTCGCTGTCCGGCAACCGCGTCCCGCGGGTCTCGCTGCCGGCGTACGTCGACCACGGCGAGCTCGTGAAGTACTGGCGCCGGGAGAACCTCCCCGGCCACTTCCCCTTCACCGCCGGCGTCTTCGCGTTCAAGCGGGAGAACGAGGACCCGGCCCGGATGTTCGCCGGCGAGGGCGACCCGGCCCGCACCAACCGCCGGTTCAAGGTGCTCTCCGAGGGACTGCCCGCGGCTCGGCTCTCCACGGCGTTCGACTCGGTCACGCTCTACGGCCGCGACCCAGACGAGCGGCCCGACATCTACGGCAAGGTCGGCACCTCCGGCGTCAGCGTCGCGACGCTCGACGACATGAAGGAGCTCTACGACGGGTTCGACCTGCTCGACCCCACGACCTCGGTGAGCATGACGATCAACGGGCCGGCGCCGACGGTGCTGGCGTTCTTCCTCAACACCGCGATGGACCAGGCCCGCGAGCGCGGCGTCGACCCTGAGGAGGCACTCCGCACCGTTCGCGGCACGGTCCAGGCCGACATCCTCAAGGAGGATCAGGGCCAGAACACCTGCCTGTTCTCGACCGAGTTCTCGCTGCGCTGCATGGCCGACATCCAGGAGTGGTTCATCCAGAAGGAGATCCGCAACTTCTACTCGGTCTCCATCTCCGGCTACCACATCGCCGAGGCCGGGGCGAACCCCATCAGCCAGCTCGCCTTCACCCTCGCCAACGGGTTCACCTACGTCGAGGCCTACCTCGCTCGCGGCATGGACATCGACGACTTCGCGCCGAACCTCTCCTTCTTCTTCAGCAACGGCATGGACCCGGAGTACTCCGTCATCGGCCGGGTGGCCCGCCGGATCTGGGCGGTCGCGATGAAGGAGAAGTACGGCGCCAGCGAGCGCTCGCAGAAGCTGAAGTACCACGTCCAGACGAGCGGCCGGTCCCTGCACGCGCAGGAGATGGACTTCAACGACATCCGCACCACGCTGCAGGCGCTGATCGCGATCTACGACAACGCCAACTCGCTGCACACCAACGCCTTCGACGAGGCGGTCACCACGCCGTCCACCGAGTCGGTGCGCCGGGCGCTCGCCATTCAGCTGATCATCAACCGCGAGTGGGGGCTGGCGATGAACGAGAACCCGCTCCAGGGCTCCTACATCATCGACGAGCTCACCGACCTCGTGGAGCAGGAGGTGCTCAAGGAGTTCGACAAGATCAACGAGCGCGGCGGCGTCCTCGGTGCGATGGAGACCGGCTACCAGCGCGGCCGGATCCAGGACGAGTCGATGCTCTACGAGCACCGCAAGCACGACGGCTCGCTGCCGATCATCGGCGTCAACACCTTCCGCCGTCCCGGTGGCGACGACGGCACACCGGACCACGTCGAGCTGGCCCGCGCCACCGACACCGAGAAGGAGTCGCAGCTGCACCGCGTGCACGCGTTCCAGAAGGAGCACGAGCAGGAGGCGACCGCCGCCATCGCGCGCCTCAAGGAGGTCGCCGTCTCCGACGGCAACGTGTTCGCCGCGCTCATGGACGCCGCCCGGGTCTGCACGCTCGGCCAGGTGACCGAGGCCTTCTTCGAGGTCGGCGGCCAGTACCGGCGGAATGTCTGAGACCTGCGGTACGCCGCCCGCGCCGCTTGTAACTAACCGTCCGGACATCTGGCATGCGGTTATGACCGCATGCCAGATGATGTAACGGTTAGTTACATGCGACCGGCTGGCCGAGTGGTGAGCCTCGTCCCGAGCATCACCGAGGCGCTGGCGTCCGTACGCCGCGAGGCGGTGGTCGGCGCGACGGACTGGTGCACCCACCCCGCCGACCTGGACGAGACGCTCGAGGCGCGGGTGCGGGGCACCAAGAACCCGAACCTCGACACCATCCGCGAGCTGCGGCCCGACGTGGTGATCGCCAACCACGAGGAGAACCGCGAGCTCGACGTACGCCGCTTGCGCGAGTCCGGCATCCGCGTCGAGGTGACGCGCATCGAGACGGTGCCCGAGGCGGTCGAGACCTTCGAGCACCTCTTCGACGACGTGCTCGGGTGGGAGCGGCCGGGCTGGCTGGCCGAGGTCCGGGAGCTGTGGTGCGGGCCACTTCCCGACGTCCGCGCAACCGTCGCGATCCCGATCTGGCGGGACCCGTGGATGGTGGTCGGCGGGTCGACGTTCACCGGAGACCTGGCCCGGCGGCTGGGCTGGGCCAACGCGTTCGCCGACAGCAGTGACCGCTACCCCAAGGTCGGGCCCGCCGAGATCGAGGCGGCCGGCGTGGACCTCGTGCTGCTCCCTGACGAGCCCTACGTCTTCACGGCCGAGGACGGTCCGGAGGCCTTCCCGGTCACCGAGACCCGGCTGGTCAGCGGCAGGCTGCTCACGTGGTACGGCCCCTCGCTGAAAGAGGCCCGGTCTCTGCTCTTCGCCTAGCGGGTGCCGAGGAGTAGTCCGTTGGTGTCATTTTTGGTGTCCCGTCGCGCCATTTGCACGCGCCACAACCCCAGTCCTCGCGATCCCCCTGACACTGGACAGCGTGACCACGTTCGAGGACGTCGGGCACACGGCCTCGAGGGGGCGTGGGCCGTTGGTCATCGCCGCGACGATCCCCCTGGTCATCCTCCTGGCGCTGCCGTGGCGCGCGACGGAGCTGCCGGACTTCCCCGGCTTCGCGCCGCTGTGGCTCACGATCCTCATCGGCTGCGACGTGCTGACCGTGCTCCTCCTCATGAGTCAGTACCGCACCGGGGGCTCGGCCCGCCTCCTGGCGCTCTCGTGGGCCTTCCTGTGGTCGGCCGGCGCCGCGTGCGCCATCGCGGTGGCGGTGCCCGGCATCTTCCAGACCGACCCCACGTTCGCAGCCGACAACAACAGCCTCCAGTGGCTCTGGCTCCTGCGACACGTGGTGCCGCCGGCGCTGATCGGCCTGGCGCTGGCGCCTTGGCCGAGGGCGCTCGAGCGCAGGTTCGCGGCCGCGGATGGGCGCACCGTCCGGGCCACGCTCTCCTGGGTCTTCGTGGCCGTGGTCATGGTCGTGATCTGCATGGTCATCTCCGACGCGCCGGAGCAGCTGCCCACCCTCACCGACGGCGGGGCGAACCGGCTCACCGACGTCGGCTACGCCGCAGTCGTGGCGCTCAACCTGGCCGCCGTCGCGCTCGCGGTGTGGGGCGTCGCGAGGCGTGGCAGCACCCACGGCCTCGAGCGCTGGGCCGTGGTCGCGTCGGTCGCGTTCCTGGGCGACGTGTGGCTCACCGCCCTCAACGAGGACCGCTTCTCTCTCGCCTACTACCTGGCCCGGCTGCTCGGCCTGGCCGCGTCTGCGTTCGTGATGCTCGCCGTCCTGCGCGCGAGCGCCCTGAACCAGGAGCGCACCAGGGAGGTCGCGAAACGGCTGGAGGAGCGCAACGCGGAGCTGGTCGAGGCGACGCGGTTGCGCGACCACCTCACCGCGGTGGTCAGCCACGACCTGCGCACGCCGCTGGCCGGCCTGCAGGGCTATCTCGAGATGCTCCGCGACGACGATCTCGAAAGCCCCCTGGCCCGGCGGATGCTGGACCGGTCCTGGATGCTCACCCGCCGGCTCACCCTGCTCACCGAGGACCTTCTCGCCGCTGCCACGTTCGAGTACGCCGACCTCGTGGTCAGCCCCGAGGTGCTCGAGCTCAGCCAGCAGCTCGTCGAGTGCGCCACCTGCTTCCCCGACCTGGACCTCGAGCTGGACTGCCCACCGGGCCTCGCGGTGTACGCCGAACCGCTGCGGCTCCAGCAGATCCTGGCCAACCTGGTCCGCAACGCCCAGAAGCACGGTGCCGAGCCGGTGCTCATCGCCGCCGCTCCCGACCCGGCTGTCCCGGGCGGCGTCGCGATCAGCGTCTCCGACGCCGGCCCCGGCGTGCCGGCGACGTTCATTCCGCGGCTCTTCGAGCGCTACAGCCAGGGCAGCACCACGGCCACCGGCGGCTCCGGGCTCGGTCTCTCCGTGGTCCGCGACCTGGTCACTGCCCACCACGGCACCGTCCACTACGACCTCGCCGGCAACGTCTTCGTCTTCACCCTGCCACCCGCGTCCTTGTCCGACGCGATGGAGGTCGGTGACCCGACGCCGGCTCCCCGGTCCGCGAACGTGCCGACCGGCCCCTGATCAGCGCCGCGTTCCAACCCGTCTAGTGACCCGAACGAGAATTGCGTGCGCTATGTCGTGGTCTGAGTGCGTGCATCGCAAGGCGGCGGAGCGCCGGCAGACTGGGCGTCTTCCTAGCTCCGCCAACGCCGCGAGGTGCGTGCTCAGGCCGCGACATAGCGTGCGGAGTTCGAGTTCGGGTCACTAGATTCGCCGTGTGGATCTGATCCTGGGCCAGCCAATGGGCGCCCTCACCGACGAACAGGTCGTGGCTGCCTATCCCTGGCCGGCGAGTCGCCGCTGGGTGCGGGCGATGATGGTCACGACGCTCGACGGTGCCGCCGCGGGGCCGGACGGACTGAGCGGCTCCATCTCCGGAGACGCGGACCAGGCCGTCTTCGCCGCCGTCCGCAGGCACGCCGACGCCGTCCTCATCGGAGCAGGGACGCTGCGCGCCGAGCGATACAAGCCGATGCTGGCCAGGAAGGACGACGCCGAGGCCAGGCGTGAGGCAGGACTGGCCACCGCGCCCCGCCTTGTGATCGTGAGCGGCTCTCTCGAGCTGCCCTGGAGCGAGCCGGTGTTCAGCGAGTCGGAGCTGCCGCCACTGATCCTGACCGGCACGAACGCCGACCCGGCCGCACTGGCGCGGGTGCCGGAGACCTGTGAGGTCGTCACGCTCGCCGGCGACACACTGGACGCGGCAGCCATCCTGGGCGCCATGGAGGAGCGAGGTCTCCGCAGGATCGTCTGTGAGGGCGGACCGACGCTGCTCCACGAGCTGGTCGCGGCGGGGCTGCTGGACGAGGCCGACATCACGGTGTCGCCGGTGTTCACCGGCACCAACATGAGTCCGCATACCCCGGGGCTTCGAGACGTGGCCGAGTTCGAGCTCGCGCAGGTCCTGACCGCCGACGGCTTCCTGATGGCCCGCTACCTGCGCGCGAGCAAGGCGTGATCTCGCTCGAGTCGCTGGCCCGACTGGCGGCCGCCCACCCGGAGGACCTGGGGCTGACCATCGCGCCCCTCGAGGTCCAAGGCCGGGTCTTCGACGTCGATACGCGTCCGGCAGTCATGGGCGTGGTGAACCTGTCGCGTGACTCGACCTACCGCGAGAGCGTCGCTCCCTCGATCGCCTCCGCGATTCGCAAGGGGAAGGTGCAGGCCGCACAGGGCGCCGACATGGTCGACATCGGCGCGGAGTCCACCGACGGGACCGCGAACCGGGTCCGAGCCGAGGACCAGATCGGCCAGCTCGTTCCCGTGGTCGAGGCCCTGGCCGAAGACGGGATCCTCGTCTCGATCGAGAGCTACGCCGTCTCGACGGTGCGGGCCGTGCTCGAGGCCGGAGCGCGAGTCCTGAACCTCACCGGGTCGGCCGACGACGACGCGATGTTCGAGCTGGCCGCCGAGTACGGCGCGGCTGTCGTGCTGTGCCACGTCGAAGGCCCGCACGCCCGCGACCTCGACGGCAGCTCCGTCACCGCGGATCCCATCCCGGTCATGCTGACGAACTTCGGGCGGCGGATCGAACGGGCTCGGGCGCTCGGGGTCTCCGCCCTGGCCATCGACCCAGGCGTGGGGCTCGGCTTCGGCGTCACGCAGTCACCCGCCGAGCGTGCGGCGCGGCAGACCTCGATCCTCCTCAACAGCTTCCGGCTGCGGCGGCTGGGCGTGCCGATCTGTCAGTCCGTGCCGCACGCCTTCGACCTCTTCGAGGAGGAGTTCCGCACCGCAGAGGCGTTCTTCACCGTGCTCGCCAGGCTCGGTGGCGCCGGGCTGGTCCGCACCCACGAAGTGCCCCGGGTCGTGGCCGTCCTGCGGGCGATGCAGGACCTTTCTGGCTGACCCCCTCAGCCCGCCCAGATCTCCTGGAACCCGGCTGGCCGGCTCCCGACCTTGCCCTCACGGAGCTCCCACGAGGCCCAGGGTCCGGAGAGCGTGCCGATCCGCGGGTCGTCGACGCGGGTCACGAAACCGGTCGGGTCGGTGACCCAGATGGTGCTCTCGCGGCGGACCAGGTTGAAGGACGCCGAGCGCCCCTCCTGGGTGTAGGTGCCCGAGCTCATCGTCGACGGGCCGTTGCCGTCGAGGGCGACCAGCTGCCAGGCGCCCGGCTGCACCGTCAGCCGCATCCCGGTGCGGGGCTGCTGGAGCCCGGAGGTGTCCAGGACCGAGGTGTGCCACGCGGTGACCGCCGCGGAGCCGGAGTGGTTGGGTGCGAACAGCACCCGGGCCCCGATCGTGCGGACGTCGGTCTTCATCCACTTCTCGAGCCAGCTCGCGGCGTTCGGAGCCTCGGCCGGGCCGTGGGTCATCAGCCGGTCGACGACCCCCAGCGGCCAGGCCAGCTGACCGGTCTCGCGGAAGCCGGCGCCGACGGGCCAGCTGTCGCCCTTCGCGAAGCTGGAGCGCATGGTGGGATTGATCCGCGGTGCCACCACGACCCCGCCGTCGGGTGCCTCGGTGGCGGGTGCCTCCGTCGAGGGCGGGTCCGTCGCAGAAGCTTGCGTCGTCGGCGCCGACGCCGCCTGGCTCGGCTCCGTGTCGGGGTCGGGCAGCGTCGAGGCGGGACCCGAGCTCGGGTCCGTGGCCACAGCACCCTCGGGCGTCTCATCGCCCTGCAGCTGGGTGAGGCCGATGATGGCCACGCCGGCGATGAGGACGACGTTCAGCAGCAGGAACACCTTGCTCCAGGCGGTCCTGTCGGCGCGTCCGCGCGGCGCGGGCACGGGGCGCTCGGGGCGTTTCCCGTTGCCGTTGACCTTCGTTCGGTGGCCGCGGTCGGGGGCCGTCGTCGTCACCACGTCCTCCGATCCGGTCAGCACTGGTCCATCCACGTCGTTCCGGACCGAGCTCCGGAGCCACTCGATTGTCACCGGGGGATCCGGAATCGACAACCAAGGTGACTAGACCTTGGCGAAGTCGTTGCTCAGCTGAGGAACGCGCGTACCGCGACCGCCAGCGCCCGCGCGTATCGCGCCTGTCCCTTCGCGGACGTCATGACCGCCGCGTCCCCGCTGTCGCGCATGTTTCCCGCCTCCAGCATCACGACCGGCACGTCGGAGAGGTTGAGGGTGCCGAGATCCGCGCGCTCGTCCAGGCCGTCGCCGCCGGCGATGTAGTTGGCGACCGAGAACCCCTTGCTGACCAGCGCGTCCTTGGTCACCAGGGCCAGCCGCTTCGAGGGTTTGAAGACGTCGTCGGTGTACGGCGCCCGGTCGGGCGGGTAGATGACGTGGAAGCCGTGTGCGCTCGACGCCAGGGACCCGTCGCCGTGGATGCTGAGCTTGAGGTCGGCGCTCTTCTTGTTGCCGGCCCGACCGCGGACGTCCACGCAGGGCCCCCACCGGTCCTCCCGGTTGGAGGTGCGAGTCAGCACCACGGTCGCGCCGGACTTCTCGAGCTTGGCCTTGAGCTTCATGGTGACGTTCCAGGCGAACGTCGCCTCGGCGTAGCCGCCGTCGGTCGCCGTGCCCGTGGTGTTGCACGGCTTGCTGAACCCGCCGGCAGGCACCAGCCGGTTGATCTGCTCGGGGAAGTTGTGGTTGCCGAGCTGGTGGCCGGCGTCGAGCACGATCACCTTGCCCGCCAACGCTCCGGAAGCAGCGGCGGGAGGCAAGCTCCGCTGATCGAGCTCGTCGAGGTCACCGCCGCCCGGGGCAGGAACCGCCAGCGCAGCCAGCAGCAGACCGACGAGAAGGTTCACTCGTAACCCAGGATCTCCTGGCGCTTCTCGCCCCAGGCCAGCGCCGAGGCGATGGCCTCCTCGAGCGAGAGCTCGTGGTGCCAGCCGAGCAGCTCATGGGAGCGGTCGACGTTGGCGAAGGCACCGGGCACGTCGCCGGGCCGCGACGGTGCCTCGCGAATCGGGACCTTGCTGCCGAAGACCTTCTCGAAGGCCACGATCAGCTCGCGGACGGTCACACCGGAACCGGTGCCGATGTTGACGACGACGCTGGGTTCGCCCGCGGCGGCGATCACCTCGTCGAACCTCTCGATCGCGCGCACGTGGGCGCGGGCCAGGTCCCAGACGTGGATGTAGTCGCGAATGCCGGTGCCGTCCCGGGTCGGGTTGTTGGTCCCCGTGATCGTGAAGGCGTCCTTCTGGCCGCGGGCCGCCATCACGAGCTGGCCGAGCACGTGGGTCGGCTCCTTGGCGTAGATGCCCGACTCCAGGTCGGGGTCGGAGCCGATCGGGTTGAAGTAGCGCAGGATGATCGCGCGCAGCTCGGTGGCCGCCGCCATGTCCTCGAGGACCTGCTCCATCATCCGCTTGGTCCGGGCGTACGGCGACCCGGGCGCGAGCGCGTCCTGCTCGGTCACCTCGAAGTCGTCCTTGACGGCGTAGAGACTTGCCGAGCTCGAGAACAACACCCGGGGCTTGCCCAGCTGCTCGAGCTGGTCGAAGAGCTCCAGGGACTTCGCGACGTTGTCGCGGTAGTACTGGTAGGGCTGCTCCACCGACTCGGGTACGACGATCCGGGCCGCCATGTGGATGGTCGCGTCGAGGTCGGGGTGCTCCTCGACGATCCGCGTGACCAGGGCCCGATCGGCGATGTCGCCCTCGTAGAAGACCCGGTCGCGGACGAAGACCTGCGGCCCCGTGAGCAGCGAGTCGAGGATCACCGGGACATGGCCGGCCTGCTCGAGCGCCTTGGCCGTGACCGAGCCGATGTAGCCGGCACCGCCGGTGACCAACACCTTCATGAGCCCACCTTCATGGGCCCAGAGTAGGTGGGTTGGACGCGTCCGTCAGATCCGCGCGGCAACCCGGCCCGCGCGCATCGACCGACCGACCAGGACGGCCAGCGGGAACGGCATCACCAGCCACGCCGCCAGCACGAGGGCGATCGCGAGCGCAGTGGTCATGCCGAAATAATCCTCCCCGCGGCGCCAAATCTGGCGGATTCGGAAAACACGCGCGAGTAACGATGGCCCCTCCCCCGGGTAACCCCGCGAATCTTCCTGTGGATGCCCAGTGCAAACGGTTGCACAGGCTGTGGAACCACTGGTCCAGACCGGCTACCAAGCAGATGCTTGGCGGGTAACTCCATACGCCACTACCCGTTGGTAGTTCCGTGAGCGGGCGCGGTCTCGGGGCGAGCATGGCATGACCCTGCTCGCCGAGAGCCGCCTCTCCCTCGTCGCCGGAGCCCCCCACCGCGCGCTGCGCTACCTGGCTCCCACGGCGTTCGTCACGGACTTCGTCGCCGTGTGCCTCGCCGGAGCGGCCGCCACGCTGGGCCGCGACCGGCTCGCGATCTTCGACCCGTCGATCGTCCAGGTCTCCGACACCCTCGGCCTGGCCGGCCCGCTGATGATGGGCGGCTGGCTGCTGATGCTGTGGCTGGTCGGCGCCTACTCGAGCGACGTCTTCGGCGCGGGCACCGACGAGTACAAGCGGGTCCTCAACGCCAGCGTGCTCGCTGCCGGGCTGGTCGGAGTCGGCGCCTACCTCGCCAAGTTCCAGCTCTCGCGAGGCTTCTTCCTCCTGCTCTTCACCATCGGCGTACCGACGCTGATCGTGGGCCGGTTCCTGCTCCGCCGGGCGCTGTACGCCGCCCGCACCCGCGGCGCGCTCCAGCAGCGCGTCGTCATCGCCGGCACGCCCTCCCACGTGGACGAGGTGGCCAGGGTCCTGCGCCGCGAGACGTGGCTGGGCTACGACGTCGTGGGCGCGCTGGTCCCGTCGGCCAGGATCACGGCCGAGACCCGCGCCGGCGTCCCCGTGATCGGCACGCCCGACCAGCTGCTGCGGGCGGTCGAGGTGGCCGACGCCGACGTCATCTTCGTCGCCGGCGGCGCGCTCGACTCGGCCAGCCAGCTGCGCCGGATCGCCTGGGAGCTCGAGGAGCGCGACGTCAAAGTCGTCGTGGCGCCGAGCGTCACCGACATCTCCGCCGAGCGGGTTCGGGTCCGCCCGGTCGGAGGCCTGCCGCTCATGCACATCGACAAGCCGCGTGCCGTGCACGCCTCGCGGGCCGGCAAGCGAACCTTCGACATCATCGGCTCGCTCGCGCTGCTGGTGCTCTTCGCGCCGCTCCTCATGGTCTCCGCGGTCTGGATCAAGGTGCACGACCGCGGCCCGGTGCTGTTCGCGCAGGACCGGACCGGCCGCGACGGGTCCACGTTCCGCTGCTTCAAGTTCCGCTCGATGGTGGTCGACGCGGAGCAGCGCCTGGCCGAGCTGCACGCCCGGACCGGCTACCTGGGCGGCCTGTTCAAGATGGAGGACGACCCGCGGATCACCCGGCCGGGTCGCTGGCTGCGCCGCTACTCCATCGACGAGCTGCCCCAGCTGTTCAACGTGCTGCGCGGCGAGATGAGCCTGGTCGGCCCGCGGCCGCCGCTGCCCACCGAGGTGGCGCGCTATGCCAGGGACACCGTCCGCCGGCTGCGGGTCCGGCCCGGCATGACCGGTCTCTGGCAGGTCTCCGGCCGCTCCGACCTCGCGTTCGAGGAGGCGGTCCGGCTCGACCTCTACTACGTCGACAACTGGTCGATGCTCCAGGACCTGACGATCCTGGCCCGCACCCTCGGTGCCGTGCTCGGCTCCAAGGGCGCGTACTGAGATCTCTTCGGACACACTGAGCGGCATGACCACCGCGCTGATCACCGGCGTCGGCGGCCAGGACGGCAGCTACCTCGCCGAGCGGCTGCTCGCGGACGGTGTCGAGGTGCACGCGCTGTCGCTGCCGGGCGACGCGCCCGTGGCCGGCGTACGCACTCACGCCGGAGACGTCGCGGACATCGAGGGCACCCGCGCGCTGGTGCTCGAGGTCGCGCCCGACGAGATCTACAACCTGGCCGCGGTCAGCTCGGTCGCGCGCTCCTGGGAGCAGCCCGACCTGACCGCCCGGGTCAACGGACTGGCCGCGGTCGGACTGCTCGAGTCGGCCCACCGGCTGCAGGAGGGCGCTGGACGCCAGGTGCGCTTCGTCCAGGCCTCCAGCGCCGAGATCTTCGGCCTCCCCGACCGGACCCCGCAGGACGAGGACACGCCGGTCCGCCCGGTGAACCCGTACGGCGCCGCGAAGGCCTTCGCCCACCTGATGGTCGACGTCTACCGCCACCGAGGCCTGCACGCGGTGAGCCTGGTCCTCTACAACCACGAGTCACCGCGCCGGCCCGAGCAGTTCGTGACCCGCAAGATCACGGCCGGCGTGGCCGCGATCTCCGCCGGCGCCGCATCGCGGCTCACCCTCGGCAACCTGGCCGCCGTGCGCGACTGGGGCTGGGCCCCGGACTTCGTCGACGCGATGGTGCGAGCCGCCGGCGCCGACGTCCCCCGCGACTACGTGGTCGCCACCGGCGAGAGCCACTCGGTGGAGGAGTTCGTCGCCGCCGCGTTCCGCTGCGTCGGCATCGACGACTGGGCGGCGTACGTCGACGTCGATCCGGCGCTGTTCCGCCCGGTCGACGCCCAGGCCCTGACCGGCGACCCGAACCGGATCAAGACCGATCTGGGCTGGGCGCCGACCGTCGGCTTCGACGACGTCGTACGCCGGATGGTCGAGGCCGACGTGGCGCGCCTGTCGGGATAGTCCCAGGCGTTTTCAACATGGCTCACGCGGGGAGCCCGTCCGAAAGGTCTGGGACTCTCTCTCCTCAGCACATAGGCCCCGCCGCGGACGGCACGTGCGTGACCTGGTCCCAGGTGAAGACGTAGCTGGCCCCACCAGCGGGCACGCACAGGGCGAGGTTGCCGCCGCCCGCCGCCCCACCCGCGCCGTAGTTGACGTCCCACGAGTCGTCGATCGCGACCTTCCACTCGTAGCTGCCGGCCGGCAGCGCGAACGTGCCGTGCCACTTGCCGTCCGAGATGTCGAAGGCGAGGTGGGTGGCGGCGCAGTTCGGCAGCCAGTCGTCCGGGCAGGCGAGCTCGGACTGGAGGCTGCCGGCCACCGTCACCGAGCCGACCGCGGGCTGTGGCGGGGCCGTGGTCACGGACACGGGCGCACTCGTGTCCTGCACGCTGCCGTGCTCACGAAGGATGGCGCGATAACGGACCGAGGTGCCGAGCGGCAGGCCGGAGACGTCGTCGGTCGTGGTGTACGCCGGCGCGGAGCTGTCCGTGCCGAGGCTGGTCCACGCTCCTCCGGACACGCTGCGCTGGAACTCGACGGACTGCAGGGGCCGCTCCGGGTCCACGGTCGCGGTCAGCGCGACGGGGTCGATGTTGCTGACCGTGCCACCGTCGGTGGGCTTGGTCATGGTGACCTGGGTCCTCGGCACCTTCGTGCTCCGGGCGGCCGAACCGCGCTTGTGGCCGGCGTTGTCGAGCACGGCCGCGCGATAGGAGATGTCGCGGCCGGGCGCCAGGGACGAGACGTCGTCGTAGACCTGGTAGGGCGCGGAGTCGTCGACGCCGATGTTCTTCCAGCTCCCGTTGCCGACCTTCCGCTGGAAGGTCACCTCGTAGAACGAGTCGCCCTGCACGTCCGCCTCGACGTGCATCCGGCCGTTCGACACCGCTGCCGGCGTGGGCTTCTCGAGGGCGATGCGCGGCGCGGCGTGCGAGCGCGGGATGCGGTCGTCCGACACGTAGACCGCCGTGGACAGCGCCGGCAGGCTCACGGGGAGGGTGCGGTCGCCGTGCGTCGTCAGGCTCGCCGGCCCCGCGCCGTACACCTTGTGGAAGCGGCCCTTGCGGATGAACGTCGGCACGTCGGCAGAGGCTGCCGACTCGCTGTTGTTGAGCGCGACGACGTACTCCTTCTGGTGCTTGCGGTCGATCCGCGAGAAGGCGAAGACGCCCGGTCCGCTGGAGGCGTAGCGCACCTGCTCGGCTCCGTCGCGCAGGGCCGGCCGGTCGCCGGTGACCTCGGCGAGCTGCTGGATCGCGAGGTAGAGCGGCGAGTCGGTGACGAAGTTGTCGTCGGCGCCGGTCTGGTCGCTGCCGATCTGGTCGTCGTCCTGGTACTCAGGGACGAGGCTCGCGAACATCGACTGCCGGGCGACCTGGTCGCCGCCGTCACCGGTGAAGCCCTGCTCGTCGCCGTAGTAGACGACCGGGTTGCCCCGCGAGAAGTACATGAGCTCGTGGGCCAGCCGGTCGCGGGCGAGCAGCTCGGCGTCGGCGGCCCCGGGGTTGTCGGTCTTCAGGAAGAACCCGATCCGCCCCATGTCGTGGTTGCCTAGGAAGGTCGGCAGCGAGTAGACGTTGGAGTCACGGTCGGTGTACCAGTCGTCGTTCGCGAAGAACTGCGCGAGCCGCTGGTTGTCGAGTCCCTTTGACGCGAACCCGCGGGCGGCGTCCTGGAACGGGAAGTCCAGGATCGCCTGCATCCGGTCGTGGGTCGTGTAGTGCGAGGTGAAGCTCTTGGCCGCGGCGTCGCTGCCGTCGAGCGCGACCTCGCCGAACATGAAGAAGTCCGGGTTGCCGTCCGCTGCGGCGATGGCCTGCATGGAGGGGCCGAACTCCTGCCAGAACGCGTCGTCGACGTGCTTCATGGTGTCGATCCGGAAGCCGTCGATGTCGAAGTCCTCGACCCACGTCTCGTAGATGTCGACCATCCCGTCGACCACCTCGGGCCGCTCGGTGAAGAGGTCGTCGAGTCCGAAGAAGTCGCCGTACTGGCTGTCCTCGCCGGTGAAGGTGGTGTTGCCGCGGTTGTGGTACATCGTCACGTCGTTGAGCCAGGCCGGCGACTTGAGGTTCTCCTCGCCGGGGTCGAACACCGGGAGGTAGGGGAACGACGTCGACGCGTCGAGGGCCGGGAACTGGTTCGTCCCCGCGTAGTCGCGGTCGTCGAACGGCTGGCCCGCTGCCGTCTTGTACGGCGAGACGTCCTTCGAGACGTACGCCGTGCGGGCGCCCTGCTGGTAACCGATCACGTCCGCGGTGTGGTTGGTGATGATGTCGAAGAAGACCTTCATCCCGCGGTCGTGCGCGGCGTCGACGAGCTCGGCGAGGTCCTGGTTGGTGCCGAGGTGCGGGTCGACCTGGGTGAAGTCGGTGATCCAGTAGCCGTGGTAGCCGGCCGAGGGCCCGTCCTCGAGCTGGACCGCCTTGTTCTTGAAGATCGGGGTCAGCCAGATCGCGTCGGTGCCGAGCCCCTGCACGTAGTCCAGCTTCGACCGCAGCCCGTCGAGGTCACCGCCGTTGTAGAACCCCTTCTTGGTGGCGTCGAACCCGCTGACGAGCGGGTCGCTGCCCAGGCCACCGGTGTCGTTGGCGGTGTCGCCGTTCGCGAACCGGTCACCCATGACGAAGTAGAAGTTCTGGTCGGTGACGCCCGGCCGCGGCGCATGCCGGGCATAGCTCCCGTCACCGGAGTGGTCGTGGTGGCCATTGTGGCCTGCGGCGGCGACGGGCGCCGAGACACCGAGGACGACGACGGCCGCCAGGGGTACGGCGAGCAGGATGCGCATGGGTTCCCTCCCGAGATCTGGACCACAGGCGTTGACTGCACGCTAGGGCCGCCCACTCCGGCGCGGCAAGGGCCGGGGGCTCGAGAAGCCGCTTCAGCAACCCTTCCACCGCACCCGCACTCGCGGCTAGCCTCTAGGACTGCCGCGGGGGTCCAGCCGTACGTCGGGAGCTTCTCATGGCGCACACCATCGGCTACGTAGGAACGATCGAGTCCGAGACGCGCGGCGTCGCCCGCCTGTGGTTCTCCCTGAGGTCGCAGAGCAAGGGCGGTGAATGGGTCAAGATCGGCGCCAACCGGGCCTGGTTCACCATGAACATGGAGTCGAGTGACCGGCCTTCGCACATGGCGCAGCTCACCCTCCTGCTGGAGGCACTCCGGAGCGGGCTGCAGGTGAACGTCAGCCACGGTGGTGCGGCATCCTTTGACAAGCAGAATGCGAATGACAGCTTCGAGGTGGACGGCATCCGGATCCTCCGCGCCGACATGAACTTCTGAGGCGGTCATGGCTGACCTCACCGTCACCGCGCTCGACCCGCTGTCGGGCGACCGGATCCGGTACGACGTCGGCGCGGACAACTGGGCGCCGGCCGCCGAGGGTGGCCGGGGATGGGTGCCCGACCTGGACGGCAGCGGCACGGTTTCGCTCCCGGAGAGCGGGCGCATCGACGTACTGCTGCTCGGCGACGGGTTCGAGTCCGAGGCGGACTTCCACGCCAAGCTGGACAGTTGGATCGGTGCCTTCTTCGAGGTCGGGGTCTACGAGCGGTTCCGGGGCGCGTTCCGGATTCGCGCGATCTTCACCCGTTCCGACGAGCCCGCATCAGCGGACCGCGGCTCCTTCTATGGCGTGGACATCGACGAGGACGGCGACATACGGAGCAACCCTGACTGGTGGCAGGAGAACGATCAGGCCGGCGACAGGTTCCGGGCCACGCTCTCGAGCTCGATCAACGTGTTCAGCGACATCAACCTCGCCCGCTATCCGGACTCGTTGAGCAACAGCCCCGTCATCCACAACCCGTTGGCTGAACTCTTCTCCAACCTCGTCGTGGTGATGCTGGTCAGGCGGAGCAAGCCGAACGGGTCCATCTCGACGTCCCCCAGCGGACTGACCCGGCGGGTCGAGCTCGAGTCGCCCGCGGCTGCTGGACTGAACGTCGCCTTCGGCGAGTACTCCCAGCACGAGTTCGGCCACGCGTTCGCCTACCTCGAGGACGAGTACATCTCCACACGCGGTGACAAGGCCGGCCGGTCCAACCCCTCGACCCCAAGCGTGTTCAACCTGTCGAACCTCAGCTTCGACACGCACCTGAACCATGTGCCGTGGCTGCACCTCAGCCCGTGGGGAGACACGCCGCGCCAAGCGGCCGGGCCCGCCCCCTCACCCATCGTGGGCTGGCTGTGGCGAGGCGGAGAGGACGACGAGAAGGTCTGGCACAGCGAGTACCAGTGCCTGATGAACGGCACCCACGAGAACTACGCGTACACCCCCGACGCGGCGAGCGACCCGACTGCTGCTCCGCCGACATCGTGCGCCCGCTTCGTCGACGGTGGAGTCACCCTGCGCTGGCGCGATCCACCTACCTACTGCCTCTGGTGCCAGGAGATCGTCGTGATTCGCATCTTGGAGAAGACCGGCCGGCTGGCAACTCCGAACGACGATCCGTCGATCAACGAGCGCGGCGAGGCGTGGTACCAGGACTGGGTCGACGACGGTCGCTCCGGCTACTGGGAGTCCTTCGAGGTCGCCGACCAGATTCGTGAACGCGAGTCGTGGTACGCCGACCCCTCACTCAGGCCGGGCGACCTGTGTCAGCTGCAGCGCGCCGATGGCACGTACCTGCGTCTGGAGGCCTCGCCTCTCTACCAGGTGTTCGACGCGGAGCCCGTCGCGAGCGGCTCGGCGGCCTCACCGGACGACGGTGAGGAGCTGCTGATGGTGACCGGATGAGTGACCAGCCACTCCGGTTCCGACCTGCATCGCTGTCTGTGGTCGAGTCGCGCACAATCTGATCCATGGACCCGATGAGTGCGGATGACTCCGACTCGGTCGAGCGAGCCGCCCGCGCGGTTCGAGCAACGGGAGCGGCTCACCCCTTCTCGCTCAACGACGCGCTCAGAGCCTGGCGTGACCTGGTGACGCGGGTGGAGAAGGGCTACACCGACAACGTCTACGAGTACACCAACGACCTGCACTGCCGCGACGCGCTCTCGACCGCGTGGCCGATCCTCTCCGACAAGCTGCGCGTCGATCGACAACCCGAGCTGGATGCGCTTGATGCGCGTTTTGAAGCTGCCACTGACCCAGATGACCAGCTTGCGACGTCAGACGACTCCAAGGGATGGTGGTGGCAGCGAGTGCCCAGCCGCCGCGTCGGTGAGCTCGCCGAGGATCTGTCGACTGACGACCACTAGTCACACCTCGGCGCGCATCACCCAACGCCACTTGGCGATCTGGCGGTCCCGGACGAACCCGAACTCGGTGAACAGCTCCTCCGCCCCGGTGTGCAGGAAGGAGCCGCGCTGAGGTTTGCGGTCGATGGTCTGCTCCGGATACGCCTCCACGACGCCGCCGCCGGCGGCCCGGATCGCCTCCAAAGCGCCGGCCACGGCGGCCCGAGCGACCCCGCGCTCGCGGTGCTTGCTCCCGGTGAAGATGCAGCCGATGCGCCAGTCCGGCAGCTCGACCCTGCCCTGCTCGTACTTCGCCGGGTTCTTGATGTTGGGCAGCTCGGCCGGTGACCCGTACTGGCACCAGCCCACGCACGCGCCGCCGTCGTCGTCGTACACCAACACCTGATGCACCGACCCGCGCAGGGTGTGGCCACGCTTGGCCTCCCGATTGCCCTCTCGCGTGCGCCCAGCGCCCACACCCTCGGGGTGGAAGCCCATGCACCAGCAGCCGCCCCACACCCCGTTGTTCGCCTCCACGAGCTCGGCGAAGTCATCCCAGGTGGCTGGGGTCAGCAGCTTGGTCGTGAACACGGCGCGATGCTAGTCAGAGTTCCGGTCGATCAGCGTCCGGAACGGCGACCCCCTGCTCTCAGCGGTGGTCGAGCAGCCCCAGCAGGTAGGTGCCGTAGCCGCTCTTGACCAGCGGCTCGGCCAGCTCACGGAGCAGGGCGTCGTCGATGAAGCCCATCCGCCAGGCCACCTCCTCCGGACAGCCGATCTTGAGCCCCTGCCGGTGCTCGATCGCGCGCACGTAGTTGCTCGCCTCGTTGAGGTCGTCGACGGTGCCGGTGTCCAGCCAGGCCGCGCCGCGGGGCAGCACCTCGACCTGGAGCCGGCCCTCGTCGAGGTAGGTGCGGTTGAGGTCGGTGATCTCGAGCTCCCCGCGAGCCGACGGCTTGAGCGCGGCGGACTTCTCGACGACGTCGGAGGCGTAGAAGTAGAGGCCGGGGACCGCGTAGTCGCTCTTCGGCTCGGCCGGCTTCTCCTCCAGGGAGAGGGCCTTGCCATGCTCGTCGAACTCCACGACGCCGTACGCCGACGGGTCGGCCACGCGGTAGCCGAACACGGCGGCGCCGTCGAGGTCGTGGAACCGGTTGAGCCGGGCGCCGAGCCGGTCGCCGTAGAAGATGTTGTCGCCCAGGACCAGTCCGACCCGGTCGTCGCCCACGTGGTCGGCGCCGATGATGAACGCCTGGGCCAGCCCGTCGGGGCTGGGCTGCACCGCGTAGGTGAGGTTGACGCCGAACTGCGACCCGTCGCCCAGCAGCCGGTGGAACTGCTCGGCCTCGTGCGGGGTGGTGATCACCAGCACGTCCTGGATCCCGGCGAGCATCAGCGTGGTGAGCGGGTAGTAGATCATCGGCTTGTCGTAGACGGGCATGAGCTGCTTGCTCACCGCAAGGGTGATCGGGTGCAGCCGGGAGCCCGTGCCGCCTGCCAGGATGATTCCGCGCATGGTGGGTCACCCTAGTTAGGTCGAACCACCCCCGAGAAATTAGGCTGATCGCCCGTGGCAGACCTTCTCGTGACGGGTGGCGCCGGGTTCATCGGCTCCAACTTCGTGCATCACGTCGTGAACAACACCGACCTGTCGGTGACCGTGCTCGACAAGCTCACCTACGCGGCGAGCCGCGAGGCGCTCGACGAGCTGCCTCAGGACCGGGTGGAGCTGGTCGTCGGCGACGTCGCGGACGCCACGCTGGTCGACAAGCTGTTCTCCGATCACAGCGCGGTCGTCCACTTCGCCGCGGAGTCGCACAACGACAACTCGCTCGACGACCCGGGGCCGTTCATCCAGACCAACATCGTCGGCACCTTCACGCTGCTCGAGGCGGCCCGCCGGCACGACGTCCGCCTGCACCACGTCTCGACCGACGAGGTCTACGGCGACCTCGACCTCGACGACCCGAAGCGGTTCACCGAGGACACGCCGTACAACCCGTCGTCGCCGTACAGCGCCTCCAAGGCCGGCTCCGACCACCTGGTCCGCGCATGGGTCCGCAGCTTCGGCGTCCGCGCGACGATCTCGAACTGCTCCAACAACTACGGGCCGTGGCAGCACATCGAGAAGTTCATCCCCCGGATGATCACCAACCTGATCGACGGCGTTCCGCCCAAGGTGTACGGCGACGGGCTCAACGTCCGCGACTGGATCCACGCCGACGACCACTCCTCGGCGGTGCTCGCGATCCTCGACCAGGGTCGGTACGGCGAGACCTACCTGATCGGCGCCGACGGCGAGCGCAACAACCTTCAGGTCGTGAAGGCGCTGCTCGGCCTGTTCGGACGCTCGGAGGACGACATCGAGTTCGTGACCGACCGCGCCGGCCACGACCGGCGCTACGCGATCGAGTCGGGCAAGCTGCGCGCCGAGCTCGGCTGGACGCCGCGCTTCCAGGACTTCGAGGCCGGCCTGGCCGACACCGTCGAGTGGTACCGCACGCGTGAGGACTGGTGGCGCCCGCACAAGCAGGCCACCGAGGCGTTCTACGCGACCAAGGGCCAGTGACGGTGGCACGGTCGTGGTCCGGACCCAGCGCGGGCTTCGGGGGTTTCGAGACAGGCGCTAGCGCGCCTTCCTCAACCACCGGTGGGCCGCACCCCTCGCTGGTTGAGGAGCTCGCGCTGGCGAGCGTCTCGAAACCACGCAACCCGGGGCTGGGACTCAACCATGGCTGAGCTCACCGTCGAGAAGACCGCCATCCCCGGCCTGCTCGTCGTCCGCCTGCCCCTCCACGAGGACAACCGCGGCTGGTTCAAGGAGAACTGGCAGCGCGCGAAGATGACCGCGCTCGGGCTGCCGGACTTCGGGCCGGTCCAGCACAGCGTCGCCTACAACGCCCGCCGCGGCGTGACCCGGGGCGTGCACACCGAGCCGTGGGACAAGTTCATCAGCGTCGCACACGGCCGGATCTTCGGCGCCTGGGTCGACATGCGCGAGGGCGACAGCTTCGGCGCGGTGTTCACGATCGAGGCCGACCCGTCGGTCGCCGTGTTCGTGCCCCGGGGCGTCGGCAACTCCTACCAGGTGCTCGAGGACGGCACGACCTACTCCTACCTGGTCAACGACCACTGGCGGCCCGGCCTCGCCTACCCCGCGCTCAACCTGGCCGACCCGACGATCGCGATCCCGTGGCCGATCCCGCTCGCCGAGGCCGAGATCAGCGACAAGGACCTCGCGACCCCCATGCTGGCAGACGTCGTGCCGATGGCGCCGCGCAAGACGTTGATCGTCGGCTCCAAGGGCCAGCTCGGCACCGCCCTGCAGGCGGACTTCCCCGGCGCCGACCTCGTGGATCTCGACGAGCTCGACGTGACGGACCCGAAGCAGGTCGCGGCCTGGCCGTGGAACGAATATGGCCTGGTGCTCAATGCGGCGGCGTACACAGCGGTCGACGCGGCCGAGACCCCGGAGGGCCGGCGTACGGCGTGGGCGGCGAACGCCGGCGCCCCGGCCACCCTGGCCCGGCTCGCGGCCGAGCACCGGTTCACGCTGGTGCACTACTCGACCGAGTACGTCTTCGACGGCACGGTGGACCCGCACACGGAGGACGAGCCGCTGTCCCCGCTCGGGGTCTACGCGCAGACCAAGGCGGCCGGCGACGTCGCCGTGGCCACCGCGCCCAGGCACTACGTGGTGCGCACCTCGTGGGTGATCGGCGCGGGCAAGAACTTCGTTCGCACCATGCAGCAGCTCGCCGCCAACGGCGTCAGCCCCTCGGTCGTCGACGACCAGGTCGGCCGGCTCACCTTCACCGAGGAGCTGTCCCGGGCCACGCGGCACCTGCTGGACGTCGACGCGCCGTACGGCACCTACAACGTGAGCAACGGCGGCGACCCCACGTCATTCGCGGACGTCGCACGAGCGGTCTTCGAGCTGTCCGGCCGCTCCTCCGCCGACGTGTCCTCGGTGACGACCGAGGAGTACTTCGCGGGCAAGGACCTGGCGCCGCGACCGCTGCACAGTGTGATGGACCTGTCCAAGCTGCGCGCCACCGGCTTCGAGCCGGAGGACGCCCGCGTCGCTCTCGAGCGCTACCTCAGCGCTAGCTCCGGCGGGTGAGACCGGCCAGCGCCGGGCGCACGTCGGCCAGGTAGACGAACGCTGCGATCGCCGAGGCCAGGATCAGGATCAGGCCGCCGATCGGAATGAAGGACAGCGCCACGCCCAGGCCGAGGATGACGCACCAGGCCACCTTGGTGAGCTTGCCGGCCGCCTCGTAGGACGCGCTGGAGTAGAGCAGCGCGCTGCCGAAGGCGAAGATCTTCACCGCGAGCAGAGCGAAGGTGACGATGAGCCCCACGTTGCTCTCGAGCTGGAAGACCTCCATGCCGCAAGCCTAGAGGAACAGCACGAGGCCCCCGCAGGAATCCTGCGGGGGCCTCGTGATGTGGAGCTGTGCGACCTCAGAGGGTCACTTGGCGGCGGTCTTCTTGGCCGGAGCCTTCTTGGCGGTCTTCTTGGCCGGCGCCTTCTTGGCGGTGGTGGTCGTGCCCGTGGACTTCGTCACCGGGCCCGGGTCGGCGACAGCAGCGGTCTGCTTGCGGAACCGCTTGACGACCTTCTCGCCGCGCTTGGCGAGCTGCTCGTAGGTGCCGGTCGCGGTCTCGACGTTCCCGGTCACGAGCTTCTGTGCCTCGGACTGGAGCGCGGCGACGCGCTTCTCGACGGCGGTACGACGAGCCTTGGCGTCCTTGGACAGCTCGTCGACACGGCTGCTGACCACCGTGGTGGCCTGCGAGCGCAGGGCCTGCGGCTGGAACTCGAAGCCCTTGACGGACTTCTGGGCCGCCTCGAAGGTCTTCTGGGCGTCCTTCTGGGCCGCCTCGAAGGTCTTCTGGGCCGTCTTCTGGGCCTCGGAGACGAACTCCTTGACGGTCTCGATCGCCAGGTCAGCGGCGCCGACGTAGGCGTGCAGGCCCTTCTGGGCCTCGGTCTTGATGTCGAACTTGGCCTTCGCCATTTTCTTCACTCCTTCTCGGTGGTGGTTGCTGCTGGGGGTGTGTCGGGTTGGTCCGTGCTCGCTGCCTGCTCCTGGGCACCGTTGAGCGCCAGGAACGAGGCGTAGACGTCGAGCAGCGACTGCTTCTGCCGCTCGGTCAGCCGGGTGTCACCGAGGACGGCGAGCTCGACCGAGCCCCCCACCCCGTCGACCGGGTTGACGATCCCGGCCCGGACGTACAGCGACTCCGCGGAGATCCGCATCGCCTTGGCGATCTGCTGCAGCACCTCGGCCGAGGGCTTGCGCAGGCCGCGCTCGATCTGGCTCAGGTAGGGATTGGACACCCCGGCCTGATCGGCCAGCTGCCGGAGCGACAGCCGCGCGAGCAGCCGCTGCTCCTTGAGGTAGTCACCGAGCGCTTCGGCGGTCTTGTTGACCTGCTCACCGACTCGCTCGCCGACACGTCCCTTTGCCATGACTCCATAGTGCTAACTCCAGTTAGCAAACGCAAACTGAGAGCGTGTGTGTCGAGTCACATCCTCAGTTCTCACGCGGGAAAACGAAGAGGATCACTGCTAGCAAGAACGCGGTCAGGCTGACCAGGTCGCCCGCGGTGATCCCATGGTCGCCCGGGAACGAGCGCAGCACCCGGCCCTCCATCGAGCGGTTCAGGAACAGCGACCCGACCGCGCCCACCGCCAGCAGGACCGCGGCCCAGCGGCCGTATCGTCCGGCGAGCACAGCCAGGACGAGCAGCCCGCCGAACGCGACGGCGCCCGACATCAGAACGCCGCCCTAATCTCGCCGACCGGCTCTCCCGCGCCGAGCACCGGCACCAGACCGGTGTCGTCGAGGGCGTCGGCGTCGACGCCCGGGTCCGTCGGTACGCCGCTGCGCCGCAGCGCCTCGGCCATCACCACCGGCCGGGCGCGAGTGCCGCCGTCGTCGATCTTGAGCGCGAACGCCCGGCCGTCCGGGAGCGCGACGGCGTAGCAGGCCTCGGCGCCGGCCTTTCCGATGGCGCCCGGGATAGCCGTGAGCAGCCTGAGCTCGTCGCGGGTCGTGCCGGACACGTACGCCGGGTGGGCGCGGATCGCCTCGGCGACCCGGCGCTCCGGGCCGCCAGTCGCGACCGCGAGCTCCCGGAAGCCGCGGGCCAGCCCGGTCAGCGAGCTGGGCAGCAGCGGGGCTCCGCACCCGTCGACGGCGGTCACCTCGACCGGCTCGCCGGTCAGCTTGGCAAAGGCCGTGGCGATCCCCTGCTGCAGCGGGTGGTCGGGCGACAGGTAGGTCGCGGTGTCCCAGCCGTTCACGACGCAGGTGAGCAGCATCGCGGCGTGCTTGCCGGAGCAGTTCATGGCCAGGGAGCTGGGCTCCTCGCCGGCCCGGATCGCCGCGACCTTCGCGTCGTCGTCGAGCGGGTAGTCCCGCGGGGTCTGCAGCGCGTCCACGTCGAGGTCACCGAGCGCCAGGATCCGTCGTACGCCGTCGAGGTGGAACGGCTCGCCGCTGTGCGATGCGCAGGCCAGCGCCAGCAGCTCCGGCGGCAGGTCCAGGCCGAGCAGGACCATCCCGAGCGCCTGCAGCGGCTTGTTGCACGAGCGCGGCAGCACGGCGCTGGTCACGTCGCCCACCGACCACGCGGTGGTGCCGTCGGCGGCCAGCGCGACCACCGAGCCGTGGTGATGGCCCTCCACGAAGCCGGAGCGGACGACCTCGGCGACGACTACGGTTGCTGGCACCCGCAAAGGCTAGGGCGTGGCTCCCAATTCGTGGTGGATGCCGGCGTCGTCCAGGCGCGGGCTGGCCAGGCGCCGGCGCGCACGCAGACTGGGCGTCTTCGAAGGGTCGGCGACGCCGCCAGCGCGTGATCTGGGCGGCGTCCGGCGCCGCCAAGAATGGGGAGCCACGCCCTAGATGCTGAAAGGATGCAGCCCGTGCCGACCCCACCCGTGCCGCAGCACTGCCCGACGCCGGTGGAGCTCGACGACCTCGAGCTGCTGGCCAGCGGCGCGCTCGGCGACCTCACTGCGTTCAACCGGCCGGGCAGCCCGGTGACGCTGACCCTGCCGGAGCCGGTGGCCGCAGAGGCTCGGTCGGTCGGCGCCGTCGAGCTGGTCGACCCCGAGGGCCTCCCGCTGGCCCGCGTCTCGTGGCCCGGCGGGGTGGTCGATCCGCTGACCCACGCGCAGTACGGCCCGTTCCGCGACCTCGCGCTCACGCCCGCGGCGTACCGGGCCCAGTACGCCGGCCGCACGGTCGTCCCACTGGGGGACGCGCTGACGACCGCCCAGCTCACGGAGCTCGCCGGGCTCGGTCCAGTGACGTTGCTCGCCTTCACCGGCGCCGGCACGCCATGGCTGTCACCGGTCGGGCTGGTCCGGGCCACCCGGGCCGCGGCGGCGCTGTTGCCGGACGCGGTCGTGGTCACCGTCCCCGTCCCGACGCACGGCGACCCAGAGGCGGACCACGCGCTCGGCGTACGCGTCGTCGAGGCGTACGCGGAGAGCGATCCCGTCCACGGCCTGCGCGAAGAGCCCGGCGAGTACCCCTCCGAGGTGCAGCAGGTCATCGACCACGACCGGCCCCCGCCGGACCGGCAGGGCCTGGTCGTCTTCTTCACCGGCCTGTCCGGCAGCGGCAAGTCGACGCTGGCGCGGGCTTTGGTCGACCTGGTCCTGGAGCAGGGTGAGCGGACCGTGACCAGCCTGGACGGCGACGTCGTACGCCGGAACCTGTCGGCCGGGCTGACCTTCTCCAGGGAGGACCGGGAGACCAACATCCGCCGGATCGGGTGGGTGGCGGCGGAGATCTCCCGTCACGGTGGGGCCGCCGTGGTGAGCCCGATCGCGCCGTTCGACGAGACCCGCCAGCAGGTCCGGAGCATGGTGGCCGACGCCGGCGGTGCGTTCTTCCTGGTGCACGTCGCCACCCCGCTCGAGGAGTGCGAGCGCCGCGACCGCAAGGGGATGTACGCCAAGGCCCGGGCCGGCGAGATCCCCGAGTTCACCGGCATCTCCTCGCCGTACGAGGAGCCGGAGGACGCCGACGTCCGGGTCGACACCACCGACCGGACCGTGGCGGACGCCCTGGGCGACGTCCTGGCCGGGCTGCGCGAGGCCGGCTACGTCGTCCTGTGAAGGTCCTGTTCGTCTGCACCGCCAACATCTGCCGCTCGCCCTCGGCCGAGGCACTGGCGCGGGCGGAGGCGCTCGCCGACGTGGAGTTCAGCAGCGCCGGCACCCACGCGAAGGACGGCGAGCCGATCAGCCCCGAGATGGTGGCGGTGCTGCCGCCGGAGCTGGACACCTCCGGGTTCCGGAGCCGTCGACTGACCACCGCGCAGCTCGAGGACGCCGACCTGGTGGTCACGATGGAGGCGGCGCACCGCACGTTCGTGCTCGACGACCACCCGGGGATGTTCCGGAAGGTGTTCACCCTCGGCCAGCTCGCCAAGGCGCTCGAGCGGGCGCCCGAGGGCTTGGACCGGGACGGCCTGCTGGCCCAGCTGGGCACCACTCGCCGGAACGCCGATCCCGCACTCGACGTGCCCGACCCCTATCGTCGGGGGGCAGAGGCCGCCTCAGGGTGCGTGGCGCGCCTCGATGAGCTGCTGCGTACGGTGCTGCCTGCTCTGTCCCGCTGACGCGCCCGCGCAGGAGGACGACCTGAGCGCATGGACCTGTTGACGATCACGGCCCTGTCCATCCTGGCGGCCGGGTTCTTCGTCGGAGTCGTCGTCGGAATCACCGGCATGGGCGGCGGTGCCTTGATGACGCCCGCGCTGATCTTCCTCGGGGTCGGCGAGGCGGCCACCGTGGTCACCGCCGACCTCACCGCGGCCGCGGTCTACAAGACCGGTGGCGCGATCGTGCACGCCAGGGAGGGCTCCCCGAACCTGACGCTGGCAAAGTGGCTGATCATCGGCTCGGTCCCGATGGCGCTGCTCGGGCCGCACGTGGTCGCCGGGCTCACCGACGACGAGGACCAGCTCGACTACGTGCTCAAGATGGCGATCGGGTTCGCGCTGCTGCTGGCCGCGTCGACGTACGCCCTGCGCCTCTACATCAACCTGCGCCGAGTGCGCGGCGGCGCGCCTGACGCCGACCCGCACCCGAAGATCCGGCCGGTGCCCACCCTGCTGGTCGGCGCCCTCGGTGGGCTGCTGGTCGGCATCACCAGCGTCGGCTCCGGCTCGGTCATCATGGTCGCGCTGCTCATGCTCTACCCCGGGCTCAGCGCGGTGCGGCTGGTAGGCACCGACCTCGTCCAGGCGGTCCCGCTCGTCCTGGCTGCGGCGATCTCCAACATCGCGCTCCACGGCCTCGACTGGGAGCTGCTGATCCCGCTGGTGGTCGGCTCGGTGCCGGGCACCCTGATCGGCAGCTCGATCGCCCCGCGGTTGCCGCAGTCCTTCATCCGGCGCGGCATCGTCGTGGTGCTGACCATGTCCGGCGTCGCGCTGCTCGACAAGGCGGGGTGGGCGCCGTTGGGCAAGGACGAGACGCACCCGATCCTGATCGGGCTGGTCGGCCTCGCCATGGTCGTGCTGGTGCCGCTGGTGTGGGGGCTGCTGCGCCGCGGCCAGGGCATGCCGATGTTCGGCGCCCCGACCGTCGCCGAGCTCGAGGGCGAGAGACGCGGCGCGCCGGAAGGACCTCAGAGCGAGAGCGTCTCCCGGAAGTAGTCGATCGTCCTGGTCAGCCCCTCGGCGAGCTCGACCGTCGGCTCCCAGTCGAGCTCCTGGCGGGCCAGGGTGATGTCGGGCTGACGTTTCTTGGGGTCATCGAACGGCAGGTCCCTGAAGATGAGCTCGGAGGCCGAACCGGTCTGCTCGAGGACGGCGTTGGCCAGCCCGAGCATGGTGAACTCGTGCGGGTTCCCCACGTTGACCGGCCCGGTGAACGAGTGCGGCGTGTCCATCAGCCGCACCATCCCCTCGATCAGGTCGTCGACGTAGCAGAACGAACGGGTCTGGTTGCCGTCGCCGTAGATCGTGATCGGTGCGCCTTGCAGGGCCTGGACGATGAAGTTGCTGACCACCCGACCGTCCTGCGGGTGCATCCTCGGCCCGTAGGTGTTGAAGATGCGCATCACCTTGATGCCGAGGTCGTGCTGACGGCGGTAGTCGAAGAACAACGTCTCCGCGCACCGCTTGCCCTCGTCGTAGCAGGAGCGGAACCCGATCGGGTTGACGTTGCCCCAGTAGTCCTCGGTCTGCGGGTGGATGTCCGGGTCGCCGTAGACCTCGCTCGTCGAGGCCTGGAGGATCTTCGCCTTCACCCGCTTGGCCAGGCCGAGCATGTTGATGGCGCCGTGCACGCTCGTCTTGGTGGTCTGCACAGGGTCGTGCTGGTAGTGGATCGGGCTCGCCGGGCAGGCCAGGTTGTAGATCTGGTCGACCTCGACGTAGAGCGGGAACGTCACGTCGTGGCGCATCAGCTCGAACATCGGGTTGTCCATCAGGTGCGCCACGTTGCGCTTGGTGCCGGTGAAGTAGTTGTCGACGCACAGGACGTCGTGCCCGTCGGCAAGGAGCCGCTCGCACAGGTGGGAGCCCAGGAAGCCGGCACCGCCGGTGACCAGGATCTTGCTCACGGCCGGCCCAGCGCGCGGTAGGTCCAGCCGGCTGCTCGCCAGGCGACCGGGTCGAGCGCGTTGCGGCCGTCGATGATCCGGGCCGCAGCCACCTGTTCCTTCAGCGCGACCGGGTCGAGGGCGACGTACTCCGGCCACTCGGTGAGCAACAGCACGACCTCGGCGTCACGGACGGTTTCGTCGACGGTGCCTGCGTAGGAGAGCTCGGGCCATTTCTTGCGAGCGTTGTCGATCGCCTTGGGGTCCGTGACCGTGACCTGGGCGCCCTGGAGCTGCATCTGCGCGGCCACCGACAGCGCCGGCGAGTCGCGGATGTCATCGCTGTGCGGCTTGAACGCCGCGCCGAGTACGGCGATCCGGCGGCCCACGATCGAGCCGCCGCAGACCTCGCGGGCCAGGTCGACCATCCGCACCCGGCGGCGCATGTTGATCGAGTCGACCTCGCGCAGGAAGCTGAGCGCCTGGTCGACGCCGAGCTCGCCGGCCCGCGCCATGAACGCGCGGATGTCCTTGGGCAGGCAGCCGCCGCCGAAGCCCACCCCGGCGTTGAGGAACTTGCGGCCGATCCGCGAATCGTGGCCGATCGCGTCGGCCAGCATGGTGACGTCGGCGCCGGTGGCCTCGCAGAGCTCGGCCATCGCGTTGATGAAGGAGATCTTGGTGGCCAGGAACGAGTTGGCGGCCACCTTCACCAGCTGGGCGGTGGCCAGGTCGGTCTCGATCTTGGGGGTGCCGTCGGCCAGCGTCGCGGCGTACACCTCGTCGAGGACGCGCGCCGCCCGCGTGCCACCCTCGCCGGCGCGGAAGCCGTAGACCAGCCGATCGGGGTGCTTCGTGTCCTCGACCGCGTGGCCCTCGCGGAGGAACTCCGGGTTCCAGACCAGCTCGGCGGCCGGCTCCTGCTCCTCGATCCGGTCGGCCGCCGACTCGGCGGTGCCGACCGGCACCGTGGACTTGCCGACCACGACGTCGCCCGGCTTGAGCAGCGGCAGGATGCTGTCGACCGCGGAGCGGACGTAGGTGAGGTCGGCGGCGTTCTCGTTGCGCTTCTGGGGCGTCCCGACACAGATGAAGTGCACGACCGCGTCCGCGGCGCGCGCTGGATCGGTGGTGAACTCCAGCCGACCGGTGGCCAGCGCTTCGGCGAGCAGCTCCTCGAGACCGGGCTCGTGGAACGGCGGGCGGCCGGCCGCCAGCGACGCGACCTGCTCCTCGATGACGTCGACGCCCACCACCTCGTGGCCGAGCGAGGCCATGCAGGCGGCGTGCACTGCGCCGAGGTAGCCGCAGCCGAAGACGGAGATTCGCATGGAGGGAGTGTAGGGAGAAGGCTGCTGGGCCGGGGTGGACCCGCGGTTTCCGTCGAGTGACGCGAAATGGCTGTCCGCAAACGTTTACCGACAGCCCTTTGGCGTCACTCGACGGGAAACGGGCGGGCGCAATCTCATGTTTCTCGCCAGAGATTGGTCACGAATTCGCCGCCCTCGGGGGTGCCCGATACCCTGATGGCTGCCCTTCCTCCGCGCGTACGCCGTCCGCTGCGCGCACCCCGTGCCAGAAGAGGTCTTCCGCAGCACATGTCCGTGACGCATGCCGACTACCGGCTGAGCCAGCTCGACCAGCTCGAGGCGGAGTCGATCCACATCTTCCGCGAGGTCGCCGCGGAGTTCGAGAAGCCGGTCCTGATGTTCTCGGGCGGCAAGGACTCCATCGTCATGATGCGGCTGGCCGAGAAGGCGTTCTTCCCTGCCAAGATCCCGTTCCCGGTCCTCCAGGTCGACACCGGCTACGACTTCCCCGAGGTCCTCGCCTGCCGCGACAACTGGGTGAACCGGCTCGGCGTCCGGCTGATCGTGGCCAGCGTCGAGGAGGCCCTGGCCAACGGCGTGGTCGTCGACGACGGCAAGACCAGCCGCAACCGGCACCAGATCGGCACCCTGCTCAACGCCCTCGAGGAGGGCGGCTTCACCGCTGCCTTCGGTGGCGGCCGGCGCGACGAGGAGAAGGCCCGCGCCAAGGAGCGCGTCTACTCCCACCGCGACGAGTTCGGCCAGTGGGACCCGAAGATGCAGCGCCCCGAGCTGTGGAGCCTCTACAACGGCCGCATCCACGAGGGCGAGCACATGCGGATCTTCCCGATCTCGAACTGGACCGAGCTCGACATCTGGGACTACATCGGCCGCGAGGGCATCGAGATCCCCTCGATCTACTTCTCCCACCAGCGCCGGGTGTTCGGGCGCGACGGGATGCTGCTGTCCGAGAGCGAGTTCAACCCGACCCGCGAGGGCGAGACGGTCGAGGAGCGCACCGTGCGGTTCCGCACCGTCGGCGACCTGACGCTGACCGGCTGCGTGGACTCCGAGGCCGACACGATCGAGAAGATCATCGCGGAGATCGCCGTGGCCACCGTCACGGAGCGGGGCGCCACCCGTGGCGACGACCGCTTCTCCGAGGCCGCCATGGAGGACCGGAAGAAGGAGGGCTACTTCTGATGCCGGACAACGAGACTCCCGTGCCTGAGCTCATCGGGCGCGAGGCCGACCTGCTCCGCTTCGCCACCGCCGGCTCCGTGGACGACGGCAAGTCGACCCTGATCGGCCGGCTGCTGCTCGACTCCAAGTCGATCTTCGCCGACCAGCTGGAGGCCGTCGAGGCGACCTCGGCGTCCAAGGGCTACGACTACACCGACCTGGCGCTGCTCACCGACGGCCTGCGCTCCGAGCGCGAGCAGGGCATCACCATCGACGTGGCCTACCGCTACTTCGCGACTCCGCACCGCAAATACATCATCGCCGACACCCCCGGCCACGTTCAGTACACGCGCAACATGGTCACCGGCGCCTCCACCGCCGACCTCGGCCTGGTGCTCGTCGACGCCCGCCAGGGGCTCACCGAGCAGTCCCGCCGGCACGCTGTGATCCTCTCGCTGCTGCGGGTGCCGCACCTGGTGCTGGCCGTCAACAAGATGGACCTCGTCGACTACGACCAGGCGACCTACGAGCGGATCCACTCCGAGTTCACCCAGTTCGCGACCAAGCTCAACATCCCCGACCTCGAGGTCATCCCGATCTCGGCACTCAAGGGCGACAACGTCGTGACCAGGTCGGAGTCGATGAGCTGGTACAGCGGCCCGACGCTCATGCACCACCTCGAGCACGTGCACGTGGCCTCCGACCGCGACCTGGTCGACGTCCGGTTCCCGGTCCAGTACGTCGTGCGTCCCAAGTCCGACGACCACCACGACTACCGCGGCTACGCCGGCATGGTGGCCGGCGGCGTGCTCAAGCCCGGCGACGAGGTCGTCGTACTGCCCAGCGGGATGACCTCCAGGATCGCCGGCATCGACCTCTTCGACCAGGAGGTCTCCGAGGCATTCCCGCCGATGTCGGTGACGGTCCGGCTCGAGGACGACGTCGACGTCTCGCGCGGCGACATGATCGCCCGGCCGAGCAACGCCCCGCAGCCCAGCCAGGACATCGACGCGATGGTCTGCTGGATGACCGCGCAGCCCCTGCGGCCGCGCCAGAAGCTCGCCATCAAGCACACCACCCGCACCGCGCGGGCCCTGGTCAAGGACATCCAGTACCGCCTGGATGTCAACACCCTCCACCGCGACCAGGAGACCAAGGAGCTCGGCCTCAACGAGATCGGCCGGATCCAGCTGCGCACCACGCAGCCGCTGCTGTGCGACCCCTACAGCAAGAACCGCACGACGGGGTCCTTCATCCTGATCGACGAGGCCACCGGCGTCACCGTCGGCGCCGGGATGATCAACAGCGGCTCCTGACAGGTTGCCCTGGACCAGCCAGTATCCCCGGCGGGGTCCGCTCGTTGACCCTGCATGGACCTGCAGACCGCCTGGCGGCCCACGGAGACGCCGCCCGCGCGTGAGCCGGCCGCGCGGGTCCGGGTCCGGCGGGAGCGCAAGCGCGGTCCGTGGCGCCGGTTCAAGGGCAACGTAGCCCGCCACAAGGCGCTGTCGGTCATCTTCGTCACCGCGCTGGTGCTGATCCTGATCCTGATCGCGTGGCTGCTCTGGCTCAACCACAAGCTCGGCGACATCGAACGGTTCCAGTTCGAGCCCGGCGGCGACCGGCCCGCCGCTGTCGGCGACGCCCAGAACATCCTGCTGATCGGCGTCGACGACCCAACCGACCAGGGCGACCTCTTCGAAGACCTCGCCAGCGGCACCTGGACGCCCGGCAAGTTCCGCAGCGACGCGATCATGGTGCTGCACATCTCCGGCGACCGGAGGTCGGCGCAGCTCGTCTCGATCCCGCGTGACTCTTTCGTCGAGGTCCCTGAACTCGGCCGGACCAAGATCAACGCGTCGTTCTCCGCCGGCGGCCCGGAAGAGCTCGCGCAGGTGGTCGAGAGCCTCAGCGGCCTCCGCATCGACCACGCCGTCATGATCGACTTCCAGCACCTCGCCGACATGACCACGGCGATGGGCGGCATCGACGTCGTCCAGCCCGAGGCGGTGACCGACCCGCGCAACGGCTACACGTGGGAGCAGGGTCCGCTGCACCTGGAGGGCGATCAGGCCGTCTGGTACGTGCGGCAGCGCTACGGCATGCCGCGCGGCGACTTCGACCGCATCCAGCGCCAGCAGAACGTGCTCCGCGCGATGCTCGACAAGACCGCCTCCGCCGGCACCCTGGCCAACCCGTTCCGGGTCACCAACCTGGTCACCGAGCTGGCGTCGTTCGTCGCCGTCGACGACGGCTTCACTCCCTCCGAGATGCGCTCGCTCGCGATCTCCTCGCGCGGCATCCGGCCGGCCAACATGCGGTTCGTGACCGTCCCCGTCACCGGCACGCCGACCATCGACGGCGCCAGCGTGGTCACCCTCGACCTCCACCAGACCAGGGACCTCTTCGACGCGCTCGAGACGGACCGGTTCGAGGACTGGTATCGGGAGAACTCCGAGGGCGTCGACGAGCTGCCACCCACCGGACGGGTTCGCTAGTCTGCCCGCCTTCCCGCGCCGCCCGGCCTCGACTAGGTTGACTTGTCGGTCGGCGAGAGGGAGGCAGTCGTGGCAGGGCTCGGGAAACGCGTGGCACCGCTGGCCGCGGGCGCGCTCGTGGCGGCTGGTTTGGCGGTCGCACCGGCGTACGGCGACGACCCCGCGATCGACGGGCCGCTCACGTCCGGCGACTCGCTCTTCCCCAACCAGGGCAACGGCGGCTACGACGTCATCCACTACGACGTCGACATCACCTGGACCCCGGTCGTGCCCATTTCCCAGTCGACGATCGACGCGACCACGACGATCGAGGCGACGACCACCCTCTCCCCGCTGGAGTCGTTCGGCCTCGATCTCGAAGGCCTCACGGTCACGTCGGTGACGGTCAATGGGGACCCCGCGGTCTTCGAGCGGGACGAAGGCGACCCGAACGGCACGGAGCCGCCCCCGCCGCGGAAGCTGCTGGTGACGCCGGCCGACCCGGTCACCGGACCGTTCACGGTGGTCGTCGAGTACGACGGGATCCCGACCACCCACGTCGACAACGACGGATCCGACGGCGGCTGGATGCCGACCCCTGACGGCGCGACGTTCATGGGCCAGCCCACCGGCTCGATGACCGGCTTCCCCAACAACAACACCCCGAAGGACAAGGCGACGTACACGTTCAGGGTGACCGTGCCCGACACGTTGGAGGTCGTCTCCAACGGCGAGCCGGAGCAGGTGCCGCCGCCGAGTGCCGGCGGGGTCCGCACCTGGGTGTGGGAGCAAGAGCTGCCCATGGCCAGCGAGCTCTCGCTCATCTCGATCGGCCAGTACAACATCACCCAGTCCACCGTGAACCTTTCCGGCGGCCGCACCATCCCGGAGTGGTCCTTCGTCGACTCCATGCTGTCGGTCCCGTCCGTCAGCACCCAGCTCTCGACGACCCTGACCGCGCTGGAGGGGCTGTTCGGCCCCTACCCCGGGAACAGCACCGGCGTCGTCGTGGACAACTTCAACCCGGGCTACGCACTCGAGACGCAGGACCGGCCGTTCTTCCCGTTCAGCATCGGCTCGAACACGTTCGTCCACGAGCTCGCCCACCAGTGGTACGGCGACGCGGTCGCCCCCGCCGACTGGAACGGGCTCTGGGTCAACGAGGGGATGGCCACCTGGGCGCCGACGAGGCTCAGCGGCAACACCGAGACGACGTACTTCAACCTGTGGAACGGAGGATTCAGCAACTGGTCGGTCCCGCCGTCGGGGATGACCTCCACCTCGCAGCTGTTCGGCTCGCAGTCCTACACCCGCGGCGCGATGACCTACGAGGCGCTGCGGGCGGCGATCGGCGACCCGGCGTTCTTCCAGCTGATCAAGCAGTGGCAGACAGACTTCAGCGGCCAGACCAAGAAGTGGACCGATCTGATCGCGCTCGCCGAGCAGATCTCGGGCCGCGACCTGGACGCGTTCTTCCAGGACTGGATCTACGACCCCGACAAGCCGGCCTGGCCGGGCAAGCTCAGCCTGGTCCTCGGCGCCTCGCCCTCCTCGGGCGCCGTGCCTGCGGGGTCGACCCTCACCTACCAGCTGCGCGCCACCAACACCGGCAAGGTACCGCTGACCGGAGCCGTGGTCTCCGTCAACCTCGCCAACGTGCTCGACGACGCCACGATCGGAGCGCTGCCCGCGGGGCTGAGCCTGGCCGGGACCACGCTGACGTGGAACGTCCCGACGACGCCGCTCAGCGGGGTCGCCACCGCGTCGTTCCCGGTCACGGTCCGTACGAACGCCGTCCAGGGCAACGCCCTGACGGCAACGAGCACAATCTCGACCCTGGGCGGCACTTGCGCCACCTGCACGGTCACGCACACCGTCGGCCCGCAGCTACCGAGCACCTTCGGCACTGAGTGTCACGTCACGGCGCAAGGCAAACCCAAGGTCGGGAAGAAGTTGAAGGCAGTGCTCACCGGCTGCCCCGCCGGCGTCACCGCCTCCTACTCCTGGTTCGCGGGGAGCAAGCGGATCAAGGGCGCCTCCTCGTCGACGTACAAGATCAAGCGGTCGAAGCTCGGCAAGCGGATCACCGTCCGGGTGACGATCAGCGCACCCGGCTATGTCACCGCCGAGCGGGTCAGCCCGCCGACCAAGAAGGTGCGCAAGTAGGACGTAAGGTCAGGCGGCGAGGCCCAGCAGCGCGCGGGCCTGGCCGGTGGTCATCGGCGTGCGCTGGGCGACCCGGCCGGCGTCGACGGCGCGGTCGACCAGTTGCCGGTTGGACTCGACCGGCACCCCCTTGCTGATGGTCAGCACGTCCTCCATGCCGACCCGCAGGTGACCGCCCTGGGCCAGCGAGGCGAGCATCACGCTCAGCGTGGAGCGGCCGATGCCGGTGGCCGACCACGACGTGACTGCGTCCGGCAGGGCCGCGACACCGGCGACCAGCGCGGCCGCGGTGCCGGGCATGCCGCCCGGGACGCCCATCACGAAGTCGACGTGCACCTTGCCGCCGTACGGCAGCCCGAAGCGGTCCAGCAGCCGGCGCAGCGCGGCCACGTGGCCGAGGTCGAACAGCTCGAACTCCGGGACCACCTGGCGCTCCTGGCTGAGCTGGTAGAGCTCGGTGATGAACGGCCACGGGTTGGAGAACACGTCGTCGCCGAAGTTGGTGGTGCCCATCGTCAGGCTGCACGAGTCGGGGGCCGCGTCGAGAACCTTGAGCCGCTGGTCGAGCGGGTCGTGCACCGACCCACCGGTCGAGAGCTGGACGACGAGGTCGGTGCCCTCGCGCAGCGCCGTGACCGTGTCGGTGAGCCGACCGAGGTCGAGCGTGGGCCGGTGCTCGGCGTCGCGGATGTGCACATGGATCATCGCGGCGCCGGCGTCCGCGCACTCCTTGGCCGTCGCGACCAGCTCCTCGAGCGTGGTCGGGAGCTGGGGACAGTCCTCCTTGGCAGTCTCGGCGCCGGTGGGAGCCACGGTGATCAGCAGAGGTTCGGCCATGGGCGGCATGCTGCCAGACCGATCATTCGGGCAGATCAGACGTGCCTTCTCGCCTGGCCCGTCGTTGTCCCGGATGACCAGCATCCCCGTTTCGGCAGCGTTGTATTGATGGGACACCCAGCCCCCGTGGACTTCAAGCAGATCATCCAGGTGCTTCGCCGCCGGTGGACGACGATCGCGCTCCTGTTCGTCATCGCCGTCGGCGCCAGCGCGGCGTACACGTTCACCGCGACCAAGCAGTACCAGTCGGGCGCCACGATCTTCATCTCCGCCAACATGCGCGACGCCTCCGACAACTACGCCGCGACGTACGCCATCTCGACGCGGATGGAGACGTACGCCGACCTGGCGACCAGCGGTGACCTGCTCACCGGGGTCATCTCCGAGCTGGGGCTCGACCTGGACGTGGGGTCGCTCGCCAGCAAGATCGACTCCGAGGTGGTGCCCAGCACCTCCCAGATCAAGCTCACCGTGACCGACCGCGACCCGGCTGTCGCGCAGACGATCAACACGGCCCTGTCCAAGGACCTCGCCGACTACCTCGCCGAGGTCGAGACGCCGACTGGCACCACGAGCTCCCAGATCATCGCTCGGGTCACCGACCCGGCCGACCACCAGGCCGACCCGGTCACCCCGCGGACCATGCTGAACCTCCTGGTCGCCGGCCTGATCGGGCTGGTGCTCGGGATCGGCCTGGCCGTCGCCCGCGACGTCCTGGACCGTTCGGTGAGCAGCCTGGAGCACGTCGAGGAGGTCAGCAGCGCACCCGTGCTGGCGAGCATCGGCTTCGACAAGCAGATCAAGCAGAGTCCGCTGCTCACCGACCTCGGCGCCTTTGCGTCCCGCACCGAGGCGTTCCGGCTACTGCGGACCAACCTGCAGTTCCTCGATCTGGAGCAGCAGCCGCGCAGCCTGGTCATCACCAGCGCGGTGCCCGGCGAGGGCAAGACGGTGACGGCGGCCAACCTCGCCGTGGCCCTCGCCCAGGCGGGACGCAACGTGCTGCTGGTCGACGGAGACCTGCGCCGGCCGCGAGTCGCCGCCCTGCTGGACCTCGACGGGGCGGTCGGGCTGACCAGCGTGCTGGTCGGGACTGCCGAGCTGGAGGACGCGATCCAGGTCCACGACGCGAGCGGGCTGAGCTTCCTGGCCAGCGGCCCCAAGCCACCCAACCCGACCGAGATCCTGCAGTCGCGGGTCACCCATGACCTGCTGAAGCGGCTCCGCGACGACTTCGACATCGTCATCGTCGACGCGCCACCGCTGCTGCCGGTCGCGGACGCGGCCGTCATCGCGACCGTCACCGACGGCGCGATCGTCGTGGCGAGGCACGGCAAGACCACCCGCGACCAGCTCCGCGAGGGGGTGACCCGGCTCGAGAACGTCGGGGCCCGGGTCTTCGGGGTCGTGATCAACATGATCCCGCGGCGCGCGGCCAACTCGTATTACTACTACTACTACGAGGACGCCGCTCAGGGCGGCGGAGCCCGCAGGAAGTGACCGTCGTCGGTCGCGGGACCCTCGGCACAGCGGCGATCGTCCTGCTGGCCGGGCTGGTGGCGCTGTCCACCAAGGGCCTGATCGGGGCGGCGGTGGCGCTGGCGTGCGCCGTGGTCGTGACCCTCGTGGTCGTGCTGGGCCCTGAGAAGCTCGGCACCGGGTTCGTGCTGCTCGCGATGTTCACCGCGCCGCAGAACTCCATCCGCCCGATCCCGACCGCCGACTTCGTCACCTTCTCCGACCTCTTCCTGCTGCTCGGCGCGGGGCTGCTGCTGCCCACGTTGCTGCAGCGGCGCGGGCGCTACCCGGCGCTGTTCGTGGTGGGCGCGGTCGGCCTGAGCGCGATGGTGCTCATCGCCGCGACGATCGGGCCCACGCCCGATCTCGGCCTGCTCTACGGGCTGCGGCTCCCGGCCGCCGCAGTGGCGCTGCCGGTGTTCTTCCTGGCCTGGCGCCCGCAGGGCAGGCTGGTCGAGGCGTTGGCGTGGGCCTACGTGGCGGGCCACGTGGTGAGCACCTGCTACGCCGTGGTGGAGGGGCGGGCGCTCAACGACCGCTACGACGGGCTCACGACGCACTTCAACTTCTTCGGCATCGCCGCGGTGGTGGCCAGCACCATGCTGGTGCACCTCTACCACGCGACGCCGCGCCGGCACCGATGGGTGCCGATGCTCGCGGCCCTGTTCTGCGCGGCGTCGGTCATCATGAGCGGCAGCCGGGCGGCGGCCCTCGTGGTGGCCATGATCGTGCTGCTCTACCCGCTGCTGGAACGCTCCGTCGTCTCGGCGTACGTGCTGATCGCCACCGCGCTCGGCGTCGTCGTGGCGGGCAACCAGCTGCTCTCCCGGTTCGGGGACGGCTCCGTGGTCGAGCGGCTGCAGGGCGACGCGACGACGGCGTTCTCCGACAAAGAGCGGACCGTGGCCCTGGAGACCGGCTGGGACAAGTTCTTCGCCCACCCGATCCTCGGCCAGGGCTTCGACGCCACCGCACTGGACGCGCACAACATCTACCTCGAGGTCGGGATCGGCGTCGGGCTGGTCGGCCTGATCTGCTACCTGCTGGTGCTCGGGATCGGCGTACTTCCGGTGCTGCGCAGCGGCCCGCTGCGCCGGCTGGGCTACATCGCGTTGGGGTACGCCGCGATCGGCATGCTCACCAACAGCCTCTGGGACCGGTTCGTGTGGATGGGCATCTCCCTCTCGGTGCTGGCCGCCGCCGACATGGGCCCGCGCAAGAGCCGGCCGCGCGACGAGGTGGAGGACCCGACCGAGTCCGCCCGGCCACGCGTGCTCGCCCGGAAGGCAACATGAGCCGCTCCCCCGCCCTGGCCGCTCGCCGGGTCCGCCAGACCTTCGGCTTCGCCAACGGTCCCCGACTCCTCGCCGACCTCGGCTCCGCGCTGACGCCGTGGCGACGCGAGGAGCTGCGGTTCCGCACGCACAGCGGGCTCGTCGTCGCCTGCCCCAACCACGCCGGCGCCCGGGTGCCCGTCTACGAGGTGTTCGCCGAGGACACCTACCGCATGGACGACCTGGCGGCCGGGCTGCCGAAGCGCCCGGTCGTGCTCGACATCGGCGCGCAGATCGGCTGCTTCTCCCTCGCGGCGGCCACCCGGTTCCCCCGCGCCGTCGTGCACGCCTACGAGGCGTCCCCCTCGACTGCCCACTGGCTCGAGCGGAACGTCCGGGACAACGACCTGACCGGCCGGGTCACCGCGCACGCCTTCGCGGTGTCCGACCACGACGGGACCCTCGAGCTGGCCGACAACGTGCACGCGAGTGCGCTCAACGGGCTCACCAGCCCGGAGGGGAGCCTCGTCACCGTCCCGTGCCGGACCTTTGCGGGCGTGGTTGCCGACGCCGGCGGCCAGGTCGACCTCGTGAAGCTCGACACCGAGGGCGCCGAGTACGCCATCGTGCTCGGCAGCCGGCCGGAGGACTGGGCCGGCGTGCACACTCTCGTCATGGAGTACCACGACGTGCCCGGTCACTCATGGGCGGAGCTCGCGGAGTTCCTCGGCGACGCCGGTCTGGCCGAGGTGGCGCACGAGCCGGCCGGTCCGCGCCAGGGCACGGTCTGGCTCCGGCGTACTGGTTGATCACCGGCCGGGCAGTTTCACCGGGTACCCGGTGAAACTGGCCCTGACCGGATGGAACTCCAGTGGGTCAGGTGCAGTTCCGTCGGGGTGGAATGCGGTCAGGCGACGCGGCGCAGAACGTTGCGAATGCGCTGCGCTGTGAGCTCCGGCGTGAACAGGTCCGCCCAGACCAAACGTATGCACCGCCAACCGGTCAGCTCCCGGAGCAGGTCTTCGCGCTGCTTCTCCCTCATGACGGTCTCCTCGATGCTCTCGTTCTTGCGTCGGAAGCGGTGGTACTTCACGTTGCCGTCGAACTCGCCGAACGCGCCATACTCTGGCCACGCCCAGTCAGTGCGGCCGGCCAGCCTGCCGTCCGGGTGGGGGATCTCGAACTGCTGGTCAGGTCGGGGTAGGCGTTGGTTGCGGCAGAGAAGCCAGCCCAGGCTCTCACCGACGGACTCGGATTTGCCGGTCGCCAGGTCGATGACGAGTCGCAGGATCAGTGCGCCGGGCCAGTCCTTGACCGCCTCGTAGAGCTGCCAAAGTTCGGCCGTCGTGGTGAGCCCGCGGCGAATGAAGTCATCCGCGACGACTACCCCGACCTCCAGGCCGTGGAGCATGGCGACGTCCAGGACGGTCCGAGGCGGCGAGGTCAGCCAGTGATCCTCGAGACGCGTGATGTCGAGGACGGCGCAGCGTCCCTCGTGGTGGACGACCTTCGCGCCTCTCCGGCCACCGCCGTCGAAGTGGGTGACGTGGACGTTGGAGAGGTCAAGGCCATAGTCAGGGCCCTCGAGCCGCAACACCGCGCTGCCGTGGGACAGCGCAATGTCGTCGGCGTACTGCGACACCACGGCGTCGCACAGCAGCAAGTGCCGATCTCGGGCGCCGAGGTCGCGCCAGACCTCGACTCCGGCGTATGCACCCTGCCGTATCCGGCGGATCTGCCCGCCCTTGACCATGCGCCGCAGGTACTTGTCGTCGTATCCGAGTGCGATCGCGTCGCGACGAAGCAACAGCCCGCGAGGTGACATCAGTTCCAGAACCATGCCGCCGAGACTGATGTCCGGCAGGGTCGGTCCGCTGGCCGCCAAGGCTTCACTGTGCACAGCCACGATCACATGGGTCGCTGTGGACGATTCGCGGCTCGCGTCGACAGGCGATCCGGGCCTGGCGTGCACAAACTGGTCCTGGCTGCATGGAGTTCCAGCCGGCCACGGGCAGTTTCACCGGGTACCCGGTGAAACTGCCCCTGCCGAGCTGCCCCGGACCAGACTGGGATGCTTGACCTCATGAGGGCGGTCGTCCAGCGGGTCCTCAGCGCCTCGGTGACTGTCGACGGCGCCGTTGTCGGCGCGCTGCCCCGCCCGGGCCTGCTGGCCTACGTCGGCGTCACCCACTCCGACGGTCCCGCCGAGGTGGCGTGGCTGGCCCGCAAGCTGTGGGAGCTGCGGTTGCTCCGCGACGAGCAGTCGGCCTCCGACGTGGGCGCCCCGATCCTCGTGGTCAGCCAGTTCACGCTGTACGGCGACGCCCGCAAGGGCCGCCGTCCGACGTGGCAGGCCGCCGCACCGGGCCCGGTCTCCGAGCCCCTCTACGAGGCCGTGTGCGCCGAGCTCGAGCGACTCGGTGCCCACGTCGAGCGCGGGGTCTTCGGCGCCGACATGCGCGTGGAGTCGGTCAACGACGGCCCGATCACGGTGCTGCTCGAGACGGACTGAGCAGAACTAGGACTCCTGCCGGCTCCGCCGGAGCCCGGTCGGGTCACTCCGGGCGCAACTCCGCCCACGTGACCTTGCCGTGGGGCTGTGCCTCGATACCCCAGGAGGCGGAGATCGCCGACACGATGACGATCCCCCGCCCGGTCTCGGCCACGGCGCTGAACGGCTGGGGCTCCGGCGTCCCGGCGTCTGCGTCGGCGACCTCGATGCGGACCACCCCGTCGGTCCGGCTGAGCCGCACCTCGTACGGCGAGTCCGCGTGCAGCACCGCGTTGGTCGCCAGCTCGGTGACGATGAGCGAGGCTTCGTCCAAGACATGGTCGGCACCGCACTCGTGCACCCATCGGCGCACGAACTCGCGCGCCAGCGGCACGGTGCTCACGTCCGCGTCGAACTGGGCGGACTCGTAGCGGTCGGCGGCGCGCCCGATGTCGTCGAGCAGCTCGACCAGGTAGTCGAGGTCGCCACTCTTGCGGACGTAGCCCGCGGCGTGCTCCTCGTAGTAGGCCCGGTCGTCGTTGTCGGCACCGGTGAAGACCACGACCTTGGCGCCGGGCGCCACCTCGCGCACCCGGGTGAGCACGTCGCGGCCGGCGAGATCGGGCAGCCCCAGGTCCAGCAGCACGATGTCAGGCCGGAGCTGCGTGGCCAGCTCGATGGCCCGCAGTCCGGCGCCGGCCTCGCCCACCACCTCGAAGCCACCGTGGAACCGCAGCGCGATGCGCACCAGCCTGCGCACGTCAGCGACGTCGTCGACCAGCAGCACCCGGACGGTCACGGCGTGGCCGCCGCCCGGGGCAGGTGGACGGTGAACGCATTCTCCTCAGGCATATAGGTGGCCTCGCCGCCCAGCGCGCGGGCCAGCTCCCGGACGATGTAGAGACCCAGCCCGGTGCCAGGGCCACCCCCGCTGGCGAACCGCTCGAACAGGCGGTCCCGCAGCTCAGGCGGGACGCCGGGTCCGGCGTCGCGCACCGTGACCTCGGCCTCGTCGCCCACCTGTCGGGTGGCCACGTGAATCGGACTGCGGCCGTACTCGACGGCGTTGGTCACCAGGTTGTCGACGATCTGAGCCAGGCGATCGGCGTCGACCACGGCCCGCACGCCGGCACCGAGCTCGCTCTCGATCACGGCGTCAGCATGGGAGACGCGGAGCCGCTGGAGCGCCGGCTGGAGCACCTCCGCGAGGTCGTGCTCCGCGAGGTCGAGATCGAGGGTCGCCGCCTGCAGCCGCGACGTCGTGAGCAGGTCACCCAGCAACCGCTGGAGGCCGGCCGCGCTGCTCTGCATCCCGGCCAGCAGCTCGTCGCGCTCGGCGCGATCGAGGCGCTCCCAGTTCTCCCCGAGCATCCGGCCGGAGGCGCTGAGAACGCCCACAGGCGACCGCAGCTCGTGGGCCGTGACAGCGAGGAAACGGGATTGCTCGTCGGCCGCGGCCGCGAGTTCGGCGTTGGCCTGCTCGAGCCGCGCGTTGGCCTCGGCCAGGGCGTCGGCGTACTGCCCCCGCTGCTCCAGCATCTCCATCCGCTCGGTGTGGTCACGGGTCACCTTGGCGAAGCCGATGTGGTCGCCGGCTTCGTCGGTGATCTTGGTGATGGTGACGAAGGCCCAGAACCGGCTGCCGTCCTTCCGGACCCGCCACCCCTCCTCCTGGTAGACCCCGTCCCGCGCCGCGACGTCGAGCTCGTGCTCCGGGTGCCGGGCCTCCTGCTGCTCGCGCGGATAGAAGATGCGGAAGTGCTGGCCGATCACCTCGGCGGCCGTCCAGCCCTTGGCGCGCTCGGCGCCGACGTTCCAGCTCGTGACGTGCCCCTCGGTGTCCAGCATGAAGATGGCGTACTCGCGGACGGCGTCGACCATGAGTCGGAACCGCTGCTCGCTGTGCCTCAGGTCCAGCTCGGCGATCCGCTGTGGGGTCACGTCCTGGCACTGTGCGAAGAGGTACAGCGGCTGGCCGGCACGGTCGCGCACCACGGTCAGCGTGGTGCGCCGGTAGGCGTCGCCCACCTGCGGGTGCTCGAGGGTCACCACGTCGGCGCCCTTGTCGACGATGGCCGTCGTCGCGTCCGTCAGCCCCGGCTCGTCCTCGACCGCCGCGCCATAGGCGGCCCCGAGTAGCTCCTGGCTCCGCCGGCCGAGGATGCGGCACAGGGCGGTGTTGGCTCGCACGATCCGGCCCTGCAGGGTCATCGTGGCCATGCCGATCGCGGCATCGTCGAACACGCTCTGGAACCGCTCGACCTGGTCCTCGAGCGACCCCGCAGCGTGTTCGGCATCGGCCTCGTCAGACCCGGAACGGCCCGCGACGTCCTCTCTCGACACGGACTCCTCCGGTCCGCCGACGGTCACGTCGTCGCCCCCGACCACGCCCACCAGCTCGTTGACGACGTCCTCGAGCGACGAGGTCTTGGTGAGGTACGACGTGGCGCCGAGGTCGAGGGCCCGCATCGCGAGCGGCTCCTCGTCGAACCCGCTGAACATGACGACACGGGTGCCCGGGGAGCACTCCAGCACCAGAGGGAGGGCCTCCAGGCCGTCCATCCCGGGCATGGAGACGTCGAGCAACATGGCGTCGGGCTGGAGGCGACGGGCGAGGTCCACGGCGTCGGTGCCGTCGGCACCCTCGCCCTCCACAACCGCGGCGCCGGACAGCCGGAGCTGCGACCGCACCAGGGTGCGGACCTCGGCCGAGTCGTCGACGATCACCACCCGCACCGTGCCCGTGGTGTCGGAGGCGAGGCGGCGCGGGGCGGGGTACCCGGTCAACGACCAGGCGCCGGGTTGACGCCATGCGCGCCAGTGCCGTCCCTGCTCAGCCATAGTGCGGGGAGCGTAGCCGCGTTTTCCCCTCGCCGGGGTCACCCCGGTGGGCGGGGCGAGCGCCCTCCCGGGACCTGGGGGCGCTCGCGCCCTACTGGTGGCTCAGATCGCGACGGTCACCTCGGCGACCGAGCCGATCTCGGCGTGCACCACGTGGTCCACCGGCTCGGCCTGCGGGGCCAGGGTGCGCAGCGTCCAGTCACCCTCGCCCGCGAAGAACCGGAAGTGGCCGGTGGCCGAGGTCGGGACCTCGGCGGTGAACTCCCCGGTGCGGTCGAGCAGCCGCACGTAGGCGTTGCCCACCGGCTGGCTCTGTCCATCGGAGCCGGCCCGGACCACCTGGCCCTGGATCACCGCCTCCTTGGCGACGTTCACGCCGTCGAGGGACAGGCCGCCCTCAGTTGCGCCGCACATCAGGCCTCGCCTCGCTCGTCACCGAGCGCCACGGGGACGCCCACCAGCGAGCCGTACTCGGTCCAGGACCCGTCGTAGTTCTTGACGTTCTCCTGGCCCAGGAGCTCCTTGAGCACGAACCACGTGTGCGAGGAGCGCTCGCCGATGCGGCAGTAGGCGATGGTGTCCTTGCTCCAGTCCACCCCCGCCTCGCTGTAGATCTCCTTCAGCTCGGCGTCGGACCGGAACGTGCCGTCGTCGTTCGCGGCCTTGCTCCACGGCACGTTGGCGGCGGTGGGGATGTGGCCCGCGCGCTGCGCCTGCTCCTGCGGCAGGTGGGCCGGGGCGAGCAGCCGGCCGGCGTACTCGTCGGGGCTGCGTACGTCGACCAGGTTCTGGGCGCCGATCGCGGCCACGGTCTCGTCGCGGAACGCGCGGATAGAGGTGTCCTGCTCCTGGGCGGTGTACGACGTCTGCTCGCGGGTCGGCAGCTCGTCGGTGAGCTCGCGCGAGTCGAGCTCCCACTTCTTGCGGCCGCCGTCGAGGAGCTTCACGTCCTGGTGGCCGTAGAGCTTGAAGTACCAGTACGCGTAGGCCGCGAACCAGTTGTTGTTGCCGCCGTAGAGCACGACGGTGTGGTCGTTGCCCACACCGCGCGAGGACAGCAGCGCCTCGAACTGCTCCTTGCTGACGAAGTCGCGGCGGACCTGGTCCTGCAGGTCGGTCGTCCAGTCGAGCTTGATGGCGCCCTTGATGTGGCCCTTGTCGTAGGCCGTGGTGTCCTCGTCGACCTCGATGAGGACGATGTCGGGGTTGTCGAGGTTCTCCTCCACCCACTGGGCGGAGACGAGCGAGCTCTCGCGGGTCATGCGGGGTTCCTTCTCTCTGTTGTGTCTATGTCTTCGGTGCGCGTTCGGTGGGCGGTGGGTTTCGAGACGGGCGCCAGAGCGCCCTCCTCAACCAGCGACTCTCTTGATCAGCAGGTACAGCTCGCAGCCCAGGCAGAGCCGGAAGACCGCGTTGAGCAGGGCCGCGACCAGGGCGAACCCGATCGCGACCTGGCCGAGCAGGGTGGCGCCCGACACGAAGCCAAGGAGCGCCACCACCGTGAAGGCGAGACCGACCGCCTGCGCGAACCGCGGCGGCGCCGGGTCCTCGAGCTCGTCAGGTGCCGAGAGCCGTGGGCGTACGGCGGTCCGGAACAGCCACGCGTGCGGCGTGTGCTGCACGCCGCGCGTCGCCCCGATGGCGAACAGCACGGCCTGTACGCCGGTCAGCACGGCGGCCCACGGGCTGGGCAGCAGCAGGACCACGACCAGCACCACGGCAGTGATCCCGGCGGCGAGCCGGGGTCCGCGGGGGTCGATGCCGACGGCGGTCCGCGCTGTCGGGGCTGCAGTCGTGGTCATGGCTCTCCTGGGTCGTGGGGGGCGGGCGGCAGGGCCCGGCGCACGACGACACCGCTGGGTTTCGGTCCCGGAGGACCAGTTGGGGCGGCGTCGTCAGGAGAGGCGACACAGGGACGAGCGGACGCGGCAGTGGTCAACCGCGCGTCGCTTCGTCAGCCAGGTCGTGAACACCCTTCGAGGGTAGGGGTGATCCGGCGGGGCTACCCAGCGAATGTCTCAACCAGTGGACGGTCGTCCCGAATATCGAGACGCGTCACCGTTGCCAACCCCGCGGCCCGGCCGAGGATCTCCTCGAACCGGGTCGCGCACCCCTCGAGGGCGAACTCCCGCTCGGCCAGCGCCCTCGCCTTGCGACCCAGCTCGTCACGGCGGGGAGCGTCCCCGAGCACCGAGGCGACCCAGCCGGCGGCCTCGGGGAGCGCGGCCTCGGCGGGTGGCAGCACACAGCCCTCCACCTCGGCGACGAGGGTGGCCGCGAGGTTCTCGGCCGGCATCAGCCCGAGCACCGGGCGGCCGGCGCACAGATAGGACAGTGTCTTCGACGGCACCGAGAAGGCGCCGGCCGACGCGTCGAGCAGGACGACCAGCACGTCTCCGCTGCCCAGAACCTCGGACAGCCGGTCGTAGGGCTGGAACGGCAGCAGCGTGATCGGTACGTCGAGCCGCTCGGCCTCGGCGCGCAGCACGTCGACCGCCGGTCCCTCGCTCACGACCGTGAGGTGGGCCGGGACACCGGCGTCGCGCACCCGGCGCGCCAGCCCGACCAGGAGGGCCGGGTTGTGCTTGAGCCCGAGGGTGCCGGAATAGACGATGCTCGGCCGCCAGGCGATGCCCTGCTCGCGGGCCCACGCGTTGTTGCGGGGGGTGGGGACGATCTCGGGGAGCGGCGCCCAGTTGGGGATCACCGTGGTCTTCTCCGCGGTCCCCCAGGCCCGGTGGACGTCGACGAACGAGTCCGCGATCACGACCACCGCCGCCGCCCGGCGGGCCACCCAGCGTTCGCCGCGGCCGATCACCCCGGCCACGAGCCGGAACGCCCTGCCGAGCTTGGCGCCCGCGAACGACTTGATCGCGATCCCCTGCACGTCCTGGTGCCACAGCACGAGCGGGATCCTCCGCAGCCGCAGGTAGGCCGCGAGCAGCACCATCGACGGCACCGGGGTGTTGGCGACCATCACGACGTCGGGGTCGCGCCGGCGTACCTGCCTGGCCAGCTGTACGCCGAACCTCAGCTCCTGGACGATCCGCTTCCTGAACGCGAGCTTGTCGACGACCTCTCCGCGGCCGATGGGCTCGAACTCGACCGGCGACGCCGGGTCGTCGAGCTTGCCCTTGCCCGAGACGTACGCCGCGCAGTAGGAGTGCGTGACGTCGTGCCCGCGCCAGGCCAGCTCCGAGCTGAGCTCGACCTGGAACGGGTGCCCGCTGTAGTCGTGGACGAGGATGCGCATGGGATCCGCTCGCTTTCCGGGGGCCGCTCAGCCGAGCGAGCGCTTCACCTGGTCGAAGACCCAGCGGTAGGTCTGCTCGAGACCGTCGAGCAGCGTGATCGAGGGCTCCCAGCCGTACGTCTCGAGGATCTGGGCGTTGTCGCTGTTGCGGCCGCGCACGCCCTGGGGCGCGTCGAGCTGGTACTCGCGCTCGCAGCGGATGCCGGCGATGCCCTCGACGATGTCGACCAGGCCGTTGATCGAGACCAGCTCCGAGCTGCCGAGGTTGACCGGTTCCGGGCTGTCCCCCGTGAGGATCATCTGGCTGCCCTGCACGCAGTCGTCGACGTACATGAAGCTGCGGGTCTGCTCGCCGTCGCCCCAGATCGGGATGGTGTGCTCACCGGTGATCGCCGCGGTCGCGACCTTGCGGCAGATCGCGGCCGGTGCCTTCTCCCGACCGCCGGTCCAGGTGCCGTGCGGGCCGTAGACGTTGTGGTAGCGCGCGACCCGGGTGGTGAGCCCGAAGTCCTCGAGGAAGTGCCGGCACATCCGCTCGGTGAAGAGCTTTTCCCAGCCGTAGCCGTCCTCGGGCATCGCCGGGTAGGCGTCGGCCTCCTTGAGGGCGGTGATGTGGGAGTCGGTCTGCTTGTCGGCGGCGTAGACGCATGCCGAGGAGGAGTAGAAGTAGCGCTCGACCTCGTGGTGCTTGGCGGCCTGCAGCATGTGGGTGCTGGTGAGCACCGTGAGCATGCAGAGTGCCTTGTTGTTCTCGATGAAGCCCATGCCGCCCATGTCGGCGGCAAGCATGTAGACCTCGCGCGCGCCGTCGGTCTGCGCCATGGCGTCCCCGAGGACGGAGAGGTCGGCCACGACGTTCTCGGCGTGCGGGTGCACCTGGTACCACTCCGACGGTGGCTTCACATCGACCACTCGGACCGTGCGTCCCTGGCGGAGCAGGTCACTGACCAGGTGGCCCCCGATGAAGCCGCCGCCTCCGGCGACAAGGACGTCCACGGGCTTGCTCATCCTTGGGGCTCCTTGCTCCCGGACCGCCCGGGGCAAGGCGGGCCTGGCACTGCCGCCATCCGGGGTCTGGGGATGTGGTTGGAAACTGCAACGAGTTCCACTCGCAGCGGTTATGCCCGGGGAGGCACTAACCTGCGTCCGCGGAACGAGGAGGAATGTCGAGAGTGGCCAAGCGCGCGTTCATCACCGGCATCACCGGCCAGGACGGGTCGTACCTCACCGAGCTGCTGCTCGCGAAGGGCTACGAGGTCCACGGCCTGGTCCGACGTGCCTCGACGATCAACCGGGGCCGCATCGACCACATCGACAGTCCCGACCTGCACCTGCACTACGGCGACCTCACCGACGGCGTCAGCCTCGTCAACCTGATCCACGCGATCGAGCCGCACGAGGTCTACAACCTCGGTGCGCAGAGCCACGTCAAGGTGTCCTTCGAGATGCCTGAGTACACCGCCTCGACCGACGGCACCGGCGCGCTGCGGCTGCTCGAGGCGATCCGTGCGGCCGGGATCGACTGCCGCTACTACCAGGCCTCGACCTCGGAGATGTTCGGTGCCACGCCGCCTCCGCAGCACGAGGGCACGGCGTTCTACCCGCGCTCGCCGTACGGCGCCGCGAAGCTCTACGCGCACTGGGTGACCGTCAACTACCGCGAGGCCTACGACCTGTTCGCGGTCTCCGGGATCCTGTTCAACCACGAGTCCCCGCGGCGCGGCGAGAGCTTCGTGACCCGCAAGATCACCCTCGGCGTCGCTGCGATCGTGCTCGGGGCCCGCGACTCGCTGCACCTCGGCAACCTCGACTCGATCCGCGACTGGGGCTACGCACCGGAGTACGTCGAGGGCATGTGGCGGATGCTCCAGCACGACCAGCCCGACGACTACGTGCTCGCGACCGGCGAGGGTCGCACGGTCAAGCAGTTCGTGCAGGCGGCGTTCGGGCACGCCGGGCTGGACTGGGAGCAGTACGTCACCTACGACGAGCAGTACGAGCGGCCCACCGAGGTCGACGCGCTGATCGGCGATGCGTCGAAGGCCCGCGAGGTGCTCGGCTGGAAGGCGGAGACCAATGCCGACCGGCTCGCCAAGCTGATGGTCGACGCCGACATCGAACAGATGACCCGCCTCCTTCGTGGCTGAGCCGATGGGCGACGACTTCGAGCCCAACCCGACCCTGGCCCGGCTCTACCCCGAGGCCGCGGTCGGCGGCTACACCCAGTTCGACGGGCAGGTCGAGTTCTACACGCGGGTCAACGCGCTCGTGGACCAGGACAGCCACGTCCTCGACTTCGGCGCCGGACGCGGACAGTGGGCGGTCGACCCGATGCCGGCGATCTCGCGCCGGCTGCGGATGCTGCGCGGCCGAGTGGCCCGGGTGGTCGGGACCGACGTCGACGAGGCAGTGCTCAGCAACCCCTCGCTGGACGAGGCGAAGGTGGTGGCGCCGGGCGAGCCGCTGCCCTACGACGACGGCACCTTCGACCTGGTCGTCGCCGACCACGTGCTCGAGCACATCGACGCCGAGCACGCGCCCGAGGTGGCCGCCGAGACGATGCGGCTGCTCAAGCCCGGCGGATGGCTGGCCGCCCGGACCCCCAACAAGTGGGGGATGATCGGCGTCGGCGCGCGCGCCGTACCCAACAAGGTGCACGCGCGGGTGCTCGACCGCCTCCAGCCCGGCCGCAAGGCCGAGGACGTCTTCCCGGTCCGCTACGAGATGAACACCCGCAAGGACCTGGTCCGGCTGTTCGCCCCGCACGCCGTGCACGTCTACGGGCACGCCAGCGAGCCGACGTACTTCGGCCGGTCGGCGGCCGTCTGGCGGATCGCGGCGGGCATCGACCGGCTCACCCCCAACCGGCTGCGACCGACGCTGATGATCTTCGTGCAGAAGACGGCGTCCGAGGGCAGCGGGTGAAGCTCCTGGTCGATGCCATGTGTGCGGAGTACGGCGGGATCCGCACCTACGTCGACCACCTGCTCGGCCAGTGGGGCGACGTCTTCCCCGACGACGAGGTGCACGTCGCGCTCCGCGTGGGCTCGACGCTGACCTCGGGCAAGGGTGTGCGCCACGAGCTGCCGGTGCGCGGGCCGGACGTGGTGGGGCGGCCGCTGGCCCAGACCCTTGCGCTCCCCCGGCTCGCCCGGTCCCTCGGTGTCGACGCGGTGCTCGCGACCGCGCCCACGACGACCGTCCGTCGGCTCGGCGCGCCGCTGTGCGTCGTGGTCCTGGACCTGCGCCACGAGCTGCGGCCCGAGCAGTTCAGCCGCGGCCGGCGACTCCTGCGCGACCTGTCCTACGGCCGCTCGTACGCCTTGGCCGACGCGTTCATCGCGATCTCGCAGCGCAGCCTCGACGACCTGCACCGGCTGCACCCGGCCACCGCGAAGGTCCCCGGGCGAGTCGTGCACCTCGGTGGCGACCACGTGCTGGCCTGGCCGGCCCCGAGCCGTTCGGGGCCCTCGGTGGGCTTCGCGCACCACACCAACAAGAACCCCGACCTGCTCTTCGAGGCCTGGTCGCTGCTCGCGGCCGACCCCGGCGGCGCCCCGCCGCTCAAGCTGCTCGGTGTCGGGTCGGCGCGCCGCGAGGCCATGGCCGCGCGGGTCTCGTCCCTTGGGCTCGGCGACCAGGTCGAGCTGGCGCCGTTCCTCCCGGACGAGGAGTTCCAGCAGGTGCTCGCGGACGCCGACATGGTGGTCTTCCCGTCCGACTTCGAAGGCTTCGGGCTGCCGGTGGTCGAGGGGATGCTGCTGGGCAAGCCGGTGGTGCTCGGTCCCGAGCCGGCCACCAACGAGGTCGCGGGCGGTCACGCCGCGGTGGCGGCCGACTGGACGCCCCACGCGCTGGCCGACGCTGTACGTCGGGCGCCGTCCATGACCGACGCCGAGCTCGAGGCCGCCCGCGCGTGGGCGGCGACGTTCACCTGGGAGCGGACGATCCGGCAGACCCGCGAGGTGCTCGCCGAGATGAGTGCCCGGTGAGTCGCCTGCCTCGGCGGCTGCAACCACTGTGGCCGGTCGCGAAGCGGTTGCACAGGTGGGCGACCGGGTTGCTGGGCGTGGTGTTCCGGCGTACGTCGCGGCTGTCGGGCCGGCGCGCGCTGCCGACGCGGGCCACCGAGCGGTCGGTGGACACCGCGGCGCAAGACCCGGCGCACGTCACGATGCACTCGGGCGGACCGGCCGAGGCGTTGGTGCGGGCGATGCCGGTCGGCGAACCGGCCGGGCATCCGGCGTTCGAGCCATGGCTCCGTCGTACCGTCTCGGAGCGGTACGTGCTGGAGGTGCGCGACGGGTTGCTGGTCGGCGACTACGCCGCGACGGTCGCGCCGGGTGGGGTCCTGGACTTCGAGACCAGCGGCTACTTCGGGATCTCGGGCTGGCGCGAGCACCCGGTGTTCCTGCGGCCCCGGCTGCCCTCGCCCACCTCAGTGCCCGGCACGCTGCTGTCGCTGGCCACCCGAGGGACGAGCACGAACTACTACCACTTCCTGCTCGACCTGCTCCCCCGCTGGGGGATCTTCGAGGAGGCGCTGCCCGGCACCCACGTGGACGCGGTCTACCTGGGCACGCGCGCGTCGTACCAGCGACAGCTGCTGGAGCTGGCCGGGCTGAGCGACCTGCCGGTGGTCGAGGTCGACAAGCACGCCTGCCTGGCGCCGGAGCGGCTGCTCGTCCCGTCGACGCCGAACCAGGACCTGATGGCGCCGCACTGGGTCGTCGACTGGCTGCGCGGTCGCCTGCCGCCGTCGCCCGATCTGAGCGGCTACAGCCGCGGGCTCTACGTCACCCGCGGCGACGTCGCGAACACCCGGCGCTACGTCGACGAGCCCGAGCTGTGGCCGACGCTGGAGGAGCGCGGCTTCACCCGCCTCGACCCGAGCTCGGTGCCGGTGCGCGAGCAGATCGACCGGTTCGCCGCGGCCGACGTGATCGTGGCCCCGCACGGGGCGGCCCTGGCGAACCTGGTCTTCGCCCGCCCCGGCGTACGCGTGCTCGAGCTGTTCGCGCCCGACTACGTGAACCCCTGCTACTGGGCCATCACCGACGCCGTCCCCGACGCCCGCTACCACTACCTGGTCGCCGGCACTTCTTCCGAGGTGGCCGCCGCCGAACACAAGCCCATGACCGGCGTACTCCGCGACATCTCCATCCCCCCGACCCGCGTCCTCACCGCCCTGGACGCCCTCCTGTCGGGGTAGTCCGTGACATCTGTGTCTGTGGAACCAGCGTTTCCACAACACAACCGTCACGGACTATCCCGATTCGGGGGGCTGTGGATGACGGATCGGCGCGCCCGCTCGGCTGGGAAGTGTCCGGAGCATGTCCCAGCTGCGACAGCTCCAGGCACTGGAGTCTCGGCCACACCTGATCCTGCCGACCCGGCGTGACCCGGCCGGAATCACCGGGCCGACACCCAATGAGAGTCGAGGCCCACACTGGCGACGAAGTAGCTGGGGGTTCTACGTGCCGGCCGATGTCGAGCTCACGAGCGAGCAGCGGGTAGTCGAGGCGGCCGCCGTCTGCCCTCCCCATGGCGGTGTGACCGGATGGGCCGCGCTGCACTGGGAGCACGCCCGCTGGTTCCCGGGCACGACTGCCGACGGCTCCCCGCTTCCGGTCTGGCTCGCGGTCGGCGGCGAGGACGTGCGGATGCAGCCCGGAATAGCAATCTGCGCGGAACGGCTGGACCCGCGCGACCTCGTGGTCGTTGACGGCGTCCGGATCACAGTGGCGACCCGCTCGGTGTGTTTTGAGATGCGCTACGCGGCTGACGAGCGCGAGGCTGCCGTGGTGCTGAGCATGGCGGCGTACTCCGACCTGGTGTCGATCGCAGAGGTCGCGGAGTACGCCGCCCGTCACTCCGGATGGATCGGCATACCGCAATGCCGCGTCGGCATCTCGCTTGCAGAGGAGAACTGCTGGTCGCCGGCCGAGGTCAGGACGGTCCTGGTGTGGCAAATCGATGCCGACCTGCCGCGCCTGTTGTGCAACCAGCCGCTGTTCGATCTCTCCGGGCAACACCTCGGTACCCCGGACTTCCTCGACGTGGAAGCTGGCGTCGTCGGGGAGTACGACAGCGAGCTGCACCTGACTACCGCTCGTCGCACCCGCGACCTCCGCCGCGAGGAGCGGTACCGCGGAGCAGGACTCGAGTACTTCACGGTCCTCAAGTCCGACCTGGCCGTGCCAGCAACGCTGGCGGCGCGGATGGTCGACGTCCGCGGCCGGGCCCGCTGGGAGGCGCAGTCTCGACGTGAGTGGACGATCGAGCCTCCGCCTTGGTGGGTCTCCACCAACACCGTCGCGCTGCGGCGTGCCCTCACTGTCGAGCAGCAACACCGGTTCCTTCGCTACCGCGCGGCCTGACCCGCGGGGCTGCACCGTCCGCGACACGCCCGGGCGACGTACCAGCCCCTCCCGCCCGGGGTAGTCCGTGACGCTTGTGTTGTGGAACCCGTGGTTCCACAGGCACAGGTGTCACGGACTATCCCCCCAGCCCGGCAGCATCTTCTGCCGAGTGGGCTACTTCCAGATGCCGTCGGTGTTGCCGACCGCCTTGCCGCGGAGCTTGCCGACGAGGCGGGGGAAGCGGTTGCGGAGGCGGCCGTACTCCTCGGGCAGCGCGAGGCGGGCGCTCTTGACGGCGTCGCCCATCAGCTCGCGAGCCTCGGTCTTGAGGGCGCGGCGGCGCCAGGCGTCGTACGCCGGGGCCTCCTCGGGCAGGAACGGCGAGGGCAGCTGCTCCTCCGTACGGCGGTCCTCGATCCGCCACGCTCGGCGCAGCTGGCGGGACACCCGGCGGCCGCGGGTGTCGGTCGAGAAGGGATACGCCATCGGCGCCGGGAGTGCCGCCTCGTGCGCGATCAGGGCGTCGGCGTACTCCCGGCAGAGCTGGTCGATCGCGGTGCCCTCGGTGCGCAGGTGCGTGGTCGACGTCGCCAGCCGGGTCGAGAGCTCCTCGGGCCGGCCGGTGTCGAAGGCGTGGAAGTGGAACAGCCGGAGCCGGTCGCCCACGTGACCGGGCTCAGTCCCCGCGATGCCGTAACCGGCGTCATCGAGGACGATCGGCCGCTCGTGCAGGTTGGCCACGCTGACGTTGTAGCCCCGGTGCCGCCATGCCCCGGCCCGGAAGGTCACCGCCCCGATGTCGCACCACTTCTGGTCGACGAACAGCCCGGACAACGGGTCCCAGAGGCACTCGTGCTCGAGGTGCCCCCACCACCAGTCGAGGAACCCCAGCGCACGCCGGTCGACCGCGCAGAACCCCAGGTTGTAGACGCCGACGGTGAGCAGATGGCCCTCGGTGAGCTCCGCGCCCGGCGGCACCGGGTCGAGGAAGTGCGGCGTGAGCAGGATCCCGCCGTCGGTCGCCTCGAGGTCGGGCGACAGCTCGACCATCGGGCTGGTGACGTAGGTGTCCGGGTCGAGGTACGCCGCCCGCTCGGCGTCCGCGAGGAGCGCCTTGAGCAGCAGCGGCTTGACGGCGGTGGCCACCTCGACGAGGTCGTAGATGGTGGCGAGCCTGAGCACGTCGCGACGCGGCAGCCCGAGCACGTCGGTGCCGACGATCTCGACGCCCGGCCGCTGGATCGCAGCGAGGTGCGCCGCGTCGGCGGAGTCGATGACCAGGACGGTCAGGCGCGCACCGGGGTGGTGCCGCTGAAGGGTGTCCGCGAGGGTGAGCGCCTTGGCGAGGTAGTTGGTCGACAGGATGGTGCAGTAGGCCACCCGCTGCCCGACTCCCTGCGCTGACACGCGTGCACAGTAACGGCCCGGCCCGGTCGCCGTTGTCCCGTTGTGCTCGACTCCCTCACCGGCTCCCTGACGCTCACCGACGAGCTGCGCTCGCTCTACCTCGACCTCGTCAAGCGCAGCGTCACGGGGGCGCTGGCGGAGGACAACGACTCGATCCTCGGCGGCGTCCGCACCGCCGGCTCACCGTCGTTCAAGAAGCGGGTCGCCGCTGCGGTCGGCGACCTCGCCCAGAAGGCCAACATCGAGATCGCGGTCAAGAAGCCCTACGACCACGCGCGGCGCGAGAGCGGGCTGGACTGGCCCTCGCGCGCCGAGTCGATGATCGGGCTGCGCCGGATGACCAACATCCAGGACTGCATCGCACAGATCGTCGCGGACGACGTGCCCGGCGACCTGATCGAGACCGGTGTCTGGCGCGGCGGCGCGTGCATCTTCATGAAGGCCAACCTCCGCGCGTGGGGCGACACCACCCGCACAGTCTGGCTGGCCGACTCCTTCGAGGGGCTGCCCAAGCCGAACGCCGCGCTCTATCCCGCGGACGAGGGCGACACCCTCCACAAGCAGACCGGGCTGGCCGTGGGCGCCGAACAGGTCCGCCACAACTTCGAGCGCTACGGCCTGCTCGACGACCGGGTCCGGTTCCTCGTCGGCTGGTTCAAGGACACCCTGCCCGCCGCGCCGGTCGAGCGGCTGTCCCTCATGCGGCTCGACGGCGACATGTACGAGTCGACGATCCAGGCCATCGAGCCGCTCTACCCCAAGCTCTCCCCCGGCGGGTTCTGCATCATCGACGACTTCGGCAGCCACGCCTCGCAGGCCGGCAGGGCGATCCACGACTACCGGGACGCGCACGGGATCACCGACGAGATCGTCCCGATCGACGAGTTCGGCGCCTACTGGCGCAAGAGCGGCTGACGCTCAGCTGCGGATGAGCGCGGCGAGCCCGGTCCGCACCCGACCGACGCCGCCCCGCCGTCGGCCCTCGGCGATCCCGGCCCACCTGGCGACCTCGTCGGCCATCTGCGCCTGTCGGCCCTCGCGGCGGAAGAAGCGCAGGTTGTCCGGCAGCTCGCGCACGGCCTCGGCCGGGTTGCCGCGGTAGAACGTCTGCTCGGTGGTCAGCGGTGTGGCCACGACCGAGCCGGCGGAGACGATGGAGCGGGCCGGGATGTTGGTGCCGGTGAGCATCACGCAGTTCGACAGGAGCACGGCGTACGGGCCCAGGGTGACCGTGCCGGTGAAGAAGCGGTCGTTCACGAAGTTCAGGCTGTGGGTGAGGACCGACGACCTGAAACCGGCGATGACGGCATGCTCCGCGAGCTCGACCTTGTCGGCGCAGTCAATGTCGTGTCCCACCGTCACCATGGCGTACTCACCCATGATCAAGGACGGGTCGCGCTTGGTGGCCTGCGCGTAGATGGCCGAGTCCAGCGGGATGCCCACGATCCAGTTGCGAGAGGCGATGTTGGCCCCGCGGGCCAGCTCGAGCCGATCGAGAGCCCTGATCACGTTGAACGGTCCGATCATCGACTCGGGCCCCATGCGCACGTAGTGCGCGTCGATGATGCTCCGTCCGATGTACGCCGTCGGGTGGATGTCCCAGCCCAGCAGGCGCCGCGCCACCAAGTGCTTCAGCCGCTGGGGCAGCACGACCAGGGCAATGATCAGCACACGTCTCATGAGGGTCCTGTCGGTCGGGGATGCCGCCGGGAGCGGTAGACCGCCCAGGTGAGCGCCGCCGCGACGCCCTGGGCAAGGGCCAGGCACCAGTACGCCGTCCGCACGTCCCCCACGGCCAGGCCGACGGTGATCGCGGCGAGCAGCAGTGCGCCGACGGCGAGGTCGAGCCACATGACCGTCCCGATCGCGCGCACCCCGAGCAGACCGGCCCGCAGGCCGGCGACCAGCCCGATGAACACGATCTGCACACCGGCCGGCACCAGCAGCGGCTCCGCGGCGTCCCACACGTCACCGATGGCCACTCGCCCGAGGCGGTCCGGCACGACGACGAGGACGGCAAGAGTCGCGACGGCCGCGATCGTGGCCACGGCGGTGGTACGTCGGACGTGGCGCTCGTGCTCGGCGCCGGCCGTGGGCACCCGGGACACCTCGCTCACGCCCGCGGAGCTCACCGCGACGTACACGGTGAGGAACGGCCGGGTGAGCAGCTGAGCGCCTCGCACCGCGCCGAGCGCCGCCGCCCCGGCCATCCCGGCGACGACGAGGACGACGGCCAGCGCGCCGCCGGCGCCGAAGACTCCGGAGACCAGGTAGCGCCAGGTGAGGTGCCAGGTCTCGCGGAGCCAGCCGAGGTCGAGCCGCCAGGGGCTGGCTCGGTGGTGGAACAGGGTGAGCAGCCCGGCGACCGCTCCGGATCCGGCCCAGGCCAGCGCGAACCAACCGAGCGTGGCGTGACCGGTGCCGAGCACCACGGCCATGGCGAGGACGACCAGCCCGAGCCAGGCCAGGTCGAGGCCCAGGGCCCGCATCGGCTCGTGGCGTACGAACGCGAGATAGCGACCGAGGTCCTGGATCACGAGCAAGGGCATGCAGACGGCCAGCACCAGCAGCGCCCGGCCGAGCCCGCCGTCCCACAGCAGCGCGGCACAACCGGCCACGCCGATCAGGACGCCCTGGGCCAGGCCGAGAACCGCCGCGGTCCCGATGACGTCGCCCGGCCGCTCGTCAGCCTCCTGCGGGTGCACCAGGACCGGCTCGCAGACCAGCGCCCGGGACCCGCTCTGCACAAGCACGAAGACGAGGAAGGTGATCTCCCAGAGCCCGAAGGCACGCAGCCCCAGTGCGTGCGCGGCGAGCACGGAGACGCCGAGGTTGGATGCCCCCGAGATCACCTGGTCGACGGTGATCGTGGTCAGCCGGCGACCTGCGGTGGACGCAGGCAGGTCGACGCCCGTGTTCACCTGCCTTTCGGTCGCCGCAGACACGGTCAGTCAACGGCCGAACCGGCGAGGTGTCACGGCAGGTCAGGGCAGGGCCGCGGCCAGGGCGTCGTAGACCTGCGCCTTGGTGGGCGCACCGGAGGCACGGACCACCTCGTGGCCCGCCGAGTCGAGCACCAGGGTCGTCGGGGTACGCAGGATGCTCAGCCGGCGTACGACGTCCAGGTGGTGCTCGGCGTCGACCTCGATGTGGCTGACCCCCGGCACCTGGCCGGCGATGTCGGAGAGGATCCGCCGGGTCGCACGGCACGGCGCGCAGAACGCCGAGGAGAACTGCAGGAGCGTGGCGCGTTCGCCCAGCTGTCCGTCCCACGGCGAGCCGTCGAGCACGGACACCGGCGGCTGGCCGACGGCCGCGCTGGCGCCGCGCACCGCGTGGGTCCCGCGGAACCGGCCGTTGCGCAACGCCAGCGAGGCCCCGGCCACGAGGGCGACGATGACCGCGCCCAGCACGACGTAGACCCCGCTGCTCATGCCTGCCTCAACCGTCGCTGTCGGTGGCTTCTTCCCGCCGGGATCGTAGCCATCGGGAATCCGGATCGTTGCCGGTTCTGGCGGCGCGATTCTTGCGCCGACCGCACCCGACAGGAGAGATACATGAGCACCGACCCGTCCACCGTGCGCCAGATCGTCAGCGACTTTCTCGTGCGCGTGAAGAAGGGCCGCGACGAGCTGCCCGACGACCTGGCGCTCTTCGGGGACGGCCTCGCCCTGGACTCGCTCGAGGCGGCCGAGCTGTCCGTCGTGCTGGAGAACGCCTACGGTCGCGACCCGTTCTCTGCCGGCGGCGAGCTGCCCCGGACGGTGGGTGACGTGCTGGCGTTCTACGAGGCTGCCACAACGCCATGATCGAGCTGCTCCGCGCGGCCGCGGAGGAAGGGCCCGCCGGGTCGCCATGGCCAGCGCGGCCGGTGTGGTCACCTACGACGAGCTGGTCACCCGCGCCGAGACCGTCGCGGCAGCGCTCCGCGCCCGCGGCGTACAGCGCCTGGCCGTGCTCGAGCCGGACCACGCGACTGTCTGGGCCCTGCTCGCCGCGTGCTCCCTGGCGGGGGTGGAGTCGTGCCTCTACCCGGTGGCCGCCACCGAGGAGACGGTCGCCGAGCTGCGCGAGCGGCTGCGACACGACCTGCTGGTCACACCGCGCGAGCTGCCCGGCCCCGGCGTGCTCCGCCCCGACGAGCTGTCGGCAGGCCCCGAGCGCGACACCGGACCCGTCCCCGACGGCCCGCGCCCGCTGCTCGTGCTCACCTCTGGCACGACCAGCGGCCGACCCCGGGCCGCGCGGCACGACTGGTCCCGCGTCCTGCGCGTGACCCTGCGCATCCGCCCCACCCCCCAGCAGCGCTGGCTGCTGGCCTACGCGCCCAACCAGTTCGCCGGGCTGCAGATGCTGCTGCACGTGGCTGCGGCCCGCGCCACCCTGGCCGCCGGCACGTCGTTCCAGCCACGCGACGGCCTCGAGGCGATGCGCCGCTTCGGCGTCACTCACGCCAGTGGCACGCCGACGTTCTGGCGGTTCCTGCTCGCCGAGCTCCGCACCGACGGCGAGCCCGCCCCGAGGCTCGAGCAGGTGACCCTCGGCGGCGAGGCCGTGCCGTCCGCGCTCGTCGAGGCGCTCCGCAAGACCTTCCCGCGGGCGCACATCTCCCAGCTGTACGCCGCCACCGAGATGGGGCTCAGCATCAGCGTCCGCGACGGCGAGGTCGGGCTGCCGGTCAGCGTCCTCGACCGGTCCGACGGCGAGGCCGAGTTCCGGATCGTCGACGGCGAGCTGTGGGTGCGCTCGCGCTCCTCGATGCTCGGCTACTACGACGAAGAGCCGGTGCCCGACGACGGCTGGCGCGCCTCGGGCGACCTCGTCGAGGTGGTCGGCGACCGCATCCACTTCCGCGGCCGTGCATCGGAGGTCATCAACGTCGGCGGCGTGAAGGTGCACCCGCTGCCGATCGAGGAACGGGTCGCCAAGGTGCCCGGAGTGGCGCTGGCCCACGCGCACGGCCGGCCCAACGCGCTGGTCGGCCAGGTGGTCGCGCTCGACGTCGTACTTGCCGACGGCGCGGACGCCGAGTCCATGGACGCCGCCATCCGCGACGAGTTCGCCGAGGACCCGGCCGCGCACCGGCCGCGCAGCATCACCTTCGTCGAGACCCTGGACACGCACGGCGGCAAGCTGGTGCGCGGAAGGACGCCATGACCGACGGCGTAACGGGGCGGGTCGTGATCGTCACCGGCGGGAGCCGCGGCCTCGGAGCCGGGATCGTGCAGTCCTTCCTCGACTCCGGCGACCGGGTCGCCACCTGCGCCCGGTCGCGCACCGACGAGGTGGCCCGCTGGGAGGCCGACGCTGGCGACCGGTTCCTCTTCCAGGAGGTCGACCTGGCCGACCGGCCGTCCTGCGCTGCGTTCGTCAAGGCGGTCGTGGAGCGGTGGGACGACGTCGACGTCCTGGTGAACAACGCCGGCGTGGCCCGCGACGGCGTCATCGCGCTCGCGGACGACGACGACGTCGACACCGTCGTGGACCTGAACCTCAAGGGCACCCTGCAGATGACCAAGCTGGTGGTGCGGCGGATGCTGTCGGGCGGCCGCGGCCACATCGTCAACGTGTCGTCGATCGTGGGGCTGTCCGGCTACCGCGGCCTGGTCGTCTACAGCGCCACCAAGGCCGCGCTCGACGGCATGACCCGGGCCCTGGCGCGCGAGCTCGGCTCGCGAGGGATCACGGTCAACTCCGTCGCGCCCGGCTATCTGCGCACGGAGATGTCCCACGGGCTCGACGAGGAACAGCTCGAGCAGATCGTCCGTCGTACGCCGGCCGGGCGGCTGGGCGAGCCGTCAGACATCGCGCGCGTGGTGCAGTTCCTCACCGCACCCGACCAGGACTACATCACCGGCCAGGTGATCGTGGCCGACGGCGGACTCACGGCTTGACCGCGGTGAGCAACCCGTAGCCCAGCGTCCCGTCGTCCCAGAACGCCCGCAGGATGTCGCAGGAGCGGTCGAACTGTTCCACGCTCTCGGCACCGAGGATGGCGGTCACCTCGTCCCGGTGCGCGGTGACGTTGTCCTGCCAGCGGTCGAAGGTCGGCCGGGTCTGGGCGGTGACGTCCTCAGTCTCGATGTCGGTCAGCCCGGCGGTCTCGGCGTACGCCGCGTAGTCGTCCAGCGGGTCCATCCGGGCCGCGCCGAACGCGGCGCGCAGCACCGCGAACTCCTCGGTGCGCTGGCGCAGCTCGAGGAAAGGGATCTCCCGGCGCCGCACCAGGTCGCAGAGCACGAGCCGGCCGCCGGGGCGGAGCACCCGCGCGCACTCCGAGAGGAGCTGCTGCCGCTCCGACATCAGGTGCGAGGACTCCATCACCCAGACCCGGTCGAAGCCGGCGTCGGGCAGCTGGTTGTCGGTCCCGTCCCGCACCTCGAACGTGACGCCGGACAGCCCGGCCTGGCGGGCTCGATCCGTCGCCGCGGCGACGCCGACCTCGCTGGTGGTGATGCCGAGCACCTCGACGCCGAAGTCGGCCGCCAGGCGGCAGGCCGGTGCGCCCGTGCCGCAGCCGACGTCGAGCACGCGCTGGCCCGACTCGAACCGGGCGTTGTCGATCATCCGCGAGGTCAGGGCCGCGGTCGCCGTCGGCAGGTCATCGTCACCGGAGGCGAAGTAGCCGTAGTGGAGCTCGTGCCCGAGCAGCATTCCCCACGCCGCCGTGACCCGGTCGTAGTGAGCCGCCGGCTCGTAGTCCTCGCTCATGGTGGGCGGAGCCTAGTGGTTGCCGCTGGAGGTTCGTCGGGGGGTGGCCCGTGCTCCGGGTGCGTGCATCGCAAGGCGCCGGAGCGAAGCTCTACTTGTTCGTCCAGCGAGCGACGGCAACGCAGCGAGGTGCGTGCCCGGGGTGCGGGACACCGGACGAACTTCCGGCGGTGACCACTAGTGTCCCGTCAGGAGTCAGGCGATACCGGCAGCTCGACGGTGAAAGCGCTGCCCTCCCCGGGGGCGCTGTCGACGGTGACCTGCCCGCCGTGCGCCTCGACGATGGCGCGGACGATGCTCAGGCCGAGACCGGCGCCCGGGATGTGCCGCTGCGTTGCCTGCGTCCCTCGGAAGAACCGGCCGAACAGCCTTCCGACCTCCTCGGGGGCGATGCCGATCCCGGTGTCGGACACCGCGAGCTCGACCACCTCCTTGCGCTGCCGCAGCCGGACCGAGACCGAGCCTCCCGGTTCGGTGTACTTCACGGCGTTGCCCAGCAGGTTGTCGATCACCTGCCGCAGCCGCGGCCCGTCGACCTTGGCGACCAGGCTCGCGGGCACTTCGACGTCCAGCGCGACCCCGGCGGCCTGTGCGGCCGGGTCGACCGCGTGCGTCGCCTCGACCACCAGTTCAGCGAGGTCGACCGGCAGCCGGTTGAGCGCCAGGTGGCCGTCGGTCATCTGGGCCACGAGCAGGAGGTCGGCGACCAGCTCGCGCAGCCGTACGGCGTTGCGCTGGACGACTCCGACCCGCTCGGACGCCTCGTGGGACAGGTCGGGCGAGTCCGCCAGCAGCTCGAGGTGGCCGAGCACGGACGTGAGCGGCGTCCGGAGCTCGTGGGAGACCGCCGCCACGAAGTGGTCCTTCGCGGTGAGCGCCCGCACCAGCTCGGTGACGTCCGAGTAGGCCAGCACCGCGCCGGAGAACTCCCCACCGGCCCCGCGGACCGACCTGGCCGACACGGAGAGCGCGCGCTGGGTGACCGGGTCGCTGCCGACCCGGATGATCAGGTCGTCGAACTCCTCGCCGGCCTCGGCGCGGGTCGAAGGCAGCTCGTGCGCCTCGAGCCGTCGCCCGTCCTCGAAGAAGAGGTCACCGGGCACGCCGGCCATGCCCTCGGTGTGGTCCGGGTGGGCCAGCGCGACGTACTGCTGGTGGCGGCGGTTCACCACGATGTCGCCGCTGTCGAGGTCCAGGACCGCGACTCCGATGTCGACGGAGTCGAGGATCGCCTCGAGGTGGCGCCGCTGCCGGTCGAGCGCCCGTGAGCTCTCGGCCAGCCGCTCTGCGTACTCGTGCGCCTCCGTGACGTCCAGGATCTGCGAGATGAAGTGGATCGGGGTCCCGTCCGGCTCGCGGAGCAGGGCCACCGACAGGTCACCGTGGACCACGTGCCCATCGGCATGCAGGTAGCGCTTGCGCAGCCGGTACGACGACCGCAGGCCCGCCAGGGTCTCCTCCACGAGGGCCAGGTCCTCGGCCAGGTCGTCGGGGTGGGTGATCTGCTGGAAGGTCAGGGTCAGGATCTCCGGCGCCGTGTAGCCGAGCATGTCGCACAGTGCCTGGTTGGCGCTGAGCAGCCGCCCGTCAGGCGCGACCAGCGTGGTGCCCACCGGGGAGTGCTCGACGGTGAGCTGCCACAGCTGCTCGCCGCCGGCCACCTGCACCGTCACGTCCTCGACCTCCCTCGCGGTGTGACCCGCACCCCGTCAGGGTCACCACGGTCGCAGACCTCGACCGCGCGCGGGGCCGAAACCGCCCGATCAGCCGCCCGCGAACGGCGGCAGGAACTCCACCGAGGAGCCGGGCTCGATGACGTACGTCGCGGGGTCGGCGGTGCCGACCGGCCGGTCGCCGACCAGCGTGGAACAGGCGGCGAGCACCTCGGCCAGCCGGGTTCCGGGGTGCAGGGCGGCCGCCGCCGCGCGGAGCTCGGCCAGGGTGGTCGCGCCCTCGACGGGCAGGTCATCGCCGTCGGTCCCGGCGGCCGCCTTGGCGGCGGCCCAGTAGCGGACCCGGATGACGTTCGTCTCAGCCACGCGTTGGTTCCTTCAATGTGACGGGGGATTTACCTAAACTTCTCAGACAACCGGAGCCCAGTGCTGTGCCTCGGTCCGACCCCCGAGTCTGGGAGGGGACCCACTTGAGCACCCTGCTGCTGCTGACCAACGCGCTCCAGCCCTCGGCCGAGGTGCTCCCCGGGCTCGCCCTGCTCGGTCACCAGGTCAAGATCCTGCCCGCCGAGGGAAGTGCGCTGCTCGAGGCCCCTGACTCCGACCTCGTGCTGGTCGACGGGCGCCAGGACCTCGCCCACGCCCGCGACCTGTGCCGGCTGATCCGCACGACCGGCTCCGGCGTGCCGGTCCTGCTCGTGGTCACCGAGGGCGGCCTGTCCGTCGTCAACCACGACTGGGGCATGGACGACGTACTGCTGCACACCTGCGGCCCGGCCGAGCTGGAGGCCCGGATCAAGCTGGCCATCGGCCGACTGGCGGCCCAGCGCGAGGCCGCGGACCCCGAGGCGCACGTGATCCGCTCCGGCGAGGTGATCGTCGACGATGCGACGTACACCGCCAAGATCGGCAAGCGCCACCTCGACCTCACCTTCAAGGAGTTCGAGCTGCTGAAGTTCCTGGCCCAGCACCCGGGCCGGGTGTTCAGCCGCCAGCAGCTGCTCCAGGAAGTGTGGGGCTACGACTACTTCGGTGGCACCCGCACCGTCGACGTGCACGTACGCCGGCTGCGCGCCAAGCTCGGCCCCGACAACGAGACGCTGATCGGGACGGTGCGCAACGTGGGCTACCGGTTCGTCATCCCGGCCAAGGAGCCGGCCAAGGAACCGGCCAAGGAACAGGCCAAGGAACAGGAACCGCGCGAGGCCGCCGAGTCCGCTGAAGCCTCGGAGCAGACCACGGCCTAGTGTCCTGAGTCGTGGTCACCAAGGTCGACGAGGCTGCTGACGACGCGTGGCGCGACGTCCTCGAGGCGGTGCGTGCGGCCGGCCGGGCGGCCGGCGAGCAGGACGTCCTCGACGAGGCCGCCCAGCTGCGCGTCAAGCACCACGGGCTCGACGGGAGCACGCTGTGGCTGGCCGGCGCGGACGGGTTCGCGCTCGCGCACGACGGTGCGGTCGACCTCGCGGTCGCGCCCGCGGCGCGCGGCCGGGGAATCGGCCGGGAGCTGGCCGCCGCGGCGTTGGCCGGCGACGACGCGGTGACCGCGTGGTCGCACAACGACCACCCCGCCGCGGCGGCTCTGGCCGCGCGGCACGGCCTGCGCCGGGCCCGCGAGCTGTGGGTGATGCGACGCCGGAGCAGCGAGCCGCTCTCCGAGCTGGTCGTTCCTGAGGGCGTCACGGTGCGCGGCTACCGCGACGAGGACCGCGACGAGGTCCTGCGGGTCAACGCCGCGGCGTTCGCGCACCACCCCGAGCAGGGCTCGCTGGACGCCGACGGCCTGGCGGCGCGGATGGCCGAGGAGTGGTTCGACCCCGCCGGGCTGCTCGTCGCGGATGCCGGCGAGGAGCTGCGCGGGTTCCACTGGACCAAGCAGCACAGCGCCGAGCTCGGCGAGGTCTACGTCGTGGCGATCGACCCGGCCGCGCAGGGGCAGGGACTGGGCCGGGTGCTGACCCTGTCGGGGCTGCGGCACCTGCACGGCCTCGGGGTGGGCGAGGTGCTGCTCTACGTCGAGTCCGACAACGCCCCGGCGGTGCATGTCTACGAGGGACTGGGCTTCACCCACGCCGCCGCCGACACCCACGCGCAGTACCGCCGGCCTTGACCACCTGCGCCTGACCTCGTCACCCCTGCGCCGCACGCTCGTTGTCCTCGACGTGATGAGCTCGGCGACCCCACGGCCCTGGCGCCGTGGCAGCGACGACTCCGAGCTCGGGGAGCTGGACGAGGGTCAGGGTGAGGAGCTGGTCCGCCGTTCTGCCCAGACCTCCCGTGACCTCGCCGGTGACCTTGCTGGTAACGGAGTGTCGGTGAGCGCCGAGACCGCCGAGATCGAGGAAGAGCCGGACGACGACCACGTCGTCGTCGATGTCCGGCGCTGGAGCGAACCCGCTACCTCGGCCGAGGACCTCGCCCGGCTCGAGGCCCAGCGCGCGGCCGCCGAAGCCTCCGCGGCCGCCGCCACCGAGCGGGTGATCGCCCAGGCGATCGCGACCGGCATGACCGACCCCGACGAGCTGCCGGAGGTGCGCCGGGGGCTCCTGCGCCGCAAGTCCGGCTACTACTCGCCGGCACCGGCCCGGGCGGTCGTCGACCCGACCACCGCTGCCCAGGAGCCGAAACTGCCGCGGAAGCTACGGCGTGAGCTCGACCGGGCGACCAGGCAGATGAGCGAGGGAGCACGGGCCGCACACGTCGCTCGGCAGGCTGCCGAGCAGGCCGCCTCGGCGCACGCACTGCAGACCGCGCAAGCGGAGGCCGCCGCCATCGAGGCCGTGAAGGGCCGTGAGGCCGCCGAGCAGGCCGCCCAGGAACAGGCCGTTCACGCGCGCGCCGAAGCCCAGCGCCGCGCCGTGGCCGAGCAGCTCGCCTCCGAGACCGCCGAGCAGATGGCCGCCGCCAGCTCCGAGCGGATCAGGGTCGAGCAGGCCGCGGAGGCCGCGCACCTGGCCAGGGCCCAGGCGGAGGAGGCCGCCATTCGCGCCAGCCTCGAACGAGAGGCCGCCGAGGCCGACGCCCGTGCCGCCGCCGAGGCCGCCGCCCAGGCCCTCACCGCGCGCGCCGCCGCCGAGACCCGGGCCCAGGAGCTCGCCACCTCGCTGGAGGAGGCCCGGGCCGCACTGCTGGAGCAGACCAAGGCCACGCTGGCCGCCGAGCAGGCCCGCGCCGCTGCTCCTGCTCCCGTGGCTGCACCTGCTCCTGCACCTGCTCCTGCACCTGCTCCTGCCTCTCCTAACCTGCGCCTGCTCGTGCGCCTGAGCCGCGGCCGGCGGTCGCTCCGCGAGCAACGCCGGCACCCCGGCAGCCGGAGGCGAAGATCCAGCCGGAAGGGGTTCCCGAGCTCGTCGAGTTCCGCTCCCCCAGCAGCTCGGCCGTCATCACCGTTGTGCTCGGCATCGGAGCCCTCGTGGCCGCCGGCGCCGCGGTCTACCAGGCCTACCTCGACCAGCTCACGACCACGCCGGGCATCGTCGCCAGCGCGATCACCCTGCTGCTGGTGATCGTGGTCGGCCGGTCCAAGGGCTCGGCCGGCCAGGTCTGGCTCGAGCAGGGCGTCCTGCACGTCGACGAGGGCGACAGCCACCGCCGCTTCGACCTCACCACGCCCAACACCAAGGTGGAGATGGTCAACCAGCCCGGCGACCGGCGCTGGAAGGTGCTGTTCCTCCGCAAGGGGATGGCGCCCTACGAGATCAACGCCCGGCTCGTCGACCCGGAGCCCTTCGTCGAGGCTCTCAAGCCCTGGCGGCCCAGGCTCGGCGGCTGAGCTCCTCGCCCCGTCCGCGTCGAGATACGGAAATTGGTTGTTCTTCCGCGCCCGGGGCAGCCATTTCCCCCATCTCGACGGGAAACAGCCTTACCGCAGGGGCCGGACGTGCAGCCCGACCTCGGGGTCGACCACGACCTCCTGCGCGGCCGGCATGCCGTCGACGAGGAGCTCGGCGCCGAGGTCGACGTTCCGCTTGACCAGCGCGAGCGCGATCGGGCCCAGCTCGTGGTGCCGGGCCGAGGAGCCCACGAACCCGACCGACTTCTCCCCGAGCAGCAGGTCTGCGCCGACGGGAGGCAGCCGGTTCTCGCTCCCGTCGAGGTGCAGCAGCGTCAGCCGCCGCGGCGGCCGGCCGAGGGTGTGCACCCGGGCGACGGTCTCCTGCCCGCGGTAGCAGCCCTTGTCCATGTGTACGGCGGACCCGATCCAGCCGACCTCGTTGGGGATCGTGCGGTCGTCGGTGTCGACCCCGAACCGGGGCTCGCCGCGGGCGATCCGCAGCGCCTCGAACGCCCACAGGCCGGCAGCGGGACCGGCGGCCTCGGCGTATGACGCGAGCTGGTCGCGCGGCACCAGCTCGTAGCGGTCGTAGGCCTCGCCCCGCCCTGGCCGCCAGGTCACGGCGCTGGACGAGGTCACGTCGGTGAGCTCCGCACGCATCATGAACTTCATCCGCTCGAGGAACTCCACGAGCGCCGCGGCGCGGCCGGGCTCGGTGTGCAGCGTGAACGCGGTGCCGTCGTCGGTGCCGACGAAGGCGTGCTCGACGTGGCCCTGCGGGTCGAGGATCAGCCCCGGCAGGGTGACGCCGGGGGCCAGCGACTCGAGGTGCTGGGTGGTCAGCGAGTGCAGCCAGGTCAGCCGGTCCGGACCCTCGATGCGCACGACGTCGCGGTGCGACAGGTCGACGAAGCCGTCGCCGCTCTCCAGGGCCCGCTGCTCGAGGTTGAACGACCCGTAGTGCGCGGCCACCGGGGCGTCGACACCGTCGCCGGCCACGGCCCCTGGCAGGCTCAACAGATCGCTGGGCAACGGGCTGGTCATGAGTCTCCTTGCTGTTGAGGGGGACAGTCGGCGCAACACCCGAAGACGGTGAGGTGCCCAATGTCCGCCTCGAAGTCGAACTCGTCACGCAAGCGCGCGAGCAACGAGTCGAGCACATCAGGTCCAACCGAGATCACCTTCTGGCAATTCCTGCAGACCAGGTGGAAGTGCTCGTGGTCGCGGACCGAGTGGTACGTCGGAGCGCGATCGCTCAGGTGGGCGTGCCGCACCAGACCGAGCTCCTCGAGCACCTCGAGGGTGCGGTAGACGGTCGAGACGTTGAGCGCCGAGGACTTCTTGCGGACCTCGACGAGGACCTCGTCCGGCGTCGCGTGGCCGAGGGTGTCGACGGCGTCGAGGATCAGCTCGCGCTGCGGGGTCAGGCGGTAGCCCTTCTCGCGCAGCTTCTCGCGCCAGTCGATGGTCATCGGCCCCTCATTGGCCCGTCATTGGCGCTGCAGCCTCGCCCAGGTGTGCGGTTGCAGCGGCTGGCCCATCGCCGCCATGTCGTAGGCGTACAGCAGGTCACCCTCGACCAGGCCGTAGAGCCGCTTGCCCCCGACGTACTCCTTGGCCGACTCGGTCCGGACCACGGCGTCGGTCACCAGCTCGAACTTGGCCGGCTCCGCCTCGCCGTACCAGGTCTCGACGAAGCCGGTGTTGTGGGCGAGCAGCAGCTCCAGCTTGCCCTCGGGACGGCAGCGCAGGAACCCGGTCTCGAGGGCGGCGTCACGGACCTTCTCGCCGTTCGCGTCGACGATCCAGGCCCGGGAGAGGTAGTGGAAGAACGGCCGGCCGTCGTGGGCGAAGATCAGCTCCTGCCCGAACTCGTAGGGGTCGATCGTGGGGTAGTCGCCGTGCCCGTTGCCCTGCCACGTGCCGAGCAGCCACGCCACCGGCGCGCAGTCGGGGTGGAGGTTGTCGGGCAGTTCGAACGGCACTCGCCCAGCCTAGGCTGTCGGCATGTCTAGAGCGCTGGTCGTCAAGGTCACCTGCGGCGCGGAGGAGCCAGAGCGCTGCAACCAGGGGTTCACCGTGGCGGCGACCGCGGTGGCCGCGGGCGCCGAGGTCTCCCTCTGGCTGACCGGTGAGGCGGCGTGGTTCGGCGTACCGGGCCGGGCGGAGGAGTTCGCGCTCCCATTGGCGACTCCGCTCGCCGACCTGCTGGGAGCGGTGCTCGCCGACGGGCAGGTAACGGTCTGCTCGCAATGCGCCGCGCGCCGGGAGATCGGCCCGGACGACGTGCGCGCTGGCGTGCGGATCGCCGGTGCGGCGGTGTTCGCCGAGGAGATCCTTCAAGAGGGCGTCCAGGCAGTGGTCTACTAGGTTCCACGCTCGTGACCGGCGAGTCGCTTGACTGAGGCGCCGCAACTACACTCGCGGCAATGACTCGTGCGGCCGACCACCCCTCGACCGCGCCGACCGCCCCACCCGACGAGTTTCCCGAGGCTCCGGACGCCGACGACGCCCGGACCCCCGAGCTTTCCGACGTCGAGTCGGTGCAGGCGCGGCTGCTCGAGCACGCCCGCGTCGCCGAGCGATCGGCCCACCTGCGCCGGATCGCCGAGGAGGCGGGCGCCCTCCAGGCCGCCGAGCGGCTGGCCGCGGAGGAGGCGGCGCAGCGCGCCGCCGAGGCCCAGCAGAGGGCCGAGGAGCTGGCCACCCGGCACGCCGCAGCGGCCCAGCAGGCGCACGAGGCCCGCGCCGCCGCGGAGAGTGCGATCGCCGAGCACACCGAGGGCCGTCGTACCGCCGAGGAAGCCGCGCTGGCCAGCAGCCGCGAGCGTCAGCTCGCCGAGCAGGCCGCCCTCGAGCAGGCAAAGGCGGCCGAGGCCGCTTCCTTGGAGCGTCAGCAGGCCGAGCAGCTCGCTGAGACCCAGGCCCGGGCGCGGTACGCCGCCGAGCAGGCCGCGCGCCAGCAGGCCGAGCTGACCGTCGAGGCCAACGCCGCCCGCGCCGAGGCCGAGGGGCAGGCCCAGGCCCAGCACGAGGCGGCCGCGGCCGCACTGGCGGCCCGTGCGGAGGCCGACGAGCAGGCCCGCCAGCACGCCTCGAGCGCCGCTCAGGCGCACCGCGAACGCGGTGAGGCCGAGGCCCGGCTGGCCACCCTGGCCCAGGAGCTGGAGCGGGTCCGGGCCCAGGCGCTCGAGGAGACCCAGGTCGCGACGCTGGCTCGAGAGCGCGCCGAAGCCGCGGCCCGCGAGCAGGCCGAGCTTCGTGAGCAGGCGGAGCGCGCGGCCGCCGAGCACGCCGAGGCCCGGCAGATCGCCGACGAGGCCGCAACCAGGCACGCCGACCATGCCCAGGCCGCGCACGTCGCCCGGCTGTCCGCCGAGGAGAGCGCCCGCGACCTGGTCGCCTCCGCGGAGGAGACGGCCCGGGCCGTGGTCACCGAGGCCGAGCAGCGCGCCCGGGCGACGATCGCCCGCGCCGAGGCCAGTGCCCGCGACGCGCTGGCGCTGGCCGAGCACATGGCCGAGGAGGCGCGCGTTGCCGGCGAGGCCTCGCACGCCGCCCGCAGCGAGGCCGAGGAGGCCGCCCGCGAGCACGGCCAGCTGGCGAGCCAGGCCGCGACCGCGGAGCACGCTGCCCACGAGGCGGCCCGCGAGCGGGCCGAGGAGGCCGAGCAAGCGCAGGCCGCCCGCGCCTCGGCGGAGACGCTGGCCGCCGAGCACGCCGAGCTGGCCCGCATCGCCCACGAGTCACGCACGGAGGCCGAGGACCTCGCACGCGCCGCGCACGAGGCCCGGACCGCCGCCGACGAGACCGCCGCCGAGCACGCCCGGCTGGCCGACGAGGCGTACGCCGCCCGCGCCCGCGCCGAGACCTCCGCCGTCGAGGCAGCCGAGGCCCTGGCCGAGGTTGAGGAGCTGGCCCGGACGCACACCGGTCGGGCCGCCGAGGCCGCCGAGGCCGAGCGGCTCGCCCACGAGGCCGCCGAGGCGCGAGCCACCGAGGCCGCCGAGGCGCACACCGCCCGCCAGGCCGCGGAGGAGGCCGCCGCGGAGCAGGCCTGGCAGGCGCGTACCGCCCACGAGGGCCGGGCCACCGCCGACGACATCGCCCAGTCCGCGCAGACGCTGCGCACCGACGCCGAGGAGTCGGCCGCCGAGCAGGCGGAGCTGGCCCGGCAGTCGCACGAGGCGCGGCTGGCCGCCGAGCAGGCCGCGGACGAGGCCCAGGCCGCGCGGTTCGTGGCCGAGCAGGCCGCGTTCGATCACGCCGCCGCGGCCGGCCAGGCGGCCGCTGCCGAGCACGCCGCCCATGAGGCCGCGCAGGCTCGCGCCGCGGAAGCGGAGGCCGCACTGGCCGCCCACACCGCGGCACAGATCACCTCTGCCGAACACGCCGAGGCCGCCCGCCAGGCTCACGAGGCACGAACAGCGGCCGAGGAACTGGCTCGCGAGGCGCACGAGGCGCGGACGGCAGCCGAGCAGGCCACCGCCGACCAGGCCCGGCTCGCCGAGGAGGCGCAGCAGGCCCGCACCGCCGCCGAGCAGGCGGCCCTCGAGGCGGCCGACGCCGGCGAGCAGGCGCAACGCGCCCGCGAGCAGGCCGAGGAGTCGGCGACCGAGCAGGCCGCGTTCGCCGAGCAGGCCGCAGCCGCCGCGAAGGCCTCGCACGAGGCCGCTGAGATCCAGGCCGCCAAGGCCTCCGACGCGCATGCCGCCCGTCAGGTCGCCGAGCAGTCCGCAGCCGAGCAGGCCTGGCAGGCCCGGCTCGCGCACGAGGGCCGGGCCACCGCCGAGGACATCGCCCAGTCCGCACAGGTGGTGCGGGCCTCCGCCGAGACCGCCGCCGCCGAGCAGGTCGAGCTGGCCCGGGAGGCCCACGAGGCGCGACTGGCCGCCGAGCGCGCCGCCGACGAGGCACACGCCGCCCGGTTGGCCGCCGAGGAGGCCGCGGCCGCCCAGGCCACCGCCGCGGCCGAGGCCGCCGAGGCCGAGCTCGCTGCCCACGAGAACGCCACCGACCACGCCACCGCAGCGCAGGCCGCCCACGAGGCCCGGGCCGCGGCCGAGCAGGCCACGTCCGAGCAGGCCGAGGCCGCCCGACTCGCGCACGAGGCGCAGGCCGCGGCCGAGGAGCTCGCCCGCACCGCCCTCGAGTCCCGCACGGCCGCCGAGGGCTCGGCCACGGAGCAGGCCGACCTGGCCCGGCAGGCCCACGAGGCCCGCCTCGTGGCCGAACACGCCGCCGACGAGGCCCACACCCAACGTGCCGAGGCCGAGCAGGTCGCCGCCCAGCAGGGCACCGTCGCCGGCCAGGCCGCAGCCGCCGAGCTGGCCGCGCACGAGGCCGCCGAGGCCCAGGCCGAGGCCGCCCGGATCGCGCACGACGCACGGGCCGAGGCCGATGCCGTCGCGGCCCAGCACGCCGAGGCCGCGCGGCTGGCGCACGAGGCCCGGGTCGAGGCCGAGGCCGCCGCCCAGACGTCGTTCGACGCGCGCCAGGCCGCCGAAGAGGCCGTACGACGCCAGGCCGAGGCCGCGCGGGCCGCCGTCGCAGAGCGCGTTGCCGCCGAGCAGGTCGCGACCATGCAGGCCTCGGACGCCGAGACCGCGCACGCCGCGCGCACGGTCGCCGAGGAAGCGAGCACCGCGTCCGCCGAGGCCGCTCGGCGCGCCGCGGAGGCGGAGCAGGCCGCACATGAGGCCGCGGAGGCGCGGGCCACGGAAGCCGCAACCGCCCACGCCGACCGGACCGCTGCTGAGGAGCTCGCCGCCACCCAGCTGGCCGAGGCGACTGCGGCCCATGAGGCACGGGCCGCGGCGGAGAGCGCCGCGGAGGCGGCGCACCGGGCGCGCGAGTCCGCCGAGACCACCGCCCGCGAGCACGGCGCGGAGGCGGCCCAGGCCTACGAGCAGCGCACCGCGGCCGAGCAGCTCGCTGCCGAGGCCACCGCGAAGGCCGATGAGGCGCAACGGCTTCGCGAGGAGGCGGAACGGCGCACGCTCGACCAGCACGCGCTCACGGTCGCCGCCGCGGCCGCCGAGGAGACCGCGCACCGCACCGCCGACGAGCACGCCGAGCTGGCCCGCACCGCGCACGCTGCGCGCACCGCGGCCGAGGAGTTCGCGAAGGCCCAGGCCGAGGCGGCCAGGGACGCGCACCAGGCCCGCATCGAGGCCGAGGAGCTCGCGCTCGCGGCCCAGGAGGCGCGCCGTACCGCCGAGGAGACCGCGAAGGCCCAGGCCGAGCGGGCCACCCGGTCCGGCAAGGAGCGGGCCACCGCCGAGTGGCGCACCGCCGAGGCCCTGGCCAACCTCCAGGTCGCCGCCGAGGAGCACGACGAGCAGCTTCGCGAGGCGATCGACGCCCGCGTCGCCGCCGAGCAGGCCGCCACCGAGGCGATCGCCGCCCGGGCTTCGGCCGAGCGCGCCGCGGCCCGCCTGGCCGAGGAGCTCACCGAGGCGCGGGAGCGGCTCCTCCAGCTGGAAGAAGCCGAGGCCAGGGGTTAGCCCAGCCCCCGGAGGGCGTTGGCGAGCTTGCCCCCGCAGACCCGGTGGCCCGCGGGCGTCGGGTGGTCGTAGTCCGGCCCCACCAGTGCCGGGCGGCCTTCCAGCCAGTGCTGCGCGTTGATGTAGGGGATCCCGAGTCGGCTCGCCGCGGCCGCCAGCGCAGTGATGACGCCGTCGGTGTCGGCGAAGCCGTCGACGGTCGGGTCCATCGTCCCGACCAGCACCATCCGGGCCTCCGGGTGCCGCTTGGCCGCAGCCTTGAGCGTCTTGACCGCGCGGCTGGTCACCACCGCCGGGTTGTCGCTCTTGTCGTTCCCGCCGCCTTCGATCACCAGCCAGTCGACCGGGCCGACGTCGAGCGCACCGGCCCGGATCTGCCCGAGGAACGACGGGATGCCGTAGGCCGGGTTGCCGGACACGAAGCCGGTGCCGCCGGCACCGCGGATCTGGTACTGCCAGCCGAGCCGGCGGGCGGCGACCGCGCCCATGGAGTTCTTCGGACCCGTGTAGCCGCCGCCGACGATGTAGGAGTCGCCGAAGAACAGCGATGTGGTCGGCCCCGATGCGCGGGCGGACCCGGTCGGCGCCGGCGGGCTGAGCTGAGCGGTGGGCGAGTCGGGCGCCGTGTCAGCGGTGGTGGTCTGTCTGGCCGAGCTCGCCTGCGGCGTGCCGTCGCCGCCCGCGGCACAGCCCACAAGGACAAGGAGCAGCGGCGCCGCGGCCAGCGCTCGGACCAGGCGTGCCACACCGCAACTGTAGGCGCGGCCCCGAGGGCCCTGGGGCGGTTCAGGCGCCGCGCTGCCTGAGCGCCTTCGCGAGCCGCTTCCCCAGCTTCGCCTGGGCGGCGTACGTCGGGTGCACGTAGTCGTCGCACAGCCACTCGGGATGGCCGGCGAACCAGGTCATGTCGTCGATGAACGGCACGTGCAGGTTCTTGGCGACCCCGCGCAGCCCGTCGCGGATCGGGATGCTGTCGTCGTAGCCGCCGTACGGGTCGAGCGGCCCGACCAGGACCAGCAGCGCCTGCGGGTACTTGTCGGCAGCGATGCGGAGGACCTTCCGGGCGTTCTTCTTCACCTGGTCGACCGGCTGCCCCACGTCGTTGGAGCCGCCGCCGATCACCACGAGCTCCGGGTTGGGCAGGTCGAGGGCGCCGTCCCGGATCTGCCCGAGGTACGCCGGGAGGTCGTACTCGGGGTTGGCGGCGACGAACCCGGTGCCGCCGCCGCCCCGGACGGTCGTGCGGTAGCCGAGCCGAGTGCCGGCCACGTGGGCCATGTCCCGTTTGGCGTCGGGGCTGCAGCCACCGCCGATGAAGTAGGAGTCACCGAAGAACAGTGCCCGCGGGTGGGCCCGCTCCGCGGACGCGGTGGGCCGGGGCGTCATGGCGCCGGCGGGCGCACTCAACGCGGCCGACGCGAGCAGGGCGACGACCACGAGGGCTGGCAACCGGCGCACCAGCCGAGGGTAGCCCCGGCACGGCCCCTTCACGACAGCGCGGAGCCCAGGGCTCGGGCCATCTGCAGGTTCGCGGCCCGCGACGTGCGCCCGACCCCGACGATGTTGACGAAGCCGTGGATCTGGTCGTCGAAGCGGGTGTGGTCAACCTCGGCCCCGGCGGCGCGGAGCCGGTCGGCGTATGCCTCGCCCTCGTCACGGAGGGGGTCGAACCCGGCGGTGTAGACGAGCGCGCGGGCCAGGCCGCCCGGCAGCTCGGCGTACAGCGGCGAGAGGCGGGGGTCGTCGGAGGGGACGCCCTTGGCATACAGGAGGTCGGACCGGGCCATGAAGTCACGGGTCAGGTAGAAGTCCCGCGCGAACAGCTCGGCACTCCGGGTCTCGCGCCCAGCCTGCGTGGCCGGGTAGACGAGCAGCTGGACCGCGCACGGCCAGCCGTGCCGGGCTGCCTCGATCGCCACGCCCGCCGCGAGGTTGCCGCCGGCCGAGTCGCCACCCACTCCGAGCCGGGCCGGGTCGGCCCCGAGCTCGGCCGCGTGCTCCACGGTCCAGGCGTACGCCGCCGCAGCGTCGTCGTGCGCCGCGGGGAACGGGTGCTCGGGGGCGAGCCGGTAGGCCACGGACAGCACCCGCACCCCGGCCTGCTTCGCGAGGAACCGGCAGATCGAGTCGTGGCTGTCGAGGTCGCCGCACCAGAACCCGCCGCCGTGGAAGAAGACCAGCAGCGGGCCCACCGGCGGCGCGCCCTCGGGCAGGTAGAGCCGGGCGGGCAGGTCCGCGACCTCGAGCGACCGCACCGAACCGATCGGCTGGTCACCGCCCGTGTGCGCCGCGGTGGTGCGCAGCACCTCGCGTCCCTCAGCGAGCGGCAGCTCCTCGGCGCCGGGCAGCCGGGCCAGCCGCTGCAGCCTGAGCATCAGCTGGACATCGGTGGCCAGCGTGTTGCCGTCGACCGTCACGCGCCGGCCGGCCAGCGCACGCTGGGTCGGCTCCGGCAGCGCCATCGCCCCGGAGAGCCCGATCCGCTCCAGACGCGTCCGCAGGTGCATGGTCACCAGAGCGTATGGGGTAGGAACAGCGCGTGACTCGTCTGCTGTCCGTCCTCTGGGCGCTCGCCCTGCTCCTGGTCGCGGCACCGGCCGCGACCGCTAGCGCGGGTGCGGACGAGGCGGCGTACGTCGACGCGACGGTGGCCGCGTGGCAGGGCGGCGATCCGGTCTACGTCAGCCCGGACAGTGGTGCGCTGGAGGACGATGACGCCGACGCGCTGCGCGACCGGATCAGCGGCTGGCGCGAGGACGTCTTCCTCGCGGTGCTCCCCGCGGCGGCGATCCGGCAGGGCGAGGGCGCCGACGTGGACCAAGCGTCGGCACTGCTCGACGCGCTGTACGACGGCATGGGTGGCGTCGACGGCATCTACGTCGTCAACTTCAGCGGCGCCGGCACCTATGCGGCGGGGTACGGCGATGCCCCGGGCGCGGTCGACGTCGGACGGATCGTGGCCGAGCAGGTGAACGACCACACGCTCGGCCAGGTCGACCTGATCCTCGAAGGCACCCTCGACGAGCTCGGCGCCCCCGAGAGCGGCGGCGTCTCCGCGGTCTGGCTGGTCGTCGCGCTGCTCGTCGGTGCCGCGGCGGCCGCGGCCGCGATCCTCGCCTGGCTGCGCTGGCGCCGGCGCCCGCAACGTCGCGCCTCCGGCGAGACCTGGGCCGGGCCGGCCGACTACCGGCCGAGCTTCCCGACGTACGGCGACCAGCAGGACACGGTCGAGGACCGCGCGGCACTGGCCCGCGAGGACGTGACCCGTCTGGGCGAGGAGCTCGACGAAGCCGACCCGCCCCTGACCGACCCCGCGGTCGCCGCCCACGTGCAGGCCGCGCTCGACGCGTACGCCGACGCCTCGCGGCGGGTCGACTCGCTCACGCGCGACGGAGAGCTGCGGCAGCTCGCCCAGGTCACCGAGTACGCCCGCTGGCAGCTCGCGTGCGCCGAGGCAGTGATCGCCGGGACGGAGCCGCCGCCGCGAGGGCTGCCGTGCTTCGTCGACCCCGCCCACGGTGTGTCCGTCGCGGACGTGTCGTGGGCGCCGCCCGGGGGCACGCTCCGACCGGTCCCGGTCTGCCGGGGCTGCTTCGACCGGCTGACGAACGGGGACGCGCTGTGAGGATCAACCTGGCCAAGGTGGTGCCGTTCCTCTGCCTGGTCGGCATCTTCCTGCTCTGGGCCGCGGCCCAGAACACCGGGACCGACGAGAGTCCGGACGACGGCTACGACTACGGCTACGACACCCCCGACACCGGCCGGGCCGACGCCTACTTCGACGCGGTGGCGATCGAGCTCGCCGACCCGGGGCTGTACGTCGACCCGGCCGTGACCGAGATCAGTGCCGCCGACGCGGACCGTCTGGACGCAATGGCGAAGGACACGGCCGGGCCGGTGCGGGTGCTCGTGGTGTCGGCCGACGCGCTGCGCGAGAGCGACCCGAGCGATCCCGATGCGGCGTACGGCAACGACATCTCGTACGCCGACGACGAGCTGCCCGGCCAGCTCTACGACCGGGTCGGCGTCGACGGCACCTACGCGGTGCTCGTCGACGCGGGCTCGTCGTTCGAGGGGCGGTCGTTCACGGCCTACCAGTTCTCCGAGGAGCGCCCGTTCTACGAGGTCGAGACCGCCCTCGACCAGGCGGTCGACTGCTGCGCGCCCGACTACGTGTCGATGCTCGAGACCTTCCTCGGCCACACCGACGAGGAGCAGGCGAACCCGTGGCCGATCGTCGGCTGGCTCGTCGGCGGGATCGGGCTGGTGGTGGCGCTGATCATCGGGGGCAGCCGCTGGCAGCGCCGCCGGCGCCGGGTGGCCGAGGACGCCCAGGTCGCGGACGCGCTGCGCCCCTCGCTCCAGGAGGAGGTCGTCGAGCTGTCACGAACGGTGGCGGCCCTGCCACCGGCGCCGGCCGGCGGAGGCGCCGACGAGCTCAAGAACCGCACCCGCCAGGTGCTGGACCTGGTCGAGGAGGCCCGGCACCGGCTCGACGTCGACGACGGCCAGGCCCGGATGGACACCCCCGACGAGGTCGAGGACGTCGTACGCCGGCTCGCGGACGCGCGCTACGAGCTGGCCGCCATCGACGCGCTCCGCAACGGGCGGCCGGTGCCGGAGAAGACGGCACCCTGCTTCTTCGACCCCCGCCACGGGCCGAGTGTCGCCGCGCGGCCGTTCACGCCGGAGTTCGGCCTGGAGCGTCAGGTGCCCGTGTGCGCGAGGTGCGCCGAGGAGGTCGACGCCGGCGGGAAGCCCGCGGTGCGGACCTTCAGCCTGAGCGGGGTGGTCAAGCCGTACTGGGAGTGGGACCGCTACACGCGTCCCTACGTCAACGGCTACTGGAAGGGACACACCTTCGCCGACCCGAGTGTGCAACGGATCCGGTTCGCACCGTCGCCGGCGGTGTCGCGGCCCCACAAGCCGGCCTGGAGCGGCATCCAGTTCGTCTGGGAGGGCGACGAAGGCTCGAGCGGGTCCGGCGGCTCCGGTGGTGGCCGCCGGTTCTCCGGCAGCTCGGGCTCCCGCAGTTCGTTCGGCGGCGGCAGCTCGAGCCGCTCCACGCGCCGCTCGGGTGGGTCCCGCCGGTTCTGACCAGGACTTCAGCGTCAGCTACAGCTTTGCCATCTTGAGGTAGGGGCTCTTGATACGCACGACCTGGGATCGGAAGTCGACCGTCACCGCGGCCGCTTCCGTCTGAATCACGCGACCCATCCCGTAGGAATCGTGGGAGACCAGGTCGTTGAGCGCATAGCTCTCGATCGGTGTCTCGGGGTCAGGTCGAAACGGGCTGCTGGCCAGGTGCCGCCGTACTGGAGTTGTCATCGGCTCCAGTATCGCCTGTGGCTGGGCATCAAGGCGACTCACCGCCGTTCACGCAGCGGTGCCACACTGGCCGCATGACCCTTGACAGCGCCGACACGGCCGTCGCGGCCCGTGGCGACGGCGTGCCCGAGGAGTCCTTCGACGTCGAGCCGCCGTACGTCGCGAGCGAGGCGGTGCTCGCCGGGGTCGAGAAGTTCGAGGACCGCTTCCTCGACCGTGAGCTGTCCTGGCTCCGCCTCAACCAAAGGGTCCTCGAGCTGGCCGAGGACGAGGCGCAACCACTGCTCGAGCGGGTCCGGTTCGCGGCCATCTTCACCAGCAACCTCGACGAGTTCTTCATGGTCCGGGTGGCCGGGCTCAAGCGCCGGATCGCCGCCGGGCTTGCGGTGCGAGCCGCCTCCGGGATGATGCCGCGCGACACCCTCGAGGCGATCTGGGAGAAGTCGCGTGACCTCAGCGAGCGGCACGCGCGGCTGTTCACCGAGACGCTGGTGCCCGAGCTGGCCGGCGCCGGGATCGAGCTGGTGCGCTGGGGCGACCTCGACCGCGAGGAGCAGAAGTTCTGCAAGAAGCTGTTCAAGGACCGGATCTTTCCGGTGCTCACGCCGCTGGCGGTCGACCCGGCGCACCCGTTCCCCTACATCTCCGGGCTCTCGCTCAACCTGGCCGTGACGATCCGCAACCCGAAGACCGACAAGGAGCACTTCGCTCGGGTCAAGGTGCCGCCGATCTTCGACCGGTTCGTGCCGCTCGGCAACCAGCGCTTCGTCCCGCTCGAGGACGTCATCGGCGAGCACCTCAAGCGGCTCTTCCCGGGCATGGAGGTCCTGGAGGTGCACACCTTCCGCGTCACCCGCAACGAGGACCTGGAGGTCGAGGAGGACGATGCGGAAAACCTGCTCGCGGCGCTCGAGAAGGAGCTGCTGCGCCGCCGGTTCGGCCCGCCGGTCCGGCTCGAGGTCGAGGAGTCGATGACCCAGAGCGTTCTGGACCTGCTGGTCACCGAGCTCGGCGTGAGCGTCGAGGAGGTCTTTCGGCTCCCGGGCCCGCTCGACCTGCGCGGGCTGCACAACATCGCGGACCAGAACCGCGAGGAGCTGAAGTACGCCGCGTTCGTGCCCACCACCCACCCGCTGCTGGCCGAGGTCGAGTCGTCGGCGCCGGTCGACGTGTTCAAGGCGACCCGCCGCCACGACGTACTGCTGCACCACCCCTACGACTCCTTCGCGACCTCGGTGCAGCGTTTCATCGAGCAGGCCGCCGCCGACCCGCATGTGCTGGCGATCAAGCAGACGCTCTACCGCACGTCGGGTGACAGCCCGATCATCGACGCGCTCATCGACGCCGCAGAGGCCGGCAAGCAGGTGCTGGTGCTGGTCGAGATCAAGGCCCGCTTCGACGAGGAGGCCAACATCCGGTGGGCCCGCAAGCTCGAGCAGGCCGGCTGCCACGTCGTCTACGGCCTGGTCGGGCTCAAGACCCACTGCAAGCTGGCCATGGTCGTGCGCGACGAGCCGGACGGCATCCGCCGCTACACCCACATCGGCACCGGCAACTACAACCCGAAGACCTCGCGCTCCTACGAGGACCTCGGCCTGCTCACCACCGACGAGCTGATCGGCGAGGACGTCGCTCACCTGTTCAACAACCTGTCCGGCTGGTCCCGCAACGCGTCGTACGGCCAGCTGATGGTGGCGCCCGACTCGGTTCGCACCGGGCTGGTGAACCGGATCGAGCGCGAGATCGAGCACCACCGGGCCGGCCGCTCGGCGCGGATCCGGATGAAGATGAACTCGCTGGTCGACGAGGCGATCATGGACGCGCTCTACCTGGCCTCCCAGGAAGGGCTGCCTGTCCAGCTGGTCACCCGCGCGATCTGCGCGCTGCGGCCCGGCGTGCCAGGCCTGTCGGAGACGATCGAGGTGCGGTCGATCCTCGGCCGCTTCCTGGAGCACAGCCGGGTCTTCTGGTTCGACAACGGCGGTGAGCCGGAGGCCTGGATCGGCTCGGCCGACATGATGCACCGCAACCTCGACCGCCGCGTCGAGGTTCTGGTCCGGCTGCCGGAGGCCGAACTGGTCGAGGAGGTCGGCGAGATGCTCGACCTGGCGTTCTGGCACGACACGTCGGCGTGGGAGCTGCACAGCGACGGCGACTGGGTGCGGAACGGCGGCAAGGTCTCTTATCAGGAGGCCCTGATCGAGCGCCACCGCCGGCGCCGTACCGGAGGGTGAACTCGCCCTGACTTGCGCGTGACGGAGGGTCACCCCCTAGGCTGTCGGGCGGCCGTCACCGGTCCCGAAGTGGACACCCGCCGTCTCGCCAGGAGAAGTCAGTGGCTTTGCGTTTCCGCCCGGTCGACACGGCGTTCTACGACCTCTTCAGCGAGCAGGCGCAGCACCTCGTCGTCGGCGCCGGGCTCCTTGCCGAGATGCTCAGCGAGACCGCGGTCCACGACGATGTCGCCGCCCGGATGCGCCAGGCCGAGCACGAGGCCGACGAGACGACGCACGCACTGTTCAAGCGGGTGAACTCGACGTTCGTCACGCCGTTCGACCGCGAGGACATCTACCGGCTCGGCTCGGGGCTCGACGACGTCATGGACATGATGGACGAGGTCGTCGACCTGATCCTGCTCTACGAGGTCAAGGTGCTCCCCGCCGAGCTTTCCCAGCAGGTCGACGTGCTCCAGCGGTGCGCCGAGCTGACCGCGACCGCGATGCCGGGGCTGCAGTCGCCGTCGAAGCTCGAGGAGTACTGGATCGAGATCAACCGGCTCGAGAACACCGGAGACAAGAACCATCGGCGGATGCTGGCCAAGCTGTTCTCGGGCGAGTTCAAGACGATCGAGGTGCTCAAGCTCAAGGACATCGTGGAGGCCCTGGAGCGCGCGATCGACGCCTTCGAGAGCGTGGCCCACACGATCGAGCAGATCGCCGTCAAGGAGAGCTAGTGCCCAGCGCCGTAGGTGGTCGCATGCTTGGCGTGCTCAGAGTGCGTGCAGCGCTAGGCGCCGGAGCGAAGCCATACCCGGTTGTCTCGCGAGCGACGGCAACGCCGCGAAGTGCGTGGTCTGTGCGCGCGAAGCGCGCGAGCAGCTGCGGCGCTGGGCGCTAGGCCCCACCTATGGAGCTCGCGATCGTCATCGCGGTCGTCGTCGTCGCCCTGGCCTTCGACTACACCAACGGATTTCACGACGCGGCGAACGCCATCGCCACCTCGATCTCCACTCGGGCGCTGACGCCGCGGATCGCGTTGATCCTGGCCGCGGTGATGAACTTCGTCGGCGCGCTCCTCGGCCAAGAGGTCGCCAAGACCGTCCAGAGCGTGCTGACCATCAACGGGGTCTCGCAGAACCACGGACTGGTCATCATCCTGGCCGGCCTGCTCGGGGCGATCACGTGGAACCTGATCACCTGGTACTTCGGGCTTCCCTCCTCGTCGTCGCACGCGCTGATCGGCGGCCTGGTCGGCGCCGGGCTCGCCGGGGGCGTGACCATCGAGTGGTCGACGATCCTCGAGAAGGTCGTCATCCCGATGATCGCCTCGCCGATCGTCGGCTTCACGCTCGCCTTCATCATCATGCTGTCGATCATGTGGGTCTTCCGGCGCCGGAACCCGCACAAGGTCTTCCGTGGCTTCCGGATGATGCAGGTGCTCTCCGCGGCCGCACTCGCGCTTGGCCACGGTCTGCAGGACGCCCAGAAGACGATGGGCGTGATCTTCCTGGCGGTCACGACCGCCGGCTACTACACGGCCACCGACGAGCGCCTCCCGCTGTGGATCGTGCTGTCCGCCGCCGCCGCGATCTCCCTCGGCACCTACTCCGGTGGCTGGCGGATCATGCGCACCATGGGCCGCAAGATCATCGCCCTCGACCCGGCCCGCGGCTTCTCGGCCGAGGCGGCCGCAACCGCGGTCATGTACACGACGGCGTTCGTCTTCCACGCCCCGATCTCGACCACCCACACGATCACTTCGGCGATCATGGGCGCCGGCGCCACCAAGCGGTTCTCCGCCGTCCGCTGGGGCGTCGCGCGCTCGATCGTGACCGCGTGGATCCTGACCTTCCCGATGGCCGGCTCCGCCGCCGCCCTGATCTACCTCGTCTGCCGCCTCGTCTTCCGGCTGCCCTGACGGCTCAGCTAGCTCTTCCTCTTCGGCTTCGGCAGGGCCTTGATCTTGACCGTCGCCTCGCTGCCGCTGGCATTGGCGTCACCCGCCCACGAGATCTTGAGCGTGTGCTTGCCGGGCTTGAGCTTCTTCAGGGTGATGGTCACCTTGCCGTTGGCGAGGGTGCCGGTGCCGACGACCTTGCTGCCGTCCTTGACGGTCACCGTCCCGGTGGCCGTGGACGACGCGCCGTTCAGGGTCACGGTCACCGTGCCCTTGGCCAGCTTGTTGAACTTGACCTTCTTCGGGAACGAGCCCGAGATCGACGACGTGGCCTTCTGGACCGTGCCGCTGCCGGTGCCCTCGGAGGAGGTGAACGGCGTGTTCGCGGCAGGGGTGAAGACGGCCTTGTAGGTGTGCACGCCCGGTTTCGCCGTCTGGATGAGGACCGCCTGGCCCGAGGTCAGCGGCACACCGCCGGCTAGCTGGGTGGCGCCCTCGAAGAACGCGACCGTGCCGCTGGGCACCGAGGTGCCGGTCACGTTGGCAACGATGCGAGCCGAGGAGGCGCTGTCGCTGGTCACCGTCACCGTGGTCGTGGTGGGCACGTTCGCGGTGGTCAGGTTGGTGGTCGCGGTCTGGGTCGGCTGACCGCAGGCACCACCCTTGGACGGCGGGAACAGCTGCCGGAAGCCCTGCGCCTCGATGAGCGCCTTGCCCGCGGCCGAGCAGAAGTAGCCGCTGGTGCCGAACGCCGCGAGGACCTCGGGCTTGGCCACGTCGGCACCGCGGACCACGTTGTAGACGGCGCGGTCGGCGTTGAAACCGGGCTCGGTCGTCACCACGGCGGGGTTGGCCAGGGTGGACTTCTTCGCCAGCGAGAACGGCGCGATCGCGTCGGGGTCGTTCATGATCGGCGCCGGGTCGTGCTCGGTGACCGGGGTGGCGACGATCACCGGGGGCACACCGCCGTTGGCCTCGGTGAGCTGGGCGGTGAAGAAGTTCAAGGTGCCCGAGCCGCTCTGGGGGATCAGCGGCTTGATGGTCCCGGCGGTGCCGCCGACCTGGTTCCAGTTCGTCACGGTGCCCTGGTAGATCTCCAGGATCTGGGCGATGGTCAGCGACGCCGGGGCGTGCGAGGCCACGTTGCCGGACTTGACCATGATCAGGGTGTCCACCGCGAACGGGAACGACTGCAGCCCGTCTGCGGTCTCGCCCGAGCTCTGCGCCGACGACGAACGGGCGAAGTCGATGTTGGTGTTGTTCGTGCCCCCGTGCAGGAGGTCCTTGCCGGCGCCGGAGCCGACCGGGCGGGTGATGCTGCTGGCGTCCGGCAGGTTGAGGGTGCCGCCGCCGGTGGCCGAGTACGACACGATCCTGGCGACGGGCGCGGTGGCGTTGAAAGCGTTGGCCAGGCCCTTCACGACGCGTTGGGTGGTGCCGGAACCGACACCGATCAGGTCTGCTGCGACGCCGGGTCGGTACGTCGAGTCGTCGGGATCCGGGGTGTAGACCGCTGCCGCCGGGGCGGCCGTCAGGGCCAGGACCGACAGCGCCACTCCGGAGGTGGTCAGGCTGGTGAGGAACGTACGTGCGTCCATCGTGTGTCGAGGCTAGTTCTTCTTCTCCACCTTGTAGGTCAGTTTGGCCGTGCCGACGTTGTCGGCGTTGTCGGTCGCTCTCGCGGTCACGACGTACTTGCTGCCCTTCTTCTTCTGCGTGACCGTGCAGGAGGCGAGGCCGGACAATGGGTCGCTGGCCTGGCACTTCGGCTTCTTCTTGCGTGGATAGGTCTTGCCCTTCTTCACGCCCTTGATCTTCAAGGACGGCGCGATCAGGTCGATGTCGATGTTGATGACCGTTGCGGTGGCCGTGGCCCCACTGGTGTCGGAGACCGTACGGGTCACCGACTGGTCGGCACCCGATACGGCCAAGGTCACCGGCACCGGGCAGGCACCGGCGATCGGGGCGTTGCCTGGTGTGCAGGCGAACGAGACGGTGACCGGGTCGGAGTACCAGCCCGCGGCGTTGCGCGGACTGCTGGACGCCGCCCTCCCGGTGATGGTCAGGACACATGCATTGAGGGTGCCCCTGGTCGGCGTCGCGTCGAGGACCGTGCCGCGGGTGCCGTTCGGGCAGCGGGACCAGGTGCCCGCCGCGTGCGCGGTCCAGCTGAAGCCGTCGATCAGCGTGAGCCCGTTCGGGAGGAAGAGTCGGGCGCTGTCGGATAGCCCGAGCCCGAAGCCTCCCGGCACGTCAGTGTCGACGGCCAAATGGCCTCCCGCCGGGATGGACGTGCCGCCCGGGATGCTGAGCGTGCGCGAGTCGTCGTTGTCCTTCAGGATGAGGCCGCTGACGTCGACCGGGGTTGCCGCCGGGTTGGCCAGCTCGATCCAGTCGAGACCGTCCGTCTCCACCTCGTTGACCACGAGGACCACGGGGTCGGCGGCCTGAGCGGGTGCGGCGAGCGTGACCAGCGAGCCGAGACCCACCGCCAGCGAGGCGAGAAGGGTCAGGGCACGACGGCGGCCGAGACGCATGGCTACCGCTTCTTGGGCTTGACCTTGTAGGTCAGCGTGACGACGGTGACGTTGCCGGCCTTGTCGGTGGCCGTCGCGGTGACCTTGTACTTGTTGCCCTTCTTCTTCTGCTTGACCTTGCAGCTGTCCAGCCCGGACAGCGCGTCACTTGCCTTGCACTTCGGCTTCTTCTTCGAGGCGTACGTCTTCCCCTTCTTGACGCCCTTGATCTTCGCCGTCGGCTTGACGAGGTCGATGTCGATGTCGGAGACGGTGGCCGTCGCGGTGGCGAAGTCGGCGTTGTGGATGGTCCTGGTCACCGACTGGTTCGCGCCGGACGTCGTCAGGCCGACCGGCGCCGGGCAGCCGCCGCTGATCGGCGAGCTGCCGGCCGTGCAGGTGAACGCAACCGTCACCGCTGCGCCGTACCAGCCGGCTGCCGTCTTCGGCTTGCTCGAGCTCGGCGCCCCGCTGATCGTCGGGCCGGTGCCCGGCGTGCAGTCGATGGTGCCGGCCCGCAGGGCGTGGTTGCTGTCGTTGCCGTCATCGGCCCAGAACACCGGCTTCACGCCACCCACGCACTCCGTGCGTGAGGCGAGCGTGAAGCCCTCGTTGTTGTGGTTTATTCCACCGGTCGGACGCTCGTACATCTCCTGCAGCACGAAGTTGCCCGCGCCGCCCACCCCGAGCTCGGAGACGCGACCGTTGCAGTTGTCGTCGCAGGAGGCCCAGAGAGCCTGCGACTCGGGGTCGTACACGAGATCGGTCACCGTGGACATGAACTTCGCGATCGTGACCACGCGGGTGGCGGTGTTCGTCGAGTGGTTGAGTGCGTAGCCGATCACCTCGCCGGTCTGCTCGAGGCCGACGAAGAAGAGACCGGTGCCGTGGTTGGGGTAGTCCGCGGGGTTGTACGCCGTGCCGCCGGTCTTCTTGAAGCCCTTGCCAGTCAGGTAGCTGTCCGGCACCCACGCCACCGCCTCCGGACCGAAGTTCGCACCGAGGCCGGTGATGTCTGTCAGGTCCCAGACATTGGTGGCGTTGAGGGCGCCGCCCGCGCCAGCGGGGGCGAAGCGCAGGATCGCTGGCCGGCTCACCGTGTCGGCGTCGCCGTCGCGCTCGGTCGCCACGTAGACGCCGCCTGCTGACCCGGCGTCGGTGATGGTGACCCCTTCGGCGTCGGGCAGCCCAACGCCCGTGGCGTAGTTGAGGTTCCAGGTCGCCGTCGGCTCCCAGGTCGCGCCGGGTTTGGTGAGCCTCAGCAGCGCACCGTCACCGTTCCTGACGGCCCACAGGGTGCCGGAAGCGGTGCCGCCACTGCCTTCGTAGGCCAGGCCGCTCACATCATCGCCCAGGACGCCCGCGGTATCCGCGTCAGTCACAGCGGTCCCTCCTGGCCAGGCCGTGACCGCCGAGCACGCGTTGGGCAGCCCCTTGGTGCCGGCCCCGTCCTGGAAGACGGCGCCGCCCTCGGGGCAGGCCGACCAGGTGCCGTTTGCCGCGTGGCTGGGGTAGGCATGACTGTCGATCAACGTCACGCTGCCGGCAGTGAAGACGCGGACCGTGTCGCCGCTGCCCAAGCCCGCCATGTCGACGGTGTAGTAGCCGCCGGCGGGGAGAATGGTGGCGGCGGGGATGGTGGTGTTGTTCCCCTCCCCCACGTCTTTGACCACCCAGTTACTGATGTCGACCGAGCCGATACCGGTGTTCTTCAGCTCCACCCAGTCGTCCGTGAAACCACCGTTCGAGTCGAGCTCGTTGATCTGCACGTCGGCGTCGGCGGCATGGGCCGGAGCCGGCAGGGCGACCAGCGCACCGAGCGCCAGTGGCACCGACGCGAGAGTGGTCAGGACGAGACGACGAGTGCGCACGGGAGCCCCCCGGGATGAGTTGGACTTGCAGACTAAGGACCGGATCGGGCCGGTGCCCATAGCCCGGAAGGGCCGTCTTGGCACCAAACCCTCAAGCAGCTCGGTGCTGGTCCCTTCGGTCGGCGATCACAGATCGGTAGTGCTCGACAAGTGCCCGATTCACCGCTGACCACGAGCGTCCCTCCACACTGCGTCGCGCGGCGTACCCCATCCGGACACGGAACTCAGCGTCTCGTGCAAGCCGATCGACGTAGCCGCCCAGGTCGTCGCCGTCGCCGGGTTCGTAGAGGAATCCGGCCACGGTGTCCCGCACAACGTCGATCGGGCCACCCGAGCGCGGCGCCACCACCGGGATGCCAGAGGCCAGCGCCTCCTGCGCGGACTGGCAGTAGGTCTCGTGCCTACCGGTGTGCACGAACACGTCGAGCGAGGCGTACGCGCGGCCGAGGTCGGTGCCATGCAGGACGCCGAGGAAGGTGGCGTCAGGCAGCAGCCTTCGCAGTCGGGCCTCCTCGGGACCCCCTCCGACGATCACCAGCGCGTAGCGCGGGTCGGCTGAGAGGTAGGTCAGGAGCTCGAGCTCCTTTTCAGGCGCCAACCGACCGACGTACCCGACCAGAAGCCGACCATCCGGTGCGATCTGGCGGCGCAGTCCCTCGTCGCGAAGGCCCGGATGGAACGCGTCGAGGTCGACGCCGCGAGGCCAAAGGTGCACGCGGGGGACAGCGAGATCGCGCAGCTGCTGGAGGCTGGCGGTGGAGGGCGCGAGGGTCCGGTCGACATGGGCGTGAATCCGCCGCGTGAGGTACGCCATCGCACGCACTCCGCCGGCGACGTGGTAGCGCTCGGCGAAACCGATGAGGTCGGTCTGGTAGATCGCGACACCCGGCACGCCGACGTCGGCGGCCGCGGCAGCGGCCTGCAGACCCAGCGTCGCGGGAGAAGCGATGTGGACGACGTCAGGCCGGAATCGCAACAGCTCGCGCCGTAGTCGTGTCCGGGTCTCCAGACCGATTCGGAAGTCTCGATAGAACGGCAGCGAGGCCCCGCGCGTACGTGTCACGGGGAAGCCGGCGTACGTCGCCGGGCCGGTCGGCGCGACCAGCTCCGCCTCGTGCCCGTCGTCCGCCAGGTGCTCCAGCACGCGGCGTACCGAACCGGTCACCCCGTTGACCTGGGGAAGGAACGACTCTGCCACTACCAGCACGCGGAGCGGTGCGTCCGTCACGCCAACGACGGTAGGGAGCGCTAGCGACCGGGATGTGAGGTGCGCAGCAACTACACGTGAAGCCTGAGTGTCCGATCCGGACCAGGGCCTGGCGGTGTCAGCCGAAGCGACCGGAGATGTAGTCCTCGGTGCGCTTGTCGTTCGGGTTGGCGAAGATCTGCGTGGTCTTGTCGAACTCCACCAGCAGACCGGTCCGATTGCCCGTTGTCTCGTCCGGCCTGGCCGTGAAGAACGCAGTACGGTCGGAGACCCGGGCGGCCTGCTGCATGTTGTGGGTGACGATGATGATCGTGTAGTCGGCTCGCAGGTCCATCATCAGGTCTTCGATGCGCGCTGTGGCGATCGGGTCGAGAGCCGAACACGGCTCGTCCATGAGGATCACATCCGGCTTGGTGGCGATCGTCCTCGCAATGCAGAGCCGCTGCTGTTGACCGCCCGAAAGGCCGTACGCCGACTGCTTGAGCTTGTCCTTGACCTCGTCCCACAGGGCGGCGCTGCGCAACGACTCCTCGACGAGGTCATCCATGTTGTCGACCTTCATGCCGGTCACCCGCGGACCGTAGGCGATGTTGTCATAGATCGACTTCGGGAACGGGTTGGGCTTCTGGAACACCATGCCGATGTGCGTGCGCACCGCGATGGGGTCGACCCCCTTGGCGTAGATGTTCTGACCGTGGTAGGTCACCTGGCCCTGCACGCGAGCGCCCGCGACGAGGTCGTTCATCCGGTTCAGGCAGCGGAGGACGGTCGACTTGCCGCACCCTGACGGGCCGATCAGTGCGGTGATCTCGTTCTTCCCGAAGGCCAGGGTGACGTCGTGGACGGCGTGGAAGTCCTGGTAGAACACGTTGAGCTTGTAGAGCTCCATCACCGGATTCGGCGGCATGTCGGGGAGCTCCCGCTCCGCCTCGCGGTGAGCGTCGGCCAACGTCATGACGTCGGACTCGTCGGCCTGTCCGACGTCGGGACGTCGCGTGCTAGCGGTGGCCGGGCGTCGGGCCATTGCGGGACTCCTCACCAGTTCCTCTGGAATTTGTTGCGGATGAATATGGCCAGGCCGTTCAGGCCCAGGATCATGACCAGCAGCACGATGATGGCGGCGGAGGCGGCCGTCTGGAAGTCCTCCTGCGACTGCGAGGTGAGGGAGTAGATCTGCATCGGCAGCGCGGTGACGTCGCTGAACAGACTCGTGGGGTCGAACCGTACGGAGCCGGCGAGGCCGACGACGATCAGTGGAGCCGCCTCGCCGATCGCCCGCGACAGGCCCAGGATCGTGCCGGTGGCGATCCCGGGGATCGCCGACGGGAGCGTCTGGCGCCAGGTGGTCTGCCACTGGGTGGCACCCAGCGCGAGCGAGCCCTGCCGGATCTCCGAGGGCACGGCGCGCACCGCCTCTCGGGTGGTGATGATGATGACCGGCAGGATGAGCAGGGAGAGCGCGATCGCGCCGCCGAGCACGATGCCAGTGCTCTCGAACCCGATCAGTGCCATCACCGCCACCGCCAGGAGGCCGTAGACGATCGACGGCACCGCGGCGAGGTTCTGCAGGTTGACCTCGATCAGCCGGTTCCACCAGCGCTCGCCGTTCGCGAACTCTTCCAGGTAGAGCGCGGCCGCGATGCCGAGGGGCACGGCGAACAGGGCGGTGAACACCATCAGCCACAAGCTCCCGAGGATGCCGGCGCGGAACCCCGACGTCTCCGGACTGATCCGGGAGATGTAGTTGGTGAGGAGGGCGGAGTCGAAGCGGGCAGACCCATCGATCGCCGTGTCCACGATGAGCACCAGCAGCACCATGACGCCGAAGAACAGGGAGAACCACAGCAGCCCGAGGAAGACCAGCGAGGAGACGTTGCGGTCCTTGCTGCGTCCCGCCGAGATCCCCTCGGTGATCTCGCGGGCAGTCGCGGTCGCAATGCTCATCAGTAGACCTGCCTGAACCGTCGGACGAGCGCGATGCTGACGATGTTGATGATGAGGGTGAACACGAACAAGGTGAGCCCCACGGCGAACAGGGTGTTGTACTCGGTCGAACCAACCGGGTTCTCCCCGCCAGCCGTCTGGGCGATGAAGCCGGTCATCGTCTGCATGCCCTCGCGCGGGTCGAGGCTGAGGTTCTTCTGGGCGCCGGAGGCCAGCGCCACGATCATGGTCTCGCCGACCGCACGCGACATCCCGAGCACGACGGCGGCGGCGACGCCCGAGAGTGCGGCGGGCAGCACGACTCGGAGCGTGGTCTGCATCCGGTTGGCGCCCATCGCCAGCGAGCCCTGGCGCAGCGCCTGCGGCACGGCCGACATGGCGTCCTCGGAGAGCGAGGCCACCGTCGGGATGATCATCACACCGAGGACGATGCCCGCGGCCAAGGCGTTGGTGAAGTTCACCTCGAGGCTCAGGATGTCCTGCAGCAGGGTCGGGGTGACGAAGGTGAGCGCGAAGAAGCCGTAGACCACCGACGGCACACCGGCCAAGAGCTCCACGGTCGGCTTGAGCACCTTGCGCGCTCGGCGCGAGGCGTACTCCGAGAGGTACATCGCCGCACCCAGGCCGAGCGGCACCGCCACCAGCAGGGCGATGACGGTCGTCATCGCCGTACCACCGATCAGCGGCAGGACGGCGAACCGCCCCTCGGTCGCGAAGAAGTCTCCGAACGGGACCTCACGGAAGAAGTCGATCACCGGCCGGATCAGGGCCACGACGATCCCGACGGTGATGGCCACCGAGAGGAAGGCCGAGCACATCAGGAAGCCGCGAATCACCGTCTCGCCAGGGCGGGATTTGCGGCTCAGGTTGGGAGCGCCGGGCAGGCCCGCCCCACGGGACGGGCCTGCACCGGTGCTGGTGATGCTGCTCATGAGCTGGTCGGGAACCTCTCGGTCAGCTCGCCATGCCCTCGAGGGCGGCTTGCGTCTCGCTGTAGAGCTCGTCGCTCAGCGGGATGAACTTGCCGACCTCGGCGATCTGGGCCAGGTTCTCGATGTAGAAGTCGACGTAGGCCTTGACCGCCTCGTTGTCGTTGTACGACGCGTGGCTGACGTAGATGAACAGCGGACGCGCGAGCGGGGTGTACTCCCCGGCCTGCGCCGTCTCCGCCGACGGCTCCACGCAGCCTGCGCCACTGTCGATGCCGAGGGCTTTGAGGCTGTCCGTGTTCTCCTCGTAGTAGGTGTAGCCGAAGTACCCGGTGGCGCCTTCGGTGCCAGCGACGCCCTGGACGAGCACGTTGTCGTCCTCGGACGCTTCGTAGTCGTCGCGGGTGGCGGGCTCGTCGGCGTCGGGGTCGACGATCTCGGACGCCATGTAGTCGTAGGTGCCCGAGTCGGTGCCGGGGCCGAAGAGGGAGATCTCCTGGTCGGGGAAGCTCGGGTCGAGGTCCTTCCAGTTCTTGACCGTCGAGCCGGGCGCCCAGAGCTGAACCAGCTGGTCGACGGTCAGACAGTCCACGTCGAGGTCGGGGTGCACCACCACGGTCAGCGCGTCCGTCGCGACCTGGAGCTCGGTGTACTCGATGCCCTCGGCCTCACAGGCGGCGATCTCGTCGTCCTCGATCGAGCGCGAGGCGTCGGAGATATCGGTCTCGCCGGCGCAGAACTTCTCGAACCCGCCACCGGTACCGGACTCGGAGACGGAGACCTCGACGTCGGGATTCTCCTCTGCGAGAAGCTCGGCGGCCGCGTCACTCATCGGGAACACGGTCGAGGAACCGTCGACCGCCACGCTCCCCGAGGCACTGCTTCCTCCCTCGTCGCTAGCGTTTGCGTCGTCCTCGCCACTACAGGCGGACAGGACCAGGGCCAGTGCGGCCACGCCGGGAAGGATCGCGCGGCGAATGGACTTGCTGTTCACACGTTTCTCCTGAGTCGTCTCGGGACTTACGTCGAGAACGTAGGGAGGGCAGGTGTCCGGTCCTGTGGGCGCGGGTGAACGACACGTGAACGGGGGCAGTCCGTCTGATTGCGCCTGCGCAGGCGTGAGACGACGATCACGTTAACGACGGCGCGGCGCGGGCCAGATGGGGATATCTGGGGGCTGTTCAGGCGGTTTTTCAGGCGGCTGTTTAGGCGACCCGGTGCCGCTCGGCCGCGCGGATCCGGCCCTTGCGCAGGTGCAGGACGATCAGCTCTCCGGTCGCGAGGCCGGGGTCGTCGAGCCCGAGGGCATCGAAGACCAACGGCAGCACCGGCCGGTGGGTGCAGACGACCAGTGCGCCCGCCGAGGCCGGGCGCTCGTAGAGCCCTTTCATCAGCGGGGAGAGCACGGCGCGGACCGCCTTCGGGCTGGCGTCCTCCTCGCTGAGCTGGTCCTCGGTGCGCAGCTTGCGCCCGGTCGCCGCGGCATAGCGCTCGAGGGTCTGCACGCACCTGGTGCTGGACGAGGTGACCAGCCGGCGCACGTCGTACGCCGACAGCACCGGCACGAGCCGATCCGCCTGGTGCTTGCCGATGGCCAGCAGCGGGCGCTCCCGGTCGTCGCCGCGCCAGGCCTTTCGCGAGCGAGCCTGGCTGTGCCGCAGGATCACCAGGGTCCGCGTCTTCTGCGCGTGCTCGAGCGCCTCGTCGAGGGTGTCGATGTCGAACTGGTAGGTCAGTCGGCGTCGCGCCTTGTCGATCGGGAACCACGCGACCTCGTCGATCTCGGCGTTCGGTTCGTAACCGCCGACATCGCGGTCGCCCACTGCCCGACCGACCCAGTAGTGCACCAGCTTGGTGCCGACCCGGATCGGGTAGCGCTGGCTGCGCAACGGCACGCTCAGCCGGACCCGGACACCGGTCTCCTCCTCGACCTCGCGCACCGCGGCCGCGGTCGCATGCTCGCCGCGGTCGAGCTTGCCCTTGGGGAAGGACCAGTCGTCGTACTTCGGCCGGTGCACCAGGAGCACCGACGCGCCAGGCCCGAGCACCACCGCCCCGGCCGAGACGACCTCGCGCACACGACCGGTCGGCGGGGGCATGACCAGTAGTCTCACACCAACGCGCGTCGAGGAGGAGACCCGGTTTGGCACAGCCGTGGAGACGCCGGCTGCGCGTGGTCGGAGGCGCAGTCCTGGTCCTTGTGCTCCTCGCCGCCGCAGCGGTCGCCGGGGTGCGCTGGTGGCAGGACCGGCACCGCACCGACCTCGAGCGGGCCCTTGCTTACGCCCCCTCCGATACGGCGCGCTACTCGTGGACGGACTGGGCCGGCGTACGCCGCGAGCTCGGCGCCGACCTCGACGACCGCTCGTCGGTCGAGGACGTCGAGCAGTTCCTGTCCGACGGCTTCGACGCCGACCTCACCTCCGGCTCGGCCATGGTCGAATCGGCCTCGGTGCTGCAGCAGGCCTTCGGCTTCTCACCCGCCGACGTCGACTGGGAGCTCCTCGCTCAGAGCGACACCGGCTCCGTGCTGATCGCCCGGCTGCCGGACGGCATGGACGTCGACGACCTCGGTGACGGCTTCGAGGCGCTGGGCTACGAGCGACCCGAGGAGGACGACGGCGTGTGGAACGGCGGCGAGGAGCTGGTGGCGCGGATCGCCGAGAGCAACGGCAGCAGCCTGTCGCCGCAGTTCCAGCACCTCGCCCTCGACGGCGAGACGCACCTGCTGCTCGCCAGCGACAACGCCCCCTACCTGCGGGAGGCCGTCGGGGAGGTGGACGACGCCCTCGACGACGAGGGGCTCCGCGACGTCGCGTCGGCCGTGTCCGAGCCGCTCTCGGCCGCCGTCTACACCGGCGACTTCGCCTGCAGGGAGCTGGCGATGGCCCGGGCCGACGAGGACGACCAGAGCACCGCGGACCAGCTGGTCGCCCAGGCCGGCCGCGTCGACCCGATGACCGGCTTCGCGATGGCCGTCGGGCCGGACCAGCAGGTGACGGTGGCGATGGCGTTCGAGACCGACGGCCAGGCGCGCCGCAACGCCGACAGCCGCGCCAAGCTTGCCGCCGGACCCGCGCCCGGCCAGGGCGGCGACTTCGGAGACCGGTTCACGCTCGGACCGGTGACCGCTGACGGGCCGGTGGTGCGGATGGAGCTGGAGCCGGTCGACGGCAGCCCCGTTCTGTCCGACCTGTCCACCGGGCCGGTGCTGTTCGCGACGTGCTGATCTGGAGCTAGGAGTCTGCTGAGCAAAGGCGTGGATGCCAGCGTCGCGAGAGTCGTGCGATGGCACGGCGCCGTCCCGAAGGCAGGCTGGGCGCCTTTCGAGGGGCGGTAACAAAGCCAGCGTGCGGCTATCGCGGCGCTGGCGCCGCGCGATTGCTCAGCAGGCTCCTAGCCGACGCTGAGTGCGTGTGCCAGCGCGAGCCGCAGCCGCTGCCACCACCGCTGCTTGTGCATGCCCGGAGGTAACCCGTAACCCACGACCGCAGACCGCCCAAAGGAATGGTTTTCAGCCGCAGGAGGACGAGGTCAGCGGAAGGGACTCAATCTCAGGCTGCAAGGCGTGCAGAGGTCAGCGCTTGGTCCCGGACGAGGTGCGCGCCGGGCCGAGTCAGGCCGAGTCAGGAGGCGCGCGGGCGGATGCCGAGGATCCGGTCGATCTCGGCAGTCGTCATGTGCTCATCGGCCTCGCTGGCCGCGATGATGAGGTTGGTGGTGAGCTCCACTTCGCCGAGAAGGTCGGCGTCCTCGAGCGTCACGTCGAACTGGTCGTGCACGCCCGGCCTCCCTTCGCGGATACGGGACCTCCCGGGCAGGACAGCGACCCGGGATGCACCCCTGTTGCCGTCCAGCGTAGTGGTCGCGGTCGCGAGAGACAGTGATCCGAACGGGTGGTGGGTAGACCACCCACAAAGCACCCACATATCACGAGGCCCCACCCGAGCGGGTGGGGCCTCGCGACGTATGTTCGGGTCAGAGGGCCCGAACGTTCTCCGCCTGGGGGCCCTTCGGGCCCTGGGTGACGTCGAACTCAACCTTCTGGTTCTCGTCGAGGGACTTGTAGCCCTGCGACTGGATCGCCGAGTAGTGCACGAAGACGTCGTCGCCGCCGTCCTCCTGCGCAATGAAGCCGAAACCCTTCTCGGCGTTGAACCACTTCACGGTGCCCTGAGCCATTGCTCGATTACTCCTTAGTCGGGGCGAGAGGCCGCCAACTCGACGACCCCGCAATAGATGCGATGACTCGCCGCTCCCGACCTGGGGGTCTCCCCCACAAGCAGAAACGCCGTTGGTCCCAAACCCACCGGCGTCAGACCAGCTGGATGTTGCACCTCTTGCTGGCGCAAACAGTACCAATACCCGGCGCGGATGAAACCCGCCGGAGTCGACATCCGGACCGAACCGCGTGACGTTCCGGCGACGGCCCCGTGACCGCGAGGTGGCGTACGTCGGGGCGGGCTCGCCGGCGTACCTGCGTTGCCTGGTCGCCCCGCGCTCACGGGCCAGCAGTTGTCACCGTTCTGTGGATTTGAGGTGGTCGGGCTGTTGCCAATGTCTATACCGGGGTGGCCACCAAACGCCCCTCTGGTCACAGAAGACACCTTTTGCCCCAATTTCGTAGTGCGATCGGACTAGTCCGAAATGACTATGCCACCGCCGATCTACTGATCATCTACAGAACGTCTTCATCGGTTGTTACCGGGTGGCGAGAGTAGGGGCCGTGACCTACCCCCGAGGTCACAGACCCCCCACTGGTTCCGCCGGACGTGAACCCCCGGCCGTTTCCCCCGACGGCCCACGGACGACGGACCACAACCCCCTGGATGGCCCCTGATGTCCACCACCAAGCTCAACCTCCCCTCCCGGCTCGCAATCCTTGCCGTTGCCGCGGTCGGCGCCTCGCTGGCACTGCCCTTGTCCACCTCGCAGGCCGCCGGAGCCACGACGTACTACGTCTCGCCCTCCGGCTCGGACTCGAACAACGGCACCTCTCCCGGCAGCGCCATCCAGTCGCTCGGCCGGGCCTCCGGCCTCCCGCTCAACCCCGGTGACCAGGTGCTCATGCAGCGCGGCGCCAGCTTCTCCGGCAAGCTCGCCGTCTGGCGGTCCGGCAGCGCCGGCGCCCCGATCACCATCGGCGCCTACGGCTCGGGCAACAAGCCGGTCGTGACCGGCGACTGCCTCGAGGTCGGCGGCTCGTACATCACGATGACCGACTTCCACGTCTCGAACTGCACCCAGAACGGCATCTGGAGCGACGGCACCGGCAACGTCATCACCGGCGTCGAGGCGACGCACAACATCCACGGCATCGACGTTGGCGAGCACGCCAAGAACAACAAGGTCGTCAAGAACTACCTGCACCACAACGACCGGATGGCTCCCAACACCCCCGGCACCTTCGACGACTACGGCGCAGTCGGCGTGGTGGTCCAGGGCGACAACACCGAGGTCGCCTACAACACCATCACAGACAACTGGGCCGCATCCGCCGACTTCGGCACCGACGGCTCCGCGGTCGAGATCTACGGCGGCATCGGCACCTTGGTGCACCACAACACCGCCAACAACAACCGGACCTTCACCGAGCTGGGCAACCCCCGCTCCGCCGACACGACCTACGCCTACAACCAGGTCACCTCGAGCCTGCACGACACCGAGTTCCTGATCACCCGCGGTGACGCCGACTACTTCGGCCCGATCCGCGGCACGGTCGCCGTGAACAACTCGGTGAAGCTCACCGGTGGCAACTCCCTCGGCTTCTCCTGCTACGCCGGCTGCACTGCCTCCTACTTCATGCTCTACAACAACGTGCTCGACGTCGCCGGCCGGATCGGCTACCTCGAAGGCACGATGAGCGGCGGCAACAACGTCTACTGGCGCGGCTCGATGGGCGCCCTGCAGCTGATGCCCGGCGACCGCTACATCGACCCGCGGTTCAAGGCCTCGCGCCTCATCCCGTCGGCCAACAGCCCCCTGGTCGACGCCGGCCGGCCTTCTCCGATGAAGAAGGACCTGAACGGCGTTCGGGTCGGCATTGACGGCAACGGCGACGGCCGCCGCGGCGCTGACATCGGCGCCCACGAGGCCAAGGCCAAGGGACACAAAGGCGGCAAGGGCGGCAACGGTGGCAAGGGCCACGGCGGCAAGGACGGCAACGGACGGCAAGGGCGGCAACGGCGCGAACTGGGCGCAGGTCGGCAACGCACACCGGCTCGCCTACCGCACCTAAGACCTAGCCCGGGGGACCCCAAGGGGTCGGGGTTCCCCGGGCTCGGATGGGAGCCCCCGCTCCCAACCCCCGCGGAAGGTTTTCCACTCCCGCACCGGACCAAGATTCCTACCACCAGCCCGGGGGTGACAGGAAACGAAGTCCACAGGACGTCCCGGCCCAGGGGGGCCGGGACGTTCATTACTTTCGGCCTGGCCCCCGCGGGCGGACCGGACGCCCCTTGTCCATAGACTCCTGAGTCCTGCGGGCCCTTAGCTCAGTTGGTAGAGCATCGGACTTTTAATCCGCTGGTCGTCGGTTCGAGCCCGACAGGGCCTACTCAGTGTTTCCGCAGGTCAGGGGTGGTGTGTGCCTGCTGGCCACCACTCACCACAGCCCTCACCAGGCCGTTTGTGGCACAGATGTGGCACATCAGCCAGGCGAAGGACCATCAGCAACCGGACCTGACGACTTCGGCTGATGGGTGACACCTACTCCGGTTGATGGGTGACTCTCGAGACTCGGAATCTGCAGCTGTGCCCGCGTCATCAGTCCGTCGAGCGCTTCAGCCACGGAGTCGAGATCGTCGGGGAACAGCCCCGCATACACGTCCAACGTCATCGCGGCGGAGGCATGGCCGAGCATCTGCTGGACCGCCTTCACGTTGGCGCCGGCCTTGATCGCGAGGCTCGCCGCGGTGTGCCGCAGGTCGTGGGGAGTGATGTCGGTGCGCCCGATGGCGCGGGCAGCGGGGTCGAACACACGAGCGCGCCAGTTGCGGAGGCGCAGCGGCCCGCCCTCGGGCGCGGTCAGGAGCTGGTCATCCGAGTGCTTGCCCTTGGTCAGAGTGTGGAGTGACGTTCCGAGCGAGGGCGGGTAGGGCACGGATCGGGTGCGGCCGGTCTTCGGCGACGACCTCACCAGTCTCCCGCCGACCTCGGTGACGGACCCAGCGATGGTGAGCCGACGCCGCACCGGGTCGACATCACGCACCCGAAGCGCCGCGAGCTCACCGAAGCGGAGGCCGCACAGCGCGAGGATCGACATCGCCGGTCCCTGGTCTCCAGCGGCGCTCACCAGACGCGCCACCTCGGGGGCATCGAGGAACCGCGGCTCGGCTCGCCGCTGCCGGGGCAACTTCACGCCGTACGCCGGGTTGCGGGCGACCCGACCGTCGTCGACGGCGGTGTCCAGGATCAGCGACAAAGCGCGGTGGGACTGGCGGACCGTTCCGGGCGCTTTGCCGCTCTTGCTCATCCGTTCGACCCAGGCCTGGACGTCGGAACGGCGCACTTCGTCGAGCCGCCACGCCCCGAACGCCGGCAGGATGTGCACCCTGACGATCCCGCGATACGTCGCCGCAGTGGACTCCTTGAGGTGGCTCAGCCCGCCGGCCCAGGTCCTCGCGAGGTCACCCACCAGAACCGTTCCCGCCCGCGGGTCGATGTACTGGCCGCGGTGGGTGTCGGCGCGCATCTGGTCCAGCCAACGCTGCGCGTCGACCTTGCGATCGAACGACTTCTTCCGTTGCCTGCCGCCCGGGTCGCGCCATCTCGCCAGCCATTGGCCATCCCGGGGATCCTTGACGACACCTGCCATCAGACGCCTTCGCGGTGCTCACTGACCCAAGCACGGACGATCTCCGGCTCGAACCGCAGGTGCTTGCCCATCCGGGTCGCCCGCGGCCCCTCGCCCCGGACCCGCCACTGGTAGATGGTCGCCACCGGCACGTCGAGATAGCGCCCGACGTCCTTGATGCTCCACAGCCGGTCGCCGTGCTCTCCCGGGCCTGTTGCGTCGGCCGGGATCTCCGCTGTACTCATGTCTCCTCCTCGATCGCATCTGAAGGACAGAAGCAACAGGCAGCCGACTCGAACGGACGCGAAACGGGCCACGGATCCAGCCAAGCCCGCGCCCTCGCGATCGCGACGCGAGCCCCGAAACCACGCGACACCCGCTCCAGCTCGTCGAGCATCCGGTCGAGGAGCGAGCAACACAGGGTCATGGGCAGTGCCGGCACCAGCGGCCCGTTCTCTACCTGACGCCAAGGCCCCTGCTCCAGCTCTCCGATCGCGAGCACCAGGTCGATCCCGACCTCAGGCATCTGCTTCCCCACCGCCTGCCCGTGGATCCACCACGCGAGAGCAACCGACGCCGTGAAGAGCTCGTCGGACGTGACGTTCGCGAACTCATCCCTGATGTCCATCCGCTCAGCGAAGCGCCCTCAGGGCGATCCGGCGCAATGGGTCGCGCGGACCTGTGGACAACAGCCACTCTCCACAGCGTCGACCCGACCTCGAACACGAAGAGGTCGCGCCGCGGTCCCCGCTACCCGCCTCGCGAGTCAGCGAAGTCCTCGCCAAACCGAACGCTCAACTTGTCACCCTCACCAGCGGACACACCTCTTGCACCATCGGATGTCCGTTTCGTCCGTACGTTCGTTGCCTCTGCTTGTCGTGACCCTGTGAAGCGCTGGTGACGACCCTCGGCCACTCCCCCGCGGCACCTGCCCAAGGTGCGGCACCGCCTGGGTCGGCCGCCGTCGCGGCCGACCCCGCAAGTGGTGCTCCCAGGCCTGCCGTCGAGCGGCCTACGAGGAGCGGCGAGCCGCCGCCAATGGAGCGATCGCCATGCGGCACCTCGTGCCAGCCCGCGCCGCCGAGCTCGATCTCTCGACAACGGTCCAACGCGTGGCCGATTCCCCGGCTGCTTGCCGTCGCCTCCTAGTCACCCTTGGAGATCGAGAACGCATCTCGGCCCTCGCGACGGAACTGAAATGGGATCCAGTGCGCCATGAGCTGAGGCAACTCCAGGCCAAGCTCAAGCACCAGGTAGCGCTTCGCAGCCCACGACGATGGACTTAGACGATGGGCGCACTGAGGTCGTGCTGGGTGTCGAATGCCCTCAGCCATGCTCGCGGCTGGCGTTCGGACCTACTCAGGTTCGGACCCTCAGACGCTCTCTGCGAGGTGCCTCCCTCGTCGAGTGAAATGGCACGTTCAGCTAGTTCGCGTCGCTGTCCGGGAGGCCCTCAACCGCCTGACGCGCGGTGCGGACGATCTCCCAAAGGGGGCTGTCGGTGCGTACGTAATACACCCGCGAATCACCGTCAGGTCGCTCCTCCTCCAGCAGGCCGGCACGCGTGAACCGAGCGAGCTCTTCGCGGACCGCTGTCCTGACTCCGAGGTGGGAAGGAGGCTCCGACTGAAATATCCTGCCCTTCGGGTGAGCCAGCAACCAGAGAAGCAGAGGCAGTCGACAGGGTCGGCCGAAGAGAACGGCGCTCACGCGCGTGGCATCCACAGTTGTCTGCTATCTGGTGACAGGATTCAAGTAACAAGAGTTTAGACAGTCGGTGCGCCAGATGACCATGGATGATGCAGTTGGTCGAGTCGGCTCGTGGTGGGTTCGCAGCCCAGACAAAGCGCAAGGGTGGTGGAACCTTCGATGGACATGTTTGAGGTGCTTGAGCGTGGCACTCGTGCGGTCGCCGAACACGACTCGTACGCCGCCCTGAGGCAGTCAGCGGAGTCGGTCCTGGAAGTCCTCGCTTCGCGCCCTGCCCACGGAGTTATCGCCGCCAGCCCCGCAGCCGAGCGAGTGCTGGGTGCGGTGATGATGCTCTCCCCCGATGTGCTCGTCGGATCCGCGCCGAACGTCGTCGTCTTCGACGTCAACTTCGCGAGCGGGACCACCTTGGCTCGGACGGCAGATCGGCTGCTGAGGTCAGGTCATGACGGCATGATCGTCGCTGTTGCGATTCACGCGTTGACCGAGCAGACGCCGGCGTCAATCGAAGGCGTTGACGAGCTCGTGATCCTGGACGGTTCAGCTCCTGGCCATGAGACAGCCGAGAGCCGCGATCACCGCTTCCTTGTTGCCCTCTGAGATCTTCGCTGCTGACTCGAGCAGTTGCGCCTTCTTCGTGCCGGCCGCGGTCGCGAGCGCTTGGGGATCCCCGCAGAGCACGGGCTGCCTGGCGTGCTCTCGTAGGACGAAGAGCACGGACCCCTCGGCGTGAGCGCGTGAGAACTGCGCCCTGTTGCGGCGCGCCACTGGTGGCGTGCCCGCTGTACGGATCGCTGCATGGTCATACTCAAGGCCAGGAAGCTTGCCGAGGAGCAGGCGCGCCAGAGCCACCGCCTGCTCTGAAGGCTCGCTCTCGTTGGTACGAACCTCAAATGAGTCCTCGACCTGGGGGGCATCCGGGTCGCCGCTCAAGATGACACCGTGCAATCGCGGGTGACCCCCGGCCGGGTCGATAGAAATGCCGAGGACCTGCATCGCATGACCGTAGCGTGACGGCATGGACCTGTCCGCGCTCCCGGTGGGCACGGTCGTCAACGACCGCTACGAAATTCAGCGGAGGCTCGGTACAACAGGCTCGGTCTACGAAGTCCATGACCGCAATCTCGACACACTCGTCGCCCTGAAGTTCCTGAATCCCAGTGCCGGGACCGCTGGACCGTGGGATGAGGCTCGTCGACTGGAGCAGCTCCGAAGCCGCTTTCTTCTCAACGTGCTAAACGCCGATGTTGTTCGCGACATCGACGTCCGCTTCCTGGTTACCCCGGTGGTGGACCTCGGCGATCTCGAAGCGACGGCCGCCCGGCATGGCCTGTCCGTGACCCGAGCAGTGCGACTCATCCAGCAGGCGGCCGCGGGGCTCGATCGGATTCACGCAGCCGGCATGGCTCACCGAGATGTGAAGCCTGGGAATGTACTGCTCGACGGTGACGTCGCTCTGTTGGCCGACCTTGAGTTATGTGAACTCGTGGACGCTAACGGTCACGCCGGTCGCAGCGGCACGTGGTGCACGCTGGCGCCCGAGGCCGTGCCTGAGGACGGCGGCTACTGCTCGATCACAGGAGACGTCTATTCGCTGGCGGCCACGACGTTCTACGCGCTGTCCGGCGAGTACCCGGTTGATCACCGGCTAGAAATTCCTGAGCAGATCGCTCGCATCTCAGCAGGAGACATCCGCCCGCTGCGGATGTTGGCTCCGCACGTGCCGCAGGGGGTCGGCACCGTGGTGCGCGCGGGTCTACGGCTCGATCCCAAGGAACGCATCCAGACCCCACTCGACTTCAGCAATGCGCTGGCGCATGCCGCAAGCGACATTCGCGACTGGCATCGAGAAGACCACGAGGGGCATCGTCTGTGTCTGGTGGGTGCAGCCCGCGCCAACAAGAATGAGGTGCGAGTTTGCTGTGTTGATGATGGCGACAAGGTCTCTCTGGTCACCAGGTACGCCGAGTCCGGTAGACGCGTCGCCAATGTCGAGGACCAACTTGTGAATCGAGGTGACGTGCCACGAGCACTCAGAGCGTTGGTCAAGGACTTGGCCTAGGGACTTCCGGTCTGGCATGAGCCGACCCGCTCATGCATGCGCCCGGGGCCTCGAGCCTGATGCGCTCGCTCGTGTCGCTGAAATGAGCGTTTGACCAGCGGCCTCACTTCGCGTGCGCCCCTTCGGTTAGAACATCAAGGGCCACACTCAGCACCTCCGCGTATCCAAGAGCTGCACCGGGTTGGCGTCCTGCGGCTCCGTTCCAGAACCGCGCCACCTCGTCCACGGTTGGGCTCGACCCCGACCGTGGGAAGCGCCTCGAGAGACGCGCGGCAGCCTCGATCGCATGTGCGTCGAAACTCATCCCCGGCGCCTCCCGCAGTTGGAACGGTCCCGCAGTCGTCCGTCGACGCACCAGTCGCATTGCGTGCTCGATTCCGCGATGCAGGGCCGGCCGTTCGAGAGTCTCGATGAGCAGCAACGCCGCCAGCCATCGATGCGATCGATCAACGGAGGAGTGAGTGCGTCGTAAGCGCTCAATGCGAGCAAGCTTGCGTCGGATCGAACGTCGCCGGCTGTGATCATGCAACCGCCACCAATAGCGATTGACCAACCTGCGCTGGGTCAGACCGTCGCCTTCAGGCGTCGCCGAGGTCATGCCCACTCAGTTTTTCTCCGCCCAGCTCGTGACGGCGGTTGGCTTCGTCGTTCGTGCGTCGTCGAGCAGCACCAAAGACCGAGACCGCGAACAGGCCGACGAGCCACACAATCCCATTGGCCAACAGTTCGTTGGTCACCCAGTCGACAATCTCACCTCGCGTAACCCGCAGGAAGAGAGACGACACCAAGGCACCACTGAGGGTCAAGGCCCCGTAGGCGATCAAGAAGCTCACGTACAGGGCAGGGAGATGCCAGGTCCGTGTCGGCACGTACCAGGGCAAGCCTTGGAATACGACCGGCCAAACAAGGAGCAAAGCGGTGACAACGCCAACGGCCGTGACGTCTGTCATCGCCATGTCGGTGGTGCCACCCAGCACAACGCCCAGCAAGAAGGGATAGACGAAGCGCCTATACAGCGCTCGTCGTAGGACGGTGTCCTCGTAGAACATTCGCGCCTGTGTCGGAGGCATTGCACTGATGAGGTCCGACAATGCGAAGTAGGGGCCGATCTTGACGGCGTCCCATCGCACAACGATGGCCGTCGCCATCGCCGGCAGGAGAAAGGTCAGCCAGCCGGCGGGGTCACCGACCCAGTTGATGCTCAAATTGCCTCCCAGACCACATGCCACCATGCGCAGCGTCGCCAAGCACCGCCGACACTCGTGGAGAGTGCCGCATCGTTGTGGCACATCGGACGGGTCCATGCGGTCGGAGCGTCATTAAGCGTCTGGCTTTGGAGGTCTCCACCAGCACCGTTTGTAGGTCAGTGCTGACACCACCCGGACCAGGAGGGCACCCTAGTGTGGGTGGGAGTTGACACCACCCTGGCGGGCGCAAGCGGAGCGAGTCCGAGCAGATTGAGCGGAGGTGGGCGCATGTCGGCGACGAAGCTCCTGGTACTCGGTAGCGTGCACCTCTCCGGCGGCGCGCATGGCTACCAGGTGCGGTCCGAGCTGCAGAGCTGGCGTGCGGAGATGTGGGCCAAGATCAAGCCCGGCTCGATTTATCACGCGCTGAAGAAGGCGGCGGCTGATGGCCTCCTCACCGAACACGCCGAGCCGGGCAACTCCGGGCCGGAGCGCGTTCTGTACCGCGTGACAGCTCGGGGACGTGACGAGATAGTCGAACTGGTCCGCGACGGTCTGCGGCGCACCCATGACCCCACCATGCTCAACGCGTCGATCGCCATGTTGCCCATGCTGACCAGGACAGATGCCATCGCGCACGTCAACGAGCGGGTCGCGCGCCTGGAAGCGGAGCTCGTAGAGCAGGCCAAGTGGCGGGAGCACCCGAACCCCGACATTCCCGAACACGTCCGCGATCAGGCCGAACTGTGGGCGGGACATGCACGCACCGAACTGGAGTGGGCGAAGAGCCTGAGCGAACGACTGGCTGAGGGCGCCTACACCATGGCCGATGATCCGGGTTCGTGGCGAACGGTCCCCTAATCAACCTTGACTAGACGCTCCTCCTCGTTTACTTTGGCCGAGTAGCCAAACTTGACTAGTCGCCCAGGCCCGGACGCGGCAAGGAGAGCCGAATGAGCACCATCCTCAAGAACAGCTCGGAAACCGTTGCGCACACGCCCGGGCGGGCGAGCAGCATCGGGGTCTGGATTCTGCAAGGCGTGCTAGCGGCGATCATCGCCGGCGGCGGAATCTCGAAGCTCGCCGGCGACCCGGTCATGGTGGACATGTTCGCCGACATCGGGGCCGGCCAGTGGCTCCGGTACCTGGTCGGAGCGCTGGAGGTCGCGGGAGGGGTTGGACTTCTGATCCCGGCTCTGGCGGGCCTGGCCAGTCTCGGGTTGGCGACATTGCTGACCGGTGCTGTCATCACCGATCAGTTCGTGCTCGAGCAGAGCCCTTGGCTGCCGCTCGCCCTTCTCGTCGTGGCGGCCGTGATCGCAAGGGTGCGGTGGTCGCGCACCGAGGCCGTCGTCGGCACGCTGCTCAGGCGCTGAGACAAACCTCTCGAACGGAGATGTGAGATGAGCGAGATGGCCTTTCGCGTGACATCAAACGATGGCACCACCATCGCCTACGACCGGAAGGGAAGCGGTTCGGCTGTCGTCCTGGTAGGCGGCGCACAGGACGACGGAGCCGAGAACGCTCCCTTGATACCTGCTCTCGCCGAGCACTTCACGGTTTACAACTATGCCCGTCGGGGACGCGGCGCGAGCGGCTTCACCGAGCCCTACGCCGTGGAAAGGGAGATCGAGGACCTGGATGCGTTGATCGCGGAGGCGGGCGGCTCGGCACACCTGTTCGGGGCGTCCTCTGGTGGCGCTCTGGCGCTGGAAGCCGCCGCGGCCGGGTCAGCCATCGACACGATCGCCGTGTGGGAGGTGCCCTACGCGGTCGGGGACGACATACGCCCGCGATTCGAGGAGTACGTCGCGGACACCCGACGCGCCTTCGACGCCGGGCGAGACGAGGAGGTTCTCGAACTGTTCATGCGCATGACCGGCGCCTCCGACGACAACATCGCGGCCAGGAAAGCGGCAGGCAAGCAGACGGCGCATTGGGCGGATTCGGTCGCCCTCGCGCCCACGCTGGTCCACGACAGCCTCTTCCTCAACCACTACCAGTTGCCGGCCGATCGACTGGCAACGGTCACCCAACCGGTCCTGGTCACCACCGGAGGACCGATCACGGTCCCCTACATGGCAGGCCTGCCCTCGGACTTCTTCGACCGCGCAGCCGACGAGCTTGCAGACCTCCTACCCCACGCTCAACGGGAGACCCTCGAGGGGCCGGATCACGTCGTCGACCCACAGATCGTCGGCCCGCTGTTGCTACGGTTCTTCAGCAGCGAACACTGAGGGGGCCCGCGAGGTGTTGCGGGAAGACCGATTAGGCACCGCGCAAGCAGATCTTCGTCGCGCCAGGGACACGGGGCGGACAGGTGGTGTCGAGGTTGATGTCGTCGGCGGCATCACAGGCCTGATCCTGGGCGTGCTCGTCACCACCGATCTGTGGCACATGTGTGGCACACCAGAGCCCAAATGTGCCACAACCGACGAGAGCCGTCGGCAACGTTTGCGCAGGTCAAACGGCATTTCAGCTCCCTCGTCGCGTGCGCCGGTGAGGCTTTTAGATCCGCTGGTCGTCGGTTCGAGCCCGACAGGGCCTACAACGCGTCTGTATTACGTCGCCCGATGGGTGACGTTCGGCCTTCGGCTGATGGGTTCCACGCCTTCGGGTGATGGGTGACAGCTACTTCGGCTGATTGGTGACACCGGCTCCGGGGCTTGGTGCCGTGCCTTGGCACGCCCCTCCTGAGCGCGCGACGATGTTCCCCGGGTGTCGAGGAGTCACATGACTGGTCGTCTGGTCGGGCGCGAGGGGGAGCTCCTACGCGTCGAGCCACTTTTCTCAGACCTGATGGCGGGCCGCGGTGGCCTGGTGCTGATCACCGGGGAGCCGGGTATCGGCAAGACCCGGTTCGCGGAGGAGTTGTCGGCCCGGCTGCGTGGTCAGGGAGTTCGTACTGCTTGGGCCTCCGCCTGGCCCGACGCCGGGACGCCGCCGCTGTGGATGTGGCAACAGGCGCTTGACCAGCTCGTCCAGCCCGCTGACGTCCTCGACACCCTGCTTCCGAGTTCGCCCGACGAGGCGGACGAGGCGCGGTTCGCACAGTTCGCCTGGGTGGCGACCGCGATCCGCGCGGCAGCGGAGGTGGGTCCGGTGGCCATCGTCCTGGACGATCTCCAATGGGCTGATCGCGCCGCACTTCGCCTGCTTGCATTTGTCGCAGGTGCGTTGCGGGACGTGCCGTGCCTGTTGGTGGGTGTGGCCCGTGACGGCGAGTTGGGTCCAGAGGATCTGCTGGCCATCACCCGGCTGGGCAGCCAGCTGACGCTCGGTGGTCTGGCACCCGAGGGGGTGCGCGACCTGCTCGCGATGAGCGTCGACGACAGCGTCGCCGAGGCGGTGCATGAGGTCGTGACCGCGCGGAGCGGGGGGAACCCGTTGTTCGTCGGGGAGTTTGGCCGGCTCTTGCGTGTTTCGGGGCGCACGGAGGTGGTGGCGGCCGCCGTACCGCCGGTTGTGGCGGCGGTTCTGCAGCGCAGGATGGCGCGGCTCAGCGAGCAGGTCGTCGGGAGCCTGCAGGCGGCCGCGGTCCTCGGCAAGGAGTTCGGGCTCACCTCGGTCCAGCGCCTGGTCGCGCACGACGGCACCACAGATGTGCGATCGGATATCGACGTCGCGGCTCGAGAGGGGCTCGTCACGCGGTTGGGGCGCGAGCGCTTCGCGTTCGCCCACGACCTCATCCGCGACGTGGCCCTGGACTCACTGCCCGATGAGAGGAGGGCCCGGCTGCACCTGGCGGCCGCGGACCTGGTCCGTGATTCGCTCCAGCTCGACCCGGGTCTGCGAACGCAGCTGGCGCTGCACCTCGAGGAAGCGGGCGAACGGGCCGAGGCACGCGATCAATGGGAGGCCGCGGCGAGTTGGCACCTAGGACGACTCGGCTTCGAGCAGGCCGCGACCTGGTTCGCCCGCGCGGCCTCGCTCACCCCGGATCCGATCCACCGCACCGATCTGCTGCTTGCCGAGGCCGATGCCCGCTTGCGAGCAGGAGAGCTGGCCCTGGCCCGCTCGCGGTTCACCGAGGCCGCGGACCTCGCCCACGCGGTCGGAGACGGTACGCGGCTGGTGGCCGCCGTACTCGGCATCGGGGCCGGTGCCGCGGCCTGGGAAGTCCCGATCTCCGACCCGACGTACACCCGGCTCATCGAGGAAGCACTGGCCCAGCTCGGACCGGACGCAGGCAGCCTGCGGTCCTCCCTGCTGGCGCGCCTGTCAGTTGCGTCGGCGACCCCGGAAACCCTCGAACGTTCCCGAGCACTCGCCGAAGAAGCCCGCGAGCTCGCGCGGGCAACCGCGGACCAAGCGCTCGAAGCGCAAGCGCTCGCAGCGCTCTGTGACGCGCTCGCCGGACCCGCTCATGTGCGACAGCGACTCGGCCACTCGGCGGAGATCATGCGCCTGGCCGACGAGGCTGGACACCGGCTTCTCGGCCTGCTCGGCGCCAGGTTTCGCGTCGTTGCCCTCCTGGAACTCGGGCAGTTCTCCGAGGTCGACTCCGTCATCACGGACTTTGAGCGCCGCACCGAGGAGCTCCGCCAACCTTTGCTGAGCTGGTACGTGCCGTTGTTCCGTGGCATGAGGGCCCTGCTGAAGGGGCACCTGGCTGAGGCCGAGCAGCACCTCTCAGTCGTCGTGGACGCTGCCGAGCGCACCGGTAGCACGAACGCCCGGCTGCTGTCGGCGACGCTTGGGATCGGCATCGACGCGGCTCGCGGTCGGGTCACGGACCCTTCGATCATGGAAGGGATCGTCGACGTCGACCCCGCGGTCTGGGCGAGCTACGCGGGTGGTGTCGGCTACCTGGCGCTTCGCGCCGGAGATCTCGACCGGGCCCGGACGCTCCTGCGGCTGCACTCCGACAATGGTTTCGCGCGCGTCGGGGACGACGCCGAGCACCTCGCCACGCTCACGTTCTTCGGACGCATGGCGATCGCGCTCGACGAGCAGGACGCGGCCGCACTGGTGTACGAGGCCCTCCGCCCGTTCGCCGGGATGTGGGTGGTGGACGGGATCGGCGCGGTCTGCTGGGCACCGGTCGAGCTGGAGCTGGCCCGGCTAGCGACGGCGCTCGGTCTCGACGAGGCCCGGGGGCACCTCGAATTGGCGGCGGCGACGACCACTTCGGCTGGGGCCCGGGTTCTCGACGGCGACGTGGCTGACCTCCGCGCGGGCCGAGGGCCAGGTCCGGCACAGGACCTCGAGCACCGCGACGCCGCAGCCGGTCCGCCCCATCGGGAGGGGTTCCGCAACGCGTGGCTCCGCGAAGGTGAGTTCTGGACCCTTTCGTACGCCGGCCGCACGGTCCGGATGAAGCACGCCAAGGGGTTCGCCGACCTGGCCGTCCTGCTCGCCGCTCCCGCCCGGGAGGTTCACGTCGCCGACCTGTACGGCGACGCCGCCCGCCGCGACAAGGTCGTCGCCGCAGGAGATCTCGGGGAGGTGCTCGACGCCGCCGCTCGGCAGGCCTATCGGCAGCGGCTCGAGGACCTTGAGGATGAGGTGGAGGACGCTCGCACGGTGCAAGACCTGGGGCGGGTGGAGCAGCTGAGTGCCGAGCGTGACTTCGTCGCAGCCGAGCTGTCGGCTGCACTCGGGCTGGGCGGTCGGCCGCGGCGCGCCGGTGACCCCAATGAGCGGTTCCGCAAGGCAGTCGGGATGCGCATCAAGCTGGCTATCGACCGCCTGGTCGATCCGTACCCCGAGTTGGCCGCGCACCTGCGCAACTCCGTGCGCACCGGGCTCTTCTGCTCGTACGTGCCCGAGACCCCTGTTGACTGGCACACCTGACGCTGACCGCGCCCGCGCCGCGTCCCAGTGAGCTTGTGGCATTGCCACACCGAATCTGGCGCCTCCTCTGTAGATGACCCGACAGAGGAGGAACCATGAGCATCGCACTTCCCAGTCCAAGCACCACCACGTCCGAGGACCTCGAGGCAGCCGTCGGTGCGTACGCCGAACGTCTCTTCATGACCGGACTCGACGCGTTCGAGGCCTTCACCATCGCTCTGGGCCGCCAGCTCGGCCTGTACGACGCCCTCGCGGATCAGGGTCCGAGCACGGCGGCGACCCTCGCTGCGACAACGAGCACTGACACCCGCTATGTGCGTGAGTGGCTCGAGCAGCAGGCGGTCGCCGGGCTGCTCGAGGTGGTCGAGGACGCGGGCAGCCCGGACGCGCGGAGGTTCGCCTTGTCCGAAGCTGGTCAGGAGTGCCTCGTCCGACCCGAAAGCCTGGCGTCTGTCGGCCCGCTGTTCGACTTCGCGCTGTCCGTGGGCGCGGTCTTCCCGACCCTCGTTGAAGCCTTCCGGTCCGGCGGCGGCGTGCCGTACGCCGACTATGCAATCCACGACGCCCAGGGCGACTTCAACCGGCCTGCATTTCTCTCGCTGCTGACGTCGGAATGGCTTCCCGCCGTGCCCGGAGTGGCCGGACTCCTGGCTTCCGGCGAACCGGTCCGGATCGCTGAAGTCGGGTCGGGTGCGGGATGGGCCGCGATCGCGATCGCCAAGGCCTGGCCACACGCGCAGGTCGACGGCTTCGATCTCGACGAAGCGTCGGTAGCCGCCGCCCGCCACAACGCCGTCCGCGCGGGCGTCAGCGACCAGGTGCGCTTCGAAGTGTCCGACGTGTCGGATACCGCCTCCTTCGTGGGCTCCGCCTCGTCGTACGACCTGCTGCTGGCCTTCGAGATGGTGCACGACTTGGCGCGGCCGGTCGACGCTCTGCGCACCCTGCGCCACCTCGGCAGGGACGACGCGACGTACCTGGTGATGGACGAGAAGGTTGAGGAGCGGTTCGACCCCACGACGGAGAACCCGATGGAGCGGTTCTTCTACGCCGCGAGCGTGCTGCACTGCCTCCCAGTCGGACGAAGCGAATCGCCGTCGGCCGCAACCGGCACCGTGATGCGGCCAGACACGCTCCGCAGCTACGCCAGCGAGGCAGGCTTCACCGACATCGAGACCCTGCCCATCGAGCACGACCTCTTCCGGTTCTACCGGCTGGTGACCCAGTGACGGGGAGAGACGTTGGCGAACGCTTCCTGGCGGCGTGCGGCCGGGCCGACGCCGCGGCGGTCATCGAGGTCCACCCGTGAGGATCCTGGGTCACCATGTGGTCGAGAGATGGCAGCTCGACGGCCACGACGGCCGCTCCGGCGCCCGTCTGGAGCGGGTCCTGCTCGATGACGGACAGACCCTCGTCGTGAAGACCTCCGAACCCGGAGCCGACCTGACCGTGCGACTGACTTGCGGCGTCCAGAGAGAGCGCGGCCTCTGGGCAGGCGGAACACTGGGTCAACTGCCTCCGGGTGTCGGCCATCCCGTCCTCAGCGTGTATGACGACGGCGCCGCAACGGTGACCGTGATGCGCGACCTGGGCGATGCGGTCCCGGGATGGACCCGCGTGCTGGACGAGGGTGAGTGCGGCCGCGTGCTCAATGCCCTCAATGCGATGCACGCGGCCTTCCTGGGCGACCCGCCAGCGGGCCTGTGCCCGCTGGAGACCCGCCTCACGATGCTCTCGCCCCAAGCGATGGGGAGCGTCGCCGGGGAGCATCCGCTCGCTGCCCTGGTCGTGCGCGGCTGGGAGCACTTCAACGAGTTCGTCGCCCCCGACGTAGCGGCAGCAGTCGCGACGGTCCACGCTGACCCCGCAGCACTGGCCACGGCGATGCGTGAGGGCCCGACAACCCTGCTCCACGCGGACCTGTGGCTGGTCAACCTGGCCCTGGTCGACAACGAGGTGGCGTTCCTCGACTGGGCGCTCGCGACCGAGGGCCCTCCAGCGCTTGACCTCGCCGTCTTCCTCACGGGCTCGTCCGCACATGTGCAGCCCTCACGCGAGGCGATCATCGACGCCTTCATGGCCGGCAGCCCGTCCACCACCGATCGGGCGATGGACCTGGCGCTCCTGGCCGGCCTTTGTGACCTGGGCTGGAACAAGGCACTGGATGCCGCCGAACACTCGAATGCCGAGATGCGCGAGCGTGCCCGGGCCGACCTCGACTGGTGGGTACGCAGAGGCACTCTTGGGCTCGCCCGGCTGTGAGCCAGCCAGATCAGGCCGGCTTGGCGTATCAGGGCCGCGATGTCGGCGCTCTTCAGGAGGAACTGGCGACCGCCAGCCACCATCCTGTCGGGCGGTGCGCCGTCCGGCTCACAGAAGGGGGCGAACATGCCCAAGCCACTGTCACATGAGGAAATCTCGTCGCAGTTCCTCGAGTCGGGTTCCCTGAACTTCGAGGCCGTCGGCCAGTTCGTGGCAAAGATCGGCCCGGAGCTGGTGACGCGCGACGACGGCCTCCATGGGGTCATCTACGGCAGGTTCAACACGCTCGCCTGCATCCTCCGCGCCGACGACCTGCAGCACGTCTTCGGTGGCCTCCGCGGTTTCGGGGGGCTGGCGGACGCAGTCGACCTGCCGAACGGTTAGAAGTGCTGCGCGTCGATCAGCCGACGCCTCCAGCACCGTCGGGCCAGGCCGCCCCACCTGTGGCGGTCTGGCCTGCGGCGGATCTGGAGCGACGCGTCCTCAGGGCGCTCGACTTCGCGGCGTCCGCGGTGTCCGACTTCGGTGAGACGGGGTACGCCGACGCGGTGCGGCCGGCGCTCGGCTTCGGCCCCGAGAAGGTGGTGGCGGAGGCCGCCATGCTCGCCTATGTGGCGCAGGGCGCGGGCGTGTCGAGAGCTCTGCGCGACCGCGTCGATGCTCTGGCCCGGCAGCTCGAGCCACTGGTGCGGTCGCCGCGAGCGCTCGCGGACATGGCGTTGAACCCGGACCAGGTGTTCCGGCGCGCGGTGCCGCACGTGCTCCTCTCCGCCCTCGGCCATCCTGACGAAGCCTTCGACGACTTCGCCGCCGAGCAGTGCGCACGTGTTCTCTCCCACGCGGTCGACCAGCCCGCGACCGTGCTCGCGGAGCGCCGCTGGGTCACCACCGTCTGGGGCCGGCCGTTCCCCACCCTTCAGGATGCCGAGCCCGGCACCGTCCTCACGCACCCGTTCGACCTGCTCGCCGGCTCCCGGGAGGATCCCTACGGCCTCACCCACCTCCTGTTCTACGTCACCGATTTCGGTCGTCGGCCCCCCGCCGAGGGCGGCCGGCCGCGCGCCGCGATCCTGAGCGACGTCGAAGCCCTGGTCATCCGGTATCTCGACCACGGCGACTACGACCTCGTGGGCGAGCTGCTCATGGCGTGGCCGCAGCTGCGGGAGGAGTGGTCGCCCGTCGCGACGTTCGCCTTCCGGGTGCTCACCCACGTCGAGGACGAGGTCGGACTCCTGCCCTGCGGAAACGTAGACCCTGAGCGCCTCGCCGCGCTGGTGGGCGCCGAGCGGACGCGATACGCGCGCGCCGCGTCGTACCACACCGCTCTCGTCATGGGCTTCCTGTGCGGGGTGGCGCTCCGCGGTCATCCCGCGCCCCCCACAGCGTTGGCGGGACCGGAGTTTCCAGATGACGCGTGGCAGACGTTCCGAGCCATGATCGACGAGCACCCTGCAGACTGGCTGCCCGTCTTCGACGGCTGCGGCGACGCGGAGAAGCGCACGCTGGCTCCGATGCTCTTCGGTCTCGTGATCACGCAGGCGCTGCGCCAGCACAACTTCGCCCTGATCCACGAAGCCCTCGACGCGGCCCGACGGTTCGAGCTCCCTCCGCACCCGTTGCAGACAGCGGCAACAGGCATCCTGCGGGCGCTCGGCGCTGCGATGGAGGTCGGTGCGCGATACGAGGGCGGGGCGTGAGCGGGCGAGCGTCTGAGCCAGTTGCTAGCTCGGCGCCACCAGTTGGCAGTGGCCGGCGTCGCACGCCGCCCGGGCTTCTCTGATCAGCTGACGCGTACGTCGAAGCTCGGCCATCCGGGCATCGATGCGGGCCTCGACCTCATCGAGACGCCACCGTTCGGAGGAGCACGTGGCCCCGCCGGAGTCGTGGGCGGTGAGCGTGTCCACGACCTCCTCGACGGTGAGCCCGAGTGCCTGGAACTGCCGGACCAGCCGCAAGCGGTCGAGGTCACGGTGATCGAAGGTGCGATAGCCACCAGGCGTGCGGGGCGCCGGGGCGAGGACCCCACGACGTTCGTAGAAGCGGATGGCGTCGACCGAGACGCCGGCCGCCTCGGCGAACTTCCCGATCCGCATACGGACTTCAGCCATCCCTTACTCCTCGTTGCACGCTTGACTCTGGACCATGGTCCAGAGTTTACGGTCACCGCATGACCAAGCTCTTGTCCATCACGGCTCCGCCCGAGACCCCCATCGCCTGCGACCTGACCGGCGCCCAGGACACGCTCGCGGAGCGTCTCGCGGAGTTCCGACGCCTGTTCGATCACGCTCTCGTCAGCCGAACCTCCACCGACGACGAGACGACGTTCCGGTTCGCGGCGAGCCCGGGTGTCCAGGAGTGGGTTCTGGACCTCGTCCGGAAGGAGGCTGCTTGCTGTCCGTTCCTCTCCTACGAGGTCGACCTCGTCGACGCCGAGATCATCTGGCTCACGCGCGGGCTCGGCGTATCGGACTGGACCGTCCTCGAAGGGTTCCGAGGTCGGGACGGGTGACGTCCCCAGCCTGCTCGCTAGGTTGAGCGTGTGACGAGGTCGAGGAGGGTTGCCTGTCGATTCCGGCTGCCGTCCTACGACAGCTGCGACGACGAAGACTGACGGGTTGGTTGCTGGCGGCGTCTGACCGCCGGCCGACCACTCGCGTCCACCGTCCGTCTGCTGACCGGAGTCACCGTCATGCCCGCACCACCGTCGACTCGTCATGTCCTCCTCGTCGTCGCGGCCACCGCCTGCTGGGGGTGCGGCACGGTCATGAGCAAGCAGGTCCTCGATCGAGGGGTGGCGCCACTGACGCTGCTCGGCATCGAGCTCGCTGCCAGCTGCCTGGTCCTGGCTTTGGTGACCGGGGCACTGGGGCAGGCGCCGACCGGATCGCCAGCCTTGGGGAGGCTGGCGGCGTTGGGGATTCTCAACCCCGGACTCGCCTACGCCCTGGGTTTGCTGGGGCTGTTGACCATCACCGCCAGCATGTCCGTGCTGCTGTGGGCCACGGAGCCCATCCTCATCCTGTTGTTGGCCCGCCTCGTCCTGCGGGAACGGATCGGCATACTCACGACCATCGCAGTCGCCGTCGCTCTGATCGGGGTGATCCTGGTGGTGCACAGCCCCGGGATTTCCGGAGCAGCAACGGGGATCGCGCTGAGCCTGGCTGCCGTCACCGCGTGCGCTCTCTACTCGGTGCTCACCCGACGGATGCTGCTCGACGACAGCTCGTTGACCGTGGTGCTGGCCCAGCAGCTCACCGCCCTCGCCTGCGCCGTCGTGGTGACTGCCGTCGTCGTTGGTACGACGGGCGTCGAGCTCGGTCTTCCCACGGACGCGACGGCCTGGGCGCTCGCCTGCGCGTCAGGGACCGTCTACTACGGCTTCGCGTTCTGGTTCTTCGTCAGCGGGCTCAGGGGTTTGCAGGCCTCGACAGCAGGAAGCTTCCTGCCACTCATCCCGGTCTTCGGTCTCGCCGCCAGCCACGCGCTGGGCGAGCGCCTAGGGGCGCATCAGTGGGTGGGGGCGGCGATCGTCGTCGGGGCCACGACGGTCGTTGCGGCCCGCCACGTCCTGCGACGACCGTGAGATCTGTGACCGGTCACGGGCGATGCGGTACGACGACGTCGTCGGCCTTCGTGCCGGCGTCGGGGTAGAGCGCGAGGATGATCGCGACCCCGACGCCGAGTCCGATCAGCTGCATGGCGATGAACGCCGGCGCGGAAGCGGGAGCGATGCCGGCGAACGTGTCGGAGAAGATCCGGCCGATCGTGACCGCCGGGTTGGCGAACGACGTGGAGCTCGTGAACCAGTACGCCGCCCCGATGTAGGCGCCGACGGCGGGCGCCGCGATGGCGCCGCGCTCAGTGCGCACCAGAGCGAAGATCAGGGCCACCAGCACGGCGGTGGCGACGATCTCGCCGACGAGGTGGCCACCGGAGGCACGGTGCTTGGTCGACAGGCCGGCATCAACGTCGAACATCAGGTTTGCCAGCAGCGCGCCCACGACGCCGCCGGCGATCTGGGCCACGGCGTAGGCACCGACATCGGGCAGGCTCAGCCCCGCGCCGGAGCGCCGGCCAAGGAACCAGTCCGCGAGGGAGACCACCGGGTTGAGATGGGCACCCGAGACCGGACCGAACAGCAGGATCAGCACGGTCAGCCCCAAAGCCGTGGCGGTCGAGTTCTCCAGCAACTGGATGCCCACGTCGTTCGGAGACAGCTGCTCGGCGGCGATGCCGGAACCGACGACGACCGCGACCAACAGCCCCGTCCCGAGGAACTCGGCGAGCAAGCGTCGGCGAAGCGGGAGAGTCGGCCGCGGATCTTCGTCGGTCACGCGCAGATCTTGACGGGTGGGCATTACCTCAGTCAACATTGAGTCAATGACTGTTGAGGAGAGTCCCTTGACGGAGCGCGCGGCCAGGTTCGCCGCGCTCGGGGATCCGGGCCGGCTCAGCGTGGCCGAGAGCCTGCTGAACGGCGATGCGACACCGTCGGAGCTCGCCGCCAGGCTGGGCATGAGCAGCAACCTGCTCGCCCATCATCTCAACGTCCTCGTGTCGGCCGGACTGGTTCGCCGGGTCCGCTCCGAGGGCGACGCTCGACGCACCTACGTCCACCTGCTCGGCGACACGGCCCGACTGCTGGACGCGCCCGCGGCCGACGTTCCCGAACGCGTGGTCTTCGTCTGCACGGCCAACACCGCCAGGTCACAGCTGGCGGCGACGCTGTGGGCCACCCTCAGCGAGCTGCCGGTCGCCTCCGCCGGGACCCATCCGGCCGCAGGGGTCGACGCCGGTGCCCGCGCGGTCGCGCGCCGGCACGGGCTCAGGTTGGCCGCCGATGTGAGGCCCCAGTCGTTCGACGCCGTCCGTGCCCGCGGGGACCTCGTCATCACGGTGTGCGACCGCGCCCACGAGGAGCTCGGCGCCGACGGCGCGATCCACTGGTCCGTTCCGGATCCCGTCCGGGTCGGCACCAGGGCCGCGTTCGAGGCGGCCTTCGACGACCTCGACCACCGTGTCACCGGCCTGGCAGATCGTCTGGCCGACGTTTCGTGAGGAGCCGTTTCGATGGAGCACTACGAGCGTGATGACATCAGCCTTGACCAGCAGGTCGCCCTGAAGCGGTCAGCGACCCGGCTGGCCAAGCTGTTCGACGGCGTCTACGGCGCCGAGACGATCGAGCGCTTCCTGCACACGGCCTATGACCAGTTCGCCGACCATGCCAGCGTCCCGAACTTCCTTCCCCTGCTGGCCGAGCGCTTCGCCAAGCAGCGGCTCGACGCGCTCTCCCGGGTCGAGGGACACACCCAGGACGGCAAGCCCGTCGTCCTCTTCCTCTGCGTGCACAACGCCGGTCGCTCCCAGATGGCGCTCGGCTTCTTCGAGCGACACGCCGGTGGCAAGGCGATCGCGTGGTCCGGCGGTTCGGAGCCGGGTCGCGAGGTGAACCCCGCCGCGATCGAGGCCATGGCCGAGCGCGGCATCGACATCTCGGCCGAGTACCCGAAGCCCTGGACCGACGAGATCGTGCGGGCCGCCGACGTGGTCGTCTCGATGGGCTGCGGTGACGCGTGCCCGATCTTCCCCGGCAAGCGGTACGAGGAGTGGACGCTCGAAGACCCGGCCGGCCAGGGCCTCGAGGCGGTGCGGCCGATTCGTGACGAGATCGAGCGTCGCGTGCTCAACCTGCTCGACGAGCTGGGTGTCCCCGCGACGCACGCGACGGTGCCGACCGGCGGCTGACAGGCTCAGCCCTCGTCGGCTCGGCGGCGTTCGAGCAGCACCGTGTCGCGCCACACACCGTCGAGCTGCGCGATGCGCGAACGGACCGCGAGCGTGCGATAGCCGGCCGAGTGGTGCAGGGCGATCGAGGCGCGGTTCTCGGGAAACACCGAGGTCTGCAGCGTCCAGAGACCGCCCGCATCGGCCTCGTTGACCTGACGGAAGAGCAGGGTCTTGCCGACCCCGTGACCCCGGGCGGTCTCGGTGACGTAGACGCTGCTCTCGCCGACACCGGAGTAGCAGTCCCGGCTCGAGACGGGGTTGATCGCCGTCCACCCCACGACCCGCGTCGCTCCTTCGAGCTCCATCTCGGCCACCCAGCGGTGTCCCGGCAGCCACTTGTCGGCGAGGTCGGCGAGGCTCGGCACCTCGGTCTCGAAGGTGGCGTTGCGGGTGGCGATGCCCTCCGCATAGATCTCGCGGACGACCGGCAGGTCCGCGTCGGCCATCGCCCTTGTTGACACTCCCGCGGGCAGATCTTCGGGACAGCAGGGCGGGGTCGCCAACGTGCCCATCACGACGTCCGCTGCGTGTGGGAGACCGGTGCAGCACGCGGGGTTGACCGACACCACCGAGGCGGTTCCGATCTTGTCGACCGCCACGAACCCGACCTCGGCGAGCCGACGGACGTGGTGCGAACAGGTCGACTGGCTGATCCCGAGCTCGGTCGCCAGGTCGCCCACTCGCATCGAACCGGACGGCGACGTCGACACGGCGTGCAGCAGCCGGACCCGTGTGGGGTCGGCCAACGTCGCGAACCACTCCGCGTACGTCGCGGCGGAGTCGCCATCGAGGCCGGGGGAACCCGCGCGGGCCGGCTCGGGCTCACAGCAGTCGTCCGGCGCTACCTGCGCGAGAGGGAGATCAACGGATGTCGCGGTCATGTGACCACCTTATATCGATCTGGATCGATGGTTGCATTCATCGACGTTGATCGATATGTTCCTATATCGAAAGCCATCGATCAACTGGAGGAACCCTCTCATGACCGCCGCAACCCTGCCCGACCTCGCCGTGCCGCTCGTGATCGTCGGCGCGGGTCCCATCGGCCTCGCAGCCGCCGCCCACGCGCACTCACGCGGGCTGCCGGCGCTGGTGCTGGAAGCGGGCCACGAATCGGGAGCCTCGGTCCGGGAGTGGGGCCACGTCCGGCTGTTCTCACCGTGGCGCGAGCTGGTCGACCCGGCGGCCGAGAGCCTGCTGGCCGGCACCGGCTGGTCCCGGCCCGACCCGGACAGCTACCCCACCGGCGACGACTGGGTCGAGCAGTACCTCGCCCCGCTGGCTGCGGCCCTCGACGCCACCGACCTGGTCGAGGTCCGGTTCGACAGTCGTGTTGTGGGCGTGGCCAAGCAGGGGCGCGACCGGCTCGTGGACTCCGGCCGGGAGTCGGCGATGTTCACCGTGCACGTCGAAAGCGGCTCGGATCGAGCTCGAGTCGCGGCCTCTGCGGTCATCGACGCATCAGGCACCTGGACGGTGCCCAACCCGCTGGGCGCCGACGGGCTTCCAGCGCTGGGCGAGGCCGAGCACGCGGATCGGATCTTCTACGGCATCCCGGACTTCAGCGATCCCCAGATCCGGGCCCGCTACGGCGGAAAGCGCGTTGCGGTCGCCGGCCGTGGCGCCTCCGCCCAGAACACGCTCGTCGGTCTGACCGGCCTCACCGGCGAGGCGCCTGGCACCACGGTGGCTTGGCTGCTCCGACGGCCCGGGACCGACGACGCCTTCGGCGGCGGCGACAACGACCAGCTCGAGGCCCGTGGTGCCCTGGGCAAGCGCGCCGAGCGGGCGGTGGCCGCCGGTCCCGTCGAGGTCATCACGTCCTTCCGCACCGACGCGGTCGCGAGCGACGACGAAGGGAGCCTGACCCTGGTCGGTGTCGACGGACGCACTGTTACCGGTGTCGACGAGGTCATCGTGGTCACCGGCTTCCGTCCCGACCTGACGTGGCTCTCCGAGGTGCGCCTCGACCTGGACCCGGTGCTTTCCTCGCCGACCAAGCTGGCACCCCTGATCGATCCCAACGTGCACTCGTGCGGCACGGTCTACCCGCACGGAGTGGCCGAGCTGACGCAGCCCGAGCAGGGCCTCTACCTCGCGGGGATGAAGTCCTACGGTCGCGCGCCGTCGTTCCTGGCCCTCACCGGCTTCGAGCAGACTCGCAGCATCGTGGCCGCGATCGCCGGTGACCACGAGGCAGCCGCGCGCGTCGAGCTCGTGCTCCCAGAGTCCGGGGTCTGTGGCGGTTCCGGGCAGTTCGACGGCGAGCCGACCGAGGTCAACGGCGGCGCGTGTTGCGCCCCCGCGGAGCCGCAGCTGGTGACCATCGGGGCACCGGCGCAGGCGACCGCGAGCAGCGACCGCGGTCCCGCCTGCGGATGAGAAGCAGGACAGGTTCTGGGTAGTCAGGTCAGCCCAGCACCGTGTCGAACCGCTCCCAGACGCGGTGGGCACCGAGCGCGGTGTGGACCTCGGCAAAGACCGCCGCCGGGTCGTCACCTGTGAACACGCCCGCAGCGTCCGGCACACCCGCGTGCTCGAGGGCGGAGACGCCGGCACCCCACGCGCCGATCGCCTTGGCGTGCCGGAAGCACTCCTGGAGCAGCAGCACCACCCGGGGGTCGGGCCATGGCTCGACGTCCTCGCCGGCCTTGCTGTCCCGGACGGCGAGGGCGTCGATGGCCGGCACCGGACTGCCGGCCAGCAGGACGGCGTCGAACTCGACCGACCTCGTTGCCGCGAAGGTGCGCTGGACGGCGGTGCCGTCCGACAGCTTCCCGCCGTACGGCGCGACAACCAGCGGCACCATCCCGGCCGCGGTCACGGCGTCCCGGACAGCGTCGATGCCAGCCAGGTCGCCGTCGGGGTCGACGACGATCCCGATGACGCGACCGTCGCTCGGCCAGTCCGTGTCAGTGAGCTGCGACAGGGCCGGGCTCGGGTCGGGATCATCCAGCGGCTCGGTCGGGTCGGGCGCAGGGAGACCAAGCCCCGCTGCGACCTGCGCACACAGCTCCGCGTCGATGTTGGCCAGTGCCAGCAGCTGGCGCTCCTTGACTGCCTGCTCGAAGCACTTCGCCAGCTCGAAGGTGTAGGCCGCGACGATGTGCTCCTTCTCGGGCGCAGTCATGCTGAGCCAGAACTGCCGCGCCTGGCTGAAGTGGTCGTCGTACGACGCCGGCGCCTCCCGCGTCTTCACCGACTCCGCGACCCGCGCCGGCACGTCGACGAAGGCGCCGTCACGAGCGCCACCACCCGCGAAGAACGGGCACCCACCGTCGAGGGAGTTCGGCTTGTACGGCGCCACGCCGCCGTGGACCGCGTGCTGGTGGAAGCCATCGCGCAGCATGTCGTTGACCGGTGCGTGCGGCCGGTTGATGGGGATCTGCGCGAAGTTCGGTCCACCCAGCCGGGTCAGCTGGGTGTCGACGTAGGAGAACAGCCGTGCCTGGAGCAGCGGGTCGTTGGTGACGTCGATGCCCGGCACGAGATTGCCGACGTGGAAGGCGACCTGCTCGGTCTCGGCGAAGAAGTTCGTCGGGTTGCCGGTCAGCGTGAGCAGTCCGATCGCCTGCACCGGTGCGAGCTCCTCGGGGACCAGCTTCGTCGGATCGAGCAGGTCGATCCCCTCGAACATCTCCTCCGGAGTGTCGGGGAATACCTGCACCCCGAGCTCCCACTGCGGGTGGGCGCCGCCCTCGATCGCGTCGGCGAGGTCGCGCCGGTGGAAGTCCGGGTCGGTGCCGGCGAGCAGCTGCGCCTCCTCCCAGGTGAGTGAGTGCACGCCCAGCACCGGCTTCCAGTGGAACTTGACCAACGACGTGTCGCCGGCGCTGTTGACGCACCGGAACGTGTGGACCCCAAAGCCCTCCATCATCCGGTACGAGCGGGGGATGCCGCGGTCGGACATGTTCCAGATCGTGTGGTGCTGAGCCTCGGTGTGCAGCGAGACGAAGTCCCAGAACGTGTCGTGCGCACTCTGCGCCTGCGGGATCTCCCGATCCGGGTGCGGCTTGCCCGCGTGGATGACGTCCGGGAACTTGATGCCGTCCTGGATGAAGAAGACCGGGATGTTGTTGCCGACCAGGTCGAAGGTCCCCTCGTCGGTGTAGAACTTGGTCGCGAAACCCCGGGTGTCCCGCACCGTGTCCGCCGAGCCGCGTGACCCGAGCACGGTCGAGAACCGCACGAACACCGGTGTCTCGGTCCCCTTGCCCAGGAACCCGGCCTTCGTGACCGACCGCGCATTGCCGTAGCCGATGAAGATGCCGTGGGCGCCGGCACCCCGCGCATGGACGACGCGCTCCGGGATCCGCTCGTGGTCGAAGTGGGTGATCTTCTCGCGCAGGTGGTGGTCCTGCAGCAGGGTGGGGCCGCGCTCGCCGGCCTTGAGCGAATGGTCGCTGTCGCGCAGCCGGGCACCCTGGGCGGTGGTCAGGAACCGGCCTTGTCCGGACACCGCCTCGGCGTCGACCTCGGTGGCCGCGCCCGTCGCCGTACGGCGCTCCGGGCCGGCCTGGTCGGTCTTTCGGGGCAGCGGATCGCGAGGCTTCGTGGGCTCCGCGACGGCGGGGGTCCCTGACCCCGGGGTTCCGGGCACCGGCGGCGTCTCGCGGTCGGACAGCAGCTCGGACACTCGCGCCGCGGCACCTTCGACGGTGGCCTTGACGGCCTTCTTCACGGCCTTGGCCGGCTTGCTCGCAACCACGCTGCCTCCTGAGTAGAAGCCCGCAGTACCCCCGCCCGCTGCTGCACATCTCACCCTTAGGGGGGTGCGCTACCGCGGCTGAAGCGAGCCGTCACCGGGTACGTCCCCGTCGTGGCTTGCGAGGAACTCGAACAAGAGGCGGAGGGCGTCCTGCTCGCGTTCGACGCCCGAGCGGGCTGCCACGACTTCGTCGCCCGGCTCGCAACGCGGGCCCGGACAGCGGCCGGCGACCTCGACCGTGCGCTGATGCTCGCGCGTGACCTCGGCGCCGAGCTCGCGGCACCCGGCGTCGGCCAGACCCGCAGCCGGTGGTCTGCTCTCGCCACGCTTGGGGCGATCGACCTGACCGTCGCTCGGGTTGCCGAACCTCACCTCGACGCCGTGGCGATCCTGGCCGAGTCGGGCCAGCCCGAGCTTGCCGACGCCACTCGCACAGGCTCCACCTGGGGCGTCTACGCAGCCGAAGGCGGACCGGCGCGTCTGAGGGCGGAGCCGAACCCAGACGTGGACCCCCGGGCGCCGAACGCATGGCGGCTGGACGGCACCAAGCCCTGGTGCTCGCTGGCCGGGGTGGTCGACCGTGCTCTGGTCACGGCCTGGATGGACGAGGACCAGCGCGGGTTGTTCGCGGTCTCGCTGCGTCAGCCCGGCGTGACCACCCGAGTCCAGCCGGGGACCTGGGTCTCACACGGCCTGAGCAGCGTCCGCAGCGCGCCGACGTCCTACCAGTCAGCCGAAGCGACCCTCGTCGGACCACCTGGCTGGTACCTCCAGCGGGACGGTTTCGCCTGGGGCGGCATCGGCGTCGCTGCCATCTGGTTCGGCGGTGCGGTTGGCATCGCGCGGCGGCTGCGCCGGCAGGCCGCCGAGCGTGAGCCGGACCAGATCGGATGGACCTACCTCGGCACGGTCGACTCGGCGCTGCACGCAGCCCGGTCAGTGCTGCTGGAATCCGCTGACGAGATCGACCACGGCCGCGCCGATGGTGAGTCCGGGGCCCTGCTGGCGCTGCGGGTCCGTCAGATCGTGGCCGATGCGGTGGAAACGACCATCCGGGTCGCCGACCACGCCCTGGGGCCCGGCCCGCTGGCCTTCGAGGCCGAGCACGCCACCCGGGTCTCAGACCTGCGCGTCTACGTGCGCCAACACCACGCGGAGCGTGACACCGCCGTGCTGGGCAGAGCAGCTGCACGGGATCAGCCATGGTGAGGTCGTTCACCCATGACGGACCTGGGACACCGGCCAGCGAGTGGGCGGAGCGACCGGAGTGGGAGCACGTCCCACCGGTCGAGCTCGATGGCGTCGACCGACTCGTGGTCGTGGCCGCGCACCCCGACGACGAGACGTTGGGCGCCGGTGGTCTCATCGCGACTGCCGCCGCGGCGGGCCTCGACGTACACCTGTTCGTCTGCACAGCCGGCGAGCACAGCCATCCGGGGTCCACCACGCACCGGCCCGAGGACCTCGCGGCGCGGCGCGAGGGGGAGGTAAGAGCGGCCCTGCGCGAGCTGGCCCCCGGAGCCGGCATCACCCTCCTCAAGGTGCAGGACGGGCACGTCGCCGAGCACGAGCAGGCTTTGGTCGAGCTTCTCGTTCGCCTGGTCAAGGATGGCCGCCGGACCCTCCTCGTCGCTCCGTGGCGTCACGACGGGCATCCCGACCACGACGCAGCGGGCCGCGCGACAGCGACCACCGCGCACCGAACCGGCGCGACGCTGTGGGAGTACCCGATCTGGTGGTGGCACTGGGCACGCCCCGGCGACGCACCGTGGGACGACTTTCGGCAGCTGGACCTGACGGATACAGCGACCAGGCGGCGCCGTCGCGCCCTGACCCATCACCGCAGCCAGACCGAGCCACTGTCCGAGGCGCCCGGCGACGAGGCCCTGCTCACACCTCACTTCGTCCAGCACTTCAGTGGCCAGCGGGAGCGCTTCGTCGTGCAAGAGACCCCCGACGACACCCTCGACCGACTGCACCGCGCCGAGCCCGACCCGTGGCGCGTCGACGAACGACGCTACGAGCGACGCAAGCGCGCACTCAGCCTCGCGATGCTGCCTCGCGGTCGTTTCACCCGAGGTCTGGAGATCGGGTGCTCCGTCGGAGCGCTGACTGCCGACCTCGCACAGCACTGCGACGCCCTGGTCGCTCTCGACTCCAGCGAGTCGGCAGTCGAATCAGCGCGCCAGCGCGTCGCCGTCGCCTCGTCCAGCAGCAAGGTGGAGGTGCGCCTTGCGCAGGTGCCCGCAGACTGGCCGGAAGGTCTCTTCGACCTGGTCGTGGTCTCCGAGATCGGATACTTCCTGAGCCCGCGCGACCTCGACGCCCTGGTCGAGTGCATCCGAGAGTCCCTCACGCCGGACGGCGTCCTGCTGCTGTGCCACTGGCGCCACCCCGTCGTCGGGTGGGTGCTCAACGGCGGGCAGGTGCACGCCGCTGTCGAGAAGGCGAACCTGAGACCGGTGCAGGGGCGCTACTCCGAACGGGACTTCGAAGCTCTCGTACTCTGCGCCGACACGGCCTGGCCGGACGTCGACGCATGACGTTCCCGACGCCGTTCGCCGCGCACGTGGTCATCCCGGCGCACAACGAGGCCGCGCTGATCGGACGGTGCCTCACATCGGTCCGCGACGCCGCGGCTCACCTGCTCGACAGCACAGGAGTGGCGGCGACCGTGGTCGTCGTCGCCGACAGCTGCACGGACTCGACCGTCGACGTCGCCAACCAGCTCGGCGTCGATGTGCTCCTCCTCCAAGCCCGATGCGTCGGGCGGGCTCGCGACGCCGGCGTTCGACACGTGCTCGCCCGCCTAGGTCCGTCGGACGGCTCGCGAGTGTGGATAGCGACGACCGATGCCGACTCCACGGTCACCCCGGACTGGCTGACAGCCCAGCATCGCTCGGCGACCGACGGGATCGGTCTCTGGGTCGGGCCAGTACAGCCGGACCCCGGGACCATCTCGGCTCCGGTGTTGCGCGAGTGGCGCGCGCGACACCACCGCTCCGACCAGCTGCACGTCCACGGCGCCAACCTCGGCTTCACCGCGGCCACCTTCCTCAGGGCAGGAGGCTTTCCTCCCGTCACCGAGCACGAGGACGTCGCCTTCGTGCGGGCCGCGCTCGAGGCAGGCTGCTCCTGGGCCGAGGGAGGGCCGGCAGTGCGGACGTCGGGCCGCACCCATGGGAGAACGCCCGGCGGGTTCGCTGGCTACGTCCGGAAGCTCGTCGCCGAGCTGGAGGACGCCCTATTGCCGGTCGCGACGCACCCGGCGCCGCAGCTGCAGGATCCTCAGTAGTCCGGCCAGGAGGGCGAGGAAGAGGCCAGCGACGGCCGCGATCATCAACGCGACCGATACCGGCACCTGACCGTCCCACGCGAGGAACGACACGGTGGTCTGTCGGGTGTTCTGCGCGATGAAGATGATGAGCAGGAGCAGAACCGCGCCCAACCCGACTGTCGCTGCCCAGAAGCCGCTGGTGCGCGAACCACGAAGCGGATCTCCGTCCTGCCGACGAAGCTCCTCACGAAGGATCCGCTCACGGTCAGCTTCGGAGGCGTCAGTCATGGCCAGTCAGTACCCACGACGACACCATGGGTCCGGACGGCTGGGTCAACGGACGAGATAGGCCGAGGGACCCTCGGGCTCGCGGGCGCCCGACTCCAGCCAGTCGGCCATCACCTCGGGCTCGCGATGTTCGAGCTCCTCGAGGAGTACGCCGCGGGTGGCAGCGACCCGGGCGCGGTCGGCGGGAGTGGGGGCGGCGTGCAGGCCGGCCCGGCTCTTGCGCCAGAGGGCGCACAGCTGGGCCGTGGTCAGGCCGGCGAGCGGCCGGCGCCGTTCGGCGGCCTTGCCGGCCCTCGCCGGCTGCCGCGCGGCCGCGGGTGCTGCCGCTCCTCGCGGCGTACGACGCAGTGTCCACAGGCGAACCCGCCTGACCAAGCCGACCACCATCACCTGCCCGAGATCCCGAGGACGAACGCCGCGAATTGCGACCGGACCAGCCTAAGGAACGTCGCCCGGTACCCGTCAATTCCAATTCCATACCGATTGGATGCAGATCCGGCGGCAGGCCCGCGAGGTGACGATTCGGCCAACCATCCGAGCGAGCCATAGACGAGAACACGTTCTAGTTGGCAGAGTGTCGGCGATCACGCGGGCCGCTCACGCCGCCCGGGTGCTCCAGGGACAAGCTGAACGCTTTGGGGAGAGGGAACCGAATGACTGCCGTGCGTATGCGCACCCAATGGCTCGCCGCCGCGAGCGCCGTGACCCTGCTGCTGGGCCTGGCGGCCTGTGGCGGCGAGGACGACGCCAAGGAGGAGAGCAGCTCCGGCAAGCCGTCACAGGACCCGGACGTCACGTTCACGGGTGACCCGATCACGGTCATGACCATGTCGACGTACGACACGGACACCTTCAATGCCAAGGCCGTCCTGGACATCGCGCAGGGCGCGGTCGTCCAGATCAACAACAACGGTGGCCTCGGCGGCCACGAGCTCAAGCTGATCACCTGCAACGACAACGCCGACCCCAACGCTGCCGCTGAGTGCGCGCGTCAGGCGGTCGACGAGGGCGTCTCCGCCATGATCGGCGGCTTCACCGCCAACGGCGACGCAGTCATGCCGATCCTCGAGGCGGCCGGCATCCCGTGGTTCGCGCCGCCCGGCATCTCGGCGGCCGAGCTGTCCAGCGAGGACAGCTACCCGATCACCTCCGGCGTCCTCGGCCTGGCCGGGCTCGGCCAGATGGCCGCGGAGGACGGCTGCGACTCGGTCGCGTCGGTCAACTTCGACCTGCCGTCGGCAGGCAGCATCAGCCAGCTGGTCGACCTGGCCCTGACCAACGCGGGCCACGACGCGTCCACGCTGATCAAGGTGCCCCCGACCACGACGGACTACAGCGCGATCGCTCAGGAGGCCAGCGACTACGACTGCGCCGTGGTCGGCACCGGCCCTCAGCAGTTCCTCGGCATCGCTGCTGCCGGCGCCCAGCTGGGCAGCGAGACGACGTACTACGTGGTCCCCGGCGGCCTGACCGACGCGGTGGCGAAGAGCGGTGGCGAGGCGGTGGAGGGCAGCAAGTCGCTCTCCAACTTCCCTGACGACGGCGACCCGATCTGGGACGAGGGCAAGGAGTACGTAGGCGACCTGGCAGACGAGGAGAACGGTGGCTGGTCCGCGCTCTACTTCTCGAACACCTGGGTCGGCTACCGCACCTTCCTGTCGCTGATCAAGAACAACGACGACTTCAGCGCCGCCGGCATCAAGGCGACCCTCGATGCCACGACGAAGGTCGACACCGACGGCTTCACGCCGCCGTTCAGCTTCGCCGAGGACTTCCCGGCGCCGGGGCTGAACCGGGTGTTCAACTACTCCGAGCTGACCTTCGAGATCAAGGACGGCAAGCTGGTCCAGGCCGGCACGGAGTACAAGGACATGCGGCTGGCGCTCGTCCCCGCCTCCTGACCCGGCGATGACAATCACGGAAACCCCCGGGCCGACGTCGGCCCGGGGTGGTGCGGTCGTCGTGGCGGCCCGCGGGCTGACCGCCGGGTACGGCGGCACGCCCGCCATCCACGACATCGACCTCGAGGCCAGGGCCGGCGAGGTGGTGGCCCTGTTGGGTGCCAACGGCGCCGGCAAGACGACGACGCTCCTCACACTCGCCGGTGAGGTCGCCCCGATCTCCGGGACCGTCGCCTTCCACGGCGACGACCGGCGTCGGCGGCTGCACCAGCGCGCCCGTGCCGGCCTGGGCATCCTCACCGAGGAGCGCTGCGTCTTCATGCAGCTCAGCGGCTGGCAGAACCTCAAGCTGGGCCGCGGCCGGCCCGAGAAGGCCCTGGAGTACTTCCCCGAGCTCGAGGAACATCTTGGCAAGCGGGTCGGGCTCCTGTCCGGCGGTCAGCAGCAGATGCTGGCGCTGGGCCGGGTGCTCGCCTCCGAGCCGCGAGTGCTGCTCGCCGACGAGCTGTCGCTCGGTCTGGCCCCGATGGTGGTCGAGCGGCTCCTGGCCGCCGTCCGCGCGGCCGCCGACTCGGGCGTGGCCGTGATCCTTGTCGAGCAGCACGTCCGCCAGGCCCTGGCCATCGCGGACCGGGTGCACGTCCTGCGCCGCGGCCGGATCGTGTTGTCCGGCGACGCGGACGACCTCCGTGGTGACGCCGAGGGCATCGCCGCCCACTACCTCACGGGTGATCCTCAAAACCCATGACTGATTTCGTACGTTTCGCCCTCCTCGGCCTCGGGACCGGGGGGATCTACGCCCTCCTCGGCCTCGGTCTGGTGGTGATCTACCGCGGCTCGGGCGTGATCAACTTCGCCCAGTCGGGCTTCGCACTCGTCGGTGCCTACCTGACCTACCGGTTGCACGTGCTGGACGGGCACGGGATCTTCTTGTCACTGAGCGCCGCCGTCCTCTGCTGCGCCGTGCTCGGGGTAGCGGTGCACTGGCTCGTGATGCGGCCGCTGCGGACGGCCAGCCCGTTGGCCCGGGTGATCGCGACGCTGGGAGTGCTCACCGTGCTCACGCAGGCGGTCGTGCTCAAGTTCGGCGCCAAGCAGGTGATCACCGAGTCACCCGTCCCGACCGACGCGCTCCACCTCCCCGGTGACATCATCGTGGGCCGCTACGGCTTCTACCTCGTGGCGATCGCTGCGGTCTTGGCCCTTCTGCTCACCGTCACCAGTGCGCGCACCCGCTTCGGCCACGCGATCTCGGCGGCGGCCGAGAACGCGCGCGCCGCCTCGGCGCTCGGCTGGTCCCCCGACGTGCTCGCCAGCGTCACCTGGGCGGTCGGTGGTGGGCTGGCCGCCGTGGCCGGCGGGCTTCTGCCGGCCACCACCTCGGGCTTCCTCTCGCCGATCCCGTTCAGCATCCTCATCATCGGAGGGCTGGCCACCGCTCTTCTGGGGGGCTTCAAGTCCTACCCGCTGGCGTTGGTGGGCGGCGTCTTCCTGGGCGTCGCGCAGTCGCTGGCCCAGCACTGGAGCACCGACCTCCTCGAGGCGCAGCACCGCCCCGGCGTACCGGACGCGGTGCCGTTCCTGGTGATCATCGTCGTCCTGGTCATCCGGGGCCGCGGGCTCCCGCTGCGCGGCAGCATCACCGACCGGCTCCCCCGCGTCGGCACCGGCCGGATCAGGCCGGCCGTCGTGGTCGTCCTCGCGGCCGCGTCGCTGCTCTGGATCGGCCTGGGGGCGTCGAAGGACTGGTACGCGCCGACCATCGTCAGCGCGACCTTCGCCATCGTCGGTCTCTCGGTCGTGGTGCTGACCGGCTATACCGGCCAGCTCTCCCTGGCCCAGTACGCTCTCGCGGGCATCGGCTCCTTCGCGGCCGCCAAGCTGGTCGTGGCCCACGGCTGGCGGTTCGAGCCGGCGCTGATCGTCGGCGTGCTCGTCGCGGCGGCCATCGGCTTCCTGTTCGGCCTGCCCGCGCTGCGCACCCGAGGGGTGAACCTCGCCGTCGTCACCTTCGGCCTCGGCTTCGCGGTGCACCAGCTGGTCTTCAGCAACAGCGCCTACACGGAGAGCGCCCGGGTGCAGCCCACCGACCTGTCGCTGTTCGGGTGGTCGATCGACCCGGTCGGGCACGCCCGGAACTATGCGATCGTCTGCGTCGCGTTCCTGATCGTGGCGGCGCTCGCGGTGGCCAACCTGCGGCGCGGCCGCACCGGCCGCCGGCTGCTCGCCGTACGCACCAACGAACGCGCCGCCGCGGCGATCGGGGTCAACGTCTTCGAGGCGAAGCTGTACGGCTTCACCCTCTCGGCCGGCATCGCCGGACTGGGTGGGGTGCTGCTGGGGTTCGGGTACGGCGCGATCCTCTTCGACCGCGTCTTCCAGCCGGGCGCCTCGATCAGCGTGCTGGTGCTGACCGTGATCGGCAGCGCAGGCTACGTGGCCGGCCCGATCCTGGGCTCGCTGCTCGCGTCGAACGGCCTGATCACGCTGACGTCGTCCGGCGCTCCCGTGAACGCCGCGGTACAGGACACCTCGACCCTGCAGGAGTACCTCCCGATCACGACCGGAGTCCTGCTGCTGGTCGTGCTGATCCTGAGCCAGAACGGCGTGGCCGAACGGCTGGACGCCCTCACCCGCCCGTTCCGGGAGCGGATCCCCGGGCTGCGGCCGGGCGCACCCGAGCCGCTTCCGGCAGTCGTGCGCACGACGGTCTCCGCGCGGACCCTCGCGGTGTCCGGGCTGACCCAGCGGTTCGGTGGGTTCACCGCCCTCGAGGACGTCTCGCTGCACGTCGCGCCCGGAGAGGTGGTCGGCCTGCTCGGGCCGAACGGCGCCGGCAAGACCACGTTGATCGACTGCGTCGCCGGCAACAACCGGCTCACCGCCGGCTCGATCACCTGGGACGGCCACGACATCACCCACTGGGCGCCGTACCGCCGGGCCCGAGCCGGTCTCTCGCGCTCGTTCCAGTCACTGGAGCTGTTCGACGACCTCACCGTGCGCGAGAACCTGCTGGCCGCCGCCGACCCCCGCGACCGGCTCGCCTACCTGACCGACCTGGTCGTCCCTGGCCACCCGCCGCTGCCTGCGCCCGTGGTGGCTGCGGTCGAGGAGCTGTCGCTGGCGCCGGTGCTGGACCGGCGGGCCGAGGACCTGTCCTACGGCCAGCGCCGGCTCGTCGCGATCGCCCGCGCGGTCGCCTGCAGCCCGTCGGTGCTGCTCCTGGACGAACCTGCCGCCGGCCTCGACGAGACCGAGAGCGCCGAGCTGGGCCGGCTGGTCCGCCGGCTCGCTGACGAGTGGGGCATGGGCGTGCTGCTCATCGAGCACGACGTCGCGCTGGTGCTGGAGACGGCCGACCGGGTGGTCGTCCTCGACTTCGGCCACAAGATCGCCGAGGGCGTGCCCGACGAGATCCGCAGCGACGCGGGAGTGCGCAAGGCCTACCTAGGCGAGGAGGCCGAGGCGACTGAGACAGGCATGATGACCCCATGACACCGGTCGAGAAGTCGTTCGCTGGCCTGGGCAGCACCAACATCGTGTACGACCTCTATGAGCCGGAGGGTGCCCCGGTCGGGCTGATCCTGGTTACTCACGGCGTCGCCGAGCACGCCGGCCGCTACCACCACGTCGCCGACATGCTCGTCGGCCTCGGCCTCCGCGTCGTGATCCCCGACCACCACGGCCACGGCCGCTCCGGCGGCAAGCGGCTGCTCGCCCGTGATCTCTCGGAGTTCACCGCGAACCTCGAGACGCTGCGCCGGCTGGAGCTCGTCGAGGGCCGGCCGACGTACCTCCTCGGTCACAGCATGGGCGGCGAGATCGCCCTCGACTACGCGCTCGACCACCAGGACGTGCTCGCCGCGTTGGTGCTGTCGGCACCCGCGGTGCTGCCCGGCGACGACATCAGCCCGATCCTGATGAAGGTCGCCAAGGTGATCGGCAAGGTGGTCCCCGGGTTGCCCGGCCAGAAGCTCAGCTCGGCCTCGATCTCGCGCGACCCCGACGTGGTCAAGGCCTATGACGAGGACCCGCTCAACTTCCGCGGCGCGCTCCCCGCCGGCATCGGCGGCGCGATGCTGCGGACCATGGACACCTTCCCGTCTCGGCTCCCGTCGCTCAAGCTCCCGCTGCTGGTGATGAGCGGCACCGCGGACAAGCTGGTCAACCCCGACGGCGCCAGGCTCGTCGACCGGCTGGCCGGGTCGACCGACAAGACCCTCAAGATGTACGACGGCCTCTACCACGAGGTCTTCAACGAGCCCGAGAAGGAGCTCGTCCTCGGCGACCTGTCCGACTGGCTGAAGGCGCACCTCGCTGCCTGAGAACTGGTCAGCCCGGGCAGCGGTCAGCCAGCAACCCCGCACCACCGACTAGAGCCCCGGCCAGGTTGCCCACTGACCGCCCCTCCGCCACCAGCCCGCCCAGCGGTCAGCCAGCAACCCCGCACCACCGTCACAGCCCCCGCCAGGTTGCCCACTGACCGCCCCTCCGCCACCAGCCCGCCCAGCGGTCAGCCAGCAACCCCGCACCACCGACACAGCCCCGGCCAGGTTGCCCACTGACCGCCCCTGCGCCACCAGCCCGCCCAGCGGTCAGCCAGCAACCCCGCACCACCGACACAGCCCCGGCCAGGTTGCCCACTGACCGCCCCTGCGCCACCAGCCCGCCCAGCGGTCAGCCAGCAACCCCGCACCACCGACACAGCCCCCACCAGGTTGCCCACTGACCGCCCCTGCGCCACCAGCCCGCCCAGCGGTCAGCCAGCAACCCCGAACCCGCCGTCACAGCCCCGGCCAGGTTGCCCACTGACCGCTCACCGGCCAGCACCGCGGGCTGGGCCCTCAGTCCCGCTCGACCTCCAGCTCCGGCGCCGGCTCGCCCCTGGCCAGCACCTCGCGCACCTCGTGCACCGGGCGCCAGCGGTCGTGCAGTGTCGTGATCAGCGAGATCAGCATCAGGAAGAAGATCGTGTCGTAGCCGTCGAGCCGGGCGTTGTGACGCCCCAGCAGCGGGTCGGCGACGAGCACGAGGACGACGTTCATCGCCAGCCGGGCGGCGAAGGCGAGGGCCGTCGACTTGATGGTCCAGCGGCGACGCGCGGCGGCCAGGGTGATGCCGGAGTTGACCACGACGACCGCGGCGACGCCGATGAAGACGTCGGTGGTCGAGCCGGTGAAGTCGGGCAGCATCTGGGAGAAGATCACCGCGACCAGGCCGACGAGCATGACCTTCTCGAGGGTGCCGGTGGAGAGGATCGCGTCGTACCGCATCCGCCAGGCGTCCTGCTCCGCGGGCTCGTCGATCGCCTCCGGCAGTGGCTCGGGCCGGAACTTCCATGACCAGTCCGGCGGCCACAGCCGCGGCCGCACCAGCTTCTGGAAGGCGAGGGCCAGGCCGAGCAGCACGACGATGAGCAGCCCGATGATCCAGCGGTGCGCGGCGATCTGGTCGGTCACATCGAGCTGGGCGACGTGCAGCCAGTACTCCTGCGGGAGCTTGACGACCACCCAGATGAGGGCGGCCGCGCTCAGCCACCAGCCGACCAGCAGGTTCACGGGCCGCCAGCGCGAGCGGATCGTCTCGTAGGCGATGAAGAAGTACTCGAAGACGTTCGGGAACGCCAGCAACAGCCACCGGGCATGGGTGAGCTCGAAGAGGAGCGCTCCGACGAGCCGGTAGAAGTAGAGGAACCAGCCGATCCGGAACGCCGGCATGCTCTCCCAGTTGCGCAGCGTCGCGAGGTAGGCCATGGACAGGTAGAAGACGTCCATCGCCTTGTCGTAGGACTGGTAGCCGGGTGGGTCGTGGCCGAAGGCCTGGAAGATCGTCTGGTCGACACCGTCGAGGATCAGACAGGCGACGACGGCCGGGAGCGGGTAGTACGGGATCGCGAGCGGCAGCAAGAAGCGTGCGCCCACCACGGCGACGAACACCAGGGTGGTCGCGGTGTCCATGGTTCAGCGGCCCTTCCAGACCGGCGCACGCTTCTCGGCGAACGCGCGGGCGCCCTCCTGCGCGTCCTCGGAGACGAAGACCGGCCCCATCAGCTCGGCCTGCTTCTGCCAGCCCTCCTCGAAGGTCCAGTCCGGGGCGGAGCGGGCGATCTGCTTGGTGACCGCCACGGCCAGCGGACCGTTGGCCGCCACCTCGCGAGCCAGGGCGACCGCCGCGTCGAGCGCCGTACCTGAAGGCACGACGCGGTTGACCAGGCCGAGCTCGGCCGCCCTCCCCGCGGTGATCGGCTCACCGGTCAGGAGCATCTCCATCGCGATCGCGGGCGGGATCCGCTGCGGCAGGAGGATGGCGGCACCGGCCCCGGCGACGAGCGCTCGCTTCACTTCCGGTACGCCCAGCTTCGCGTCCTCGGCGGCCACCACCAGGTCGCAGGCCAGCACGAGCTCGAAGCCGCCGGCGACGGCGTACCCCTCGATGGCGGCGATCAGCGGCTTGCGCGGCGACTTCTCGGTGAGCCCGCCGAGGCCTCGGCCCTCCACGATGGGCACGTCGCCGGAGAGGAAGCCCTTGAGGTCCATCCCGGAGGAGAAGAACCCACCGCCGCCGGTGAGCACGCCGACCCACAGCCCGTCCTCGCCGTCGAGCCGGTCGAGAGCGGCCGCGATGCCGCGGGCCACGTCGCCGTTGATCGCGTTGCGCGCCTCGGGACGGTTGATGGTGATCACCAGGACGCCGTCGCGGTCCTCGGTGAGGACAGCCTCGTTGGTCATGTCTTCCTCTCGGGTCCCGTCGTCAGAAGGTGCGGCACTCGTAGGGTGCCGCGCCCTTGCTTCCGTCGTCGACCCACTCCTTGTAGACCCGCTGCTTGTCCCCTGAGCAGTCCGAGCTGGTCAGGGACAGCCCGCCGAAAACCAGCGCGGGCAGCGCAAGCGGGGTCATCAGCAGTCCGCTGAGCAGCAGCCGCGCTATCCGCCCTCGTTGCCAGCGAACAAGGGCATATGTCGCCAGGGCGAAACCCGCGATCCATCCCACAGCTACCAGGGCACCGGCCACCCCGTGGCCGCTCTCGCACGCCAGGGCGCGTTGCGAGTCCCCGGCGACGTACGTCGATCCCGGGTGGTGGTCGCCACAGGTCGCGAACCACAGCACCGACAACAGGACGGCCACCGCGAACCCGGCGATCACCGCGGTCATGAACGCCGCGATGACGTACCACCGCAGCGGCTGGTCGTCCTCGTCGTCCAGGTCCACGCGGGTCTCGGGCTCGGTCTCCGGCTCGGTCTCGGGCACGGCGAACACAGTAGGCGGCTGGTGATGCTCGGACATCCAACTACTGTGGCCGTGTGACCGCCCGTCGCGTGCTGCCAAGTGAGGAGACCGCCGAGCTCGTGAGGCTCGTCCGGCAGATCGCCGCCGACGAGCTGGCCGAGCGGTCGGTCGCCGCCGAGGCCGACGGGACCTTCCCGCGCGACATCTTCCTCAAGCTCGGCCGGGCCGGGCTGCTGGGCCTCCCGTACCCCGAGGAGTACGGCGGCGGCGGAGTGCCGTACGAGGTCTACCTCCAGGTGCTCGAGGAGATCGGCGCGGTCTGGGCCTCGGTCGGCGTCGGGGTCTCCGTGCACGCGCTGTCCTGCTACGGCCTGGCCACGCACGGCACCGAGGAGCAGAGGCAGCACTGGCTGCCGGACATGCTGGGCGGCGAGCTGCTCGGCGCGTACTGCCTCTCCGAGCCACATGCCGGCTCCGACCCGGCAGCGATGCGGACCTCTGCCCGGCGCGACGGCGACGAGTGGGTGATCAAGGGCACCAAGGCCTGGACGACGCACGGTGGCTTCGCCGACTTCTACAAGGTGATGGCCCGCACCGGCGAAGGACGCAACGGGATCTCGTGCTTCCTGGTGCCGGCCGACGCTCCCGGGCTCTCGGCCAATCCGCCCGAGAAGAAGATGGGGCTCACCGGCTCGACGACGACCGCCATGAACTTCGACGACGTCCGGATCCCCGCCGACCGGCTGATCGGTGAGGAGGGCGAGGGGCTCAAGATCGCCTTCTCCGCCCTCGACTCGGGCCGGCTCGGCATCGCCGCCGTCGCGACCGGACTGGCCCAGGGGGCGCTCGACGCGGCGGTCGCCTACGCGCAGGAGCGCGAGACCTTCGGCAAGCGGATCATCGACCACCAGGGGCTCGCCTTCATCCTCGCCGACATGGAGGCCAACACCCAGGCCGCCCGCGCGATCACCCTGCACGCCGCCCGGCTCCGCGACCGCGGGCTGCCGTTCAGCCGAGAAGCCTCGATCGCCAAGATGGTCGCCACCGACAACGCCATGAAGGTCACCACCGACGCGGTCCAGGTCTTCGGCGGCTACGGCTACACCCGCGACTTCCCGGTCGAGCGCTACATGCGCGAGGCCAAGGTGATGCAGATCTTCGAGGGCACCAACCAGATCCAGCGGATGGTGATCGGCCGCTTCCTCGACCAGGACAACGCCGGCAAGATCGAGCAGGTATGACCGTCAGCCTGATCCCCCGCGCACCGCTCACTCTCGACGGCGACGACGACATGCCGGGCCGCAGCATCATCGACCAGCCCGGGCCGGCTTGGACCGGCTTCGCGCTGATGGAGTGGGAGCTCACCGCGGCCGAGTGGACCGACCGGCACCCGCACGACGAGGTCAACTACGTCCTGGATGGCGAGCTGCTCGTCGAGTCGGACGGCGAGACGGTGGTGGCCGGGCCTGGCGACACGGTGCTCGTGCACGCCGGCTCGATGGCGCGGTACGCCGCCCCGGAGCACGCCCGGATGCTTGCGATCTACGGCCCCAACCCTGAGGGGCGGGAGTCGAGTGACTTCGCCTTCCGACGTCTGGACGGCTGACGCATGCCACCGACGGTTACCGGTCGGGCATGACAAGCACCGGAGTACGCCGACCGCCTGACCCCGACGACCCGCACGACGTCGGGCCCGGCTCCGACACGGAGGCGGTCCTCGACGAGGAGGGTGTGGACTCTGCCTCCGTCGCGGAGGACCTCGAGGAGTCGCCCGCGGAGAAGCGCAACGCCACCGACGGCTACGCGCCCGCTGACGACGAGGACGTCGACACCGCGGAGCTGGACGAGCTCGAGGACTGAATGGATCCGTCTGCGGTCTGACGTGTGGTTCCTCGCTCGGCCAGGCAGACGAATCGGTCTACCCGGTCGGCTCAGCGGTCGACCTGGCCGATCGGCGCCGAGCCGGCGTACGAGTGCTGGCTCGAGCTCGAGAAGTAGTTGATCCCGATGAAGTTGAACCACAGCGTCATGGTGCCGACCAGCGCCAGGATCGCGGCGTTGCGGCCGCGCCAGCCGGCCGTCGTACGCGCGTGAAGGTAGGCCGCGTAGACGACCCAGGTGATGAACGCCCAGACCTCCTTGGGGTCCCAGTTCCAGTACGACGACCAGGCCTGGTGCGCCCAGATCGGACCGGTGATCAGGACCGCGAAAGTCCAGATGGGGAAGGCGAACGCGTGGATCCGGTAGGAGATCAGGTCGAGCTTCTCGAGCGACGGGACGCGGGCCCAGAGGCCGGACTGCGGGGCGTCAGCGCCGCGGCGCCGCTTCAGCAGGTAGGCGGCCGAGGTCATCCCGCCGAGAGTGAACGCGCCGGTCGCCGCGATCGCGGAGACGACGTGGATCACCAGCCAGTAGCTGTCCAGTGCCTCGGGCAGCGGCCCGGTCGGGTCGTAGAGCCAGACGACGGCCACCATCAGCAGGGCCAGCACGAAGGTGACGACCACCGGGCCGAGCCAGTCGAGGGCGTAGCGCCGGCTCATCACGAGGTAGAGCGCCGTCACCACGAACGTGCCCGCGAGCGTGAACTCGTACATGTTGCCCCACGGGACCCGGTTGGGGTCCGCGCTCATCCCGCGGGCCACCAGGGCGCCCAGGTGGACGGCGACGGCGAGTCCGGTGAGCAGCAACGCGAGCCGGCCGAACACGGCGACGCGCACCTGGTGCTGCTCCACGTCGGGTGCGGCCGGCGGCTCGGTGACCTCGGGGCCACCGGATCCGACCAGGACCTGCGAGCGGTCCACCTGTCGGAGCGAGGACCACTCGATGACGTGCGCCAACAGCGCAAGGAAGTAGACGACCGCAGCGGCCGCGACAGCCTGGTTGCTCAGCGTGCCCCACGCGGCATCAGTCATGCTTTTTCGGGGTCCCCGCGGAAGCGTGTGCCCTCCGCGCGCAGCGCGCCCGTCTCGCGCTTTCGTGGGGTGATCATCGCGGTTCCTCCTGCAGCTCGGCGACCAGACCCGACAGTACGGCGTCCGTATCGGCGCCTCCAGAGCGGTCCAGGGCCGCCACCTCGACCAGGGTGCCGTCCGGCCCCTCGGTGACGCGCAGCCACACCCGGCGGGAGCGGATGAACAGCGACCCCATCAACCCGAGCAGCGCGAGCACGACCCCCAGCAGCGCGACGTTCTTGCCCGGCGTCTGGCTGATCTGGATCCGCTGCCAGGACACGACCTCGTCGAAGGTGACGCTGCCCAGCCCGTTCGGCAGCTCGACGGTGTCCCCCGGCGCCAGGCTGACCCGGAGCGGCTTCCCGTCCTCGCCCGGTACGGCGGTCGCTTGTGACTTGTCGAGGGTGTAGACCGACTGCGACGCACCGGAGTCGAGGTTGAGGTCGCCGGTGTAGACGTTGAGCGAGAGCAGCGGGTTGACGTCGTTGCCGCCCAGGTTGACGGGCGTGTCGTCGACGCTCGCGAAGGTCGGGTAGAAGTAGCCCTCCAGCCCGATCTGCCCCGGCTTCGCGTCCGGCGCCTTGATCACGCCGAACGAGAACAGGTCCGGCCCCATCGGCAGGAACGGCACCGGCCCGGAGGCCGCGACGTTCCCGTCGCCGTCCCGCACGGTGACCACCGGTGCGTAGCCGTGCCCGATCAGGAACAGCTCGGTCCCGCCGATCGTGAGCGGGTGGTTCACCCGAAGGTCGTAGCTCTTCTCCGGCGCGCCCGGTGCCTCGGTGTAGGACAGGTCCGCGTCGAAGCCGCGCGCCATGCCGGACGACAGCCACTCGACGTCGAAGTCGTTGACCGTGAAGGAGAACGGGTCCATGCCGTCGGGGTCGAAGAGGCTGCCGGGGACGAAGTCGTCGTACTGCGTGAGGTTGTTGCTGAACGGCAGCCCCTGCACCAGGATCACGCCGCCCTTGAAGCCGAACAGCGTGCCGGTCGCGAAGCCCACCAGGACCACCAGCACGGCGAGGTGGAAGACCAGGTTGCCGAGCTCGCGGAGGTAGCCGCGCTCGGCGCTGACGGTGCTGCCGTCGGACTCCTGGCGCAGCCGGTAGCGCTTGCGCTTGAGCAGCGCGCGCGCCCGCTCGAGCACCACCTCGGGCGACTCCGTCGTGCCGTACGACGCGTGGCTGGGCAGGCGGGTCAGGTTGCGCGGCGCGGCGGGCGGCTGGGCGCGCAGCCCGCGGGCGTAGACGAAGCTGCGCGGGATGATGCAGCCGAGCAGCGAGACGACGAGCAGGATGTAGATGGCGGCGAACCAGGGCGAGCCGTAGACGTTGAAGATGCCGAGCTTCTCGTAGACCGGGGTCAGCGTCTCGTGCGCGTCCTTCCACTGCGACGCCTTGAGCGAGTCCACCCGCTCCTGCGGGACGAGCGACCCGGGCACCGCGGCCAGCGCGAGCATCAGGAGCAGGATCAGCGCGATCCGCATCGAGGTGAGCTGGCGCCAGGTCCAGCGCAGGAGCTCGCGCAGCGTGAGCTCGCCGGAGCGGCGCTCAGGCGCCGGCGCGGTGGGAGGCCTTTGGGTGGCGGTCACACGCTCACCTGGAACTCGTCCACGAGGTTGAGCTGCAGCCACTGGACCATCTGCTCCCACCAGCCGGTGAGCAGGAGCAGTCCCACGACGACGAGCATCGCGCCGCCGATCCGGGTCACCCACTGCTGGTGCCTTCGTACGAAGGCGAGCCCGCCGAGCGCCCGGCGCCAGGCCAGCGCGGCGAGGATGAACGGCACCCCGAGCCCCAGCGAGTAGAAGGCGAGGAGCACGCCTCCACGCGCCACGCTCTCGCCGTTGTACGCGAGCGTGAGGATGACGCCCAGCGTGGGTCCGATGCACGGCGTCCAGCCGAGACCGAAGAGGAAGCCGAGCAACGGCGCCGCCGCGAGCCCGACAGCCGGCACCTTGTGGATCCGCACGTCGCGCTGGAACAGCGGCACCAGCCCCATGAAGACCAGGCCGAGCACCACGGCGAGCACTCCGAGCACGACGGTGAAGGTGCGGGAGTACTCGAAGAAGAACCGGCTCACGCCTGCTGAGAGCACGCCGAGCCCCACGAAGACGACCGAGAAGCCGAGCACGAAGAGCGACGACCCGGCCAGCATCCGGCCGCGGTGCGGCTTGGCCTCGGAGTCAGCCAGGTCGGCGCCCGACAGCCCGGTCGTGTACGACAGATAGCCAGGTAGCAGCGGGATCACGCACGGCGAGAAGAAGGACACCAGTCCGGCCAGCACCGCGATCGGGACCGCGACGAGCATCGAGCCGGAGAACGCCGTGTCGCGCAGCCAGTCATCCATCCTCGGCCGCCACCTTCTCGGCGAGGTCGATCAAGGTGAGCTTCGACGGCAGCGGTCCGCGGACGAGCGCCGCCACCCGGCCCTCACGGTCGAGGACCACGGTGCTCGGCATGTCCCGGGGGTTGAACGGCGACGGGAAGTTCAGGAGCAGGCTGCTGCCGGGGTCGTAGATCGACGGGTACGGCACGTCGAACCCGCGCTCGAACGCCAGCGCGGTGTCACGGCTGGAGTCCCGGATGTCGATCCCGACGATCGTTCCGTCGCCTGGGAGCTCGTCGGCGGCGTCCACGAACATCGGCGCCTCCACGCGACACGGGGGGCACCCGGACCACCAGACGTTGACCACGACGATCGAGCCACGCCGGTCGGCCAGGTCCAGCTGGTCTCCGGTCAGCGTCTCGCCGGACACCTCGACGGGCTTGCCGCGCTCGTCGGCTGGGATCTCGATCACCACGCCGTCGCCCGCGACGTAGTTCTTGCCGTTGGTGCCGTTCGCGTCGGTGCACGCGGTCGCCGTACCGGCCGTCACCGCGAGCGCGGCCACGAGCAGGGCAAGTCGGCGACGGGCGACCATGTCAGACGGGCTTGTTCTCGTCGGGCGCGTCGCCCGCCGAGAACGGCGACTTGCGGTCCTTCTCCGGGATCAGGTCGCCGGCGGGCTCGCTGTAGGAGACCTGGGTGATGGCGTCGCCGACGAAGTGGAACGACGTGAGTGAGCAGAGTGTGCACTGGCGCCGACGCGGGTCGTGGAGAAACGACCGCTTCTCGACGTGCAGCCGGGTGATCCAGATCGGCAGCTGGTGGGAGACGATCACCGCCTCGTGGCCGGCGGCCGCGATCCGGGCATCATGGACCGCGGCCAGCACTCGGGCCACGACCTCCTTGTAGGGCTCGCCCCAGGACGGCTTCAACGGGTTCCAGAGGTAGCGCCAGGCAGAGGGCTTGAGCAGCACGTTGTTGCCGCTGGCGAACCGCTTGCCCTCGAAGATGTTGGTCGACTCGAGGACCCGCTCGTCGGTGACGATCTCGAGGCCGTGCGCCGCGGCCATCGGTGCCGCGGTCTCCTGGGCACGCTCGAGCGGAGACGAACGGATGTGGGTGATGTCGCGGTCGGTCATCGCCGCGGCGACCTTGTCCGCCATCTTCAGGCCGAGCTCGGACAGGTGGTAACCGTCTCGGCGCCCGTAGAGGACGCCCTCGGGGTTGTGCACCTCGCCGTGGCGGAGCAGGTGGACGACGGTGTCCGGGGTCTGGCTCTGGTCGGAACTCACGGCGTGGGCTTCTCCTGGGGTGTGTCCTGTGCTGCGGCCGCCGCGCGGGCGGCCTCGGGCAACGCGTCGAGCACGGTCTGCACGGCGCGGTCGTCGTGGGCGGCCGAGAGGAACCACGCTTCGTACGCCGAGGGCGGCAGGTGCACGCCGCGGTCGAGCATGGCGTGGAAGAACGCGGCGTACGCCGTCGAGTCGGTGCGCTGGGCGTCGTCGAAGTCGCGGACGCCGCCGAGGCCCGGATCGGTGAAGAAGACCGAGAACATCGTGCCCGTGGCCTGGACGACGTTGGCGACACCGGCGAGCGAGAGCTCGTCGGAGACCGCCGTCTTGAGCACGTCTGCCGTGGCGTTCAGGTGGGCGTAGACCTCGTCGGTGGCCAGCCGCAGCGTGGCCAGTCCGGCGGTGGTGGCGACCGGGTTCCCGGAGAGGGTGCCGGCCTGGTAGACCGGGCCTTCGGGCGCGAGGTGGTGCATCACGTCGGCGCGGCCGCCGAACGCCGCCGCCGGGAAGCCGCCGCCCATCACCTTTCCGAACGTCATCAGGTCGGGGCGCCAGCCCTCGTGGGCGCCGTCCAGCCCCCACTGGCCGAGCCGGGAGGCCCGGAAGCCGGTCATCACCTCGTCGCTGACGAACAGCGCACCGTAGGTGCGGCAGGTCTCGGCCAGGAAGCCGTTGAACCCGGGCTCGGGCGGGACCACGCCCATGTTGCCGGGGGCAGCCTCGGTGATCAGGCAGGCGATCCGTTCGCCGTGCTCGGCGAACGCCTTCTCGACCGCGGCCCGGTCGTTGTAGGGCAGGACGAGGGTCAGCTCGGTCGACGAGGCAGGGACGCCGGGAGTGCCTGGAATGGCGAACGTCGCGACCCCCGAGCCGGCCGAGGCCAGCAGCGAGTCGACGTGGCCGTGGTAGCAGCCGGCGAACTTCACGACCACGTCGCGACCGGTGAAGCCGCGGGCCAGCCGGATGGCCGACATCGTCGCCTCGGTGCCGGAGGAGACGAACCGGACCCGCTCGACCGGCGTACGGGCCACGATCTCCTCGGCCAGCTCCACCTCGGGCCGGGTGGGCGTGCCGTACGACGTACCGCGGGCCACCGCCGCGAGCACCGCCGCCTCGACCTCGGGGTGCGCGTGACCGAGCAGCATCGGCCCCCAGGAGCAGATCAGGTCGACGTACTCCTGCCCGTCGACATCGGTCAGCCAGGCGCCCTTGGCGGAGGCGATGAACCTCGGCGTGCCGCCGACCGCGTTGAACGCCCGCACCGGGGAGTTGACACCGCCCGGGGTCACCGCCAGCGCCCGCCCGTAGAGCGCGGCGGACTGGGCCGTCTCGTACGAGGATTCCTGGGGCACGCCTCATTCTCTCTGAGCCACCTGAGACCCCCGCATCCGCCCGGGCCGAGGGCACCAGGGCGGCGCGTAGCCTGGTCTGGACGCGAGCGGGGTACTGCCTGCTTGTGCGTCCCGTCCGAGGGGAAGGCTCCTTCCCATCGGTGACGGCTGTCACTGGGGTGTCGACATTTCCGTACCAACGCGTAACTTGTACGTGACACGATTCGTTGAGTTGCTCGGATCGCCTGGAGGGGTCGGTTCGGAACCATGGGAGAGAGCTCAATGTCCGCGAAGCGAATCAGCCGCCTGCACAAGGTGACGGCGCTGGTGCCGATGGCGCTGCTGTCGGCTGCCTGGACTGCCAGCCTCCTCGGTGTCAACGCGCCCCTTGCGTCGGCGGGCGAGCGACTCGATCCAACCCTCCCGGACGGCACCAGCGTCCCCGCCCAGGCCATCGAGGCGCCGGCCAGCGTCTCGGACGGCAGCGTGCTCGGGGTCGGCGATGCAGACGCACAACAGATTGTCGCCTCCGCCTCCACCTCGGGCATCCCGTCGGCGGCGCTGGCCGCCTACCAGCGCGCCGAGACGGTCATCAACGCGGCCGACGAGGGCTGCCACCTCAGCTGGCAGCTGATCGCCGCGATCGGCCGGGTGGAGTCCAACCACGGACGCGCCAACGGCAACACCCTCGACGACAACGGCCTCGCGACGCCCGGCATCTTCGGCGTGGCCCTCAACGGCTCCAACCGCACCGCCGAGATCGTCGACACCGACGCCGGACAGTTCGACAACGACGCGGCCTACGACCGCGCGGTCGGGCCGATGCAGTTCATCCCCTCGACCTGGTCGGTCGTGGGCGTGGACGCCGACGGTGACGGCGTACGCAACCCGCAGGACATCGACGACGCGTCGCTCGGCACCGCCGTCTACCTCTGCTCCGGCTCCGACGACCTCGGCACCGACGAGGGTCGCCGCGGAGCCGTCTTCCGCTACAACCACAGCCAGTCCTACGTCGACCTCGTGCTCGACATCATGGACGCCTACCTGCAGGGCGACTTCACCTCGATCCCCAACGGCACCGTGATGGCCGGCGAGCTCACCAAGACCCCGCCGCCGCTGCACGTGCCCGGCACACCGACCCAGGACGGCGCGCACATCACGAAGCCGCCGAACACCAACGGGACCGACGAGAACGTCGACGAGACGACCACCGATGGTGGCCCCGGCGACCCGGTCGACGACGACACCACGGACGGCGGCACCACCGACGACGACAACGGTGGCAACGGTGGCGGCAACGGCGGTGGCAACGGTGGTGGCACCCAGGTCACGCTCCCGCCGCTCCCGTCGACCAGCATCCCGCCGGTCGACCAGGTGCTGACCCTGGCGCAGGCGACGCTCCAGTGCACGCTCGACGGGCTCGACCAGCTGCTGCAGCCGGCGGCGTTCCAGACCTGCCTCAACAACTACATGACCTGAGCCTTACCCGGCCGCCCCGCCGGCGGCCATGATGGCCCCATGGGACTCGTGCAGGTCGCTCAGCGGGCCGAGGACCTCCAGCGCGCGACCGCGTTCTACAGCGACCTGCTCGGCGTACCGCCCACCGCGACGTACGACCCGCCCGGCCTGGTCTTCTTCGACCTCGCCGGCACCCGGCTGATGCTCGAGGTCAACGCGCCCTCCGCGATGCTCTACCTCGCCGTCGATGACATCGACGCCACGGTCGAGCGGCTGCGCGCGAACGGCGTAAGCATCGAGGCGGAGCCGCACGTGATCTTCAGCCACGCCGACGACACCCTCGGCCCGGCCGGCACCGACGAATGGCAGGCGGCAATCCGCGACAGCGAGGGCAACTTGGTCGGCCTGGTCGAGCAGCGCCGCGCGGACTTGTAACTAACCGTCCGCAGTTCTTCCATGCGGTTATAGCCGCATGCAAGAGACCCGAACGGTTAGTTACAAGCGCCGCAACAGGCGGGCAGCTTCGGCCGCCCAGTAGGTCAGCACGATGTCGGCGCCGGCCCGGCGGATCGAGGTGAGGGTCTCGAGGATGGCGGGCTCGCGGGCGATCCAGCCCTGGGCGGCGGCGGCCTCGACCATGGCGAACTCACCCGAGACGTTGTAGGCGGCGACCGGGACGTCGACGGCGTCCTTGACCCGGCGTACGACGTCGAGGTAGCCGAGCGCCGGCTTCACCATGACGATGTCCGCGCCCTCTTCGACGTCGAGCAGCGCCTCGCGGACGCCCTCGATGGCGTTGCCGGCGTCCTGTTGGTAGGTACGCCGGTCGCCCTCCAGCGAGCTCGCGACCGCCTCGCGGAACGGGCCGTAGAAGGCGGAGGCGTACTTCGCGGAGTAGGCCAGGATGGAGACGTCGGTGTGGCCGTTGTCGTCGAGCGCGTTGCGGATCGCCCGCACCTGGCCGTCCATCATCCCGCTGGGCCCGACCATGTCGACGCCGGCGTCGGCCTGGGCCTCCGCCATCTCGGCGTAGACCGCAAGAGTCCGGTCGTTGTCGACCCGTCCGTCGGGCGTGAGCACGCCGCAGTGGCCGTGGTCGGTGAACTCGTCGAGGCACAGGTCGCTCATCACCGTGAGCGCGTCGCCGACGGCGCCGACCACGTCGGTGATGGCGAGGTTGAGGATGCCTGCCGGGTCGATGCCGCCGGAGCCGACGGCGTCCTTGTGCTCGGGGATGCCGTAGAGCATGACGCCGCCCAGCCCCAGGTCGGCCGCCTCGGCGACCGCCTTGAGCAGGGTGTCGCGGGTGTGCTGGACGACCCCCGGCATCGATGCGATCGGCACCGGCTCGCTGATGCCCTCGCGGACGAACAGCGGCAGCACCAGCTGGCCGGGGTCGACGTGGGTCTCGGCGACCATCCGGCGCAGCCCGGGCGTACGACGCAGCCGGCGCGGGCGGACCAGCGGTCCGGTCAGCTCCGGTGCGTCGTCCTCGGGCACGGCGTCAGCGCGCCTTCGACCGCCGTGCGGAGGGCTTGCGCTCGGACGGGCGGGTGACCGGCTCGCCGGCATCGACCATCGCCGCGCGACGCGCGGCGCCGAAGTCGGCCAGCGCGTCGACGAGCTGGTCGGCGTCCGGCTTCGGTGCGAGGACGTCGACCCGCAGGCCGTGCTCCTCGGCAGTCTTGGCCGTGGCCGGCCCAATCACCGCGATCACTGTGGACGGGTGCGGCTTGCCGGCGATGCCGACCAGGTTGCGCACCGTCGACGACGACGTGAACACGACCGCGTCGAACCGGCCGGACTTGATCGCGTCGCGGGTGGTTGCCGGCGGCGGGGTGGCCCGGACCGTGCGGTAGGCCGTGACGTCGTCGACCTCCCAGCCGAGGTCGATCAGCCCAGCCACCAGCGTCTCGGTGGCGATGTCGGCTCGCGGGAGGAATACCCGGTTGATCGGGTCGAGCAGGTCGTCGAACTCGGGCCAGTCGGCCAGCAGCCCGGCGGCGGACTGCTCGCCCGACGGCACCAGGTCGGAGCGGAGACCCCAGGCCGCGACCGCCTGCGCGGTCTTGTCGCCCACCGCGGCGATCTTGAGGCCGGAGAACGCGCGGGCGTCGAGGCCGTACTCCTCGAACTTCTCGCGCACCGCCTTGACGGCGTTGACCGAGGTGAACGCGATCCACTCGTAGCGGCCCTCGACGAGGCCGCGGACGGCCTTGTCCATCTGCAGCGGGTTGCGGGGCGGCTCGACCGAGATCGTCGGCACCTCGTCGGGCACCGCGCCGTAGCCGCGCAGCCGCGCGACCAGCGGGCCGGCCTGGTCCTTGGTGCGTGGCACCAGCACCCGCCAGCCGAACAGCGGCTTGGTCTCGAACCACGAGAGGGTCTCGCGCAGGTCGACGACCCGGCCGACCACGATGACGGCCGGCGGGGCCATCCGGCCGGCGCGCGCGTCGGCGGCGATGCCGGCCAGGGTCGAGGTGACCGTGGCCTGCTCGGTGGTGGTGCCGACGCGGGTCATCGCGACCGGGGTCTCCGGGTCACGGCCGGAGGCGACCAGCGCCTTCGCGATGTCGCCGACCATGTTGACCCCGGAGAGGATCACCACCGTCCGCTCATCGGCGTACGGCGCCCAGTCGACCTTCTCGTGCGCGGTGACGACGGCGACCTCGCGGTGGTCCTTGGTGGTCAGCGGGATGCCGGCGTAGGCCGGGACCGCGGAGACCGAGGAGACTCCAGGGACGATGTCGAAGCCCAGGCCGGCCTTGACGCAGGCCTGCGCCTCCTCGGGGCCCGAGGCGTAGAGGAACGGGTCACCGGTCATCAGCCGGACCACCCGCAGGCCCTTCTTGGCGTGCCTGACCACGACCTTGGCACGCGCGGCGTGGGTCAGCGGCTGGCCGTCCTCGCCGAAGCCGCCGTCGACGAAGGTCGGGCTCTCGCACTCCGCCGGGAGCTCCAGCAGCCTGCGGACCAGGTCGACGTGTTCGGGAGTCTCGGTGACGACGACTTCCGCCTGTTCGAGCAGCGTCACTGCCCGGACGGTCAGGAGGTCGGGGTCGCCCGGCCCACTGCCAACGAAGGACACCCAGCCGCGGCCGGTGGAAGCGGCCGAGCGGTCGGTCGTGGTGGTCTTGCCTCGCGTCATGCGTCGTGCACCTTGTCTGCTTCTGGTCCTGCGGTTTCGAGATCGCCCGCTCCGTCGGCGAGCATCTCCTTGGCCAGCCGGGACCCAACCCCGGCTGCGTCGTTCGGGTCGCCGGTCGCGGACATCCGCACCGACAGTGATCCATCCGTGGACAGCGCGACCGCGCGCACCCACAGCTCCTCGCCGTCCTCGCCCTCGACCACGTCGGCCAGGGCCCCGATCGGTGCCGAGCACCCGCCCTCGAGGGTGGCCAGCACGGCCCGCTCGGCCTCGACCGCGGCCCTGCTGGCCGGGTCGTCGAGCGTGGCCAGTGCGGTCAGGAGGTCGTCGTCGGCGCGGCACTCCACGGCCAGTGCACCCTGTCCGGGCGCGGGCAGCATCTGCAGTGGGTCGAGCACCTCGGTGACCTCCTCGAGCCGGCCGATCCGGGCCAACCCGGCGCGGGCGAGGAGTACGGCGTCGTACTCCCCGGACTGGACCTTGGCGATCCGGGTGTCGACGTTGCCACGAACGCCCACCACGTCCAAACCGAGGCCGAGGGCCAGCAGCTGGGCGACCCGTCGCGGCGAGCCCGTACCGACCCGGGAGCCGGCCGGAAGCTCACCGAGGGTGAGCCCGTCGCGGGCCACCACTACGTCGCGCGGGTCCTCGCGCGGAGGAACGGCGGCGAGCGCGATCCCATCGGCGGCGGCGGTCGGGAGGTCCTTCAGTGAGTGCACGGCGACGTCGACCTCGCCGTTGCGGAGGGCGTCACGTAGCGCGCTGACGAAGATGCCGGTGCCGCCGGCCTGCTCGATCGGCGTCTCCGCCGACTGGGAGCGGTCGCCCTCGGTGGTGATCTCGACGAGTTCGGTCTCGCGGCCGAGCCGGTCGCGGAGCATCGCGGCCACGAGCTCGGCCTGGGTCGTGGCGAGGAGGGATGCTCGGGTGCCGATCCGGATCGGGGTCGTCATGCCAGCCCCTCCGGACGGGTGACGGCGTCGACGGCCTCGGGGTCCAGCGCGAACAGCTCGGCCAGTGCGGCGGCGTAGGAGACGGCACCGGTCTCGTTGGCCAGCTCCTTGACCCGGACGGTCGGCTCGTGGAGCAGCTTGTCCGCGACCCGGCGTACGGCGCGCAACACCTCGGCGCGCTCCTCCGGGCTCAGGTCGGGGAGCCGGTGGTCGAGCCGCTCCATCTCGGCGTCGACCACCGAGGTGGCCATCGAGCGGAGCGCGACCACTGTCGGCGTCACGCTCGCGGATCGGCGTACGGCGACGAACGCCGCGACCTCCTCGGTGACGATCCGACGCACTTCTGCGACCTCGCGGCCGACGTCGGAGTCCTCGAGCTCCTGGGCGAGGTCGACCAGGTCGATCCGGGTGACACCGTCGAGCTCGACGACCGTGGGGTCCACGTCGTGGGGCAGTGCCAGGTCGACGAAGACCATCGACCGCCCGTCGGTGCGAGCCGCCTCGACCTGGGCGCGGGTGACCAGCAACCCAGAGGCGCCGGCGCAGGCGATGACCACGTCGGCCTCGGCGAGGACCGCGGGGAGCTCGCTGAGCGAGGCCGCCCGGCCGGCGTAGTCGGCGGCGAGCCGCTCTGCGCGGTCGCGGGTGCGGTTGACCACGACGACCTGGGCGGCGCCGCGTCGCGAGACGGTCGCGGTGGCCAGTCCGGCCATGGCGCCGGCGCCGACGACGGCGACCCGGCGCCCTGCGACGTCGCTGCCGTGGCGGGCGGACCGGTCGAGGGCCGCGCCCACCAGCGTCGGTGCGGCGCTGTCGATGTCGGTCTCGGCGCGTGAGCGCTTGCCGACCCGGAGGGCCTGCTGGAACAGCACGTTGAGGGCCGAGCCGACGGTGCCGAGCTCCTGGCCGAGCCGAAGCGCGTCGCGGGTCTGGCCGAGGATCTGGCCCTCGCCGACCGCCATCGAGTCGAGCCCGGCCGCCACCTGGAACAGGTGCGAGACCGCCCCGTCGTCGTAGTGGACGTAGAGGTGCGGGAGCATCTGTTCGGTGGACTTGCCGGACCGCTCGAGCAGCAGCCGGGAGATCTCCTCGACCGAGCCGTGGAACCGGTCCACGTCGGCGTAGATCTCGACCCGGTTGCAGGTCGCGATGACGGTCGCCTCGGTGACGTGCTCGCAAGCGGCCACGGACTGGATCAGCTTGGGGACCGCGTCGGCCTGGGGCGCGACCTGCTCCAGCAGGGCCACAGGGGCGGAGTTGTGGGAGACGCCGACCACGAGCACGCTCATGACGCAGTGACCTCGCCGTGCTTGCGGTGCTCGTGCTTGCGCTGCTCGTGGTAGGCCAGGATCTGCAGCTCGATCGAGAGGTCGACCTTGCGTACGTCGACGCCGTCGGGCACCGCGATCACGGTGGGCGCGAAGTTGAGGATGCTGCTGATGCCGGCCTCGACCATCTGGTCGGCGACGTCCTGCGCGGCCGACGCCGGGGTGGCGATCACGCCGATCGCGACGCCGTGCTCGCGGACGATCGCGTCGAGGTCCGCGAAGTCGCGCACGTCGACCCCCGCCACCCGCTCTCCCCGGCGCTCCGGGTCGGCGTCGAGCAGCGCGACCACGCGGAAGCCGCGGCTGCGGAAGCCGGAGAAGTTGGCCAGCGCGTGGCCGAGGTTGCCGATGCCGACGATGACCACGGGCCAGTCCTGGGTCACGCCGATCTCGCGGGCGATCTGGTAGCGCAGGTAGTCGACGTCGTAGCCGACGCCGCGGGTGCCGTAGCTGCCGAGGTAGGACAGGTCCTTGCGGAGCTTGGCGCTGTTGACGCCCGCCGCGGCCGCGAGCTCCTCGCTGGAACAGGTCGTGGTGCCCTCCTCGACCAGCGTGGTCAGGGCACGGAGGTAGACGGGCAGGCGCGCGACCGTGGCCTCGGGGATGTCCCGGGCGCTGTCGGTCGTGCGTGCGCTCACCAGACCTTCTCTCCAGCCGGCGGAGGAGGCCTATCAGGGGCCTGCGTCACGCCGTCGGCCCAGCCACTCTAAGAGTTTGTGAACGCGAGAACAAAACCGCGAGAGCGTGGTGTTTCCCACGCCTACCCGCGAGTAGAGGGGTTGTCGGATTCCCCGGGTACCCGGGTAACCCAGACGATCTGGGCCGCTGCAACACCCCAGATCGTCAGGTTTCCCCGGTTACCCGGGTAACCCTGCAGCCAAGGCGGCCCGCAGCCGCTCCTCGCTGACCCGCCAGAAGTCGTGCTGCCTGCCGTCGACGAGCGTCACCGGGATCTCCTCGGCGTACCGCTGCAGCAGCGCTGGGTCGTCGAGGATGGAGATCTCGTCGTAGGACTCCCCCAGGTCGGCGCAGACCCGCTCGATCACCGCGCGGGCGTCGTCGCAGAGGTGACAGCCCGGCTTGGAGTAGAGGGTGACGCGACCGGTCACGGCCCGGTCATCTACTCGAGGAGGCCGAGCGCGCGGCGGCGCTCCATGCCGCGGAGCCGCCCCTTCTGCACCTTGCCCGTGACGCCGACGGGGAGCTCGGAGACGACCTCGACCCGGCTGGGCTGCTTGAACCGGGCGAGCCGCTGCTCGCAGTGCGACCGTACGTCGGCCGCGATCGTGGCGGCCTCGGCACCGGACGTGACGACGTAGGCCACGACGGCCTCGCCGGTCTCCGGGTCCTCGATCCCGATCACCGCGGCCTCGGTGACACCCGGGACCTCGCGGATCACGTCCTCCACCTCGACCGGGTAGACGTTGAACCCGGAGACGATGACCAGCTCCTTGAGCCGGTCGACCAGGAACAGGTCACCCGTCGCATCCAGGAAGCCGACGTCGCCGGTGGACCACCAGCCGTCGTCGTCGGGTCCCTGGGCGCCGTCGGGCCAGTAGCCGCTGAACAAGTTGGCGCCCCGGATCTGGATCTGGCCAGGGTCCTCGCCCTCGGGGGGCTGGCCGGTCTCGTCGACCAGCCGGATCTCGATGCCCGGTAGCGCAGCGCCGACCGAGCCGGGCTGGAGCTCCTTGCTGCACAGGGTGCTGGTCACCACCGGCGATGCCTCGGTGAGGCCGTAGCCCTGGTGGATGGGGATGCCGGCGAGCTCGCTGAACTCCGCACCCAGCTCCGGCGAGAGCGGTGCCGAGCCGGACAGGATCAGCCGCACCGGGCCGAGCCGCTCCTTGAGCCCGTCGACGTCGCGCCAGTAGGCGAAGACGGGCGGGGCGACCGGGACAACGCTGCACGCCTCGTCCTCGATCAGGTCGAGGGTGCCCTGCGGCTCGAAGCGGGCGGTCAGCACCAGCTTGGCGCGGTGCCGCATCACGACGCCGAGCACGGCGTTGAGCCCGTAGACGTGGAACAGCGGCAGCACGCCGAGCACCACGTCGTCCCCATGGATCATCGGCGGCTCGACGGCCGCTACCTGGTCGATGTTCGCGAGCAGCGCGCGGTGGGTCAGCATCGCGGCGCGCGGGCGGCCCGACGTACCGCTCGTGTAGAGCAGCGCGGCGAGCTTCTCGGGGTCCTGCAGCTGCGGGACGGCGCGGGCGGTGTCGGCTCGCAGGTGGTCGTAGGAGCGCTCCCCCGGCTGGAGGGTGCCACCGACCACGACGATGCGCGGGATGACCAGCCGCGCCATCAGGTCGCCCTCGATCGAGTCCGCGGGGTACTCCGTCGAGTGCGCCTGCTCGAGGGCCTGGACGGCCTCCCGAGCGGCGGTCACGGTGTCGACGTCGGCGAAGACCATGCGGGAGCCCGAGTCCGCGATCATCCGCGCCAGCTCACCGGACTGCGAGGTCGGGTTCACGGGTACGGCGACCGCCTGGGTGCGCAGCACGGCGAGGTAGGTCGACACGAACTCGATCCGGTTGCCGAGCACCACCATCACCCGGTGGCCGGCCACGATGCCGGCCGCCCCGAGACCGGTGGCCAGCCGGCCCACCTCGTCGTCGAGCTCGCCCCAGGTGACCCGCCGACCGCCGGACTCGACGATCGCGAGCCGGTCGGGGTACTCGGCGGCGGCCTGCACGAGGAGGTCCGCGACATCGGTCGCGGGTCCGGCAGCCATGGACGGATACTTCCACACGGGCGTCGGACCCCTACCTCACATTAGGTTGGAACCGTGGTGCCCTCCGAACGGCCGCGCATGCCTCGCAACCTCCAGCAGCGGTCCACGCTCGCCGGGGAGGCGTCCGCGGCCGCGGCCGAGGTCGAGACCGCTCTCGATCACCCGCTGGACCCGAAGGCGGCGGCGTTCTTCGACGTCGACAACACCGTCATGCAGGGTGCCAGCATCTTCCACCTGGCGCGCGGGCTGCACCGTCGCGAGTTCTTCACGACCCGCGACATCCTCTCTGCAGCCTGGAAGCAGGCGTACTTCCGGATCGTGGGTGTGGAGGACCCCGAGCACGTCGCGGAGGCCCGCGCCTCGGCCCTGGGCTTCATCGCCGGCCACACCGTCAGGGAGCTCCAGGATCTCGGGGAGGAGATCTTCGAGGAGGCCATGGCGCACCGGATCTGGCCGGGCACGCGCGCGCTGGCGCAGCTCCACCTCGACCAGGGGCAGCGGGTCTGGCTGGTCACCGCCGCGCCCATCGAGATCGCGCAGATCATCGCGCGGCGGCTCGGCCTGACCGGCGCGATGGGCACCGTCGCCGAGCACGAGGACGGCGTCTACACCGGCCGGCTGGTCGGCGACATGCTGCACGGCCCGGCCAAGGCGGAGGCGATCAAGGCGCTGGCCGCCCGGGAGTCGCTCGACCTGAGCCTCTGCTCGGCGTACTCGGACTCCTACAACGACCTGCCGATGCTCACCATGGTCGGCGAGGCCTGCGCGATCAACCCCGACGCCAAGCTGCGCGCACACGCCCGTGCGCAGGGCTGGCGGATCCACGACTACCGGACCGGTCGCAAGGCCGCCCGGGCGGGGCTGCTCGTGGGCGCCGTCGCGGGCGCCGTGACCGGTGCCGTGGCCGCCGGCATCTCGCTCCGGGGTCGGCGCCGCTGAGCAGATCCGGCGCCGGCGGCTCGGTCGGGCATAGACCAGTCCAGTGTGTCCTGGACAACCTTTTCTTCCCGCTGTGTGACCTGCGCCTCTAGTCTGGGTACGGAATCGGGGGAGCCGAGGGAGGGGTGGTCCTGTGCCCGGGCTGGATCGCGACGCCTTGCGGGGGCTTGACGCCCTTCGTGAAGCCGTCGCGTGCGCCCTGTTCGGCAGCCAGCCTCCGCTCGCAGTCGCCACCGCAGGTCCGGCCTCCCGCCGTACGCCGCCCGGCGCCACGCACCCGCTCGGCTGGCTCCTGAGCGAGGCCGTCGCCAAGGGCGAGGTCGCGGCGTCGAGCCGGTCCCAGACCCAGGGAAAGACCGGCTTCAACGACTCCGACCAGGCCGCCTCCTCCGAGGAGACCGAGGAGGAGCGCACCCGGCTGATCGCCCTGGTCGAGCTCGCCCGCACGGGCGACAGCGACGCCTTCGGGATGCTCTACGACCACTACCAGGGCTCGGTCTACCGGTTCCTCTTCTATCGCACCCGCTCCGGCACCCTCGCCGAGGACCTCACCTCCGAGACCTTCTTCCGCGCGCTGCGCAACATGCAGAACTTCCGCTGGCAGGGCAAGGACTTCGGCGCCTGGCTGATGACCATCGCCCGCAACCTCGCCACCGACCACTTCAAGGCGGGCCGGACCCGGCTCGAGCTCGCCACGGAGGACATGGGCCTCCACGACGACACGACCGAGGGTCCCGAGCACGCCGTCCTCGCCAGCCTCACCAACGAGCTGCTGCTCAAGGCCCTCACCGAGTTGCCGAGCGAGCAGAAGGACTGCCTGATCATGCGCTTCCTGCAGGGCATGAGCATCGCGGAGACGGCCGCCGTGCTGGGCCGCAGCGAGGGCGCGGTCAAGCAGCTCCAGCTCCGCGGGGTGCGCAACCTCGCCAAGCTGATGCCCGAGGGGATCCGCGGATGACCGGACTCCTTTCAGGGCGCGTAACCCCGGTGGCCTGCCGGTCGTTGTGCTGTACGTCGATGTCTCATCACGGGGATGGCATCGGCAACAACATGACAGGACCGCAAAGATGACCCCCCTGTTCCCGGCACGACGAAGTGCCGAACGATTCGACTCCTTGGTCGAGGGCGGCAGACGAGATGACGTCGACCGCAACCTCTCCGACCTCCTGGAGGTCGTGGACTCCCTGCGTTCGGTGCCCGAGCCCCTGGCTCGCCCCGAGTTCGTGGCGGACCTGCGCGAGCGGCTCATGGTCGCCGCAGCGACCGAGCTGACACCGGTTCCGGCCTCCGCCCACGAGCGCGATGATGTCGCGCGGCTCACGATCAAGCCGGTCCGCACCCGCCGCGAGCGCCGGGTCGGCATCGCGCTCGGCGCGGTAGCGATCCTCGGCGCGTCCACGACCATGGCGGTCGCCTCCCAGGGTGCGATCCCGGGTGACCCCCTCTACCCCGTCAAGCGGGCGATCGAGAACACCCAGGCCGGGTTCAGCGTCGGCGACGACTCCAAGGGCGAGAGCGTCCTCGGCAACGCCTCCACGCGCCTCGACGAGGTCGGCAAGCTGACCAAGAAGAAGGACCCGGACGCCGAGCTGGTCACCCAGACGCTCAACACGTTCACCAACCAGGCCACCGAGGCCGGCGACCTGCTGATGTCGGACTACGAGGACAACGGCAACGAGCAGTCGATCGTGCAGCTCCACCAGTTCAACCAGCAGAGCATGGACGCCCTCGAGGACCTCAACGCCGTGGTTCCGCCCGCGGCGCACGACGCCCTGGAGAACGCTGCCGAGATCATCTACACGCTCGACGCGGCCGCCGCGAACGCCTGCCCCGAGTGCGGGGAGGGTGTGCTGCCCTCGCCGCTGCTGGCCGGAGCCGCGGACGCCCTCGACGACGTGACCGGCCTCGTCGCCGGCGGCGAGCTGCCCGGCACCGGCCCCCCAGGCGCTGACCCGGGAGCCTCCCAGCAGCAGGACGGCGACAAGGGCAACGGACTGCCGAGCGGCATGAACCCGCCCGAGACGCCGATCGAGATCCCCACCGCCTCCGGCGACACCACGCCCGACCTCGACGATCTGCTCCCGACCGATGGCACCGACCCGACCGATGGCTCTGACACGAACGGCGGGAACGGCGGCAACGGGGGGAACGGCGGCAAGGGCGGCAAGGGCCCCAAGGGCGTCCCCACGGTCGAGCTCCCCCCGGTCACGGACACGGTCAACCAGGTGGTGACCGGCGTGGTCGACGGCGTGAACGGCCTCCTCAACGGCCTGACCGGCGGCGGTCAGTAGGAGCGAGAGTCTCCCTGCAGTCGGTCTACCTGAAGACCGACTGCCTTTGCATGAGCAGCGAGTAGAGCGTCGACTGGATGGTCTCGCGCACCTCGTCGGTGACGTTGAAGACCAGCATCGGGTCCTCGGCCGCGCCGGCATCGAACTCGTCGGTGCGGATGGGCTCCCCGAACTCCAGGAGCCACTTGGACGGGAGCGGCACCATGCCGAGCGGCCCCAGCCACGGGAACAGCGGCGTGATGGGCAGGTAGGGCAGACCGAGCACCCGGGCCAGCGACGGCAGGTTGGCCACCAGCGGATAGATCTCCTCGGCGCCGACGACCGAGAGCGGGATGATCGGCACCTGGGTGCGCAGCGCCGCCGAGACGAAGCCGCCCCGGCCGAACCGCTGCAGCTTGTAGCGCTCGGCGTACGGCTTGCCGATGCCCTTGAAGCCCTCGGGCCACACGCCGACGAGCTCGCCGCCGCGCAGCAGGCGCTCGGCGTCCTCGTTGCAGGCGAGCGTGGTGCCGCCCTTGCGGGCCAGCTTGCTGACGACGGCTGACTTGAATACCAGGTCGGCGCCGAGGGGCCGCAGGAACCGGCCCGTCAGGTCGTGGATCATCACCCCGGTCATCAACCCGTCGACCGGGAGGGTGCCGGAGTGGTTGGACACCACCAGCGCACCGCCCTCGGTGGGGATGTTCTCGATGCCGCGCACCTCGATGCGGAACCACTTCTGCGCGATCGGGCGCAGCGCGGCCATGAAGAACCGCTCGGTGACCTCCTGGTCGAAGCCGTACTCGTCGACGACGTAGTCACCGGTCACCCGGCGGCGCAGGAAGGAGAGGAAGCGGGCCAGCTGGGGCTCCCACTGGTCGCCGTACAGCTCGCGGGCAGCGTGCTGGAAGGCCGACAGCCAGTCGCGTGCGGGGATGCCGCCGCTGGGCCGGGGTTCCTCGGTGCGGGCCGGGGCACGGGTCTGCTCGGCGGCGGGGGTCTCGAGGGGCTCGAAAGGCTCGGTGGACTCGTTGGACCCGTTGAACTCGGCGGCTTCCTTGGGCCGCTCGGCGGCTTCGTCCTTCGCGGGCGCCGACTTGCGGGCGCCGCCGGCCAGGTTGCGCGAGGCCGCGGACGGCCTGCCGCTCCCCTGTCCGCGCCCGGGGCGGCCGCGGGTGCCGATCGGGATGATCTCCGCGTCACCCACGGGGACCACCTCCCACCGTGTGGAGCGACGGGGTCTCCTCGACCGGCGGCAGGTGATCGAGGGCCGCGGTGAGGACCTTCTCGATCCGGCCGCCCGTGGGCATCAGCCCGGCGGCGAAGTCGGCGAACGCCTCGGCGGTCGTGAACGCGGGCTCGAAGCCGAGCTCCTCGCGCATCCGGGTGGTGTCCACCCCGCGACCGTAGGTGAGGAAGCTGAGCTGTTCCGGAGAGAAGTCCGCCAGCCGGGCACTCCGCAGCACCGACCCCACGCCTCCGACCGCGAACCCGGGCATGGGCACCGACGGGCGCTTCAGCCGGCGCAGCGCCTGGGAGAGCATCAGGACACCGTCACCGGCGATGTTGAACGTCCCGGGCAGGTCGGACCGGACGGCGTGGATGAGCACGTCCATGAGGTCCTGCTCGTGCAGGAACTGAAGCCGGGCGTCGAAGCCGAGCACGGTCGGGATCACCGGCAGCCGGAAGTACGACGTGATCGGGCTGACCACGTGGGGACCGATCACGTTGGCGCAGCGCAGCGTGGTCACCCGGACGTCGGGCCGGCGGCGGGCGAACCCGCGCACGTAGCCCTCGATCTCGGCGACGTCCTTGGCGTATCCGGAGCGGGCCCCGCGGCGCGGCTCCATGTCCTCGGTGAACATCGCGGGATCGCGGTTGCTGGCGCCGTACATCGTGGTCGTGGACTTCACGACGAGATGCTGGACGCTCGGCGCCTTCTGGCAGGCAGCCAGGAGCTGCATCGTGCCGATGACGTTGAGCTCCTTCATCGTGCCGCGGCCGCCGGCGCTGCCGGGCGTCGAGATGACGCTCATGTGCACGACGGTGTCGACGTTCTCCTTGGCGATCACCTTGGCGATCACCGGGTTGCGAATGTCGGCGCGCACGAACGAGACGTCGCCGACGTCACCGCGCGGCGGGACGACATCGACGCCGATGACGCGGTCCACGGTCGGGTCTGCGGCCAGCGCGCGTGCCGAACGGCGCCCGAGGTCTCGCGAGACCCCGGTCACGAGGACGACCCTGCTGTGGGAGGCGCCCTGGGAGGTGCTCGCCATCTATCTCGGACCCTGACCGGTGGGGGGAGGTGGGTAGGCGGTTACTTGCCGAGCTTGCGACGCTGCACGCGCGTCTTCTTGAGCAGCTTGCGGTGCTTCTTCTTCGCCATGCGCTTGCGCCGCTTCTTGATGACCGAACCCACGAACAGACCTTTCGACGGAAGGCTGATCGGATCCCTCGGGACCCGCGTCAGCGCCCCGCGGGAAGGCCCGCAGGACCGGGCAAGCGTAACCGCCGTACGGCCCGGTGCCGAACCGTGGCCGCGTGAGGTCGGCGACAACCGCAGCCGCGGCGTCGCTCAGCGCGCTGTTACGAGCGCGAGCGTTGGTCAGCCCGCGCTGTAGAAGCTCTTGCGGAGGTACTCGTTGACGTCCTCTTCGACCACCCGGAAGGAGCGGCCGACCCGGACAGCTGGCAGTTCACCGTTGTGGACCAGGCGATAGACAGTCATCTTCGAGACGCGCATCATCGCCGCGACCTCGGCCACGGTCAGAAACTTCGCGTCCGACATATCCCCAGAACCAGCCATCGTGCACCGTTCTTTCTTGTGCAGCACGTCATCGGCTTCCCCACCGAAGAACCCCGCGCCGCTCCTAAGGGAGAATAGGGGCAGTTGTGACTCATGGGGAAGTGGTTCCGAAAAGAGGTACAAGTGGTCTGGCGTGTCACCTTGCGCCGAGCGCCCGATCCCGCCCCGCTGCAACTGGTCCAGACCGCTGTCAGGGGAGCGGGTCGAGCCCGTGCAGCGGGAAGACCGCGGAGCGGGTGGCGTTGATCTCCCGGTCCAGCCACGTCCCGGGGTCGTAGCCCTCGCGCCAGTCCCGGAACTCGGGCGTGCGGCCGTCGCCCATCGAGCGTGGGGCCGTGACGTGCAGCTTCTCCAGCACATAGGCGCGCCAGGCGTCCGGGGTCGACGTCGTCGGGTCCAGCGGCGTGCCGGACACGACGCCCAGCAGGTGGCTCCACGCGCGCGGGACCACGTCGACCAGGGCGTAGCCGCCGCCTCCGGTGACCACCCAGCGGCCGCCGGCGACCTCGTGGGCGAGCTCGTGCAGGGCGACGTACGCCGCGCGCTGGCCGTCCACGCTGAGCATCAGGTGTGCGAGCGGGTCCTCGGCGTGCGAGTCGCAGCCGTGCTGGGTGACCAGGACGTCGGGCGCGAACTCCCGGACCAGGTCGGGCACGACGGCGTGGAAGGCGCGCAGCCATCCGGCGTCGCCGGTGCCCGGCGGCAGCGCCACGTTGACCGCGCTGCCCTCGGCGCCCTCGCCGCCGACGTCGCTGCTGAACCCGGTGCCGGGGAACAGGAACTGGCCGGTCTCGTGCAACGAGATGGTGAGCACCCGCGGGTCGTCCCAGAAGATCGCCTCGACGCCGTCGCCGTGGTGGACGTCGACGTCGACGTAGGCCACCCGCGCGGCGCCCTGCTCGAGCAGCCAGCTGATCCCGACCGCGACGTCGTTGTAGACGCAGAAGCCGCTGGCCCGGTCCGGCATGGCGTGGTGCAGGCCACCGGTGATGTTGGCGCTGTGCAGTGACTCCCCCGACCAGACCTGCCGGAACGCCTCGAGGCTGGCCCCGACGACGTGCGCTGCGGCCTCGTGCATCCCCAGGAAGACGGGGTTGTCGTCGCTGCCGAGCCCGACCTGGAGCTCTGCGGCGCCGGTGTTGCCGGCCCGCTGCACCGCCTCGATCAGCGCGGGTTCGTGCACGGTGGCGATCTGGTCGAACGTGGCCATCGGCGCCGGGACGATGCGCAGCGGTCCGCCCGTCGTCACGCCGAGCTCGTGCGCGAGCTGCATGGTCAGGTCGACGCGGATCGGGGACATCGGGTGGGCCGGACCGAAGTCGTAGTCGGTGAGCGTCGGGTCGAAGACGACCGTGCTCGGACCAGCGCACTCCATGTTCGGACGCTATCGTGGAGGTGTGCTGACGACCTCCGGTCTCCTGTGGTGGCCCGCCTGACGGCGGCCCACCGACCCTGCTGACGACTCAGCACACCCCTCTCACCGGCCGCCCACGGGCGGCCGTTCTGCATTTCCGCGCGGCCCGTGGGCTCTCACACCAGGAGCTCCACATGACACGCACCCTCTCCCTGCTGACCCCCTCGGGCCGGCTCACGCTCGGCAGCTACCTCGGCGCGCTGCTTCCCATGTCGCGCCGGCAGGAGGACGCCTTCTACGGCGTCTCCGACCTGCACGCGATGACCACCGAGCACGACCCCCGCCTGCTGCGCTCGTACGCCGACGAGACGGCAACCCTGTTCCTCGCGGTCGGTCTCGACCGAGCCACGCTGTTCCGGCAGAGCCAGGTGCCGGCCCACGCGCAGCTCGCCTACCTGCTCGAGTGCGTCGCCACCACCGGCGAGCTGAACCGGATGATCCAGTTCAAGGAGAAGGGGCGCGGCGTCGACTCGACCCGCGTCTCGCTGTTCACCTATCCCGCGCTGATGGCGGCCGACATCCTGCTCTACCGCCCCGAGCAGGTGCCCGTCGGCGCCGACCAGCGCCAGCACGTCGAGCTGACCCGCGACCTGGCACTGCGGTTCAACCGCCGCTACGGCCCGGTCTTCACCGTGCCCGAGGTGGTCACCGCCTCCGACGGGACCGCCCGGGTGATGGACCTGCTGCACCCCGACCGCAAGATGTCGAAGTCCGCTGACGCGGCCGGCTCGGTCTACCTGCTCGACCCGCCCGACGTCGTACGCCGCAAGGTCGCGCGGGCGATCACCGACTCCGACACCGGTCCGGCCGCCGTACGACGCTCGCCCGAGAAGCCCGGCGTCACCAACCTCCTGGACATCCTGGAGGCGTGCGGCGGCTCGGCCGACGGCATCGACACCTACGGTGCGCTCAAGCGCGCGGTCACAGACGCCGTAGTGGCCACCCTGGAACCGATCCAGAAGCGGTACGCCGACCTGACCGCCGACCCGGTGCACGTGACCGAGGTCTTCGTGGCCGGCGCGGCCCGCTGCCGGGAGGTGACCGCCCCCGTCCTCGCCGCCGCCACGACCGCCATCGGGCTGTGATGCCCCTTCGGCGGGATAGTCCGTGACATCTGTGTTGTGGAACCAGTAGTTCCACAGGCACAGATGTCACGGACTATCCCCCGCCGGCCCGTGGATGAAGGTGGCGACGACGGAGCCGAGCTCGGGGCCGGCGTCCTCCTGGAGGAAGTGGCCGGCGTTCGTGATGGTGGGGTGGTCGAGGCCGTGCGCCCCGGGGACGTGCTCCTGGAGGATCGCGTCCATGCCTCCGGTGATCGGGTCGGAGTCGCTGAACGCGGTGAGGAACGGCCGGTCCCACTCGCCGAGCGCGGCCCAGGCGAGCCGGTTGGCCGGGGCGGCCGGGTCGTCGGGCCGGGTCGGCACCAGGGTGGGCATCACCCGGACGCCGACCTTGCTCTCCTCGGTCGGGAACGGCGCGTCGTAGGCCGCCCGGACCTCGTCGGTCATCCCGCGCACGCAGCCTGCTGCGACCAGCCGGCCGATGTCGAGCACGTCGGCCTTCTCGACCGCGTTGCGGAACATCCACCAGATCTCGGGCATGTCGAAGTCGCCGGTCGGGAGGCCGGTGTTGGCGGCCACCACGCGCGCGAACCGGTCGGGGTGCTCGGCCACCAGCCGCAGCCCCAGCAGCCCACCCCAGTCCTGACCGAACATGGTCACCTCGTGCAGGTCGAGGTGGTCCAGGACCAGCTCACGCATCCACTCGACGTGGCGCTCGAAGGTGTGGTCCGCCGGTGCGAGCGGCTTGTCCGACCGCCCGAACCCGACCATGTCGGGCGCCACGCACCGGATGCCGGCGTCGGTGAGGACCGGGATCACGTGCCGGTACAGGAACGACCACGACGGCTCGCCGTGCAGCAGCAGCGCGACCGGTCCCTCGGCCGGACCCGCGTCGACGTACGCCGTCCGCAGCGTGCCCCCGTCGCCGTCCAGCACCTCGGCGTACGACGCCGGCCACGGGAAGTCCGGCAGGTCCACGAAGCGCTCGTCCGAAGTGCGGTAGGTCTCCACGGGGGCCATTCTGACGGCCCTAGGATTCTCGGCATCATGAAGAAGCCGCGCATCTTCCTCGGGTCGTCGGGCAAGCAGGGCAGGCTGCTGAAGTCTCTGACCGGTGGCCTGGCGACCGTCGCCGACGTCGAGCCCTGGACCACCGTCTTCAACCCGGGGGTCAGCACGCTGGACCGGCTGGTCGAGCTGACCCGCGAGGTCGACTTCGCGGCGTTCGTGTTTGCCCAGGACGACTGGACGGCGCCCACGCCGGGCGACCCAGGCTCGCCGATCCCCGGCCAGGCCTCTCCGCGCGACAACGTGGTCTTCGAGGCCGGGCTGTTCGGTGGTGCGCTCGGGATGCGGCGGACGTTCATCCTGCACGCGAACGGCGCCAAGCTGCCGACCGACCTGCTCGGCCTCACCTGCGTGCGGTACGACCCGGAGCTCACCCCGCACGAGCTCAAGACGGTCAACCAGAAGGTTCGAACGGCGATCGAGGCCGAGGGCAGGTTGGCGAGCATCGAGGGCCTCTGGTGGCAGTACTCGCTGACCGCGCGGACCGAGGACGAGCCCTCGGCGATCAGCCTGCTCCGGATCTCGCGTGACCGGAACGGCGGGCTCGAGGTCAACGGCCGTTCATGGCAGGAGGACGGCACCCTCTCGGCGCGCTACTGGAGCGAGGCCTCGAAGGAGCGGTCCGACCCGGCCGGGGTCTTCTACTTCTGGAACGGCGAACGCCCGCGGCACCCGGACGCGCCCCGGCTCGAGGGGACCGGTGAGATCAAGCTCGAGTCGGACGGGCGCGCCAGCGGCTACTGGACGACTCGCTCGGAAAGGGACCCGGAGCTGAACGCCCGGACGTCTGGGGTCTACCTGCGAGCCGATGCCGGGGACTGGGCCGTCCTCGACTCGGGCAGCGTCGAGGACCGGGCCGGGCTCATCGCCGAGCGGCTGCGCGACTGGCAGGCGTACGCCAACAGCTAGGCGCCAGCCATCGCGTCGCGCTCGGCCAGTGCCTTCAGGTTCAGGAACTGCCGCCGCATCATCACCAGGTCGCCCCAGGCCAGCGCGTGGGCTCGGACCCGGGCGAGCGGGCCCCTCGCGTCAACGGCCAGACGACAGACGATGCGGGAGTCGGGCCCGTCGGGCTCGGCGGCGTACGTGATCGCCACCGGGCCGAACAGCCGTCGACCGCGAGGCGTGGTGATCGCCGTCCACTGGTGACCGTCGTCGTACGACGTCAGCCGGAAGACGATCGCCATGGTCTGGCCGACGTCGAGCTCGTCTGCGCCGGGCGTCAGGGTCTCCGGGCTGCGGCGGCCGCGGTTGTCGATCCAGTCGTAGGAGTACGGCGCGATCGCGACCTGGCAGAGCCAGCGCCAGGTCAGCCCGGCCGGGGCCCGCACCGAGATCGCCCGGGTGAGCAGCGAGGCGCCGGGCACGAGGTCGTCGGCCGGGTAGTGGCGGCGAGCCTCTTCGGCGGTCGCGCCCCACACCGTCGGCACTCGGACATCCACACCCAGAGTCTTGCGTCGCGGAGCGGCGCCGTCGTCCTACTGAGGGCTGAAGTTCAGTCGCCCTCGGCGAGCTGGCGGGAGCGGTCGCGGGCAGCCTCCATCGCGGCGAGGAACGCGGCGCGCACCTTGTGCACCTCGAGCTCGCGAAGCGCCGACGCAGTGGTGCCGCCCGGCGAGGTCACCTGCTCGCGCAGCACGGTCGGGTGGGTGCCGGTCTCGCGGAGCATCTTGGCCGAGCCGACCAGCGTCTGGATGACCAGCTCGGTCGCGGTCGTGCGCGGCAGGCCGAGATGTACGCCGGCCTCGATCATCGACTCAACGACGAAGAAGATGTACGCCGGTCCGGAGCCGGAGATCGCCGTGACGGCGTCCTGCTGGCGCTCCGGGATCCGGAGCACCTTGCCGACCGAGGCCATCAGCTCCTCGGCCTCGGCCAGGTGCGACTCGTCGCAATGCGACCCGGGCGAGACCGCTGCCATGCCCTCGTCGACCAGGGCCGGGGTGTTGGGCATGACCCGGACCACGGCGACACCTGCCGGCACCCGGGACTCGATGAACGCCGTGGTGATGCCGGCCGCAAGCGAGACGAGCAGCTGCCCAGACCGCAGCGAGGGGCCGATCTCGTCGAGCAGGTCTGCCATGTCCTGGGGCTTGACCACGATCGCGACGGTGTCCGCCTTGGACGCCGCCTCGATGTTGCCGACGACCGCGACGCCGTACCGCTCCTCGAGCTCGCGGGCGCGCTCGGGCCGCTTCTCGCCGACCAGGAGCTGGTCGACGCGGCGGCCGGCGCGGACCAGCCCGGAGAGCAGGGTCTCGCCCATGACTCCCGCGCCGAGGATGGCGGTCTGCTTCATCGGTGGCTCACTTCTTCGAGATCAAAGATCGCAGGAAGAATGACAGGTTCTGCGGACGCTCGGCGAGCCGGCGCATCAGGTAGCCGTACCACTCGTGGCCGTAGGGAATGTAGACCCGCACCCGCTCCCCGGCCTTGACGAGCCGGCGCTGCTCCTCGGGCCGGATGCCGTAGAGCATCTGGAACTCATACGACCCCTGGTCGCGCCCGTAGCGCGACGCGAGCGTCGAGGCGATCTCCACCAGCCGCGGATCGTGAGTTGCGATCATCGGGTAGCCCTGGCCGGCCAGCAGCACCTTGAGGCACCGGACGTAGGAGCGGTCGACGTCGAGCTCGGCCTGGAACGCGACCTCCTCCGGCTCGTGGTAGGCGCCCTTGCACAGGCGCACCCGCGACCCCTCGTAGGCCAGCGCCCGGCAGTCCGCCTCGGTGCGGTGCAGGTAGGCCTGCAACACCGCTCCGGTCTCGGGGAAGTCCTTGCGCAGGTCGCGCAGGATCGACAGCGTCGAGTCGGTGGTGGTGTGGTCCTCCATGTCGAGGGTCACCGTGGTGCCGGCGTTGCGGGCGGCGCGGCAGATGGTGCGAGCGTTCTCGAGCGCGATCTTGTGGCCCTGGTCCGGCAGCGCCTGCCCGATCGCGGACAGCTTCACCGACACCTCGGCCATCCGGGTCAGCCCGCGCGCGGACAGCGCCTCGAGCACCTCGAGGTACGCCGCGACGGTCGCGTCCGCCTGGTCTGAGTCGAGGGTGTCCTCACCGAGGAAGTCGAGGGTCACCCGGATCCCTTCGTCGACCTCCCGGGCCGACGCCTCGACCACCGCCTCGGTGGTCTCCCCCGGGACGTAACCGCGGACGATCCCCGCGGATACCGGCATCGTGCTGACCAGGTTCTTGACCAACTCGCTGCGGCTCAGCACGAGCAGCGGCCGGCTCATCAACGCCATGCCAGACAGGCTACGACCATGTCCCGCGAAGTCTCGATCTGCCAGTGAAGTTGCCGACGACGCCCGGCTGGCCGTCCGGGTAGTCCCAGACGTTCTCGACACGGCGCACGCGGGCGACCGGTGGAAAAGGTCTGGGACTATCGGCTCACGGCGTACGCCGACGCAGGGTCGCGGCCCCGAGGCCGAGTGCGCCGACCGCGAACGCCGCCACGACCAGCAGGTCGATCCACACGTCCGAGGTGGAGGTGCCCCGGGTCAGGTGGGTCATCGCGTCGACGGCGTAGGACAAAGGGAGCACGTTGCTGACCGCCTCGAGGACCGGCGGCAGCGTGTCGCGGGGCACGAACAGGCCGCACAGGAGGATCTGCGGGAAGACGATCGCCGGCAGGAACTGCACGGCCTGGAACTCGGTCTGGGCGAACGCGCTCACGAAGAGGCCGAGCGCCGACCCGAGCACGGCGTCCGCGACCGCGACCAGGCCGAGCAGCAGGACCGAGCCCTGGATGTCGAGGCCGAGCAGGCCGACCGAGACGGTGACCGCCAGCAGGGCCTGGACGGCGGCGACGACGCCGAACGCGACGGCGTACCCGAGCAGGAAGTCCAGCTTGCCCATCGGCATCGCCAGGAGCCGTTCGAGGGTGCCGCTGGAGCGCTCGCGCAACGTGGTCACGCTGGTCACGAGGAACATCACGATGAACGGGAACATCGCGAGCAGCGCCGGCCCGAACTTGTCGAAGGGGTCGCCGAACGAGTCCTCGAACATCCACCACATCAGCGAGATCAGCAGGCACGGCAGCACGAGCAGCATCGCCGCGGTGCGGTGGTCGCGGCGGAGCTGGGTCAGCACCCGGCCGGCGACCGCGAGAGTGATCCGGGGAGACATCGACGCAGCTGTCAGCCCGGTCATGCCGCCACCTCCTCGACCAGCTTGAGGAACGCCGACTCGATGTCGTGGGTGCCGGCACGCTCTTTGATCGCGGCCGGGGTGTCGTGGGCCAGGATCGCCCCCTCGCGCATGAGCAGCAGCTGGTCGCAGCGTTCGGCCTCGTCCATGACGTGGCTGGACACCAGGACCGCGGCACCGTCGTCGGCCAGCTCGTGGAAGAGGATCCAGAGGTCGCGGCGCAGCACCGGGTCGAGGCCCACCGTGGGCTCGTCGAGGACCAGCAGGTCCGGGCTGTCGAGCAGCGCGACCGCGAGGCTGGCCCGGGACCGCTGGCCGCCGCTGAGCCGGCCCACCTGCGCGTTCGCGTGCGAGCGGAGGTCGACCGCGTCGATCGCCTTGTCCACCTCGGAGTCCGCGCAGCCGAGCACGCGGGCGAAGAAGCGCAGGTTCTCGGCGACCGTGAGGTCGTCGTACACGCTCGGCTCCTGGGTGACGTAGCCGATCCGCCGGCGCAGCGGCGCGCTGCCTGCGGGCTCGCCCAGCACGCGCACGTCGCCGCCCGCGACCCGCTGCACGCCGACGATGGCGCGCAGCAGCGTGGACTTGCCGCAACCGCTCGGCCCGAGCAGGCCGGTCACCCCGGACCCGATCGTCACGTCGAGCCCGTCCAGCACGGGTCGGTCCCGGATCACGGTCAGCCCGCGCACCTCGACAGCGTTATTCACCATATGATGAATTATGCCTCAGGGTGTTGCCCGGCGCAATTCATCACCCGATGTAACTCACCGTTGCGTCGTCTTCTCGGGCGTAATTTCACGCCTAGAGGACGTAACGGTGAGTTACCTGTCCGCCGGACCTCAGCGCAGCGGCATCTCCAGGTACCGCTGCAGCGTGGGGGCGTACGTCGCCACGAGCTCCTCGGCCGGCGTGGACGCGAGCGGCTCGAGCTTCAGCACGTAACGGGCCATGACCAGCCCGATCAGCTGGGAGGCGACCAGCCCCATCCGCCGATCGGGCTGGTCGACGCCGAGCGCCGAGCCGAGGGGACCGAGCACGATGCGCAGGAACCCGTCGCTGACCAGCCGCTCGCCGCCCGGCTCGAGGACACCGCGGACCAGCGCGAGCAGCGGCAGCCGGGTCTGCTCGTTGTCCCAGACCGAGAGGAAGGTCCGCACGAGCCGCTCGCCCGCGCCGTCCAGGCCGCCGGCCGCGACTGGTGCCAGCACCTCGCGCGGGTCGAGCGGCACCCGCAGCGCCGCCAGGAACAGGTCCTCCTTGGTCCCGAAGTAGTGGTGCACCAGGGCGGCGTCCACCCCGGCCGCCGAGGCGACTCCGCGGACCGACGTGCCGGCGTACCCCTGGGCGGCGAACAGCGTCCGCGCCTCGGTCAGGATCGTCGCCCGGGTGTCGGGAGAGCCGGGCCGTCGGCCGCGGCGGGTGGTGGAAGCCACGACCACACCGTACGGCGCGGGGAGTACCTCCCCGGGAGTACGTCGGCCCCGGCCAGGAGGAGAAGTGCCTCCCCCGGTACGACGACCGAGGGGGCACTCGCAACGGAGAGTCGAGGCATGTCGAACCAGACCCTTCCTCCTCGCTCCACACCCACGCCCGACCACGAGACGACCACACCCCGGCGGTCCGGTCGCGTCTCCCGTTTCCTCAGCTCCCACCCGCGCCGCAGCCTGCTCGCGGTGTTCCTGTTCGTGCTCGTCGCGGGGTTCTTCGGCGGACCCCTCGCCGGCTCCCTGGACGCCTCGGGAGGCTTCGCCAGCGACGACGCCGACTCCGTGCGGGCGGTCGAGCGCATCGAGGCGGCGACCGGCGCGGCGCCGGGCGCCGGCATCGTGATCGTCGTCGACACCCCGGACGGGCTCCCCGCCGACACCGCCCGAGTGCAGGAGGTGACCGACGCCCTCGCGGCCGAGCCCGGCATCGTCCAGGCCACCTCCCCGACGACCACCCGCGGCGATCCCGGGCTGGTCTCCCAGGACGGCACCCAGGCCCTGGTGCTCGGCACCCTCGCCGCCGACGCCGACGACGAGGCCGTCGCGGAGGCGATGCTGGACACCTTCGACGGCCAGGACGACATCGCCGTCGGCGGCTCGGCGGTGGTCGGCCTCCAGCTCGGCAGCACGGTCACCGAGGACCTCGGTCGCGCCGAGCTGCTCGCCTTCCCGTTGCTCGTCGTACTGTCGCTGATCTTCTTCCGCGGGCGTGCCGCCCTGATCCCGCTCGTCGTCGGAGTCACGACCGTGCTCGGCACGTTCCTCGTCCTCACCGGCGTCAACCAGGTCTACGGGCTGAGCATCTTCGCGCTCAACCTGGTCATGGGCCTCGGCATCGGCCTGGCGATCGACTACACCCTGTTCCTGGTCACCCGTTACCGCGAGGAGCTGGCAACGCAGGGCCCGACCGCCGGCGCGGTCCTCACCACGATGCGTACGGCGGGACGCACCGTCGCCTTCTCGGCCAGCACGGTCGCGGTCGCCCTGGCCGCGCTCACGGTGTTCCCCCTCGGGTTCATCAAGTCCATGGGGCTCGCGGGCGCCACGGTCGCCGTCGTCGCCGCCATCGCCTCGTTGGTGATCGCGCCCGTGATGTTCGGCCTGTGGGGAGCGAAGCTCGGACGCAAGAAGCAGCGCGCAAGCGAGGACGGCGGTCGCTGGTACCGGCTCTCGCACGCGGTGATGCGCCGTCCCGGCGCGGTCGCGCTTGCGACCGGAGTGGTGATGCTCGGCCTCGCGGCGCCGGCGCTGAGGGCGGAGTGGACCCCGATCGACAGCTCGGTGATCCCGACCGACCTGAGCTCGCGGACCGTCGCCGACACCGTCGAGACGGAGTTCGGCGGCACCGGCGCGAGCCCGGTCACGATCGCCATCAGCACGAGCGAGGGCGCCGACGCGACGGACGTGGCGGCGTACGCCGACCAGGTCAACGCACTCGACGGCGTCGCCTCCCCCGGCACCCCGGTCCAGCTCGACGAGAACACGTGGCAGCTGGACGTGGCCGCCGCCGGCGAGCCGGAGGGCGACACCGCCCAGCGGCTGGTCGACGAGACCCGAGCCGTGGACGCGGGATCCGGCGTCGACGCGCTGGTCGCCGGTCCGGCGGCCGAGTTCGTGGACCAGCAGTCCGCGATCGGTAGCCGGCTCGCGCTCGCGCTCGGCCTCCTGGTCACGCTCACCCTGCTGGTCCTGTGGCTGATGACCGGCTCGGTGGTGCTGCCGCTCAAGGCGGTGCTGATGAACGCGCTGACCGTCGCCGCCAGCCTGGGTGTGTTGACCTTCGTCTACCAGGACGGACGGCTCACCGGCCTGCTCGGCTACACCCCCAACGGAGGCATCGAGCCGACCGACTTCCTGGTGACAGCCACGCTGATCTTCGCGCTGTCGACCGACTACGGCGTGTTCCTACTGGGCCGGATCAAGGAGGTCAGGGACAGCGGTGTCGGCGAGCGCGAGTCGGTCGCGATCGGTGTCCAGCGGACCGGCGCGGTCGTCACGGCCGCGGCGATCCTGCTGGCGGTGGCGATCGGCGCCTTCAGCACCAGCTCGATCTCGTTCATCCAGCAGATCGGCGTGGCGACGGCGTTCGGCGTCCTCGTCGACGCATTCGTGGTCCGGTCGCTGCTGGTGCCGTCGCTGATGGGGCTGCTCGGCAAGTACAACTGGTGGGCCCCGATGCCGCTGCGCCGGCTGCACGACAGGATCGGGTTCAGCGAGCGGTGACAGTCGGGTCCGGACCGGCCTACCGTCCTCGGGTGCGACTGCATCCGAGGACGGTGGGCTTCGACCTGCTGCTCGCGGCCGCCCTCGCCGCGACGATGGTGGTGGAGACCTGGCACTCGAGCAAGGACGACACCAGGATCGACCCGCTGTCCGTGACCGTGATCGTCCTCGCGTCCCTGCCGGTGCTCATCCGCCGGCAGCGGCCGCTCCTCGCGCTGGTGGCCGGCATGGCGACGCTCTACGTCGTGATGGCCGTCGTGGACATCTACCAGACCGTCCCGTTCCCGACCATGGTCGCGGGCTACAGCGTGGCGCTGGTCAGCAGCCGGCGTACGACGATCCTCGTCGGCCTCGCACTGGTGCCACCGGTCATCTTCGCCATCGCGTTCTTCGGTCACGACGACGTGCTGTTCCAGACCGCGGAGATTCCCAAGAACCTGGCGTTCGTCGCGGCGCCGCTGCTGCTGGGCTCGGCACAACGGGAACGCCGCGCTGCGCACGCCGCCCTGGTCGAGCGGGCCGAGACTGCGGAGCGGACCCGCGACGAGGAGGCCCGCAGGCGGGTCGGTGAGGAGAGGCTGCGGATCGCCCGGGACGTCCACGACGTCGTTGCGCACGCCATGGTCGCCATCAACGTCCAGGCTGGCGTCGGAGCACACCTGATCGACCGGGATCCCGAGCAAGCCCGCCGGAACCTCCAGGACATCAAGCGGGTCAGCGGGGAGGCGCTCACGGACCTCCGCGCCACCCTTGGCACCCTGCGGTCACCCGAGGACGAAAGCGCCTCCGCACCGGTGCTGCCCACGCAGGGGCTCGAGGAGCTCGACGAGCTCGGCGCCAGCCTCCGCTCGGCCGGGATCGAGGTCGAGCTCGACGTCGATCCCGCCGCCTCGACCGTGCCGGCGGCCGTGGCGGCGACGGGGTACCGGATCGTCCAGGAGGCGCTGACCAACGTCGTACGCCACGCGCACGGGTCCCGCGTCCAGGTGCGGGTGGCGCGTGAGGATGACCGGGTGGTCATCGACGTCACCGACGACGGCCGGGGTGCCGTCCCGGTCGGCGCCCCCGCCCCCGACGGGTCGGGCAACGGGGTCCGGGGGATGCGCGAACGCGCCGAGGCGGCGGGCGGCACCCTCGAGGCCGGCCCTCGCGCCGAGGGAGGCTGGCACGTGCACGCCACCCTGCCGGTAGCAGCCCCGTGACGATCCGGGTGCTGCTGGCAGACGACCAGACCCTCGTCCGCGCCGGCTTCCGCGCCCTGCTCGACTCGGAGGACGACCTCCAGGTGGTCGGAGAGGCCGTGGACGGGCTGGGCGCGGTCGACCAGGCGCGGACCCTGCGACCGGACGTTGTGTTGATGGACATCCGGATGCCTCGCATGAACGGGCTCGAGGCCACCGCCGCGATCACCGGAAACCCGGACCTGGCCGGGACCAAGGTCGTCGTACTCACCACCTTCGAGCTCGACGAGTACGTCTTCGGCGCGCTGCGCGCCGGCGCGTCCGGCTTCCTGCTCAAGGACGTCGAACCCCAGGCCCTGATCGACGCCGTACGGGTGGTGGCCGACGGTCAGGCCCTGCTCGCTCCTCAGGTGACCCGGCGCCTCATCGAGGCCTACGTCAGCGCAGAGCAGCCCGCGCCGTCCCCGGAACCCGCGCCGGCGCCCGACGTGCGGCTGGAGAGCCTGACCCCGCGCGAGGTCGAGATCCTCGGGCTGGTCGGCCGCGGCATGTCCAACCAGGAGATCGCCGCCCATCTGGTGCTCTCACCGCTCACCGCCAAGACCCACGTGTCGCGACTCTTCACCAAGCTCGGCGCGCGCGACCGGGCCCAGCTCGTTGTGGTCGCCTACGAGGCCGGGCTCGTCGGCTAACGCGTCGCGGCGAAGAAGTGCTCGCGGGCGAACTCCAGCGACTCGCGCAGGTCGTTCTCCCGCTCGTCGCGTGAGGAGGCCTTGCGGGTGTTGATCTCGACCACGATCTCGCCGCGGAAGTCGGTGCCCGCAACGTGGCGCAGGAACTCGGCGGCGCCGACCGCACCGCGGCCGGGGACCAGGTGCTCGTCCTTGGCCGAACCGGTGCCGTCGGTGAGGTGGATGTGCCGCAGCCGGGAGCCGAGCCGGTCGGCCATCTCGATCGGGTCGTCCTGCGCGATCGCGGCGTGCGAGAGGTCGATGGTCGTGTTGGCGTACGACTCGGCGGACGGGTCCCACCCGGGCATGTACATCTCCATGCCGCGCTTCGACGAGGCGCGCCACGGATACATGTTCTCGACCGCGAACGCGATCCCGGTCGACTCCTCGAGGGCGGCGATGCCGTTGACGAAGTCGCGGGCGTACTCCTTCTGCCACCGGAACGGCGGGTGCACGACGACCACCTCCGCACCGACCGCCTTCGCCATCTCCGCGGAGCGCTCGAGCTTGCCCCAGGGCTCGGTGCCCCAGACCCGCTGGGTGAACAGCAGGCAGGGCGCGTGGATCGCGGAGACCGGGACATCGTGGTGCTCGGAGAGCTGCTTCACCGCGGAGATGGACTGGCTCAGGGCATCGATCACCATCACCTCGACGGCGTCGTAGCCGAGGCTGGCGGCGTACCCGAACGCGTGCGCGGACGACTCGGGGTAGACCGAGGATGTGGAGAGGCCGACGCGCGTCAAGTGCCGAGTACCGAGATCTGGTCGAGTCGCTCGAGGATCACGCCCTCGCGCAGCGCCCACGGACAGATCTCGAGCTCGGTGAGGTCGAAGATGTCCATGCAGCCCTCGGCGACCAGGGCGCCCGAGAGGATCTGGTGGGCCCGGCTCGGCGAGACACCGGGCAGGTCGGCGAGCTCGTCAGGGGCCATCGCGACCAGCTTGGGGATCCAGTCGCGCAGCTCGTCGAGCGGCAGCGTGCGAGGGACCAGGGGGCCGTCAGCCGAGGAAGGCGCGCCACAGATGCGGCCGAGCGAGCGGAACGTCTTGGAGGTCGCGGCCGCGCGGTCCGGCGGGCCGCTCCGGAGCAGGTGGCCGGCGTCGCGGGCGATCTCGGCGCGGATCTCACGGCGCAGCGCGTGCACGGTCTCCTCGTCGGCGACGCCGTCGGGGAAGTGGGTGCGGGCCAGCCGGGCGGCGCCCAGCGGGAGCGACCAGGCGACGTCGGGCGCCTCGTCCGCGCCACCCGCGATCTCGAGGGAGCCGCCACCGATGTCGAAGACGGCGAGCCGGCCGGCCGACCAGCCGAACCAGCGACGTACGGCCAGGAAGGTGAGGCGCGCCTCGTCCTCGCCGGCGAGGACATCGATCATGACGCCGGTGCGCTCCTGGACGTGCTCGAGCACCTCCTCGCTGTTGCCGGCGTCGCGCACCGCGGAGGTCGCGAAGCCGAGGATGTCCTCGCAACCCTTGTCCTCGGCGATGCGCAGGGCCTCGGCGGTGAAGGTGGTCAGCGCGTCGATCCCGGTCTGGGAGACGTCACCGGCCGCGTCGAGGTGCTCGGCCAGCCGCAGCGGCTGCTTGAACTTGTACGCCGGCAGCGGCGCGGCACCGCCGTGGGCGTCCACCACGAGCAGGTGTCCGGTGTTTGAGCCGATGTCCAGCACGCCCACGCGCATGGGTCCAACGTACCCGCCGACCAACGCACGCCTACGCTGAAGGCGTGCCCGAGGTCGACCTGGTCTTCCCCCGTGCCTTCGTCGAGTTCGTGAACCCTGACGACGAGTCGGAGGTGATGCGCTGCGACCTGACCTGGCTCACCTCCAACTACCAGTGCATCTTCGGCCAGGGCTGCCAGGGGATCTACAAGGAGTCGCCCGACGTGGGCTGCTGTGCCCTCGGTGCGCACTTCGCTGACAAGGACGACGAGAAGCGGGTCGCCGAACACGTCGGGATGCTCGACGAGACGCTCTGGCAGTTCCGGCCTTCGAAGAAGAAGGTCAAGAAGGACGACTGGATCGACGTCGACGAAGAAGGCGAGCGCAAGACGATGGTCGTCGAGTACGACGGCCAGTCGGCGTGCATCTTCCACAACCGCAACGACTTCCACCTTGGCGCCGGGTGCGCACTGCACGCGCTCGCCTACGTGCTGGAGAAGAACCCGCTCGAGACCAAGCCGGACGTCTGTTGGCAGCTGCCGATCCGGCGTACCTTCCGCACCGTCAAGCGACCCGACGGCAGCAGTTACACCGAGGTCTCGATCAGCGAGTACGACCGCCGCGGCTGGGGGGCGGGCGGCCACGACCTCGACTGGTACTGCACCGGCAACACCGAGGCGCACAACGCGCCCGAGCCTCTTTATGTGAGCAGCGCGGCCGAGCTCACCGAGCTGATGGGCAAGGCGGCGTACGACGAGCTGGTCGGGCACTGCGAGGCGCACCTGCGATCGCGATCGGCCCTGGCCATCCACCCCGCCGACCCGCGCACCTGATCGCGACCTGACCGCCGCCTGACCGGTCGGTAGAAGCCTCTCGACGTCAAGAGACAGCGACCCCGCTTTGGTTGCTGGCCGACTCGCCATTCACAATCTCTGCATGCGCCTCGACCACCTCTCGTTCGCCGCCGGACCCGACGGCCTGGCTGCGACGGCAGAGCGCATCGGCAGTGTGCTGGGCACCAACTTCGTCGACGGTGGAGTGCACCCGAGGTTCGGCACCCGCAACATGTTGCTGCCGCTCGCGGACCACACCTACCTCGAGGTGGTCGAGGTCCTCGACCACCCCGCATCCGACAAGGCGCCGTTCGGCCAGGCGGTCCGTGCCCGCTCCGCGCTCGGCGGCGGCTGGCTCGGCTGGGTCGTCGCTGTCGACGACATCGCGGTGGCCGAGCACCGCCTCGGACGCGAGGCCGTGGTCGGCAACCGACACCGTCCCGACGGCACCGAGCTGCGCTGGAAGCAGATCGGCGTCAACGGCCTGATCGCCGACCCGCAGCTGCCGTTCTTCATCCAGTGGGAGAGCCCGGCCGAGCTGCACCCGAGCTTCGGTGCCGACGAGAACTACTCCCTGGCCTGCCTCGAGATCGCCGGCGACCCGCAGCGCGTGAGCGAGTGGCTCGGCGAGACCGTCGAGGCCCCGCTCGAGGACGTGAAGGTCGAGTGGGCCGCACCCAACGGCACCCCTGGCATCATCGCCATCCAGGTGCAGACGCCGCACGGTCTGGTCCGGATCTGACCCTTCCGGAGGGGACTCGCCCGAGTCCCAACATCTGGAACCACACCGCGACCTACGAGGTCGAGAACCGTGCTGGCGACCCCGACGGCCGGCTTTGGGCGGCAATGCGCTCGCGCGTCGACTGGGCCGGCCGCGACGTCCTGGACATCGGCTGTGGGACCGGCTTCCACCTGCCGCGGTTCGCCGAGGACGCCGCGACCGTCACCGGAGTCGAGCCGCACCCCGACCTGGTCGCGATCGCCATCCGGCGCACCCGGGCCCTGTCCCACGTCACCGTGCACCAGGGCCTGGCCCAGGCGCTGCCGCTGCCCGACGCGTCCGTCGACGTCGTACACGCGCGATGGGCGTACTTCTTCGGGCCGGGCTGCGAGCCGGGGCTGGCCGAGCTCGACCGGGTCGTACGTCGCGGCGGCGTGGCCCTGGTCGTCGACAACGACCCGACCCGGTCCACGTTCGGGGCGTGGTTCCGGCGGGGCTACCCGAAGGTTCCTCCGGCGGAGGTGGTCGAGCGGTTCTGGTCGACCCGTGGCTGGACCCGCACCCCGGTCGACATGGGCTGGCGGTTCTCCTCGCGCGCCGACCTGGAGTCCGTCGTACGCATCGAGTTCGACCGCGCCACAGCCGAGGCGATCCTGGCCGAGCACGAGGGCACCGAGGTCGACTACGCGGTCAACCTCTGGTCGAAGACCTTCTGAGCAGGCGGGGCCGGCTGTAGGGATACCCGGGTACCCGGGTATCCCTGACGATCTCAGGCGTTGCAACACCCCAGATCGTCAGGGTTCCCCGGTTACCCGGGGAAACCGACAGACAGCAGAACGCTCAGCTGGAGCCGCGGACGACGAGGGTGGGGGTCAGGAGTACGCCGGGGGTGACGGTCGGCGGGGCGCCGAGCAGCCCCTCGAGGGCCTTGACCACCTCGACGGCGACCTCCTCGAGCGGCAGCCGCACGGACGTCAGGCCGGGCGGCACCGTCTGCGCGACCTGGGAGTCGTCGAAGCCGGTGACCGCGATGTCCGCGCCGGCACGCAGCCCGCGGTCGGCCAGCGTGTGCAGCACGCCCATGGCGAGGGTGTCGGAGGCACACACGAACGCCGTGGGCTGCGCCTCGTCGAGGAGGACGGCGCTCGCCTCGCGTCCGGACGCGATGGTGTCCTCGACCCGCGAGGCCAGTCCCGTGGTCGGGATGTCGCGCGAGCGCATCGCCTGCGACCAGCCGGCCCGCCGGTCCTCGCCCAGCAACGAGTCCTTGCGCCAGCCGATCCACGCGATGCGGTGGTGGCCGCGCTCGATCAGGTGGGAGGTCGCCATGTCACCGCCGGCCGCGCCGTCGACGTCGACCCACGGGTGCCGGGCCGTGGGGTCGTTCCAGGGCCGGCCGAACGCGACGAACGGCGCGCGCCGCTCGTTGAGCCAGGCCGCCTGCGGGTTGCCGAGGTAGGTGTCGGTCACCACGAACGCGTCGACCGCGGTGGAGCGCAGCAGGTCGTCGTACGCCGGCAGCTCGTCCTCGGCCTTGCCGGTGCGGGTGCCGGAGAACAGCAGCACGTGGTACCCGGCCTCGCGGGAGGAGTCGACCAGCGAGTGCACGAAGCGGTCCATCGCGGCGTTGGCCGTGCCCTCCTCGGCGGCCTTGATGGGCAGGCCGATCAGGTGCGAGGCGCGGGTCCGGAGGTTGCGGGCGGCGCGGTTGGGCAGGTAGCCGAGCTCGGTGATCGCCTCCTGGACCCGCTGCAGGGTGTCCTCGCGGAGCAGGTCGGGGTTGTTGACCGCGTTGGAGACGGTCTGGCGGGAGACACCGGCGCGTTCGGCGACGTCGGCGAGGGTCGGTGGCGTCACGGGCGGGCGGCTCATGGTGCTCGACACGTCCCCTCCTGGAGCTGGCAACCGAGTGCTCTGGATCGTTCCAAGGGAGGATATCGCGAGGCTCACCCGCAAGGGTGCGGTCCCTCTTTGGATGGCTGTGTGGACGGCTGGGTGGATGGCTGCGGAGCGGCTCCCGCGGGCTGTCGGCGGTGCCGCCTAGGTTGCTGCCGTGCCCAAGTCCACGACGCGTCCTGCCTACCGCTGCACCGAGTGCGGCTGGGAGGCCGCCAAGTGGGTGGGCCGCTGCGGCGAGTGCCAGGCCTGGGGCTCGGTGGCCGAGGCAGCCGCTCCGACGATGCGCGCCTCAGCGAGCCCGGTGAGCGCACCGGCGGTCCCGATCGGCCAGGTCTCGGTCGAGGAGTCGACCTCCCGCAGCTGTGGGGTGCCCGAGCTCGACCGGGTGCTCGGGGGCGGGCTGGTCCCGGGCGCCGCGATCCTGCTGGCCGGTGAGCCCGGTGTCGGCAAGAGCACGCTGCTCCTCGAGGTGGCGGCGCAGACCGCCCGGGTCCGGGAGCGGGTCCTCTACGTCACCGGCGAGGAGTCGGCCGCCCAGGTCCGGCTGCGCGCCGACCGCACCAACGGCGTGCACGCCGAGCTCTTCCTCGCCGCCGAGACCGACCTCGGTGCCGTGCTCACCCACATCGAGGAGGTCCGGCCGACGCTGCTGGTCGTCGACTCGATCCAGACGATCGGCGCCTCGGGCATCGAGGGCGTCCCCGGCGGAGTCACCCAGGTCAAGGAGGTCGCGGCGGCGTTGATCCGGGTCGCCAAGACCCGCAACATCACCACCGTGCTCATCGGCCACGTCACCAAGGACGGTGCGATCGCCGGCCCGCGGGTGCTCGAGCACCTCGTCGACGTGGTGCTCCACTTCGAGGGCGACCGCAACTCCCGGTTCCGGATGGTCCGGGCGATGAAAAACCGCTTCGGCCCGATCGACGAGGTCGGCTGCTTCGACCTCGGCCCCGACGGCATCACCGCGGTCACCGACCCGACCGGGCTCTTCGTCGAGCACCAGACCGGCCAGGTGGCCGGCACCTGCGTCGCGGTGACGATGGAGGGCCGGCGTCCGCTGCTCGCCGAGGTCCAGGCGCTCGTCACGCCCTCACCGCTCGAGCGGCCGCGGCGCACGACGTCGGGGCTCGACTCGTCGCGGGTCGCGATGGTGCTCGCCGTGCTTCAGCAGCACTGCAAGATCCGGCTGCACTCCTACGACGTCTTCGCCTCGACGGTCGGCGGCGCAAGGCTGCACGAGCCGGCCAGCGACCTCGCGGTCGCCGTCGCGCTCGGCTCGGCGACCCTCGGCGTCGCCCCTCCGTCCGGGGTGGTCGCGATGGGCGAGATCGGACTGGCCGGCGAGCTGCGCCGCGTGCGCGACCTTCCGCAGCGGCTGTCCGAGGCCGCCAGGCTCGGCTTCCGCGTCGCGGTGGTCCCGAGCGACCGCAGCAAGCCCGGCCCCCGCTCTCCTGAGTCCTGGATCGTCGACGGCATGCGGGTCCTCGACGTCCCCGACGTCGCCTCCGCCCTGCGGTTGCTCCAAGTCACGTCGGCCGGGGAGTCGCGGCTCCGCGCCGCGGACGACTAGCGAGCGCCTGCCCTCCCGTAGTCGTCCTCGATCCGCACGATGTCGTCCTCGCCGGTGTACGACCCGCGCTGGACCTCGATGACCACCAGGGTGTCGTCGCCCTGGTTGGCGATCCGGTGCGCCTGGCCGACCTCAACATCGACCGTCTCGCCAGGGGCCAGCACGACGTTCTCGCCGTCCAGGGTGCAGGTCGCCGAGCCGGCCACGACGATCCAGTGCTCCGCGCGGAGCTCGTGCCGCTGGTAGGACAGCCGGCAGCCGGGGTCGACCACGATCCGCTTGACCTTGTAGCCCTCGCCCTCGTCCAGGATGAGCCAGGACCCCCACGGGCGGTTCTCGGAGGTGGTCACCACGAAACCCTAGCCATGGGTCCCGGGCGACAGCCCCCGAACCAGCAGACGCGCGGTTGTGTCCCCGGACGCCTTAGGCTGGCGCTGCACCGCGAGCCCGCGAGGAGGTGCGCCATGCCGGAACGGTCCGACGAGGTGTTGCGGCTGCGCGCGACCCTGCAGGCCATCGCCCCCGGGACCTCGCTGCGCGACGGACTCGATCGGATCCTGCGGGGCCGGACCGGTGCGCTGATCGTGCTCGGCAGCGACCGCACCGTGGACTCGATCGCGACCGGCGGCTTCGACCTCGACCTGCCGTTCACGGCCACCGGGCTGCGCGAGCTCGCCAAGATGGACGGCGCGATCATCATCGACCGGGACATCACCCGGATCCTCAAGGCGGCCGTGCACCTGATGCCCGACCACACGATCCCGTCGGAGGAGACCGGCACCCGGCACCGGACCGCGGACCGGGTGGCCAAGCAGACCGGGTTCCCGGTGATCTCGGTGTCGCAGTCGATGCAGATCATCGCGGCGTACGTCGGCGAGACCCGGCACGTGCTGGAGGAAGGCGGCCAGATCCTCTCGCGAGCCAACCAGGCGCTCGCGACGCTCGAGCGCTACAAGCTCCGGCTCGACGAGGTCTCCAGCACCCTGTCCGCGCTCGAGATCGAGGACCTCGTCACGGTCCGCGACGTCGCGGTCGTGGCGCAGCGGCTCGAGATGGTCACCCGGATCGCCCGCGAGATCGAGGACTACGTGCTCGAGCTCGGCACCGACGGCCGACTGCTCGCCCTCCAGCTCGAGGAGCTGATCACCGGCGTCGACCTCGAGCGTGAGCTGGTGATCCGCGACTACGTGCCCGGTGGCCGGCGCGGCAAGCAGCCCGAGGTGCTGCTGCAGCGCCTGGAGGCGCTCACCGCCACCGAGCTGGTCGATCCGACCTCCGCCGCCCGGGTGCTCGGCCTGGGCAGCGTCGAGCACCTCGACGGCGCGGTCGCGCCGCGCGGCTACCGGCTGCTGGCCAAGGTGCCGCGGCTCCCACCGGCGGTCGTGGACAGGCTGGTCGACCACTTCGGCACCCTCCAGAAGCTGCTCTCGGCCGGGGTGGAGGACCTCCAGGTCGTCGAGGGTGTGGGCGAGCTTCGCGCTCGCAGTGTCCGCGAGGGCCTCTCCCGCCTGGCCGAGTCGACGATCCTGGAGCGGTACGTCTGACGACTCGGGCTTTTTGTCACCAGGCGGCGGGATGTTAGTTTCGCGCGACCTCGCGAGCTGCTGAACAGGAGCGAGAGCGCATGACCACCCTCGTGGCTCCCAGTCACGACCACACGTCCGCGGCCATCAAGCACGATGTGCGCAAGGACATCCAGGCCTTCCGTGCCGTCGCCGTCATGGCGGTGGTCGTCTACCACGTGTGGCCCGGCGCCCTGCCCGGCGGCTTCGTCGGCGTCGACGTCTTCTTCGTGATCTCTGGCTTCCTCATCACCAGCCAGCTCGTGGGCCGGCCGCCGTCCCGTCCGGCCGACTTCGCGCGCTTCTGGGGCCGACGGGTGCTGCGCCTGATCCCGGCCGTCGCCCTCGTGATCCTCGCGACCCTGGGCGGCGCGCTGCTCTTCATGTCGGTGTCCCAGTGGGACCGGGTGGCCGGCGACGCCATGAGCTCGATGCTGTACGTCGAGAACTGGCGGCTGATCGCGGACGCCACCGACTACCTCGACCAGCACCAGGCGCCGTCACCTTTCCAGCACTACTGGTCGCTCTCGGTCGAGGAGCAGTACTACCTGCTGTGGCCGCTGGTCACCGGGCTGCTCGCCTGGTTCACGCGCAGGAGCAGCCGGCGGACGCGCACCCTGGCGTTCGGCATCGGCTTCGGGGTGCTCGTGCTCACCTCACTGGTCCTCTCGCTGGCCCTGACCTCGAGCGACCCGGCGCGCGCCTACTTCGCGACGTACACGCGGCTGTGGCAGCTCGGTATCGGCAGCCTCCTCGCGGTGGCCTGCCCGGTGCTGGTCCCGCGGCTCGGAGTGGCTTTCCGCATGGCGCTCTGGTGGGTGGGGCTGCTCGCCCTCGGCGTAGCGCTCGTCGCGATCGACGGCCAGACCGCCTACCCGGGTGTGGCGGCGCTGCTGCCCACCCTCGCGACCGCGGCGCTCATCGTCGCGAGCGACCCGGATCATCCGCTCAACCCGCGGCGGCTGCACCACGCGCGCGCGGTGCAACACATCGGCGACACGTCCTACTCCATCTACCTGTGGCACTGGCCGCTGATCATCCTGGCGCCGTACGCCCTGGATCGCGCCCCTGGTCTCGCGGCAAAGCTCGTGCTGGTCGCGCTGACGCTCGCCCTCGCGACGGTCAGCACCTACCTGGTGGAGAACCCGCTGCGCAACCACCCGGCGCTGCGCAACAGGACCAGGCGGTCGTTCCTGCTGGGGCTGGCCCTCACCGTGCTGGTCGTGGCGTGCTCGTTCGGGCTGAAGTGGCACGTGGATGCCGTGGTCCGCGAGAACAAGAAGGAGGTCCGGGCCGCGGTCTCGAGCGGCGACCCGTGCCTCGGGGCAGGCGTTTTGACGGCCAAGAAGTGCCCGGCCGAGCAGGAGCTGGTGACGGACCCCGCGTTCGCGAAGGACGACATCTCGCCGGGCATCGCACCCGGCTGGTGCCTCAACTGGCCACCGTTCCCCGACCCCCCGGGCGTCTGCCAGATCGGCAACACCAAGAATCCGCTGCGCCACGTCGCCATCTTCGGCAACTCGCACATGGGCCAGTGGTACCCGACATTCGCGATGCTGGGGCACAACAGGCGCTGGCAGGTCGACACCTACCTCTTCGGGGCCTGTGCGACCATCCTGCGCCCGGTCGACGTGGCGCCCGGCACCGAGACGAGCCCCGAGGCGTGCGTTCAGCTCCTGCAGGACCAGATCGACGCGATGGCCACGGGTGGCTACGACCTGATCGTGGTCTCGTCGTTCACGGGAAACTCGCCGATCTCGGCTGCGGACTACGACACGACCATCGCCGCCCTCGCGGCAACCGGTGTACCGGTCGCGGTCCTGCGGAACACCCCGACACCGCTCGAAGGCGAAGAGGTCGCGGACTGCGTGGCCCGGCACCTCGACGACACCACCGAGTGCGACGGCGACGCCGACGAGTGGATCCGCCCGGACCCACTGGCCGACGAGGCCGCGGCCGTCGCGGACCCAAGGATCCACGTCGTGGATGTGAACCAGTACATCTGCCCGGACGAGACCTGCCCCAGCGTGATCGGCGGGGTCATCGTCTATCGGGACAACGTCCACATGACCGCGACGTACGCCCGCACCCTGGCCCCGATGCTCGCCGACCACCTGGTCCCGATCGTGAAGTCCGGGCTCGGCTGACAGTCCCTTCGTTTCGAGGCCAGGGCAGCTGCAAAGGTAGGCTGACTGGCTGAATGTCTGACTGCTTTGGGAGGCCCGTCATCGAGGAGAACGAGGAGCTCGGCGAGCTCGAGATCCGCCGCCGTTCCTACTGGGCACTCCAGGACTTCGGCCACGGGCACGGCCTCGAGATCGGGCCGCTGCACCGTGCCATCGTCGAGCGCGGGATGGCCGACGTCAGCTACCTCGACGTGATGGACCGCGACGGGCTGGTGGCCCACTACGCCGTCGACGACCACGGCGTCGACGTGACGCTGATCCCGGAGATCGACTACTTCCTGATCCAGCCCGACGGTCGCACGCTCTCGCTGTCCGAGGCCGCCAAGGCCGGAGCGCCGTTCGACTGGGTGATGGCCTCGCACGTCATCGAGCACGTTCCCGACGTGGTCGGCTGGCTCGCTGACATCGCCGAGCTCGTGGCGGACGACGGCTCGCTCGTACTCGCGGTGCCGGACAAGCGCTACACCTTCGACCTGCACCGCCCGCCCACCACCGTCGGACAGATGCTCGAGGCGCACCTCAACCAGAACGATCGCCCGTCGGTCCGCGCCGTCTACGACCACTTCTCCACCGCGGTGGACTACAACCACCTGGATCTGTGGCGGGGCATCACGACCAGCTACTCGGCCCGCGTGCACACCCTCCAGGAGGCGATGGACAACGTCGAGCGCACCCGCTCCGGCGAGTACGTCGACAGTCACGTCTGGCTCTACACGCCCGAGACCTTCCTCCACCAGATGCGCGAGCTGCGGCTGCTCGGCCTGTCGACCTGGTACGTCGAGGAGATGGTCGCCACCCCGCGCGACGACATCGAGTTCCGGGTGCGGATGCGCCGGATCCCGCGGTACGCCGACCCGTCGGGCGAACAGCCGCGCGAGGTCGTGGCCACGTCCGACCGGCCCGAGTGGGTCGAGCACCAGGGCGGCTGGCAGCACAACGAGGCACTGGAGCACCGGATCGGTCTACTCGAGGGCCTCCTGGACCTGAGTCAGGAGCGGCTCCGCCGCGCATCCGCCAAGCTCGAGACCCGCCGGGTGCGGCTGCGCGCGCTCGAGGAGCGGACCGACAAGATGTCCAAGGGGTTCGTGGAGAAGCTCGAGAGTGACAAGGAGGCGCTGCGGCAGCTGCGCCGCCGGCTCAAGTCAGCCAACAGCAGGGTCGCCGAGCAGGAGGCCGAGATCGAACGGCTGCGGTCCCGGCCCTGGCATCGGCTCAGGCACCGGCTCAGGCGCCGCGCACGCTGACCAGGGCGCTACTGCCCGTTGTTCCCGTTGCCGCCGTGCTTGCCTCCGTGCTTGCCGCCCTGTGGGTCGGCCGTCGCGGTGACCGTGGCCGGCGCCGGGGCGAGCAGCTCGAACTGCACGTCGGTCGGCTCGCCCCCGAGCGCCGCGGCCCGGATGTGGTAGAAGCCCGGCAACGCCCAGGCGGTGCGGTCGGAGCACTCCTCGTCGGAGCGTCGTGAGTTCCACACCACGGGAACCTGGGTCACGGAGGCGAGCCGTACGACGACGTCCTGGACCGGGATGGCGTCCGGGCACTCGTCGCTGAGCCAGATCTTGTCGCGACCGGAGACGATGTTCATCGTCACCGTGTCCGCGGAGACCTGCCAGGTGCAGGCCTCGGAGGACCGGGTCTGCAGGTTGATCATGATGGTGATGTCAGCGCCGCCGATCGGGGCGGCGATGGTCGGGGTGAGGTAGACGTCGTCGTCGGCGCAGGGCCCGGACGGGTCCGGCAGCGTGGGCGTAGGAGTGGGCGTGGGCGTCGGGGTGGGCGTCTGGTGGCCCTTACCACCGTGGCCTTTGCCACCCTTCCCCTTGCCACCCTTCCTGGTGGGATCGTCGGCGGGCACCGTCGCGGTGGGGCTGGTCAAGGTAGCCGCGCCGGCCTGCTCGGCCTTGTCGTCGGAGGAGCCGTCGCTGCCGTGGTCGAGCACCTTGCCGACTCCCAGGAAGATGACCAGGGCCGCGCTGAGCAGCGCGAGCCGGCGACGCCAGTAGACCCCCGGAGGCAGGGGACCGCGCGTGCTCGCAGCCATGCCTCGCACGGTAAGGCGCGCACGGGTCACCACGGTGTACCCACGCCGCAAGGACTACCGTCGGCTCGCGATGAACCCCCTACTCAGGCCGATCCTGCGGTGGTACGCCGACCACGCTCGCGACCTGCCCTGGCGGCGCCCCGAAGCCTCTGCGTGGTCGGTGCTCGTCTCCGAGCTGATGCTCCAGCAGACGCCGGTCGCACGGGTGCTACCGGTGCACGAGGCCTGGCTGGCGCGCTGGCCGACGCCGGCCGCGCTGGCCGCAGAGCCGTCCGGGGAGGCGGTCCGGGCCTGGGGTCGGCTCGGCTACCCGCGGCGGGCGCTGCGCCTGCACGGCGCCGCGGTCGCCATCACGGAGCGGTACGACGGTGCGGTGCCCGACTCCTACGACGAGCTGCTGAGCCTGCCCGGCGTCGGCGACTACACCGCGGCCGCGGTCGCGTCGTTCGCGTTCGGCCACCGGCAGGTGGTGCTCGACACCAACGTGCGCCGCGTGCTGGCCCGGATCCTGGCCGGTGTCGAGTTCCCGGCCGCCTCGGTGACCCGCGCCGAGCGCGACCTGGCCACGTCGGTGCTGCCCGAGGAGGACGCGACCGCCGCCACCTGGGCGGTCGCGGTCATGGAGCTCGGGGCGCTCGTGTGCACCGCGACCAACCCGCGTTGCGGCGAGTGCCCGGTGGCCGACAGGTGCGCCTGGCGGGCCGCCGGCCACCCGGCGTACGACGGGCCACCCCGGCGCACCCAGGCCTGGGCCGGCACCGACCGCCAGTGCCGGGGCCGGCTGCTGGCGATGCTGCGTGAGGCCCAGGGGCCGGTGCACACCCACGTGCTCATGGAGGCTGCCTGGCCACACGACGGCGACCAGCGAGCCAGGTGTCTCGACTCGCTGCTCGCCGACGGGCTCGTCGCCCGGCGTGGTCCCTCGATGTGGTCGCTGCCGGGCTGACAGGTGGGGGGAAGCTGTTCCACGCAACGGTCAGGGTGCCGTTCCTCACGCCGCGACCTGGCCGCTATTTTGGTCTCGCAATTCGCCATGGCGGCGCGCCCCGCGGTGCTAGCGTTCTCGCCTCTCCGACCGGAAAGTCCTCCCCCACATGACCACTTCGCGCTGGCCGGCGGTCGCTGCCGGACTGGCGACAGTTCTCCTCGCGGCCACGGCCGGGACAGCCGCCGGCACTGACTCTCGCGCAGGGTCAGCCGGTCAGGACCGCCCGGACGCTGCGACGCTGCTCGCCAGGGATGCGCGTGGGTCCACCGCTCTACCCACGACCGGGCTCGTCGGCGCCGATGGTCTGCTCTATGACTTCTCTCCCCTCGTCGTGGGGGGTGCCGATGGCCAGCTCTTTCTCGGCCTCGAATTTGACCGAGCATGCGCTGACGGCCGCCGGTTCCAGAAGGGTCTGAAGCGGCTGACCCAGCTGGCTCGCACCATCGAGAAGAGCGGACGCCGGGTGGTCCTGACCGTCGCTCCCAACAAGACGTCGGTCTACCGGGGGGAGATCGATGGGGTGAACCTGCCTCACGGTGACTGCACCCGGATCGGGTTGGACAACCAGGGCAGTGTGCTCGACAACTTCTCCGACCCCCTCTTCCTGCCGCTACGTCGACAGTTGGCCAAGGATCCGCGCGAGGTCTACTGGAGGTCCGACGCCCACTGGAGCTCCGTGGGCGCGTCGGTCTATGCCGAGCACTTGGCGACACGCCTGGACAAGAAGCTGGGACGCAGACAGAAGTATGCAATCGGCCAGGAAGAGCATGTCGGGGACCTCCTCCAGCTGCTCGGCATCCCCACGTCAGAGACCGGGGCGTCGGCGGTTCCTGCCACGGGAGTGGAGGTCCGGGTCCACCCTCTGGACCCCGACGTGCCGCTCCAGATGTCCTGGACCTCGACACCCCGACGGAAGACGCTCGCCGGCGAGACCGTGGTGGTGGGCGACTCGTTCAGCTATCTCGGGCTCGGAACCCTGCGGTCGCTGTTCCACAAAGGTCAGTTCGTGTGGATCCAGCCGGAGCTTCTCGACTACATCGCGGCCAGGATGGGGGACGCCGACACCGTTGTCATCGAGGTCTCGCAGCGGTTCGTCTCGACCAGCATCCTGGGCACGAAGTCCTTCCGTGCCGCGGTGCGCAAGCAGCTGCGCAACTGAATGAGCGACCGGCCCTCCCGATCGGGAGGGCGGGTCGCTCACTCACTGTCCGCGGTGCGCTGGGAGCGCTCAGTCGTCGCTGGCGGTCTTGGGTACGTCGACCGGACCAGGCTCGCCATCGGCAGCCTCGCCAAGCGAGTCCCCGACCTCGACACCGGCGGTCTCGAACGGCGGCAGGTCAGGCAGCTCGCCGACCTTCTGGCCGGAGAACGTGAAGGTCGCGGTCGGACCCTCACCCTCGACGTCCACCAGCACGATCTGGCCGGGGCCGACCTCGCCGTAGAGCATCTTCTCGGCGAGGATGTCCTCGATCTCGCGCTGGACCGTGCGGCGCAGCGGGCGAGCACCCAGGACGGGGTCGAAGCCCCGCACGGCCAGCAGGTTCTTGGCCGCCTGAGTCAGCTCGATCCGCATGTCGCGGTCGCGCATCCGCAGCTCGACCGACGCGATCATGTTGTCGACCATGTGGACGATCTGCTCCTGCGACAGCGGCGGGAACACGATGATCTCGTCGACGCGGTTGAGGAACTCGGGACGGAAGTGCTGCTTGAGCTCGTCCTGCACCTTGTTCTTCATGCGCTCGTAGGAGCCAGCGGGGTCACCGGACTGCTGGAACCCGAGGTTGATGCCCTTGGCGATGTCCTTGGTCCCGAGGTTGGTGGTCATGATGATCACGGTGTTCTTGAAGTCGACCACCCGGCCCTGGGAGTCGGTCAGGCGACCTTCCTCCAGGATCTGCAGCAGGCTGTTGAAGATGTCGGGGTGCGCCTTCTCGACCTCGTCGAAGAGGACCACGGAGAACGGCTTGCGGCGCACCTTCTCGGTGAGCTGGCCGCCCTCCTCGTAGCCGACGTAACCGGGAGGCGAGCCGAACAGCCGCGAGACGGTGTGCTTCTCGCCGTACTCCGACATGTCGAGCTGGATCAGCGCGTCCTCGTCGCCGAACAGGAACTCGGCCAGCGACTTCGACAGCCAGGTCTTACCGACACCAGACGGGCCGGCGAAGATGAACGAGCCGCCAGGGCGCTTGGGGTCCTTCAGGCCGGCACGAGTACGCCGGATGGCCCGGGAGAGCGCCTTGACGGCCTCTTCCTGGCCGATGACCCGCTTGTGCAGCTCGTCCTCCATCTTGAGCAGCCGGGTCGACTCCTCCTCGGACAGCTTCACGATCGGGATGCCCGTCGCCACGGCGAGCACCTCGGCGATCAGCTCCTCATCGACCTCGGCGACCTCGTCCATGTCGCCCGCGCGCCACTGCTTCTCGCGCTCGGACTTCTTGAGGATCAGCTGCTTCTCCTCGTCGCGCAGGCGGGCCGCGGCCTCGAAGTCCTGCCCGTCGATCGCCGCCTCCTTGCGCTGGCGGACGTCGCCGATCTTGTCGTCGTACTCGCGCAGGTCGGCGGGGGCCGTCATCCGGCGGATGCGCAGCCGCGAGCCGGCCTCGTCGATCAGGTCGATGGCCTTGTCGGGCAGGAACCGGTCGGAGATGTAGCGGTCGGCCAGCGTGGCCGCCGAGACCAGCGCCTCATCGGTGATGGTGACGCGGTGGTGCGCCTCGTAGCGGTCGCGCAGCCCCTTGAGCATCTCGATCGTGTGCGCGATCGACGGCTCGGCCACCTGGATCGGCTGGAACCGGCGCTCGAGCGCGGCGTCCTTCTCGAGGTACTTGCGGTACTCGTCGAGCGTGGTGGCGCCGATGGTCTGCAGTTCACCGCGGGCCAGCATCGGCTTGAGGATGCTGGCGGCGTCGATCGCGCCCTCGGCCGCACCGGCACCGACGAGGGTGTGGATCTCGTCGATGAACAGCACGATGTCGCCGCGGGTGCGGATCTCCTTGAGGACCTTCTTGAGCCGCTCCTCGAAGTCACCGCGGTAGCGGGAGCCGGCGACCAGGGCGCCGAGGTCGAGGGTGTAGATCTGCTTGTCCTTGAGCGTCTCTGGCACGTTGCCCTTGACGATGTCTTGGGCCAGCCCCTCGACGATCGTCGTCTTGCCGACGCCGGGCTCGCCGATCAGCACCGGGTTGTTCTTGGTACGGCGCGACAGGATCTGCATGACCCGCTCGATCTCCTGCTCGCGCCCGATGACGGGGTCGAGCTTGCCCTCGCGGGCGTCCTGGGTCAGGTTGCGGCCGAACTGGTCGAGGACCAGCGAGGACGACGGCGCGTCACCGCCGCCGGCCGCGGCCGCCGCCGATGCGGTCGACTCCTTGCCCTGGAAGCCCGACAGCAGCTGGATGACCTGCTGGCGGACCCGGTTGAGGTCCGCACCCAGCTTCTGAAGCACCTGGGCGGCGACTCCCTCACCCTCGCGGATCAGGCCGAGCAGGATGTGCTCGGTGCCGATGTAGGAGTGGCCGAGCTGCAGCGCCTCGCGGAGCGAGAGCTCCAGCACCTTCTTGGCGCGCGGCGTGAACGGGATGTGCCCGCTCGGCGCCTGCTGGCCCTGGCCGATGATCTCCTCGACCTGGGCGCGCACGGCCTCCAGGGAGATGTCGAGGCTCTCGAGGGCCTTGGCGGCGACGCCTTCACCCTCGTGGATGAGACCGAGCAGGATGTGCTCGGTCCCGATGTAGTTGTGGGAGAGCATGCGGGCCTCTTCCTGGGCCAGCACGACCACCCGGCGGGCTCGGTCCGTGAACCGCTCGAACATGCGTATCTCCTTGAAAGCTCATGTGGGGTCGCTCGGAACAACCCCGATGCCAGCCTACGCGTTCCCACCACGCATACACCCGGCATCCGCTATCAGCGAACAACTTCACGCAGCCCTGGCCGCAAGCACGAGACGGAGCGAAGCGACCTGCGGGCGAAGCCCGCGCGCCCGCGCGATCGGCCAGGTGCCCGCGATGGACCGCGATGGACCGCGCAGCGAAGCAAGCTGGCCGTCGTGGGCCCCGGCCGAAATTTGCGCGGGGTAAACAGTCAGTGTGCGGCTTCGAACGCCTCGCGCACCGTGGCGGGGATGCGGCCGCGCTCGGGGACCTTGTGGCCGTTGGACCGGGCCCAGTCGCGGATCTCCTTGGCGCTGTGGCCGTTGCCGGAGGAGGCAGCCGAACGCCGACCGCGGCGGGCGCCCGTCACCTTGCGGGCGTGGCCGACGTAAGTGGCCAGGGCGTCGCGGAGAGTGGAGGCGTGCTTGTCGTTCAGATCGATCTCGTAGGACGTGCCGTCAAGAGCGAACGAGACGGTCTGAGTGGCATCACTGCCGTCGAGGTCGTCCTCGAGGACGATATGAACCTTCTGCGCCATGAAGTGATCTCCGGTCCTGAGAAAGGCAATTGCCAGGGTTAGGTGAAATTGGCAGTGCGTATTGGCGAATAGCGCCAATGCGGCATTGATCATGTCACATAGCCGGAAAAGTCCGACATCGACCTCGATATCATCAAGAACCGCTTGACTACGCGCAACCGGTGTATTCAAAGGCGGCCTGCAGATCGAGTCCGGATATCCTCGCGGGATATCGGACCGTCCCAAAGCGGCTCTTCACAATCGAGGGTGTAGGTGGGGTCGGAAGCCGCCTGTCTCGAGTAGTGATCTGGCGATGTGGTTCGTCAGGTTGCGGAAGCCGAGGGCGGAGCCGCGGAGGTGTTCGAGGCGGCCGTTGATCGCCTCGGTCGGTCCGTTGCTGGTGCCGGGTCGGTCGAAGTAGGCCAGGACGTCGGCGGCGCGCTTCTTCAGGGTCCGCCCGAGGGTGACAATCTCGGTGAGTGCTGTCGGCACGCCGTGGCTGACCGAGTCGATCAGCTTGACCATCAGCTCGCGCCCCTTGGCGCGGTCGGGGTGACGGTAGGCGGCGACCATCCGCTGGTAGATGCCCCAGGTCGCCTCGACCTCAACGTGCTCCTCGGCCGCGAACAGCGCGTCCAACCGGTCCTTCTGCTTCTCGGTCAGGAGGTCGGCGCCGGTGTGCAGGGTGCGTCGCGCGGAGTAGAGCGGGTCGTCCTTGTGACCACGGTGTCCGTGGATGGCCAGCTGGACGCGGCGCCGACACCGGTCCAAGGCGTCGCTGGCCAGGCGGACGACGTGGAAGGGATCCATGACCGCGACGGCGTCGGGCATCTCCTCGGCGGTCGCGGTCTTGAAGCTGGTGAACCCGTCCATCGCGACCACCTCGATGGCCTCGCGCCACGCCTCGGGTCGTTCGGCCAGCCAGGTCTTGAACGCCTGCTTGGAGCGGCCCTCGACCATGTCGAGCAGCCGAGCGGGGCCGGTTCCCTCACGGATCGGTGTGTGAGGTCGATGATCACGGTGACGTACTTGTCGCCGCGCCGCGTGTGCCGCCAGACGTGCTCATCGACGCCGAGGACCTTCACCCCGTCGAGGCGATGCGGGTCCTCGATCAGGATCCGCTTGCCCTCGGCCAGCACGGCGTCGTTGGCGGTGTTCCAGGCGACCCCGAGGCCCTCGGCGACCCGAGCGACGGTCAGGTGCTGACGCACGATCCCTTCCAACGCCCACCGCAGGCCACGGCGCGAGAGCTTCGCCCGTGGCTCGGCAGCCAGGCTCGTGTCCTGGCGCCACACGTGCCCGCAGCCGCCCGTACACCGGTAGCGGCGGACGCGGACCTCCAACACCGTGGGCCGCCACCCGAACGGCTCGTGCGCCAACCGCCGGACCACCGTGTCCCTGGCCGCGCCCTGGCATCCGCAGCGACGACACCATCTGTCGGGCTGGACCGCCCGGCACCGGAGAATCGCCCGATCGGGCTCCAACCGCTGCCCGAGCACTTCGAGCCCGAGATCATCAAGACGAGCGAACGTGGTCAGGTCAGGGCGGGCGAAGGTAGCGTCAGACACGTCGAGGTCTTCCAGATGGACGGCATAGTCACCTCCATCCTCGGGAGACCTCGACCCCTACCCGGCCACCGACGCGCCGACCGGACTACACCCTCAACTGCGACTGCGAAGAGCCCAAATAGCCCCCGGTGCGAGGGTCGGCCCGCGTGCTACGTTCGGGCGATGGCTAGACCCAGTGAGATCCTCGGCAGCGTGGTCGCCGCCAGCGAGCGCGAGCAGCTCGAGACGTTCCTGGATTACCTGCGCGACGCCGTCGTGCGCAAGGCCCGCGGGGTGTCGGAGGAGGACGCCCGGCGCAGCCCGGTGCCGACCGGCACCAACCTCGGCGGCCTGATCAAACACCTGCGGTGGGTGGAACTGGGCGGGTTCGCCGAGCAGATCGGGCAGATCCCCGCCGCGGAGCTGCCCACGCCGCCGTGGACCGACGCAGACCCGGAGGCCGACCTGCGGCTGGAGCCGAACGAGAAGCTCGACGACGTCATCGGCGCCTACCAGGCGGAGTGCGACCGCTCCCGCGAGATCGCCGCCCAGCACAGCCTCGACTACGCACCGCGGGGCAGGGAGCTGACGTTGCGGTGGGTGTACCTGCACGTGATCCTGGAGACCGGCCGGCACGCGGGCCACGCGGACATCCTGCGCGAGATGATCGACGGCAGCGTCGGCGACTGACGGCTCGCGGCGCGTCGTCGGTCCGTGTTCCGGTCGTCGGAGGCGGCGTTACACCGGTATCGGCGGAGGCTGACCTCCAACACCGTGGGCCGCCACCCGAACGGCTCGTGCGCCAACCGCCGGACCACCGTGTCCCTGGCCGCGCCCTGGCATCCGCAGCGACGACACCATCTGACGGGCTCGACAACCCGGCACCGGAGAATCGCCCGATCGGGCTCCAACCGCTGCCCGAGCACTTCGAGCCCGAGATCATAGTCACCTCCATCCTCGGGAGACCTCGACCCCTACCCGGCCACCGACGCGCCGACCGGACTACACCCTCAACTGCGAAGAGCCCCCAAAGCCAGCTCGGATATCGTGCGGCTCAACGACTGCGGCGGACGACCTTGCGGACGACCTTGCCCAGCGAGCCGGACGCAGGGGCCGGTGGCGTCTTCTGCTTCGCCTCGCGAAGCGCAGCCACGGTGGCCTGGCTGCGCCTGAGCCGCCTGCGGAGTTTGGCCAGCTGCTCCTGCTGCTTCTCCACCTGGGCCTCGGCCTCGGCGTGGTCGCTCTGCGAGAGCTCCAGCAGCGTCTCGAGGACATCGATCCGGTCCTGCAGCGTGTCGGTGCGGTGCCAGGTCGCCTGCTGCTCGACCCACTCGGGGCGCTCGCCCTCCGCGACCACCTCGCCGGGGTAGTCCTCGACGGTGGCGTCGGTGCCGCGCGGGACCCGGCGCAGCCGCACCCGGAACTCGATCTCGTCGCGCGGAGTCGGGACGATCGCGTCGACATACCACTCCGACCGGCCGCTGAGCCGCAGCTCGCGGAACTGGCGCAGGAAGGTGTCAGGGGTGAACAGCCAGACGTGGCTGTCGACGTACTCACCGGCCAAGGCGCGGCGCAGCTGGTCCTCGGCGCTCGCGGCCCCGAACCGGGGACCGTCGTAGAACGGCCGCTCGCCGCGCCAGAGGTTCATGTGGTTGTAGTCGACGGTGCCGGCGTAGTGGTCGTAGACCGCCCGGGTCGACGGCCTGGTGTCGCCGTCCAGGTGCGCCTGGACCATCTGCCCGACCGTGGTCAGCGGCCGGTAGGCATCGAAGGTGAACCGCCGGTCGGGCACGGCGAGCACCACCCGTCCGTCGTCCGCGACGAGCTCGGCCAGCTCGGCCAGCCAGCCGATCAGGTCCGGGATGTGCTCGATGACGTGGGAGGCCACCACCCAGTCGAACGGCGCCCCCTCCCGGGCCGCCTCGACCATCGTGAGGGTCCGGCCGTCGGGCTGGATGAGGAAGTAGTCGACCTCCGGGATGTCCGCGGTGACGACATCGGGATCCATCTCGTCGTACCACTCGACGAGGCCGGCGCGGTCCCGGACGTCGAGGTAGCGGACGTCGGCCTGGTCGCGCGGGACCAGCGTGCGGTGCAGCGGTCCGATCTCCAGCCCGCGGCCCCGACCGAAGTCACCGAGCTCCCAGTAGAGCGCACGCCGACGCTCCAGCTCGGCCGCAGGGTCGACGGACTCGGGCACCTCGCCGGCCGGCGCGCGGTCGGGGACGGGGAGGTCCGTCGGGTCGTCGTTGATGGCGTTGCTCCGATCACGGGGCGGGGCTGCCGCGGGCACATGCTAGCGAGGACTCCGGCCCCCGGCGATGCCGTCAGGACTGCCCTGCGAGCACGGTGTCGATGAAGGCACACAGGCGGCGAACGCCCTCGTCGACCATCACCTGGGGGTGCCAGTCGAGCGCGGCCTCGGCCGCCGAGATGTCACAGCTGGCCGCGCGGACGTCACCGTTGCGGAACATCCCGTTGACCTTCGGGGCCGGGGCGCCGTAGATGGCCGCGATCAGCTCGGCGAGCCGCATGATGCTGGTGCCCTCGCCCGAGCCGATGTCGTAGGCGTCCCGGTTGCCATCCGAGTGCAGGACGCCCTGCACGATCGCCCGCGCGACGTCGTCGATGTAGACGAAGTCGCGGATGATCTGGCCGTCCTCGTAGACCGGGATCACCTCGCCGGCCTTCGCGCGCTGGGCGAAGAACGACACGATGCCGGTGTAGGGGTTGGTCAGCGACTGGCCCGGGCCGTAGACGTTCTGGAGCCGGTAGAGCACCGGAGTGACGTTCAGCGCCAGGCACCACGAGGTGAGCACGTTCTCCTGTGCCAGCTTGGTCGAACCGTAGACGCTGGTCGGCGTGGGCGTGACTCGAGAGGACTCGAACGGGGTCGGGGTGAGCCCCGGGAAGTCCCACTGCCCGGCCTCGAGCATCGCGTCGCTGCGCTGGCCGGGGTAGGTGAGGCTGCCGTCGGACGCCTGCCAGGCGCCCTCGCCGTAGACCGCCCTGGACGAGGTCAGCACGACCTTCTGCGGGAGCGCGTCATGGCGGACCAGTGCGTCGAGCAGCTCGGTGGTGCCGACCACGTTGACCATTGCGTGCCGGGTGGCCTCGGTCAGCGACTGCGCCGTTCCGGTCTCGGCCGCGAGGTGCACGACGACGGTCGGCTTCAGGTCGGCGAGCAGCGCGTCCCAGTCCGCGGCCGAGGTCACGTCACCGACGACCAGCTCCACCCGCGGATCGAGCGCGGCAGGCCGGTCGGGCGACTCGTGCACCTGCGGGTGCATGTTGTCGAGGGCCACGACACGGTCGAAGTGATCGGGCAGGATCGCGGACAGGGCGCAGCCGATGAAACCGGCCCCGCCAGTGACCAGGCAGGTCGTCAAGGTGTGAGCTCAGCTCCTCAGGACTTGGGCGGCAACCAGAGGTACCGCTCGGTCATCACGAACAGCACCACGTTCGGGTGCTCGGTGGCCAGGATCTGGGCCAGCGGGGTCGGCTCGTTGTTCATGCCGATCTCGTGACCGTACTGGACCGCGTTGCCGAACGACCAACTCCACAGCGGCGAGAGCGCATCGCCCGTCGAGTCACGGAGCGTCAGCAGCTTCAGCGGGGTCTGGGCACCCGGTGTGGCCGCGCGGACCGGCAGCCACTCCATGACCACCTTGTCGTCCGGCTCGTTGGCGAAAGGAGCGTTGTCGGGAAGGTGCGTGACCGTGGTCGCGGGGTGCGGCGACTGGTAGATAGGGATGGTGCGTCGCGGCTTTCCGTCGGGTACGCCGTACGGCCCGAACTCGTTGGAGTTGGCCGCGATACCGACGCCGTTGATGGGGGGCACACCCACGGCGCTGAGGGCCGGGTCGGAGGCGCGGAGGCACTTGGTGATCGCCTGCCAGGCGACGTAGCCGCCGTAGGGCGTCCAGTGGCTGTTGAGCGGCTCGTAGGTGTCGTGCTTCTTTGCCGCCTTCTGCAGCGGTGCGCGCAGGTCGAGCCACGGGAGCTCGGGATGGTCAGCCATCAGCTTCTCGAGCGAGGTCGTGCCACGCAGCTTCTGGGCCCAGGCCGGGAGCTTCTGGGGATAGACGTCCCAGTTCGCGGGGGCGACCACGACGAAGTACGTGGCGCCCGCCTTCTCGACAGCCTTCGCCTGCTTCCTGAAAAGGCGTGCCCAGGCCTTCTCCTCCTTGGGGGTCTGGGTGACCCGACCGAGGGCCTGGGAGAAGTTGTCGACCTGGGGGTCGTTGAAGAACACCCAGCCGTCCTTGCCGCGGACGTAGTTGGGGTTCTCCTTCTTGATCGCCTTCCGGAACGCCTTCTCGCTGGCCTTGGCGGCCTGGCCGCGCCACGGCTCGCCCTTGTGGGCGGGGTTGAACTTGGGCGTGCAGGCGTTCTTGGCCCGCTCGACGGCGCGCTCGGCCTGCCGCAGCTCCCGGTCGGCGCGCCGGGCCTGCGCCGCGGCCGCCCGCTCGGCCGCCGCCGGCCCGGCACCTCCGACGAGCTCGCCGCCGTGGACGGCGCCCACGATCGCGGTGCCGGCGACGCAGAGGCAGAGAGCGGCCAGCGGGAGCAGCCGCAGCCGGTTGGTCAGCTTCGGCCGCTGGGCGGCGGCGAGCTCGTCGGTCTCGGGAGCGCTCGGGACCGTCTCGGGGCTGTCTTCGCGGCTGTCTTCGGGGGTGGTCATCACAGGCCTTCCTCGGACGCAGCGGCGGGGACCAGCGCAGGGATGGGCACCGGACCGGCGCCGTGGGGGGTGGCCACCTCGGGGGTGGCGGTCTCAGGCGTGGCCGAGGGCGCCGGGCCCTCGACCGGGGTGGTGTCGGGCGCCCGTCGGCGCACCCGCGCCAAGAGCGGGGCGGGCGTCCAGTCCTTCAGGGACATGGCCGGCTTCTCGATCAGGTGCCAGCTGCAGAAGGCGACCGCGTGGATGGCGGCGATCAGCACCACGAAGTAGACGACCATCCCCTGCTTCTCGAGCCCGAAGAAGCAGGCGAACAGCATCAGGGGCCAGGCGAAGATGTAGACGCCGTAGGAGAAGTCGCCGAACCTCTCCCAGTGCTGGAGCTTGGTGAAGCGGATCGCGCCCCACATCAGGCAGTAGAGGAGGCCGAACTGGCCGCCGACGTTCCAGCCGCCCTGGTCGTAGGTGTAGAGCGCGACGGCCAGGCCGATCACGGCTACGTACCCGCTCACCGGGATCTTGTCGCCCCACAGCGCGAACAGCATGCCGAAGGCGAACGGCGCCAGCAGCATCAGGTTGTAGGGGTCGGCGAGGAACGGATGGCCCAGCGGCGCGAACATGAACTCGTCGATCCGGTCGACCAGCCACGAGTGCCCGAACACCCGGGCCAGGAGGTCGCTCCAGCCGAAGATGTTGACGTGGCCGGTCCACAGCATCGCGTTGAGGACGAGGATGCCGATCGCGACGAACGAGGACAGCCAGCGGCTGGCGGCCCAGCCGACGACGCCGAGGATGCCCACCATGATGTAGGCCTTGAACTCGTATTGCAGCGTCCAGGCCGAGCCGTTCCAGTCATACCCGTCGATGTCGGCGAGCGGCACGGAGGTGCCCATCCCAGCGATGTTGCGCTGGTCGAGGATCAGGAACATGTTGTGCCACACGTAGGTGTACGGCGAGTCGAAGTCGGAGCTCCAGAACCCGCCCATCGAGCCGCGCTCGTGGTGCCACGCGATCGGCGCGAGGACGAAGGCGGTGAGCAGGAGCGCGGTCCAGAACGCCGGCATGATCCGCAGGCACCGGCGCCAGAAGTAGCGCAGCACGCCGGTGCGGCGACGGCTCCGGGTGATGAGGAAGCCGCTGAAGAAGAAGAAGCCGGCGACCGCCACGCCGCCCAGCGACTGCTCGTCGCTGATCGTCGACCCGAGGTCCACCTGGCCGTAGAACCCGGCGACCGGACCGGCGTGGGAGAAGATCACCAAGAAGGCCATGAGCCACCGGAAGAAGCCGATGCTGTTGGCGCGGGAGCTGAAAGAGGTCGCGACCGAGCTGACCCCCGACCAGGGCGCCTGCATCAGAACCGCCGCCACCGGACGCCGCCGCGGCGGTCGCCCTGCTGGTCGCCCTGCTGGTCGGCCTGCTGGTCGGCCTGCTTGCCGGGCTTGCCGGGCTGCCTGTCCCCCGGTGCCGCCACCTGGTCGGCGCCCCGGTCTACGCGGGCACCCGGGCGTTGCGCATTGCGGCCCTTGCCCGAGCCGCGTTCGACCCGTCGCTTGACCTGCTTGAGCTTGCGGATCCGGTTGAGCTGCTGGCCGGGGTAGGCGGGCAGCTCGGCACCGATCGCGATGGCGCGGTACTCCAGGAAGCTGTAGTTGACCGCCGCCAGGTCGGCGTTCATCACCTCGCGGACGTGGTGCCCGCTGCTGAGCACCGCGTAGGTCATCAGCCGCTCGATGACGTGGGACAGCGCGCCGTCGGCGTATCCGCCCTCGTCGGGGAAGTCCTCGTGGACGTAGCCCGCCTGGGTGATCGCCCGCAGCGTCTGCGGCCGGGCGACGAACATGCTGCCGTAGGCCGACACCGGCGTGGTGTCGTCGAAAGGCACGCGGATGCCGAGCTCCTTCGCCTCGTCCTGGGCGGCGTCCTTGTTGGTGAACCAGGCGTGGCCCAGCGTCGGGTAGCCGATGTGGTAGATCGGCGGGATGACCATCCCGAGCGAGGAGTGCTGCTGGAAGAGGCGCAGCACGTTGGCGGCGTAGCCGGGCGAGGAGAGCAGGTTCTCCAGGAGGTGCCGCTTGAACAGCTCGCCGATGTTGGGGCCGTCCTGGGGGCTCCGCTTGGAGTGGACCTTCACCACGATGTCGTAGGCGTCGCTCTCGAGCACGTCGCGGCAGTCGACGAAGAACGCCGAGATGTCGCGGCCGCGGTTGCTGCCGACGATGCGCACCTCGGCCTTGCGGTCCCGGCGAGCGAGCACGTCCTCGATCGCCGCCTTGCGCTCCTCGTCGGCGGTGGTGACGACGAGGTCGTAGTCGCCCGGGAGGTGGTCGAGCCGATCGACGATCTCGTCGGTCATGTCGGGGTAGTAGAGGTGGGCGATCGCCACCACCCGGAGTGCGGCCGACTCGTCGTAGCCGAGGTCGACCTCGGGGAGCACCTCGAGCAGGCCGAGGTTGGTCACGAGCGACCGCGGCTTCGAGGTACGGGCGAGGTTGGCGTAGATGCTCTCGACCGGATAGCCGCGCTCGGCCATCAGCCGGATGATCTGGCGGCCGTCGTTGGCGTGCTTCTCGTTGTAGAGCGGGTCGTGGAAGAAGCTGCGGCGCTTGACGATCGGGCAGCCGTCGCGGATCAGCAGCGCCGGGAGGTCCATGATCGGGTGGTCGGACCCGTAGCGCTCACTCGGGTAGGCAACGGCGTGGGTGAACCCGCGGGCCAGGAAGTACGCCGTCAGCCTGCCTTCGTGCCGGGAGATCGAGTCCTCGTAGGACGTGATCATCGGCATCTCGTCCCAGTAGGTGCGCCAGGCCTCGGAGGCCACCAGCCCGCGTCGGGCTGCGATCCAGTGGGACTGGATGTGCGCGTCGAGGGCGACGCCGACCTCGAAGGGGTGCTCCGAGCGCTCGGCGTGCTCGGTGATCCCCCAGAAGTCGACGTCGGTGCGTCGGTCCATGTCGTCGAACAGGTCGTCGAAGCTGCCGACCGGGCCGAAGAACGTGCAGTTCATCAGGATGACCTCGTCGAAGTCGACGAGCCGGTCGAGGCCGTGGACGAACATGGCCTCCTTGTAGGCCCACACGTCGAAGCCGACGTTCTCCCGCTCCCAGACGGTGTCGGCCACGGTGTCGAGCCGGGCGCGGTTCGCGGCGTCGAGCGGCGAGTTGGAGACGACGAAGATGTGCTCCGCCTGGGCCCGCAGGTGACCGAGGGTGTGCAGGACGTAGTCGTCCACCTGACCCTGCGGGTCGTAGAAGAGGTAGAAGACGGCGCGGCGCACTGGTTCCTCTGGCACGTGAAGGGGGGCACGGAACCGCTCGGACTATACCGGCCGCCCGGTCCCGGTCCGGCATCGTCGGCCGGACCGGCAGCCGCCCCTCAACCGAGGTCGGCAGGCTCCGTGGGCCGCGGCGTCTCGTCACGCCGCCAGACTGACCGCACCCTGCGGGGCAGCCCGCCGAAGGACTCCCGGACCGGACGGGTGGGGTCCTCGGCGGCGGCTCGGAGCGCGTTCATGGTGACCTCGATGGTCCGGGTGGTGCGCTCGAGCGCGCTCTCGACGTCCTCCTGGGTGGTCGCCAGCTGCTTGGTCAGGTCGCTGACCAGCTCGCGCATGACCATGAGCTCACCCCGGAGCCGCCCGACCTCGAGCTGGAGCTCGGTGGTCATGACGTCGACGTGCTCGCGCTGGGAGGTGGAGAGCAGGTCGAGGTGTTCGCGGTGGTGTTCGGCCCGGGCGGCGGCCTGCTCGGCGTGCTCGGCCAGCACGGCGCCGATCCGGTCGTGCTGCTGTTCGAGCTGGCGGGCCAGGACCAGCGGCAGTCCGAGGCCGCGGACCCCGTCGGCGCCGGTCGCCAGGTCGCCCCGCAGGTAGCGCTCACGGAGCTGGTCGGCGACCTCGCGGTGCAGCCCGGGACGGACGACGACGCTGTTGGCGTCGGTGCCGGTCGCGTCCGGCCGCAGGTGCCAGGCGGCGAGCGGCTCGTCGGCCAGGTAGCCGACCGGGCCGTGGGTGAGCAGCCGCAGCAGGAAGTCCCAGTCCTCGAGGACGGGCAGGCTGGTGTCGAGGTCGCCGACCTCGCGCTGCGCGTCACGCCGTACGACGAGCGAGCTGGCGGGCACGACGTGCCCGTGTGCGACCGAGAGCAGCGAGATCCGGTCGAGGTCCGGTGCCAGCGGCTCGCGGCCGGTCTCCTTGATGCCCCGCTCGCCGAGGCTCTCGGTGACCGCGTCGGTGCGGGCCGCCACGGCCACCTGGTCGGGGTTGGCCTCGAGGTGGGCGACGGCGGCCGCGAGGAAGCCGGGCGCCCAGGTGTCGTCGTCGTCGTGGAAGGCCACCAGGTCAGCGTCCGCGACCGCCAGTCCGGCGTTGCCGGCGCCGGCGGGACCGCGATCACTGCCGTCGGCGAGCACGGTGACCCGCTCGTCGTCGGCCAGCCCCGCGGCCGCGAGCGCCTCGGTCACCTCGGCCGGGTCGCCGCCGTCGACCACCACGAGCAGCTGCCAGCCGTCGTGAGTCTGCGAGCGGACGCTCGCGAGTGCCCGCTGAAGGAGCAGGGGCCGGTCGCTGGTACGGAGGACGACCGCCACGGTGGCACTCATGCGCGCCATGCTAGGTCGTGTTGGTCCCAGGTCACGTGTTG